>NZ_JBFUBN010000008.1:0-256196 GCF_056405735.1 Polaromonas sp. P1_F2 | reverse complement strand
ACTGCTCGGCTTCGTCTTGCCAGCCATTGCGGCGCAGTTCGCGCGAGATCGTGCTCGGTGATCGCCCCAGCACTCTCGCAATCTTGCGGATGCTGCAATTGTGCAGCTTCATGCCCATTACCGTGCCTCGCTCTTCGGCACTCAATTGTCGATATGTTCTTGTCATGCAACTCCTCTTGGATTGGAAGTGTTGCACTTGGTCCTTGAATCCGCCCTTACTTTCTTTTGGCGAAGCAAAAGAAAGTGAGTCGCATGCCGGGCGACTCCCGGCCAGCCACCCTTAAAAGAGGGCGGAGAAGGAGCAGAGGCAGAGAGGAAGAACACACCACTGTTAAGCGCTCAACCCGGGCTGTAGTAGCCGCGCCGCACGGCGCAGGCGGTGATCTCGGCCGCGTTGCGCAGCGAGAATTTATCCATCAGGTTTTGCCGGTGCGTGCGCACCGTGAGCACGCTGATGGCCAGCAGCTTGGCGATCTCGCGGTTGCTCAGGCCGCACGCCACCAGCGACATGATCTCGCGCTCGCGCGGCGTGGCCGCCAGTGCCTCACCGGCCGCGTCCATGCGCAGGGAGCGCGGCAAAAAGACCGCCGCGATGCTGCGGCTCACGTGCTGCCGGCCGGCCAGCACCGCCTGCACCGCGCGCAGCAGTTCGACGCCGCCCTCGCTTTTGTGGGCATAACCGTCGGCGTCCGCCAGCAGCGCCCGCCTGAGGGCGCCGGGCTGCAGCTCGCCGGTCAGCACCAGCACCTTGACGGCTGCGCCGAAACCGGCCTTGATGGCGGACACGATGTCCAGGCCGTGGGCGTCCGGGCCCAGGTCCAACAGCATCAGCCGGGGCAGGAGCCGGCTCACCAGCGCTTGCACCGCCTCGCCGTCACCAGTTTCGGTCACGACCTCAAAGCCGGCCTGGCCGGACAAGAGCATCCTGAGGCCGTCGCGCATCAGCGCATCGCCTCCGGCAAGCAGGACAGTGGTGGGGCGGCAGTTCAATCCAGCTTCTCCAGGCCAGGGCAACAAGGACCCGGCCCCGCGCCGGGCTTGATGCTTGCCCTACTGTGGCAAAGGGCCGGTGAACTGTCTGTCCCCAGTTCTGGTGACACCGCTGCAAGGCGGTGCACCGCGGAACAGGTCGCCGGCGGCGCCTGCCTTTCCAGGTGCCGCTAGCCCCCACCCTGCTCTCCCCCAGCAGGGGAGGGAGCAAGAGCGGCTTGACCCCTTCCCCCTCTGGGGGAAGCTTGGGATGGGGGCCTGCGCCCCTAAAAACCGACGCGGCCTATTCGGCTTTGTCCTGCCCGGCCGCCTCTGCGGCAGCCGTGTTCAACGCCTGGATGAGCGGCGCATCATCCAGCACGGTGGATTCACTGTCGGTGCTGCTGCCCAGGGGTTTGTCCGTGCCGGCAATGGTGTTGATCGCGGTCACATAAGGCCCATCCAGCGCTGAAGTCACGCCGAAAAGGGATGCAGGCAAAGGCGGTGTACCGGTCATCGTCAGTGTGCCATTGGTGTACACAACGTTGTAACCCAGTGCCGCTGCCAGCGTACCTTGCGTAATGGCATGTGTAGGGCCGGTTGTGGCAGCGCCTGTGGGCGCCGACAGCTTACCGTTCAGCGCGGTTGCCGCGGTGTCGCCCGCCACCAGGCCGCTGTTGACGGTGTAGGTAAGGGCCGGGTCGGCGCCGCCGTATGCCTTGCTCTGGTTGTCGCCGCTCACGTTGAGCGTCGGCACAACGCTGTAGACAAAGCGGTTGCCCGTCAGGGACGTCATGGAAGCATCCGACGGTGCGTTGGCTGCGTAGGTTCGGCCAAACGCATTGCCCGTTGAGACCAGGCCGCCCAGGTTGCTGGCGGTCGGGTCGGTCGAGTAGACGAGGAAGCGGCCGGCGCCCGAGTTAAGTGCACCCGCCCCGGCGTTGTTCACAAAGTTTTGTCCAGCCGCCAACACCAGCGAATCATTGGCCGCGCTGCCGGAAGTCACGCTGTTAGCCAGCGTGAGGTCGCTGGCTGCGCCGGTGGTGCGGACTAGCACCTTGCCAGTGGCCGTCAGGCCTGCGGTGTTGACGGCGCCCACCGTCAGCGCACCGGCCTGCGCGTAGGCCACCTCCCCTGTATTGCCGGCCAGCGTGGTCACCGCATTTGCAACATTGGTGAGCGTGTGGCTGCCAGTGCCCAACAACTCCAGACCATTGGCTGTAATGCCTGCGGTTTGGGTAGAAGCGCCGCCGGTGGAAAGCGTCAGCTGGTCGGCCGTCAGCGCCGCATTGACGGCAATGTTGCCGGCGGCGATGAACTTGAGCTTGTCCTGGCTGTTGCCGAAGGCGCTGTCAACGGTGATTCCGGCCGCGGACGTCACGTTGACGGTCTGCGAAGACCCGGCATCGGTGGTGATGGCCAGATTGCTGGTGCTCAGCGTATTCGCTGCGGTGAGGCTGATGTTGCCGGTAGCACCAGTTGTCGTCAGCGTTTGCAAGCCTGTCACATCGGTGCCCAGCGTGATGGCGTTCTGGGCATTCGCAGTGAATGTAGTGGCGGTAACGTTGTTGACCGCACCGTTGGCGTCTGTGATGGCGCCGGATGTAGCGCTGAGTGTCACGGCGCTGCCACTGACCGTTTTAACCGCCAGGTCGCCCACCGCGGTGACATTGACAGCGCCCGTGGCGCTGATGTTTTCCACGCTGGCGCCGCCGGCCAGGGCGAGGTTGACCTGTGAGCCCGTGCCGCGGGCTACTGCGGTGACTGCACCGGCGGTTGAAACATTCATCGCGGAGGCGGCGCTGGCGCCTATGTTGCCATTGCCTGCCTCCAGGGAGACCGAGCCACCTGCGGTGGCGGTGATGTTGATGGCCGCGCCGCTGTTCACCAGGTTGCGCCCGACGGCCAGCACCAGCGAATCATTGGCCGCGCTACCGGAGGTAATTCCATTGGCCAGCGTGAGGTCGCTGGCTGCGCCTGTAGTGCGCACCAGCACCTTGCCGGTGGCGGTGAGTCCGGCCGTGTTGACAGTGCCCACCGCCAGCGCACCGGCCTGCTCGTAAGCCACATCGCCGGTGCTGCCGGCCAGGGTGGTCACCGCATTCGCAGCGTTGGTGAGCGTGTGGCTGCCAGTACCCAACAGCTCCAGGCCATTGACTGTAATGCCTGCGGTTTGCGTAGAGGTACCACCGGTGGAGAGCGTGAGCTGGTCGGCCGTCAACGCTGCATTGACGGCGATGTTGCCGGCGGCGGTGAGCTTGAGCTTGTCCTGGGTGTTGCCGAAGGCGCTGTCGACAGTGATGCCGGCCGCAGACGCCACGCTGACGGTCTGGGCCGAGCCGGCATCGGTGGTGATGGCCAGGTTGCTGGTGCTCAGCGCATTCGCTGCGGTGAGGTTGATGTCGCCTGTCGCGCCTGTCGTGGTCAGTGTTTGCAGGCCGGTCACATTGGTGCCCAGCGTGATGCCATTTGCGGCGGTTGCGTTAAGCGTGGTGGCGATGATGTTGTTGGCCGCGCCATTGGCGTCAGTGATGGCGCCGGCCGCGGCGTCGAGGGTGACCGAGCTGCCGGCCACCGTCTTGACCGCCAGGTTGCCAGCCCCGTTGACGCTGACGTTGACAGCACCTGTCGCGCTGATGTTTTCCAGGGCGCTGTTGCCGACCAGGCTCAGGTTGACGTGTGAACCGGCGCCGTTGGCTACCGCGACGATAGGGCCGGCCGCTGAAATACTCACGGCGTTGGCCGCGCTGTTACCTATGCTGCCGTTGCGCGCCTGCAGGTAGATCGTGCCGCCGCCCGAATTCTGGAGGTGCGTGCCGAGGCTTGCGGGAGATGGCGCACTGATGCCTCCCGTGGCCACGATGCTCATGGCGGCCGTGCCCGCGGTCGTGCCTGTGGCATTGCTCGAAGTAGAGAAGGTTTCCGTTCCCAGGGTGATGGAGCCGGTGTTGCCAATGTCGATGCGGCCGCCGCCATTGTTTGTGACGGCGCCAAGGAACGCGGCGTTGGCAGCGGTGTTGCGAACGATGATGTTGCCTGATGTGCCGTTACTGAGATTGCCGAAAGTGCCGATCTGGTTACCGGCATTGGCCAGCGTCATGCCGCCGTTGCTCGATGCCTGCAGCACGTTGCCAACGATGGCCTGGGTTTGCGACAGCGCGCCGCTGCTGTGCAGCTCAACAAGACCGGTGCCGGACTGGATGATGCCGGCCGTTCCGTCCACCGTCCCCACAGACAATGCAGAGTTGGAGCGAACCTGGAAATTATTCGTTCCGTAGGCGCGGCCGCTGACCTGGCTGATCTGGTTGAGTGGGTTGTCCAGGATGACGGTTCGCGCGTCGGCGTTCAGGTTGGCAACCGTGAATGCCGCCGTTTGCGAGATGCCCGGACCTCCAGCGCTGCTGTTGAGCAGGCTCAAGCTGGGTGCGCTGGCCAGGTTGATCGCGCCGCCGGTGTTGCCGATGGCGATGCCGCCGGTGTTGGCGGTGCGGCCGATCACGATCGCTGAAGCGGTGATCCGGTTGAGCTCGTCGTTGCTTAGGTTCATGGCGGCGGTTTCAGACGCCCCGCCAAGCGTGATCGCCCGGGGGGCGCTGACCGTATTGATCGTCACCCTGCCCATGCCCGCGTTGACGGCGCTGCCGATGTTGACACGCTCACCCCGCAGCGCGATGTCCCCGCCCCCGCTGTTGATGCCGGTGCCGTTGATGTTCAGGTCAAAGTTGGTGGCCGGCGAGGCCGGCGCCGTCCCCGATCCGAGCAGCGACATGGCCGCGCCGTTGGAGTTGATGCTGCCGCCGGTCAGGCTCAGGCCCTGGGAACCGGCGGCGTGTACCACCGCTGAATTCACGCGGCCGTTCACGGTGATCGCGCCGGTCGAGCTGAGGCTGCCGCCCGCCATGGAGATGCCCGTGAACGTTGCCGTAGTCGAGAGGCCCTGCCCATCACCTGAAACGGAGAGCCCGCCCGTGCCCGCAATCAGGTCGGCGCCGGCATCAACCAGGATGCCGATGCCTGTCGTGCCATCGTCCATATCAGCGACGCCGTCGAGCAAGATGCGACTGGCCGCGCCGGACTGCACCTTGCCTTTTGCAATGATGCCCTTGGTATCCGCGGCGGCGGCGAGGGCACTGAGCATCTGGCCCCTGACCTCCACGTTGCCGCCGGTGCTGGACACCTCGGAGCCGGTGCCCAGCTCAACGGCGACGTTGAGGGCCGTCGAAGTGGTGTGTGCATTGCCGGTGACGGCGATGTTGCCCGTACCCGTGACCTTGGCCAGTGAGTCCAGCCGCACACCACGGGCCGCCTGGGCAATGATTGTGCCCCAGCCCGACTCGCCGATGATGGTGACGGTGCCGGCGCCGCCTGCGACGTTGGAGTTGGCGATGGCCACGCCTGCCGCCGAGCCGCTGGCGGCGACAGCAGCGGCGCCGCCGCTCTTGAGCTTGCCGGTGATGTTTATGGTGCCACCGCCGGTGGTGCGGACGTTGGTCTGTGTGGCCCCGCTGTTGACCAGCTCGATCGCATGATTGCCTGAATTGGTATTGGATGCGTCAATGCTGATGTTTCCGCTGCTGGTCAGGCTGCTGCCCATCAGCTTGATGGCAGAACTGGCGCTGTTGATGTTGGCATTGCCGCTGGTGAGGGTGGCGCGGTCCAGCAGCACGCCATACTGCGACTGGTCTGTGGTGGTGCCGCTGATGGTGAGGGCGCCGGTGCCGGCGTTCAGGGTGCTCTGGGACACCAGCACGCCCGAGTTCCCGGCCTGGCCCGCTGCGGTCAGCGTGATCGCGCCTCCGCTGGTCTGCAGGACCGTATTGCTAACATCCAGCCCGCCGGCGGAGTTGAGATTGATCGTGCCGGCGCCGCCGGTCACTGAAATTGCGGAGGTCTTGATGGCCTGGGTGGCCGCCGCTGTGGTCACGCTCGCCGAGCCCCCGCCGGAGACCTTGAACGTCAGGCCGGCGCCATGCGTGCTGCCCGTGAGGTCGATGCCGGTACCGGTGGGGCCGGTGGTTCTGATTGTGAGATTGAGGCCACTGAGGAGCTCCACATCGGCATTGCCGAAAGTGCCCGTGACGTTGATCGAATCCGTGGCCTCAATAACCACGTCGGAACCCATCGCTTCAATCGTGTCCTCGTAAATGGTGTCGGCGGCCCCGCCTGTGCCGCCCGCGATGGTCATCGTGGCCGGGTCCAGCAGCCAGGTGCCGGTCTTGCCTCGCGGCGCCAGCGTGTTCACCCTGAAGCCCGGCAGGATTTTGAAGTGCGCGGCGCTGGTTTCTATAAAGCCGCCGTCACCGCCATCCGGGGCGCTGGCGTCCAGCGTGCCGCCGATGTTGACCGTGCCGTGCTCCATATCGCCGATCAGCATGATGCGGCCGGCCTTGTTGGCGATCGTCTTCGCTTCAATGACACCAGTGTTGTTAACAGTAGCCGTGGTCAGCTGGTCCATGGCTTTGGCGGACAGCAGCACCTGGCCGCCATTGGCCTGGATCAGGTGTTTGTTCTCGGCCAGCGCGTTGATGGCGCCCTGGTCGATGCTGTAGCCGAGCAAGGAGCCGTTGTCTAAATTCAGGGTGACCTTGTTGCCGGCAGCCAGCAGCGCTGTTCCAAGGCTCGCGATCATCACGCCTTCGTTGCGCACTTCCGGTGCCAGCAACGCCAGGTAACCGCCGGGAGCTGCCGTCAAGGTGCCCTGGTTGACCACAGAGCCGCTGCTGCCGTTGTTGCTGAAGACGTGGTTCCCCGCCATGAAGTCGATATTGCTCATGCTCAAGGTAGATGCCACCAGGCCGCCGACGTTGACCTGTGAGCCGGCACCAAACAGCACACCGTTGGGATTAAGAATGAAGACCTGGCCGTTGGCGGTCAGGCTGCCGAGCAGCTCGCTGGGGCTGGCGCCGGTGATGCGGTTCAGCGCAATGGCCGAAGCATTGGGCTGGTTGAATCGCAGCGCCTCGTTGGCCGCGGTGGACAAACTGGTCCAGTCGACGGCCAGGCGCTGGCTGGCCTGGTTGATGGTGGTGGTGTTGCCCAGCGTGGAGACACTGCCGCTACCCGCGGACACACTGGCATTGGCCGCATCGGCCGCATGCGCTTCATGTGTCAGCACCGCCAGGGAGGTAAGCAACACCAGCGCCGCGCGGCAGGCCGTATTGAGCCTGAAGCCCGCGCCACCGCCATCGACGCCATGGCCTCCTTCCGCCTGCACGTCATCCCACTGCACGCTGCCGCGCGCCGAGCCACCCTTGCTTCTGCCCTTGGCGTTTTCCGCCACGGCCACCCACAGGTTCAGGGCGGCGTTCCAGACGAGGCGGTAAATACGGTTCATGCTGGCGTGGCTTTTCATGGAAGCTTTCGTTGACGGGCGGAACTTGCAGCGAACCAGGTTGTCCGCCAATCAGTCGGGCCAGCGTCCCGGATGTTGTGGAACGCCTTGCCCGACTGGCCGTCATCGTACGAATCACGAAAGCCGCTGTCTGTAGCACATATGCGTTACGCCAGATACCTTCAGGGGCTCCGTCCTAGTGTGGTGTTGCATGCTTGACGGTACAAATAAAACCGATGGATTTTTGTTCAGGGCAAGACGCAAACCACAGCAATAGCCCCGCTATTGCGCGGATTTGCAACGCCGCCATGGGCAAAAAGACGCGGTTTTATGTACCGGATAGCGTGCAACACCACACTAGACACGAGGTCGGGCTGCAGACCAACAGAAATGAGCTCAAACGGCTATCAAAAATATAGCAAACCAGTCGTCCGGGCGGCACGACGACCGGCACCGGCGGGGCAGCGAACAGGCCCTGCCGCTGACCAGGCACCTGGTACCGGCTTGCCTGTAGAACAAACGGGCTACACAAATAGCGAGTCGTGCGCCCGAAACCGTCGCAAAATGTCTGCCTGATGAATGCACCTCCCGCTGAACAAGACCTGCCCATGATCCGTGTCGCCATCGTCGAGGACGATCCGGGCTTTCGCGGAGCGCTGAGTCACGTGGTGCAGGGCGCTTCCGACATGCGCCTGGTGGGCGCGGCGGGCACCCGTGCCGAAGGCTTGCAGATGCTGAAACAACCGCCGGCCGATGTGCTGCTGGTTGATCTGGGCCTGCCCGATGGCTCGGGCATCGACGTGATCCGTGAGGCTTCCCGACAGTGGCCGGCCTGCAGCATCATGGTGAGCACCAATTTTGGCGACGAGACGCATGTGATGCAGTCGATCGAATCCGGCGCTGCCGGCTACCTGCTGAAAGACAGCTCACCGCTGAAGATGGCGGCCGAGATCCGCAGCCTGGCCAGCGGCGGCAGCCCGATCAGCCCCATCATCGCCCGGCAGGTGCTGGCGCGCTTTCGCCGCGGCACCGCAGCCGGCGCCGGCACGGCGCCCGCCGATATCGACGCGTCATCGCTGCTGTCGGCGCGTGAAAAGGAAGTGCTGGACTACATCACCAAAGGCTTCACCGCCGTGGAAATCGCCAGGCTGATGGAGTTGTCGCCCTTCACGGTGCGCACTTTTGTGCGGCGCATCTACAGCAAACTCAAGGTTACCTCCAAGGCTGAAGCGATCTACGAAGCCAGGAACCAGGGCATTTTGGCGCTGTAGTTGCCCGCGCGAATGCCTTTTCATAATCACCTCCTCCTGCGTTTTTCGCCCCGCATGGCCGTAGCGCTGCTGGCAGCAGCCGCGGTGCTGGCGGGTCTTATCGCCTGTGACTCTGCGGGCACCCGCGCGGATGGTTCCCCCGGCGCAGCGGCCCTGCATCTCACCCAGGCTGACTGGCAGGTGCAAACCGATGCGGGCTTCAGCTCGCCACCGCTCACCCTCGACGGCCAAACCCTGCTGGACCGCTGGCAACCCGTTACGCTGCCGCACGCCCTGCCCATAGCGTTGCTGGGACAGGCCCGGGCTGCGGCATCCGCCGGCGTGGCACCCGTCACACGCACCAGCTGGTTTCGACTGACCGTGCCGCAGGCCCCGGTATCGTCCACGCCACTGGCGCTGTATGCGGCCCGCGTGCGCACCGACGGCACCCTCGCGGTGTATGCCGACGGTCACCTGATACACACCGCACAGCAGCAAGGCCCGTTGTGGAACAGCCCGCACACGCCGCTATGGGTGCTGCTGGAGAAATCAGCCGATGGCCGGCCGCCGCGCGAGATCACGCTGCGCATCGAGCACACGGCTGCGACGCAGGTGGCGCTGTCATCACTGTGGCTGGGCCCGGTGGATGCCATCAGCTGGCGTTACCACGGCCGCCAATGGCTGCAGCAGGAATTGCCGGGCATGTTCAGCTCGGCTTTCCTCGCGGTCGGCATCTTCGCCTTGCTGGTGTGGTTGCGGCGCCGGCATGAGCCGGGCTATCTGCTGTTTTTTGTGCTGGCGGTCATGTCTTTCATACGGGGCCTGCATTTTTATGTGAACTTCCCGATTGCCAACGACTGGTTTGCCTGGTTCACCGTCAACTCGCTGTTCTGGCTGGTCACGGTGGTGCACTTTTCAATCGGCCTGCTGCACCGGCGCCAGCAACTGTGGCTGACGCGGGCACTGATCACCGCGTCCGTGCTGATGGCCCTGCTGACCCTGCCCGTGTGGCCGGCGCTGCCCAACACGCCGAGGACCACGCCCATGCTGTATGTGATGGCCGCACTGATGGGCACGAGCGTCAGCGTGGCGGGCATCATCAACGCCTGGGGGCGCTCTCGCAGCGCCATGGTGGTGGCCATCGGGACGGTGCTGGCCACGCTCTTTAGCGCGACCGACTGGCTGGTACAGAACAATTTCATCAGCCCCGAAAACTGGTATCTGGGCCCGCATACCAACGCGATCACCTTCAGCGTCTTCGGTTACGTGATGTACCGCCGTTACACCGGCGCCATTGCGGAAGTCGAGCAGGTCAACGCCAGCCTGGCCGAGCGCCTGCGGGCGCGCGAAGCCGAACTTGAAGCCAGCCACCGCAGCCTGCGCGAGATCGCCCAGCGGCAGATGCTAAGCGATGAACGCCAGCGCATGATGCAGGACATGCACGACGGCTTGGGCTCGACGCTGATCAGCGCCATCCGCTCCGTTGAAGTCGGCGGCATGAGCGACGAACGCGTGACGCAGACCCTCAAGGACTGCATGGACGACCTGAAGCTCGCCATCGACTCGATGGAGCCGGTTGAAGCCGACCTGCTGCTGCTGCTGGCCACACTGCGTTTCCGGCTCGAACCCCGGCTGGAAGGCACCGGCGTCACGCTGCTCTGGGAAGTTCAGGAGCTCCCCACGCTGCACTGGCTGGACCCGCGCAATGCGCTGCATATCCTGCGCATCCTGCAGGAGGCCTTTGCCAACGTGCTCAAGCACGCGCAGGCCAGCGAGATACGCGTCACAACGGCTGCGGGCGACGGCTGGGTCAATGTCAGCATCGCCGACAACGGCAAGGGCTTTGCTGTGGAGCAGGCGCTGGGCAGCGGCGGCAAGGGCCTGGCCAACCAGCGGCGCCGCGCGCATGCCATAGGCGGTGATGTGGAATTTGAATCCTCGCCGGCCGGCACCCGGCTGACCCTGCGCCTGCCCGAAAAGCGCCCCGCTGCAGTGTGAACCCGCCGACTGCAACAAAAGCGTTAACGCGGCCAGCCACCGATACACCGTTGTCCTTCTTTTGGGCGATACGCGCTCAGCTTTGCATCGCGCGGTAGCGCGTACTGTCCCTAGATATGGGGACACGCCCCGGCCCGCCCTTGAAGCACAATGGCGTATTTCCGGCCGTCCGCGCCCCATCCTGCGGGCGGTACGCCCAGGCATGCACAAGGCATGCGCCAATGCAGGAACCGACATGCAGCCCAGCCCCAGCCCGTCTCCCATCCATGTGGCGCTTGTGGAAGACGACGTTCACTTCCAGAACGCCATCGTGACCGCCATCGCGGCTTCGCCCGACATCCGCCTGATGAGCCTGGCCAGCACACGCGCGCAAGGCCTGCAGTCGCTGCAAGGCGCGCCGGCCGACGTGCTGCTGGTGGACCTGGGCCTGCCCGACGGCTCAGGCATCGACGTGATACGCGCGGCGCATACGCAATGGCCGACCTGCGCCGTGATGGTGTGCACGGCCTTCGGCGACGAGGCGCATGTGCTGCAGTCCATAGAGGCCGGCGCCTCGGGCTATTTGCTCAAGGACAGCGAGCCCGAGAACATGCTGCACGAAATACGCAGCCTGCACGGCGGCGGCAGCCCCATCAGCCCGCTGATCGCGCGGCAGATCCTGATGCGCTTTCGCGCCGCGCCTTTGGTGGCGCCGGCTGCCGCGCCGGCGGCGGCACCGGTGCAGGCCGCCAATGAACAGGCCGCCCTCTCCAGCCGCGAAAAAGAGGTGCTGGAACTCATCACCAAAGGCTTTACCGCCGACGAGATCGCCCGGCTGATGCAGGTGTCGCAGCACACGGTGCAAACCTACGTGCGGCGCATTTACAGCAAGCTCAATGTGAACTCCCGGGCCGAAGCGATTTATGAAGCCAGGCATCAGGGCATTCTGGCGGCCTGAGGTGCGCGGAGGCATGGTTCGCTGGCTGCTGCTGTGTGCCTGGCTGCTGGCCTGCGGCCCCGCCGCCTGGGCCGCGGGGCCGGTCGTCCACTACACCCGCGCCGAGATGCTGCGCGAGGAAGCGGCCAGCTTCAAGCCCCTGGCGGCCACGATCGACGACAGCGCCCTGCCCGGAAGCTGGACACAGGTGGCATTGCCGCGCGTGATTGAAAAGCCGGCGGCCCCGGCCGCAGGCAAGTCGCCCGTGGTCACCACCTGGCTGCGCATACGCCTCGATGAGCTGCAGGGCATCAAGAGTCCCACGCACTTCTACCTGAAACGCTGGCTCGCGGCCGGCCAGATCGCGGTGTATGCCGACGGCCGGTTGCGCTACCGCTCCACCGGCAGCCCGGTATGGAACCTCTTTAACCACCCCGCGCTGCTGCTGCCGCTGAACCTGACCGCCGACAGCCCGCCGCCCCAAACCCTGCTGATACGCCTGGACAGCCTGCCCTCGCCCGAGGCGGCGATCTCCTCGTTCTACGCGGGCGATTCCGACAGCCTGGTCGAAATGGCCGCCAGGCGCGACTGGCTGGCCAACCAGCTGCCTTTTATGTGCAGCGCGGCCTTCCTCGCCGTCGGGCTTTTTTCATTGGCGGTCTGGGTGGTGCGCCGCCAGCCCGCCAGCCTCTACCTGTTCGCGATCGCTTTGCTGAGCGCCACGCGCCGCTGGCATTTCCAGCTCGGCCCCGAAAAACTCATCGTCAGCGACGCCTGGTTTATCTGGCTGACCCTTAACGCCCTGATGTGGCAGTCGCTGATCACGCACTATTTCCTGCAGTTCCTCCACGGCCGGGCCATGCCTTGGCTCAGCCGCGTGATGCTGGGAACGGCCGTGGTGTTTTCCATCGTCACCCTGCCCTTTGCCTCCGTCTTCCCCAGCCTGCTGGCGCTGCGGCCCTATGCCCACCTGCTGTTGATCAGCATGGCCACGGTCATCGTGGTGATCGGGCTGTGGCACTCATGGCGCAGTCGCTCCCTGGATGCGAAGATGCTGTCGATCGCCTTTTTCCTGAACTATGTGTTTGGCGTCTACGACTGGGCGCGGCTCAAGTACGTGCTGGACCTGGAGAGTTATTACCTGACGCCTTACGCGGCCATGGCGCTGTTCGCCGTGTTCGTGGTCATCATGTTTCGCCAGTACGTGGGGGCCCTGGCCACTGTTGAGCAGCTCAATACCGGGCTCGAAGAAAGCCTCAAAAACCGCGAAACCGAACTGGCGGCGAGCTACCAGAAACTGCGCGAAGTCGAGCAGCGCGAAGTGCTGAGCCAGGAACGCCAGCGCCTCACGCAGGACATGCATGACGGCCTGGGTTCTTCGCTGGTCAGCGCCTTACGCGTGGTCGAAGGCGGGCGGCTCAGCGAGGCCGAGGTGGCCGAAGTGCTCAAGGGCTGTATCGACGACCTGAAGCTGACCATCGATTCGATGGAGCCGGTGGAGGCCGATTTGCTGCTGTTGCTGGCCACCCTGCGCTTTCGGCTGGGCCCGCGACTGGCGGGTGCTGGCGTGTCACTGCGCTGGGAGGTGTCCGACGTGCCGCCGCTGGACTGGCTGAACCCGCGCAACGCGCTGCACATACTGCGCATCCTGCAGGAGGCCTTCACCAACACCCTCAAGCACACCCGCGCCACGCAGATCCGGGTGATGACGGGCGCCGAAGACGGTTATGTCAGCGTCATCATCGCCGACAACGGCGGTGGCTTTTCCGTCGACGAGGCCCTGGCCGGCGGCGGCAAGGGCCTGGCCAACCAGCAGCGCCGCGCGCAAGCCATAGGCGCGGAACTCACGCTGGCCTCCACGGACGCGGGTACGGTGCTGACGCTGAGGCTGCCGGAGAAGCGCCCTTAGCCGGCATGGGTTTGAGCGTGCCGCCCGCGAGCGCTTTACGCCTCGTCTTCATAATGGCGAGATGACAGCCACACACCAGCCCCTTGCCTTCATGAGCCTTTCACGCCGTTTCCCGCGGCCCCCTGTCCTTCTCGCATCCCTTGTTCTTCCCGCCCTGCTGTGCTGCGGTCTTGCGCAGGCCCAGCCTGCAGGCCCAGTCCGCGCGGCCTCCGCCGCCAAACCCGCAGGCGCCGCCACCCATCCTCTTGTGGGCACCTGGAACTGGACCTTGCCCGGCAAGCCATGCACGGAAACCTGGCAATACCGCGCCGACGGCAGGAGGCTGGGCACCAGCGGCGAGGAAGTGACCCAGGGCGATTACCAGGTGTCGGCCAAGCCCACGACCACGGGTTTTTACCCGCTGACCGAAACCGTGACCAACAGCAACGGCAAGCGCGACTGCTCGGGCGACCTGCATGCGGACGGGGACGAAAGCGTGATCCGCTTTATCCAGTTCAGCCCCAAGCAGGACCAGTTCATCGTCTGCAAGACCGCTTCACTGGAGGCCTGTTTCGGGCCGCTCAGACGCGTGCCCTGACGCCCTACCGGGCGTCTATTAGCGACTGCAGAACATCCGGCGCGAAATGCTCGCCGATATAGTCGGCCAAGCCGTCAAACACCGAATCCAGCGTGGGCGCGGCCGCGCCGAACAGCGCCTGCAGCACGCGTGGGTCTTCAAACATGCCATGTAAATAAAGGCCCAGCACATTGCCGGCATGGTTCTGCCAGGCCAGCCCCTCGGGCATCACGGCATGGGCGATGTCGCCGGCCGCGGCCATGGCCGAATGCGGGGCCGTCTGGCCGTGGTGGATTTCGTAGCCCTGCACTTCGACACCTGACAAGGCGGCCCACAGCCCGCGCAGCGGCATGAAACCGGCTTGGCGGTGCCGCACGGTCTTGGCTTCGTCAAACACGGTGACCACCGGCAGCAAGCCCAGCCCCGGCGCATTGCCATCTATCCCGTGCGGGTCTATCAGCGCCTCGCCCAGCATCTGCAGGCCGCCGCAAATACCCAGCACCGCACCGCCGCGGCCCGCGTGCGCGGCCACCGCCTGGTCCAGCCCCTGCGCACGCAGCCAGGCCAGGTCGCCGCTGGTGTGTTTGGAGCCCGGCAGGATGACCCAGTCGGCGCCCATCAGCTCGGCCGGGCTGCGCACCCACTTGAGGCGCACGCCGGGCACATTCTTGAGCGACTGGAATTCGTCGAGATTGCTGATGCGCGGGTAGGCAACAACGGCAACCGTGGTAGTGACCGCGCCCGAAGCCACGCTGCGGTCGTCAAAGACCCCGTCTTCCTCCGGCAGGCCGTGCTGCCACCACATGGGCAAGGTGGCCACCGTGGGGATGCCGGTCATGTCCTGCAGCATCTGCGGTCCCGGCGCCAGCAGTTTCGCGTCACCGCGGAATTTGTTGAGCACAAAGCCTTTGATGAGTTTTCGCTCGGCTTCGTCCAGCATGGCCCAGGTGCCGTAGAGATGCGCGAACGCGCCGCCGCGGTCTATGTCGGTCACCAGCAGGCAGGACGCATGGGCGTGCTGCGCGGCGCGCATGTTGACGATGTCGCTGGCCTTGAGGTTGATCTCGGCCGGCGACCCCGCGCCCTCCATCACCACCACATCGTTGTCGGCGATCAGTTCATCAAGCGCCCGCGACACCACGGGCCAGACCGAGGCGCTGCGGCCGCGCCATTCCATGCGCGAGAGTTCGGCATTGACCTGCCCCATCAGCACGACCTGGCTTTGGGTGTCTTTTTCGGGTTTGAGCAGCAGCGGGTTCATGCGCACGTCGGGCACGGCTCTCGCCGCCAGCGCCTGGAAATACTGGGCGCTGCCGATCTCGCCGCCCGCGACCACTCTTGCGTTGTTGCTCATGTTCTGCGCCTTGAAGGGCGCGACCTTGAGTCCTTGCCGCGCGTAATAGCGGCACAGTGCGCTTGTCAGCCAGCTTTTGCCGGCGCCGCTGGTGGTGCCCAGCACCATGACACTTTTTGCGCTCATGAGGTTCTGAAAAGTTGTTGCCATGCATTGTGCAACGCGTCCTGCACGGCGGGCGACTGCACACCCAGGCGCACATGGCCGGGCAGGCCGAAGGATGTCGTGTCGCGCAGCTTGATGCCCTGTTCACGCAGCGCGGCAAGGACCTGCGGCAGACTTAGGCCTTCAGGCAAGGCCGGCCGCGCGCAGAAGAAGTTGGCTTCGCTGGGCAGGCAGCGCCAGCCCAGCGATTCGCATACCGCGATCTGCCGGGCCTTCCATTCACGCAAGGTCTGCAGGCTGGCGGCCAACCAGTCCTGCGCCTCGCGGCCGGCCCAGGCCTGCAGCATGGCCTCGCCGTGCGCGCCCACCGGCCAGGAGGGGCAGAGTTGTTCGAGCGCGGCAGCGGCATCCTCTTGCCCCAGCGGCGCAATCACATAGGCCGCGCGCACGCCGGTCAGGCCCAGCGCCTTGTTGGGCGTCCAGAGCTGCCAGGTGCTGTTGAGTTGTTGCGACGAGAGCGTGGTCGCGGCGCTGAGCCTCAGCGGCTCGTAGGCACGGTCCAGCACGACAGGGGTTTGCGTATCCCGACCATCGATCAGCGCGCTCAAGCCTTGTTGTGCAGCACCGAGCGGGCTTGAAGGCTCGCAAGCCCAGAGCAGTTGCGCATCCCCGGGTGTGCCGGCTACCGCCAGGCCGTGTGCCCCCGCTGCCTGTGCGTAATCGCCGTAGCTGAACGGCGGCAGCCAGACTGCACGAGCACCCTGCCCGGCCGCCAGGGCCGTGATGCGAAAGATGAATTCACTGGCGCTGGCGGCCGGCAGCACACGCGCCTCGTCCACACCATGGAAAGCCGCCAGTTGCCGGCGCAAAACCGTGTAGCCGGCGTCGGGATAACGCGTGGCATCGGCCCTCTGGACGGCCGCGATTGCCGAAGGGCAAGGCCCGCAGGCATTGCTGTTGGTCGAAAAGTCATGCAGTGGCACACCCACGCCATCGGGCCCGCCATGGATGCGCTGTTTCGCGCTCATGCCGACCCCACCAGCACCGCGGCCAGCAGTAGCGCCGCCATGGCCAGGACGACCAGGGCAAACACTGCTTTGGCGGCCACGCCCTGGGCCAGCGCCGTGTCCGCCGCGGCGGGCGGCCGGCCTTCAGGGTTCAGCGTGTAGACGCCGGGCTTGCCCAGTGAAACTCCGAGCGCCAGCGCCATGGCGGCCATGGGCCAGCCGCTGTTGGGCGATGGGGTCTTGCGCGCTTCTTGATGCAAGGCGTGAAACGGCAGGCCGCGTGCCGCCAGCGCGAGCAGCAGCGCGGTGAGGCGCGCCGGCACCCACGACAGCACGTCGTCCGCGCGCGCGGCCCACTTGCCGGCCCATTCCCAGTGCTTGCCGCGATAAGTGCCGCGGTAGCCCCACATGGCGTCGGCGGTATTGGCGAAGCGGTAGATGGCGGCGCCGGGCAGGCCGAACAGCACAAACCAGAAGATGGGCGCCACCACGGAATCATTGAGGTTCTCGGCCAGCGATTCGATCGCGCTTTCGCGCACCTGGCTGGCACTGAGTTGCATGGTGTCGCGGCTCACGAGCCAGGACAGGCGCTCGCGCCCGGCTTCCAGCGACTGGCCCAGCGCCAGCTCGACCGCGCCGACCTCTTCGCGCAACATGCGCCAGGACATCATGCATTTGAGCAGCCAAGCCATCAGCACGACCAGCAGCGCGGTGTCGACGGCGCCCTGCCAGTCCGGCGCCGCGACGTAGCCGGCCAGTTGCCAGAACACCAGCGCCTGCGCGCCCCAGGCCACAGCGCCGGCCAGTACCGCGCCCAGCCACCAGGCCAGCGCGCCCAGCCAGAATGCCGTCGCGGGTGGGCAGTGCACCGTCACGCCGCCGCAGAGTTTGAGGTAGTTGCCCATCCAGACCACCGGGTGGACGGGCGAAGGCGGCTCGCCCATGTGCCTGTCTATCCACAGCGCCAATCCCAGGGCCAGCGCCAGGCAGCCGGCGGCATACGGCAGGCCGGGTGAAAGGTAAAAACCGGTCCAGCTCATGGACGGCGGCAAAGCGAGGCAGCCCGTCGGGGCTCGTCGGGAATCGTCATGGCGCCTCTTTGGCGGCAGGGGCGGCACCCCAGCGGTCTTCAAACACCATCTCGGCCAGCGGTGCGCGGCGCGCCCATTTTTCGGCCTGTAGCATGGGTTGGTCGTAAAAAGCCTGCACCGGTCCCAGGCACAGCACGGCGATCGGCTGGCTGCCCTCGGGCATGTGCAGCAGCGCGGCCAGTTGCAGCGGATCAAAGATCGAGACCCAGCCCATGCCCAGCCCTTCGGCGCGCGCCGCGAGCCAGAGGTTCTGGATGGCGCAGGCCGCCGAGGCCAAGTCCATCTCGGGCAGGGTGCGGCGGCCGAACACATGCTGCTCCCGCCCGGGCGGCAGCGCCACCACCAGCACCTCGGCGGCATCAAGCACGCCCTGCACTTTGAGTTTCATGAACTCGTCTTCGCGCTCGCCCAGGGCCCGGGCCGTGAGCACGCGCTCCTGTTCGACCAGCGCATGGATGCCCTCGCGCAGGGGCCGGCTGCGCACGCGGATAAAACGCCAGGGTTGCATGAAGCCCACGCTGGGCGCATGGTGCGCGGCCGATAGCAGGCGCTGCAGCAACTCATCGGCCACCGTGCCGCCGCTGAAGTGGCGCATGTCGCGCCGCTCGAAGATGGCCCGGTACACCGCCTCCTGCTCAGCGGCGCTGAAGGCGTGGCCGGGCGCGGCCGGGTCGCCGGCCGGGACCAAACCCATCACAGCACTCACTGTGGTGCTTGCACGGCGCCGACAACAGGCGCCTCGGCACGCTGCAGCACCGCCAGCAAGGCCGGGCGTACCCAGCGCTGGAAGGCCCATCCACCGGCCAGGCCCATACAGACCCAGAACGACAGCGACACCCAGGTGGTGGCCCAGATGAACTGCGTGCCCAGTTGCTCCAGCGCGGCATGGGCTTCAGGGCCGAAGCCGGCCAGGGCATCGCCCTGCAGCTTGGGCGCGCCCACCACAAAGGGCAGCGCCAGCAGGGCCACGGCCACCAGCCAGCGCCAGGATGCGCGTGCAAAACCGGCCACGGCGCAGGCGCCGGCCGCACTGGCCACCGCCAGCACCCACCAGACCTGGCGGGCCTGCAATGGCGCGGCCTCCATACCGGGCACTTCCGCATGCAGGCCCAGCGAGGGCCAGAGGTGAAAGCTCAGCCAGCCGGCCGCCGCCACGAGGCCGGCCAGGCGCAGCGAGGCCACCGCGCCGCCGCGCCGGTAAAGCCATACGCCCATAACCGCGAACAGCAGCAATGCCATGCTGAAAGCGTGCAGGATGTTGGCCACCCAGGTCCAGCCAATGCGCTCGGCGCCGTTTGCTGGCTCCCATTCCTTGGCGGTGCCGTGTTCGTGAGGCGCCGCGCCTTCGGCATGCGTGTGGGCAGCGGGCGCTTCGGCAGGCTTGGGGACCTCGGCCTTTTGTTCCTCATACACCTCGGCCGCCAGGATCAGAGGGGCGGCTTGCCAGCGCTGCATGCCGGTTTGCACGCTGCCCACCACCACCGCGGTCGCAAGGGCCGCCCAGATCAATCGTTGGAAAATCATGGATGTCTCCCGGTGAAAGTACAGCTCAATGGCAAGGTTTGACGGTGATGTGGCGCACGTCATGCGCGGCGTTGTGCGCCAGCGGGCTCTCGGCAAAAGCCACGCCGTACAGGACGACAAAGCCCAGTGCGGCGGCGCCCAGCAGCGGACGCAGCACGGCCAGGCCGGGGTTGAGGGTGTGGGTGTGGGAAGGGCTGTGGGTCAGCGTTGTCGGTTCGGTCATGGCGATCTCCTTGAAGTAAGTGGTAAATGGAAGGGAGGGTGAAATAAATCAAACGTAATGGATTCGGTGCGTCATGTCGAGCCCTGGCCGACGGGGGGCAGCCGCGCCAGGATGCCGCCGCGCAGGCGCTCTGGCCGCGCGTTGCGGGCCAGGTTGCCGTCAGCGCTGTGCTTGTGCAGCTGCGCGCAGGCCAGCACCTGGGCCGCGGTCTCGGCGTCGGGGACCAGGTCGCCGAAGTAGTAGCTGAATTTGCCCGGCGCCTGCAGGGTCACGGTGCAGGCACGGGAGCAGCCGCTCATGCAGGCCAGGCCGCGCAGCTGCAGGCCTTTGTGTTCCCCGGTGTCGAGCTCGCACACCAGCAACGCGTCCTGCACGGCCTCGAACAGGGCCAGGCCGTGGGCCGGCAGTTCGCGCGATGCCCCCGGGGGGCGGCAGGTGGTGCAGACAATGATTTCGGTATCGGTCATCGGTAAGGAATTCGTTTTTTGCGACGGATAGATAAAGATAAGTCAGGCTTGCGCCAGGTGGTGTTCCGCACCCCAGCGCGCGGCCCAGGCGGCGCAGCGGCCCAGGGGTTTGTGCGGATCATCAAAGTCCACGATCACGAGATGCTGCGCCGCCGGCGGCGCCTGGGGCTGCTCCAGCGTGCGGCCGTCCGTCAGCAGCCACAGCCAGCTCTCGGTGGGGCCGCTCTTGCGCAAGCTGCGCCGCAGCAGCCGTTCGGCCAGGACAAGCGCCTCGGCCAAAGGAGTGCCGCCGCCACCGCCGACGGGACGCAGGCGCTGGCTGCCGGCGGCGCGTGCGCGGCCCGGCGGCAGCAATAACTCAACGCCCTGCCCGCCGAAGCGCAGCAGCGCCACATCGTCACCCTGGCGCGCGGCCTGCTCGATCATGAAGGCTGCATGGCCCTTGGCCAGCGCCAGGCGGCCACGCGCGCGCATGGAACCCGAGGTGTCGAGCACGATGCAGTGCAGCCGGCTGCCGCGCAGCGCCACGGGCTGGCGGCGCAAATGCTCGCGTCGCAGCGGCGCGGGCCCTTTGGCGATCACGGTGGGCAGCCAGGCAATGGCGGCACCGCGCTGCTGCGCGTTCTGCGACGCAGCGCTTGTGGAAAGAATTTGGGGTGGAGGCCACCGCCAGCTGCCAGGCCCGTTGCGCGGGCGGCGGCTGGGGTGGCCTAGGCTTTTTTTGGCGGCCACCCCGCGATGCGCTGGACCTTGGCCATGCCTTCGGGCTGGGCCGGCAGCGCGCCCCAATCACCCTGCGGCGTGGGTTCGATGGATGATGGTTCCTGCGCGCGCTCCGGCTTGTGGGGGGGTTGTTGCTGCGCCCCGCTATGGGCCGGTGGCTGCGCGGCACTGCCTTCGGGACGGCGATGCGCGAGTGCCAGCTCGGCCACGGCATCCACGTCGTCCACTGTCACTTCGCCGCGTCCTTCCAGCGCCGCCAGCGCGCGTGCGGCGCGCAGCATCACCAGGTCGGCCCGCATGCCGTCCACACCGGCCGCGATCGCGCAGGCTGCCGCATGGTTCAGCACGGCGTCCGGCCAGGTGAGGCGCGGCAGCGCGGAGCGGGCCGCCACCAGCGCGGCGCTGAGCCTGCGCTGTTCTTCCGCATGCTGCTCGCCGAGTGCGGCCGGGTTTTCATCAAAACCCAGGCGGGCGCGCAGGATGGCGGTGCGCTGCTGCGCATCCACCGGATTGGCCAGCGCCACCGACAGGCCGAAGCGGTCCAGCAACTGCGGGCGCAGCTCGCCCTCCTCCGGGTTCATGGTGCCCACCAGCACGAAGCGCGCGGCATGCTGGCGCGAAATGCCGTCGCGCTCCACGGTGTTCACGCCGCTGGCGGCCGCGTCGAGCAAGGCGTCCACCAGCGCGTCTGGCAGCAGGTTGACCTCGTCCACATACAACACACCGTTGTGGGCCCGCGCCAGCAGGCCGGGCGCCAGGCGCACCTTGCCGTCGCGCAGCACGTCTTCGACATTCAGGGTGCCCACCAGTTGCTCCAGGCTGGCAGCCAGCGGCAAGGTGACAAAAGGCGCGTCAGGCAGCAGCGCGGCCAGCGCGCGCGCTGCCGTGGACTTGGCCGTGCCGCGCGGGCCGCTGATCAGCACGCCGCCGATGCCGGGGTCTATGGCCGCCAGCTGCAGCGCGCGCTGCAACTGCGGCTGGCCGACCAGCGCGGTGAAGGGAAAGGCCGCGCGCGCGGCGGGCTCAACGGCCTCAGCGGAAATGTCCAGTTCAGGCTTGTTCATGGCAAAGGTCCTTCTCCGTGTTCTTCAAGCCGGCGCTCCAGCGCCAGCAGATGTTCTTCAATGCGTTCGCGGTGTTCGCCGGGCGCCTCCCACAGGCCGCGCCGCATGGCTTCGAGCAGGCGTTCGCCGATGCTGCGCAGGGCGCCGGGGTTGTGCCGCTGCAAAAACGCGCGGTTGGTGTCGTCGTGCAGATAGGCTTCGGCCACCAGCGCGTACTGGTGGTCGCCCACCACGCCGGTGGTGGCGTCAAACGCGAACAGGTAGTCGACCGTGGCCGCCATCTCGAACGCACCCTTGTAGCCATGGCGGCGCACGCCTTCCAGCCACTTGGGATTCACGGCGCGCGAACGCACCACACGCGCCACTTCCTCGCCCAGCGTGCGTATGCGCGGCGCGCCGGGCACGCTGAAGTCGCCGTGGTAGAGCGCGGCCGGCACACCGGCCAGCTGTTCCACCGCCACCGCCATGCCGCCCTGGAACTGGTAGTAGTCGTCCGAATCGAGCACGTCGTGCTCGCGGTTGTCCTGGTTGTGCAGCACAGCATCAAGGCCGGCCAGGCGCTGCTCGAAACTGCCGCGCGCGGCCGCGCCGTGTTCGCCCTGGCCGTAGGCAAAAGCACCGGCGCGCAGATAGGCCTGGGCCAGGTCGGCGCCGTCGTTCCAGCGGCCGCTGGCCATGACTTCCTGCAACCCGGCGCCGTAGCCGCCGGGGCGCGGGCCGAACACGCGCCAGCTGGCCTCGCGCTCGGCGGCCTCGGCGCTGAGCCCCCGGGCCTGCGCCTCTTGCGCCTCGCGCCGCACCCGTGCGCGTATCGGGTTCACCTCGTCGGGTTCATCCTCTTCGCTGATCGCGGCCACGGCGCGCACCGCGGTGTCGAACAGGTCGATCACATTGGGGAAAGCGTCGCGGAAGAAGCCCGACACGCGCAGGGTCACGTCCACGCGCGGCCGGTTTTTGATGGCCATGGGCAGCACTTCGATGTCCACCACGCGGCTGCTGCCGTCGGCCCATTTGGGCCGCACGCCCAGCAGCGCGAAGGCCTGGGCGATGTCCTCGCCGCCGGTGCGCATGGTGCTGGTGCCCCAGACCGACAGGCCCAGGCAGCGCAGCATCTCGCCGTGGTCCTGCAGGTGGCGCTCGACCACGCGCTCGGCGGCGGCGGCGCCCATGGCGTAGGCGGTCTGCGTGGGCACGGCGCGCGTGTCCACCGAATAAAAGTTGCGCCCCGTGGGCAGCACGTCGGGCCGGCCGCGCGAGGGCGCGCCGCTGGGGCCGGCCGGCACAAAACGGCCGGCCAGGCCGCGCAGGCACTGGGCGATTTCCTGCGGGCCGCAGGCATCGAGGCGTGGGCGCAGCACCTGGTGCATGCGTTGCAGCACCGGGGCGGTGTGCGGCCAGGCTGCCGCATCCCATGCCTCATCGGCCACCACATGGTCAGCGACGAGTTGCCGGGCCAGCAGCTCCAGCCGCTCGCGTGTGTGGCCCGCGTGGCGCCACGCTTCAGTGCTCAACTGCTGCAGCACCGCCGGGTGCGGGCCATTCCAGGGAGCCGCCCATTCGGGGCTGAGTGCATTGAAGCCTTCGACGCCGTCCAACTTCAAATCCTGGGCCAATGCCGCCAGCAGGCTGCGCTGCCCTGCTGCTGAACCGCCGGGGAAACGCGCCAGCGCCACCAGCGTGTCAACCTGCTGGCGGCCTTGCGGCGAGCTGCCCAGGATGTGCAGGCCGTCGCGAATCTGCGATTCCTTGATCTCGCAGAGGTAGGCGTCCAGCCGCTGCAGCAGTGCCTGTCGCGCCGCCTCGTCAGCGGGCTTCGCAAAACCGAGCTCGGCGTGCAGGCCTTCGCTGAGCACGCGCTCCAGGATGTCCACGCGGAGGCGCTGCGCGCGCCGGGGATCCAGCGACAGGGCCTCGTAGTACTCGTCCATCTGCCGCTCCAGCTTCTGCAGCGGGCCGTAAGTTTCGGCACGGGTCAGGGCCGGCATCAGGTGGTCGATGATGACCGCCTGGGTGCGGCGCTTGGCCTGACTGCCCTCGCCGGGGTCGTTGACGATAAAGGGATACAGATGCGGCAAGGGGCCGAGGATGGCGTCGGGCCAGCAGGCCGCGCCCAGCGCCACGCTTTTGCCGGGCAACCATTCGAGGTTGCCGTGTTTGCCCACATGCACCACCGCGTCCACCGCAAAGCAGCGGCGCAGCCAGAAATAAAACGCCAGGTAGTTGTGCGTGGGCACCAAGTCGGCGTCGTGATAGGTGGCGACCAGGTCCAGGTCGCGCCCGCGCGCAGGCTGTATGCCGACAAACACCTGGCCCAGGCGCAGGCCGGAGACCATGAAGCGGCCGCCGCGCACCATGGGGTCTTGTTCCGGTGGGCCCCACAGGGCGTTCACGGCATCGCGGCCGGCGGCGTCCAGGCGGTTGAAGTCCTCCAGGTAGTCGGCCATGGCCAGGCTCTGGCCGGCGGGGCGCATGTCGTTGGCATCCAGGTTGTTGGTCACACCCGCCACCAGCGCGGCAATCAGTGCGTCACCGCCCTCGGGCAGATCGCCCGTGGCGTAGCCCGCATCCTGCATGGCGCGCAGCAAGGCCACGGTGGAAGCCGGCGTATCCAGGCCCACGCCGTTGGCCAGGCGGGCATCGTCATTGGGGTAGTTGGCCAGGACCAGCGCCACGCGCTTGTCCGCATTCGGCTTGTCGCGCAGCACGCACCAACGGCGCGCCAGCTCGGCGACAAAGGCCATGCGTTCGGGTTCAGCCTGGTAGCGCACCACGTCGACCTCGGTGCGTTCATCGCGCCAGGCCAGGCCCTTGAAGCTGACGGAGCGTGTGCCGATGCGGCCGTCCACCTCGGGCAGCACCACCTGCATCGCCAGGTCGCGCGGCGCCAGGCCGTGCGGGTCGGCCTGCCACTGCTCTTGCGAGCAGCCGGCGGTGATGAGCTGCAGCACGGGAGCGTCACCGGCCAGCGGCTCCATCAACGCACCGTCCACGCTGTCCGCGTCGTCGCCATCAAGCGCGGTGATCGCGAAGCTGGTGGCGTTGAGCACCACGCCCACCTGATGATCTGCCGCCAAGGACCGCAGCAGCGTCAGGCTTGCCGGGTTCTTCAGTGAGTCCACCGCCACGGCCACCGCATTCATGCCCGCGCCGTGGAGCGCCGCCAGCATGGCGTCAAACACCGCGGTGTTGCCGGCCTGCACATGGGCGCGGTAAAACACCAGCAGCGCGGCGGGAGCACCGTCCTGCCATGGCGCTATCTCCCGTGGCTGGTAGGCCATGGCGGGTGGCAGCGCTTCAGGCGGCGCGGGGCGCGCGCCCAAGCCGAAGGCAGAGTGGCCTATCAATTCAAAAAAGGTGCGCGCATTGTCGCGGCCGCCCTCGCGCAGGCAGCGCCAGAGCTGGCGGCAGTCCTCTTGCGGGGCGGTGCTGCGCATCAGCAGCTGCAGGTCTTCAGCGGCATCGCCCGAAAACAGCGCCAGCCACTGGCCGCGTTCGCGGGCCAGCTCACGCACCCGCTCCACCACATAAGCCCAGTCGCTGGCTGCCCCAAGATGGTCGATCACCACCACGCGCGCATGCTGCAATACTTCGTCCACATACATGTCGGCAGATGCCGGCTGGCGCAGCCACATCAGGTTCGCCAGGCGCACTGTGGGGAAACCATCGGGCAACTGCTGCGCGGCATCGGCCAGCAAAGCCAGCGTGGTATCGGCCGCGCTGAGCACCACGATGTCGCCCGGCGTTTGTTCCACACGCACCACGCCCTGGCCACCGTCTTCAACGTGGCCGCCTGGGCGTGTAGAGAGCAAATGCATTTTTTACTTCAATGTTCAAACAGTCTGGGCATGCCGAAGAGGGCGGGATGGGCGGCTACGCGAATGTCCCCCGCAGCGGCCTAAGGCCGACTGCTCCTCCTTTATTTCGCTACGCCACCCACCCCACCCTCTTCGGCAATCAGCATTGGGGTTGTGCAGCGGCTGAACAAGCCAAACCACACCTGGCGCAGGCCGACGGGGCATTCTGCGCAGCGGCATAAAGGAGGAGCCCGCAGGGCGGAGGACAGCCGCGGAGCAGAGTGCACCGTCGGCCTGCGCCCACGCCAAACGTATAGCGACAGCGTTCATTTGAATTCAGGCCGTTGCTTTACCCAAGGCTGCCTGCAGCTCAGCCTGCAGGACAGCTGCATTCAATTCGGAACCGATCAGCACCAGACGCGACTGTCGCGCTTCATCCGAACGCCAGGGGCGGTCGAAGTAACTGTCAAAACGCGTCCCCACACCCTGCACCACCAGGCGCATGGCCGAACCGGGCAAGGCCACAAAGCCTTTGGCGCGGTAGATTTCATGGCCTTCGACGAGGCTGCGCAAGGCGGCCAGCAGCGCGTCGCGGCCGGGCACGTCCAGCGCCACCTGCACCGAGTCAAAGGCGTCGTGGTCGTGGTCTTCTTCCTCGTCGTGGTGGGTCTTGCGCTGGTCGATGACGTCTTCGACCGCGCGCTCCAGGCCCAGCAGCACACCGATGTCGATGCGGCCGTGCTGCGCATGCACCAGCTTGACGCCGGGCGCGGTCTCGGCGCGTATGGCGGCTTCCACGCCGGCCAGCGCGGCGGCGTCCAGGCCGTCGGTCTTGTGCACCACCACCAGGTCGGCCGTGGCGAGCTGGTCTTCGAACAACTCGTGCAGCGGCGATTCGTGGTCGAGGTTGTCGTCGGCGCGGCGCTGGGCATCGACGGCCACCGGGTCGTCGGCAAAGTCGCCGGCGGCGACGGCGGGTGCGTCCACCACCGTCACCACCGCATCCACCGTGAAGGTGTTGCGCAGCGCGGGCCACTGGAAGGCCTGCACCAGCGGCTTGGGCAAGGCCAGGCCCGAGGTCTCGATGATCAGGTGGTCGATCTGATCGCGGCGCGCGGCCAGCTTTTCCATCACGGGCGCGAACTCTTCCTGCACGGTGCAGCACAGGCAGCCGTTGGCCAGCTCATAGAGTTGCCCGTTTTCTTCGCCGTTCTCGTCGCAGCCTATGCCGCAGCCGCGCAGCAGTTCACCGTCGATGCCGAGCTCGCCGAACTCGTTGACGATGACGGCGATGCGGCGGCCCTGCGCATTGGCCAGCAGGTGGCGCAGCAGCGTGGTCTTGCCGCTGCCCAGGAAGCCGGTGACGATGGTGGCGGGGATTTTTCGGGTTTGCATACTGTGTGTCTCGGTTGAAAATTTAGCGGGGCGAATTAACGGGGCGGTAGTGCGCTCAGGCATTCCACCAGCATTTGCGCGGCCTCGCCCAGGCGCGGGCCGGGGCGCGACAGCAGGTCCATGCGCTCGGTGTCCAGCAGGCACAGCTGCCGCTGGCGCACCGCGGGCAGCGCGCTCCAGCCGGGCCGCTCCGCGACATTGGCCAGCGTGGCGCGCGGGCCGATGATGATGTCGGGCGGGCGGCGCAGCAGCAGCTCGGGGTTGATCCGGGGAAACAGGCCCAGCTCGCCGCTGACCACATTGACCAGGCCCAGCCTGGCCACCGTCTCACCGATAAAGCTTTTTTCACTGGCTGCGGAGGACCCTGCCCCGACTTCCACATAGACCGTGCGCCCGCGCAGGGCGGCGGGCATGCGGCCGGCCGCGGCGTCGAGTTCGGCCTCCATACGGGCCACCAGCTCCGCGGCACGCGCCGGCTCGCCCAGCATGTCGCCGAGCTTCAGCAGCATGCGTTTCAGGTCGGCATGGGTGCGGGCATCAAAAGTCGTCACCGGCACTCCCAGGGCCTGCAGGCGTTCGCCGGCGCGGCTGCGCGGGCCCAGCAACACCATATTGGGCCGCAGGGTCACGATGCGTTCGATCTGCGCGTCTTCCAGGCCACCGACCTTGGGCAGCGCCAGCACCGAACCGGGCCAGGTGGAATGACGGTCGGTACCTACCAACTGGGCACAGCGGCCCAGCGCGCACACGGCTTCGGTCAGCGAAGGCGCAAGCGTGACGATGCGCGACACCGGCTGTGAGCCCTGCGCCATCGCGAAGCCGGAGAGCAACCCGAGAACTGCCAGCGACGACACCATGGGCAGCATGCGCAGCGCGGTACGGGAAGCGATAAGCGTGGAAGCCATCTTGTCTAGTCTTCAATACCGCGTTGGGCTGGCACGCCGGCTTTGAAATGGTGCTTGATCAAGGTCATCTCAGTGACCGTATCGGCCAGCTCCACCAGTTCGGCCGGCGCATTCCGGCCGGTCAGCACCACGTGCACATGCGGCGGGCGTTCGCGCAGGCAGGTGAGCACGGTTTCCAGGGGGATCCAGCCATAGCGCAGCGGGTACATGATTTCGTCCAGCACCACCATGAAGTGCTCGCCCGCGCGTATCGTGGCCTCGGCCCTGGCCCAGCCGTCGAGCGCGAGCTGGGCCGAGTGCTCGAGGTCGCGGCTCTTCCAGCTGAAGCCGTCGCCCAGGCCTTCGATGGGAACGCCGAGCTGCTCGAACAGCCGGTGCTCGCCGAAACGCGCGCTGGGCACCTTCATGAACTGGTAGACCTTGACGGCCTTGCCGCGGCCGTGGGCGCGCAGGGCCAGGCCAAAGGCCGCCGTGCTCTTGCCCTTGCCGTGGCCGGTGTTGATCAAGATGAGGCCGCGGCGCTCAGCCGTGGGAACGACACGTTCGTAATCGACGGGGGGTGTTTCAATTTGCATAGGAGTCCTCTTTGCGGGGCGGTTGACTTTGGGCAGCGCGATCCACTGCCCTTGCAGGGGGTGTACGGCAATGCGCCCGTCGAATACATCTTCCAGGGCCCGGTGCGTGGCCAGGTCGGCGCAGGCGCCCTGGTGGGTGACGCGGCCTTCGGCCATCACCACCAGGGTGTCGGCCTGCAGCGCCATGGTGATCTCGTGCAGCACGCTGACCACGGTCTTGCCTTCGGCCACCAGGGCACGCACCACGTCCAGCCAGTCGGCCTGGTGCGGCGGGTCCAGGTTGGCCAGCGGTTCGTCCATTAGCAGCACCTGGGCCTGCACCGCCAGGGCGCGCGCCAGCAGCACGCGCTGGCGCTCGCCGCCCGAGAGCTGGCCCAGGGCGCGCTCGCGCCAGTCCCAGGCGCGGGTGGCGCGCAAGGCCTGTTCGACGGCCGCCCGGTCGGCGGCGCTGGGGGGCGCCAGCCAGGCCTGGTGCGGCAGGCGGCCCAGCATGGCGACGTCCCACACGGTCAGGTCGTCGGCCGAGGTTTCGTTCTGGCCCAGCCAGGCCAGCTGGCGGGCGCGCTCGCGATGCGGCAGAGTGTGCAGCGGCTGGCCCAGCAGGCTGACCTCGCCGCCGTGCGGCAGCACGCCAGCCAGGGCCCTGAGCAAGGTGGACTTGCCCGCGCCGTTGGGGCCGACAATGCTGGTCCAGCGCGCGGCGGCGATGTCAAGACTGATGCCGTGCAGCACCTGCTGCCTTTGCACGCCATGGCCGAGGCTGGCCGCGATGCCTTGCGCGCGAAGGGCGATGGGATTCGTCACGGTGTTCATGCCGCGCGCCCTCCGCCCAGGCTGCTGCTGCGGTGCATCAGCCACAGCAGGTAGCCGCCGCCCAGCACCGCAGTGAGCATGCCCACGGGCAGTTCCTGCGGGGCCATGAGGCCGCGCGCCAGCGTGTCGGCGGCCATCAGCAGCACACCGCCCATCAGGCTGGAGAGCAGCATCAGGTGGGCGTGCGTGGTCTTCACCACCGAGCGCACCAGGTGCGGCGCGGCCAGGCCCACAAAGGCGATCAAGCCGGTCTGCGCCACCGCGGTGCCGGTGGCCAGCGCCAGCACCGCCACCAGCGCCGCGCGCATGGGCGCCACCGGCAGGCCCAGGCTGACGGCCGTGGCGTCGCCAAGGCTCAGGCCGTCGAGCACACGCGCCAGCAGCCAGGCCGCCAGCACGCACACGAACCACACGCCGGCCATCAGCACGCAGGAAGTCCAGCCGACAAAAGCGGTCGAGCCCAGCATGAAGGCCTGCATGGCCTGCAGCGATTCGGGCGAGAACAGCAGCACCAGGTGCGTCATGGCCCCCAGCACCACGCCCACCACCACGCCGGCCAGCAGCAGGCGCAGGGTATGGCCCACACCGCGCGACAGCGCCAGCGTGAGCATCACCGCGAACACCGCGCCCAGGAAAGCCGCGCCGGTCAGGCCCAGGCGCACCCACAGGCTGCTGGAAAACACGCTGACGGCCACGCCGCCGTTCATCATGCTGCCGCCCAGCATGCCGGCGCCGCCGCCCAGGGCGGCCAGCGCCAGCGCCACGCCCAGCGAGGCGCCCGAGGCGCTGCCCAGCAAATACGGATCGGCCAGGGGGTTGCGAAACAGGCCTTGCGCCACCGCACCGGCCAGGCCCAGCAAGGCGCCTGCCGCCCAGGCACCCAGGGTGCGCGGCAGGCGGATCTGCCAGATGATTTGCTGCGCCATCGCGGTCTGCGACGGGTCCTGCGCGGGATTGAGCAGCGGCGTTATCAGGTTCTCCAGCCCGGCGCTGCCCACGCAGATGCCGAGTACTGACAGCGCCAGCGCGCCCAGCACACCGGCCCACACCAGCCACCACACACGGGCCTGCATCATGGTTTGGCTCCCGGGGCTTTGCCGGCCAGGCATTTAGCCATCAGGCGCGCGCCCTCGGCCATGCGCGGGCCGGGGCGCACCAGCACATCGGCCTCTTCGGCCGGAAAGATGCAGACCCGTTGCTCGCGCAGTGCGCGAATGCTTTGCCAGCCGGGCCGCGCCTGCAGGCCGTCGGCGCTGCGCTGGCCGACCATGACCAGGTCGGGATTGGCGCGGACTATGTATTCGGGGTTGAGCTTGGGGAAGCGCCCGAGTTTGGCCGGCACGATGTTTTTGACGCCCAGACGCGCCAGTGTCTCGCCGATAAAGGACGACTCGCTCGCCGCGTACGGGCCCTGGTTGACTTCGAAGTAGACCCGCGTACCGCGCACACCGGCCGGCAGCGACTGGGCCGCTGCCGAGACGCCGGCGTCGATCGCGCGCCAGATGCGATCGGCATCGGGCACCTCGAGCAACTGGCCCAACTTGAGCATCACACGCTGAACGTCGGCGTGGTTCCTGGGCTCCAGCGCCACCACTTTCAGGCCCAGCGCCTGCAGGCGCTCACCCGCGCGTGACGAGGTGGCCATCAGCACCACGTCGGGTTTGAGCGCGACGATCATCTCGATGTTGGGGTCCAGCCCGCCGCCGACCTGGGGCAGTTTCTGCACGCTGGCGGGGAAGTTGGAATAGCGGTCCACCCCGACGAGGCGCTGGCACCGGCCGAGCTCGCAAACGGTCTCGGTCAGCGAAGGCAGCAGGCTGACGATGCGCTGCGGCGCCTGGGCCAGCGTGACGGTCACGCCGCGGTCGTCGGTGACTTGCAGGGCGCGGGCAGGCGCCGCCGCCAGCAGGCACAGCAGGGGCAACAACAAGGCAATGCGTTTCACACCATTCACGACGGAGCTTTCAAGGTCAGCGGCAAACCGGCCGCCATCAGGGTGACGCGCTCACAAGCGCCGGCCACCTGCTGGTTCAGCTGGCCCAGCGCATCGACAAAGGAGCGGGTTTCGCGCCCCATGGGAATGACGCCCAGGCCGATTTCGTTGCCAACCAGCACCAATGGGCCGGGGGCCGATTGGATGGCGTCCACCAGCAAGCCCGCCAGTTCCCACGCGACCTGGGCGGCATCCTTGAGCTCCAGGCCGGGCGCGGGCATCAACAGATTGGTAAGCCACAGCGTGAGGCAGTCGACAACGACCAGGGTATGGGCGGCGCTGTGCTGCAAGAGGGCCTGAGCCAGTTGAACCGGCTCTTCCACAGTCACCATGCCGGGCACACGTTCGGCGCGGTCCTGCTGGTGGCGGCGTATGCGTTCGCGCATCTCATCGTCCCAGGGCCTGGCGGTAGCGACCAGCACGGCCCGGTGTTCGGTCGACTGCGACAACCATTGCTGCGCCATCTGCTCGGCGCGGCGCGACTTGCCGCTTCTCTGGCCGCCGAGGATCAGCTCACTGCGGGCAAATGTCATCGCATTCATGGTTTGAAAGCTCCCGCGAGATCAGCTTCCATCCACTGCAGGATGATCTGGTGCATTTTGACAACGCCATCGGTCAGCGCGGCGGGGCCGGGCTGCAGGATGTCGGGAGACTTGATTTCAAACAATTGCTGGGTGCGCACGGCGTTCACGGCATTCCAGCCTTCACGCGCCACCACGTTCTCGGGCCGGAATTTCTTGCCGCACCAGGAGCCCAGAATCAGGTCTGGGTTGCGGCGGACGATCTCGGCGCCGTCGGCAATGATGCGGTTCTTGCCCAGCGACTGGGCGGCGAGTTCGGGAAAACAATCGTCCCCGCCCGCGATGCCGACCAGTTCGGACACCCAGCGAATCGCGCTGATGTGCGGGCTGTCCCACTCTTCGAAATACACCCTGGGCCGGCGCGCACCGGCCGCCACCCTGGCCGCCACGGCCGCCTGCATGGCGCGCAAATCGGCCTGCATCCGCGCAATGCGACTGGCACCCTGCTCCGCCTCGTTCACCATGGCGGCCAGCTGGTACAGCATGGAGAAAATTTCGGCCACGCTGCGCTGGTTGAAGATCGTGACCTGCACACCGCGCTTGACCAGGTCAGAGGCAATGTCGGCCTGCAGGTCCGAAAAGCCCAGCACGCAGTCCGGCTGCAGCTCCATGATCTTCTCGATCTTGGCGCTCAGGAAGGCGCTGACGCGCGGCTTCTCGTCGCGCGCGCGTTTCGGCCGCACGGTGTAGCCCGAGATACCCACAATGCGCTGCTCCTGGCCCAGCAGGTAGAGCCATTCGGTGGTTTCCTCGGTCAGGCAGACGATGCGCTGCGGGCCGGGCTGGAAATGCAGCAAGTCAGTCATGCAGCCGCCTCTGCAGGTACCGTGAACAGCTCCGCCACCGCTTCGGGGCAGGAGGGAAACCAGGCATGGAAGTAACTGGCGCGCACCGCCCCATGCTGCCACACGGCCTCGCCCGCATCCGGCGCGGGCACGGTGCCAGGCCGTGAGGTCCGGGAAACGGGCTGCAAGGGCGTGGCCGTGGTCGAGTAATGGAAGGTGTGGCCGCGCAAGGTGCCGCCAGCCAGCGGCAACTGCTGCGGGCCCAGGCCTGCCAGCAGCTTTTGCATGGTCACTTCGCCGCGCAGCACACCCCATTGCGCATGGCGCTGGCCGTCCAGTGTGACCAGCGTGTCAAACAGCGCCATCATGCCGCCGCACTCGGCCCACACCGGTTTGCCCGCGGCAACGTGCGCGGCCAGGCTGTCCCGCAGCGCGTTGTTGGCCGCAATGGTGGGCGCGTGCAGTTCGGGGTAGCCGCCAGGAATCCACAGCGCATCGCAGGCGGGCACGGCCGCATCGGCCAGCGGCGAGAAAAACACCAGCTCGGCCCCCAGCGCGCGCAGGGTGTCCAGGTTGGCGGCGTAGATAAAACAGAAAGCGGCGTCGCGTGCAACGGCAATCGTCTTGCCCCGAAGTGCAGGGACTGCGGACGCGGAGGCTTCAGGGGCCGTAAAGTCCACAGCCCAGCACTGCAAGTCGTCCAGGGTCATCTGGCCCAGCGGGGTGGCGGCCAACGTATCGGCAGCGGCGTCCAGCCTTTCCATGGCATCCGCCACTTCGGTCGCGACGGTCAGGCCCAGGTGGCGCTTGGGCAGGCTCATGGCGGCATTGCGCAGCACCGCGCCCAGCCATTGGTCCGGCGCGACGCTGGCCTGCAGCATGCCCGCATGGCGCGCATTGGCCACGCGGTTGGCCAGTACCCCGGCCCAGGGCATGGCGGGGCGGTAGTGCTGCAGGCCGAAGGCCAGCGCGCCAAATGTCGCCACCATGCCCGACGCATCCACCACCGCCAGCACCGGCAAGCCAAAGCGCTGCGCCAGGTCGGCTGCGCTGGGCTCGCCGTCGAACAGGCCCATCACGCCTTCCACAATGATCAGGTCCGCCTCCAGCGCCGCCGCATGCAGGCGGGCACTGCAATCGGCCTCGCCGGTCATCCACAGGTCCATCTGGTACACCGGCGCGCCGCTGGCCAGGGCATGCCAGCACGGGTCCAGGAAATCCGGCCCGCACTTGAAAACGCGCACACGTCGCCCCTGGCGCGCATGCAGCCGCGCCAGCGCGCAAGCCACCGTCGTCTTGCCCTGGCCGGAGGCCGGGGCGGCGATGAGGATGGCGGGACAGCGGACGGATTGAGGCATGGTGGCGTGAATAAAAGCTTAGCGGGGAGCCCAGGTCAGGCCGACGTACAGGGTACGCCGGGCGGTGGCGTAGGTGTTGGCGGTCTGGTAGACCTTGTCGGCCAGGTTCTCCAGCTTGGCGGCCAGCTTCCAGTCGCGCGACAGCGCCGTCGTGGCGCTCAGGTTCACGACAGAATAGCCGGGCAGCACCACGTTGGTGTTGTCGCTGTCGAAGGCGTGCGAGGCCATGACCAGGTCGGTCGCGAGCTGCCAGCCGCCCAGCGGCATTTCGGCGCCCAGCGTGCCGTACTGGCGCGAGCGGCGCTGCAGGGTGCGGTTGGTGGTGACGTTCTTGGGATTCTGCAGATCGAGCGAACCATGGAGGCGGACATTGCCCAGGGTCTCGGCCGCCGTGAGCGTCAGGCCGGTGTACTGGGCCTGCGCCGTGTTGGCATAGCAGGCGCGGTTGCTCAGCACGGTCGGCGGGCCGCCGTTGATGCAGGGGCCGTTGCCGTTGACAAAGCTCAGCAGGTTGGTCAGGCGGTTGCGGTAAACCGTGACGCCGTACTGCGACGTCCCCTGGCTGTATTTGAGCGCTGCCTCCACGCTGCGGCCGGATTCGGGCTTCAGGGTCGAGGTGCCGTAGATGCTGAAACGCTGGTACAGCGTGGGCACCCGGAACGAAGTGCCGGCGGAGGTGGACACCTTCCACTGCGGCGTGAGCGCGAAGGCATAAGCCGCGGAGCCGGTGGTCTTGCCGCCGAATTCGCTGTCCCTGTCGTGGCGGGCGGCGAGCTGCACGGTGTGCGCGCCGCCGCTCCAGCCGTAGCCCAGGCTCACGCCGTCCAGGGAGCGGTCCTTGTTGAGGACACTCGCGCCCCCCGGGATGGCCGTGGAGCCGACCAGGCGGAACACGTCGCGCCGGCTTTCCAGCGCGGCGCTCAGCAGGTGCGCGCCCAGGCGGTATTCGTTCTGGAACAGCAGCGTGCTGATGCGGCTCCTGTCATAAGAGATCTGCGGCGTCGAGCCGTTCAGGCCCTCCTCGCCGGAATCGGTGCCCTGCGTGACGGCCAGTTTGGTGCTGTAGCGATCAGACCATCTGGCCTCCCATTGCAGGCCCAGGGTCTGCAGGTCGGCGATGCGGCGGTAGTCGCGGGTCGGGCCGCCGTCGTACTGGGAGTCGGTGTGGCTTTGCAGCACGTTGGCTTCAATGCGGTGGTCGGGGTTGAGCTGGAAACCGAGCTTGGCGTTGGCGCCCAGGCTTTTGTAGCCATCGGCATCGGGGTTCTGGCCCGCGATGGTCCGGGTGTTGAAGCCGTCGCTTTGCCCCTGCGAGAGGCCCAGCGCATAGTCGAAAGCGCCGGCCGACCCACTGGCGGCAAGCTCAACCCGGCTGGTGTTGTAGGAGCCGTAACCCATCGTCACGGACGGCGAAAACAGGCCCTCCCCGCGCTTGGTGAAAATCTGGATCACGCCGGCCACGGCGTCGGAGCCATAGATGGCGCTGCTGGGGCCGCGCAAGACCTCGATCCGGTCGATTAGCGCGATCGGGATATTGTTCCAGGAGGCGCCGCCGGCGGTCGCCTGCGACTCCACCCGCACGCCGTCGATGAAGACGGGGGTGTGGCGGCTTTCGCCGCCGCGCACGAAGACGCTGGTGTTCGCGCCCATGCCGCCGTTGCGGGTGATCTGGACGCCCGGCACGCGGGCCAGGATGTCGGCCAGGCCGACCGGGCCGGCGCGTTCCAGGGTCTCGCGGTCAATGACGGTGACGTCGGCGACGACATCACCGATCGGCTGGGCGCTGCGCGTGGCGCTCACGACCATTTCCTTGAGCTGCCGCGGGGCTACTGGCTGGGTGAGCTGGGCGATTTGGGTTGTTTGGGCGGTTGGGGCGGTTTGCGAAAAGGCCGGAGACGCGGCCAGGAAAACCAGCGGGAATGCGGCGGCCAGCACCGGCGGGTACACGGCAAGGCGTGCGTGGGGAGCAATTTTCATGAATCAGACAGTCAGCAATGGGCCCTCGCCGGCTTCCCCGCCGGCGTGTGAGCGTTACAAACGCCCAGCCCAGGGACTGGACGTGCGCGTTCACCTTGTTGGCCGGTATCCGGGCTGACGGAACCACCTTCATCGCCTTCCCAAGCGCTTGTTCAAGGCGCTCAGTGGCGAGTGATGAAAGCTGAATTTGCTCCTGGCGTGAAGCCGGAAAGCGCATTCGTCCGTTTTACCGTTGCGGGGGCAGCGCAGGTTGAAGGTCTGGGCGCCGGCGATCAGGGTTGACCCGATATGCCTGGCTTTGACGCTCTCCTGCTTCCCGTTGAACTGCAGCATGTGAACCACACTGCGGGCACCAACAGGGCCGATTCTACGCGGCCCTTCCCGATGTCACGCCGCAAACCCTACAATGACGCTTGCCATGGCGAACCAAACCCAAATCGACCAGATCACCGAACGCGTCGAGCGGCTGTTGCTGCGCTACGAGGAATTGCAGCGCACCAACGAACTGCTGGCGGAGCAGGTCGGCCTCCTGACCCAGGAGCGCGACTCCCTCAAGTCGCGCCTGGGCGCGGCCCGCGCCCGCGTCGACGCCCTGCTCGAACGCCTGCCCGAAAGCAGCGGCCACGGCAACAAAACCACCGCGGGAACCGAGTCATGAAGCAGCTCGAAGTGCAGATCATGGGCCAAAGCTATTTGCTGGGCTGCCCCGAAAACGGCGACGCGCGCATGCTGGACGCCGTCAACCGCGTCGACATGGCCATGTGCCGGATCCGCGACGCCGGAAAGATCAAGGCGCGCGACCGCATCGCGGTGCTGGCGGCGCTGAACCTGGCGTTTGAACTTCCCGAGCGCACGCCGGGCGCCGCTGCTGCGCCGGCGGCCGCACCCGCCGCCGGCAATGCCGAGAACGCGCAGCTCGCGGCCCTGCTGCAGCGGCTGGACACCGCCCTGGGCACGGACGGCCGCCTGCTTTGAAGCCGGGCGCGCTTTGGCCGCAGCCCTTGCCCGACCTCCTTCAACGGATACCTTCACCACGCTCCGCACGGGGCCGCAAAGGCCTACAATGAAGGCGTCTGCGATGCGTATTGGGCTTTATATTTCCTTGAACCAATGCTCTACGAGCACGGGCTTGGTAAATTGTCCGGCAGGTGTGATCGTCTCGCGTCAGACGAACCCGAAACCCGACTGCCCTCGCCCACCTGAACCCCGGTTCAGGATGACGGTCCAGTGGCACTCGCAGACACCTTATTTGCGCCCTCGCCTTGCCCCTCTCCCGCCTCCCCCTCCCTCCAACCTCGCCCCGCCGCAGCGCTTCCCCTCGAAGCGCCGCGGGCCTGCGGCCCCATGCCTGACACCCCATGATGCTTGAACCCCTTCTCATTGTTGAACTGGCCGTACTGGGCGTGGGCACCGGATTTCTCGCGGGGCTGCTGGGCATAGGCGGCGGCATGCTGATGGTGCCCTTCATCACCATCATCATGTCCAATCGCGGCGTGGCGCCTGACCTGGCCGTCAAGATGGCGATCGCGACCTCCATGGCCACCATCATCTTCACCTCGATCTCCAGCGTGCGCGCGCACCACAAGCGCGGCGCGGTGCGCTGGGACATCGTCAAGCGGCTGGCGCCCGGCATCGTGATCGGCAGCATCATCGGCAGCCTGGGTGTGTTCGCGCTGCTCAAGGGCTCCTACCTCGCGATCTTCTTCGGCCTGTTCGTGAGTTTTTCCGCCACGCAGATGTTCCTGGACAAAAAACCCAAACCCACGCGGCAGATGCCGGGCACGGCGGGCCAGTTCGCGGCCGGCGGCTTCATCGGCTTCCTGTCGGGCCTGGTCGGCGCGGGCGGCGGTTTCATCAGCGTGCCCTTCATGACCTGGTGCAACGTGGCCATCCACAGCGCGGTGGCGACCTCGGCCGCGCTGGGCTTCCCGATCGCCGTGGCCAATGTGCTGGGCTATGTGATCAGCGGGCAAAGTGTGCAAAACCTGCCCGAGAGCTCCTTCGGCTACATCTGGCTGCCGGCCCTGGTGGTGATTGCCGTGTGCAGCTTCATGACGGCTCCGCTGGGCGCCAAGGCCGCGCACAGCCTGCCCGTAGGCAAGCTCAAAAGGGTGTTCGCGAGCATCCTCTACGTGTTGGCCGCCTACATGCTCTACAAGGGCATTAGAGGTTAGCCCCCACGGTCGCTCACTTCGTGTAGCTCCCTGCCCCCCGAGGGGGCGTTGCGCCTGCGGCCCGGCAAAGCCGGTTCCGCGGCCCCTGCTGGCAAGAATCGAAGCACTACCGTCAAGTTTGCCCGGGTGCTGGCATCACGACGATGCCGTCCTCATCGGCATAGAGCCAGTCGCCCGGATAGATGCGCACGCCCTGGAGCTGGACGGGAATGTCGCGCTGGCCTTCCTGCCGGCGTTCCGTGGGCAAGGGCATGAGGGCCAGGGCGCGTATGCCGGCCCGGCATCGCGCCAGTTCGGCGGCGTCGCGCACGCAGCCGTCGATCACCACGCCGGCCCAGCCGTTTTTGGCCGCGGCCAGGCCGAGGTTGCCGCCCAACAGGGCGCGGCGCAGCGAGCCGCCACCGTCCACCACCAGCACACGCGCTTCGCCAGGCGATTCGACGGCGGCCTTGACCAGCGAGTTGTCTTCAAAACATTTGACGGTGACGACCGAGCCGCTGAATTTGGCGATACCGCCATAACTCTGGAACACCGGCGGCAGCACCCTGAACGCGCCCGACGTATCGCCTTTGTGCGCATCGCAGAGGTCGCAGGTGGCGAAGGCGGCGGGAACCGAAGAGGCAGGAGAGGCAGGAGACGAAGGGACGGCAGTGCTCATTTTCCGGTGACTTTCTTGATGACGGGTTTGATGTCCTCGCGTCGGGCCGGCAGCACGACGGCGTTTTCGCGGGGGGCGTTCAGAACGATGGAGGTCGAGGTCTCGGTGAGGATGCAGAACTTGGTCACCACCGCGTCCAGGTGGGCGACGTCGATCACCGCGATTTCCAGCACCCAGCTGTCCTCGCCGGTGACGTTGTAGGCATTGATGACCTCGGGCGTCTGCTCGATCAGCTTGACCACCCGGGCGTATTCGACCCTGCCCACGCGGGCGATGGCGCGTATGCCGTAGCCCAGGCGCGCCAGGTCGACCTCCGCCCGGTAGCCCTTGATCACGCCGCCCAGCTCAAGCTTGCGCACGCGCTCGGTCACCGCGGGCTGGCTCAGGTGGACGCGGCGGCCCAGCTCGGCCATGGTGATGCGCGCGTCGCGCTGCAGCTCGCCGAGGATGCGGCTGTCGTAGTGGTCCCATTCGGTGGTTTCGGTCATGTCGGGTTTCAAGCTTTAAATTCAAAGGCCGGTTGCGGTTTTGCCGTTAATTTTGCATGGCCCGCACGCGCATGGCAACCTAACATCCCGGCATGACCTCCGCACTCATCTCCCCTCCCGCCGCCGGCAAGGCGCCGGCGCTCCTGATCCCCGCCCTGCTCGCCTGTTACCTGGTGTGGGGCTCGACCTACCTGGCGATCCGCTTCGCGCTGATCAGCTTTCCGCCCTTCTTCCAGATGGGCACGCGCTTCCTGGCGGCCGGCATCCTGCTGATGGCTTGGGTGCTGGCGCGCGGGCACAAGCTGCCGAGCCGGCGCGAATGGGCCAACGCCGCCATCATCGGCACCCTGATGCTGGGCGGCGGCATGGGGCTGACGGCCTCGGCCGAAGTCCACATCGGCTCGGGCCTGATCGCCACCTTCATCGCCATCGTGCCCATGCTGGTGTCGGCCTGGGGACTGCTGCTGGGCCAGCGGCCCAGCCGGCTGGAGTTCCTCGGCATGGCCGTGGGCCTGGCGGGTGTGCTGATGCTGGTGCAAGGCGCCAGTTTCGGCGCGGCGCCGGTGGGGCTGGCCTGCATCGCGGGCGCCACGCTGCTGTGGTCGTTGGGCTCGGTGCTGTCCGCCACACGGCTGCCGCTGGCCCCCGGCCCCGCGGGCTTCGCCAGTGAAATGTTGTGCGGCGGCGCGGTGTTGATGCTGATTTCTCTTGCATTGGGTGAGCACCGCGAGGCCGCCGCGAACTGGCCGGCGCAGCCCGAAGCGATGCTCGCCTGGCTCTATCTCGTGGTGTTCGGCTCGCTGATCGCCTTCAGCGCCTACCTGTATTTGCTGGCCAATGCCTCGCCCGCGGTGGCCACCAGCTACGCCTTCGTGAACCCCTTGATCGCGATTTTCCTGGGCGCTTTTTTCGCCGGAGAGCACGTCACGGGGAGCGAATGGGCCGCCTGCGGCGTGATTCTCACGGGCGTTTTCCTGATTTTCAGAGGTAAATCTGCAACATCCAGGCGCAAATAAAGTGGGTTTTCACTAGGAAACTGCGTTTTTCTCCAGTAGCATCCGCATTGCCACAAGGAAGTAGTTATCCGTGTGGTGATTTATCAACTTCTAGAAGGAAAATCAATCATGGCAACTGCGAAAAAAGCACCGGCTAAAAAAGCGCCTGCAAAAAAGGCTGCTCCGGCAAAGAAAGTAGCTGCGAAGAAAGCAGCTCCTGCGAAGAAGGCTCCTGCGAAAAAAGCAGCGCCTGCGAAAAAGGTAGCCGCGAAGAAAGCAGCTCCCGCCAAGAAGGTTGCGGCCAAAAAGCCAGCAGCGAAAAAAGCGCCCGCCAAAAAGCGTACGCCCAATGCAGCGTTCATGAAAGCGCTGACCTTGAGCCCCGCACTGGCAGCCGTGGTTGGCGACAAGCCTCTGCCACGTACCGAGATCGTCAGCAAGCTGTGGGTTTACATCAAATCCAAGGGCCTGCAGGACAAGGTCAACAAGCGCATGATCAACGCCGACGAAAAACTGCGCGCCGTTTTCGGCAAGGCGCAAGTGTCGATGTTCGAGATGGCTGGCCTGATCGGCAAGCACGTCAAGTAATCGGCTTCCGCCGATTTCGAAAAGGCCGGTTTCACCGGCCTTTTTTTATGCTCGTATGCACTGCCCCGGCCTCGCAGCGACGGCCCTCTGGCACGCATCCTGCATTACTCCTTTGCCTTCGAAACACGCTTCATTAGCGCCGCAAGCGCCACTGTAGGTGTGCTGATGCCATAGGGTTACTGGGTAGCCCGCCGGTGGCGGCAGTGCCGAAAAATGATGCTAATGTTGCTAAGATAAAAAATTCCCCGCGGCACTGCCCCGGGCCTGACTGACTAGACAAGATCCCATGTTGATGCCACTGCATTTGAAGACAGGGGCGGCGGAAATTTCCGCGCGCTCCGCATGTCGCTTTCGCGACGGAAATTCCCCGGCCCGCACTCACCGCTGTTTTAGCATCCCGCGATAATGCTGCGCTTTATCTTTACCCGACTGAGCCTGATCATCCCCACCTTCCTGGGGATGACACTGCTGGCCTTCTTCCTGATCCGCATGGTGCCGGGAGACCCGATTGAAACCATGGCGGGCGAACGCGGCATCGATCCGGTGCGCCATGCCCAGCTCCTCAAGGAATTCGGCCTGGACAAGCCCGTTATGGTGCAGTACGGCATCTACATCGTCCGCGTGCTCAAGGGCGACCTGGGCAAGTCGCTGATCACCCAGGAGCCCGTGCTGCGCGAGTTCCTCACGCTGTTTCCGGCCACCATCGAACTGGCCGTCTGCGCGATTTTGTTCGCGCTGCTGATCGGCATACCGGCCGGCATCCTGGCTGCGGTGAAGCGAAACTCCATACTCGACCACGGTGTCATGGGGGTGTCCCTCACGGGCTACTCCATGCCGATTTTCTGGTGGGGGCTGCTGCTGATCCTGCTGTTCTCCGTGGAGCTCGGCTGGACGCCGGTCTCCGGCCGGCTGTCGGTGCAGTACTTCATCGAGCCCACCACCGGCTTTCTGCTGATCGACTCACTGCTTTCCGACGACAAGGGCGCGTTCTGGTCGGCCGCCTCGCACCTGATATTGCCCATGATCGTGCTGGGCACCAATCCGCTGGCGGTGATCGCGCGCATGACGCGCTCGGCCATGCTGGAAGTGCTAGGCGAGGACTACATCCGCACCGCGCGCGCCAAGGGACTGTCCAACCTGCGCGTGGTGGCCCTGCATGCGCTGCGCAACGCGCTGATCCCGGTGGTCACCGTGATCGGCCTGCAGGTCGGCGTGCTGTTCACCGGCGCCATCCTGACCGAAACCATCTTTTCCTGGCCCGGCGTCGGCAAATGGCTGATCGAAGCCATCAGCCGCCGCGACTATCCCGTGCTGCAGGGCGGCATTTTGCTGCTGGGCGCCATCGTCATGGCCGTCAACCTGCTGGTGGACATCACCTACGGCATCATTAACCCACGCATCAGGCACCAGCGATGAGCACGGCCACCTTGAAACCCGCTACCGCGCCCGCGCCGCCGCATCCGCTGCGCGAATTCTGGAACTACTTCAGCGCCAATAACGGCGCCGTGATCGGCCTGGTCATCGTCATCGGCGTGCTGCTGATCGCGCTGTTCGCGCCGCTGCTGGCGCCGCACGCGCCCAACATCACCAACAATGCGGTGTTCCTCAAGCCTCCGGCCTGGCAAACCGGCGGATCATGGACCTACCCGCTGGGCACCGACGCCATCGGCCGCGACATCCTCTCGCGCCTGATGTACGGCGCCCGCCTGTCGCTGGTCATCGGCCTGGCCGTGGTGGCGCTGTCGGTGGTCGTCGGCACGGTGCTGGGCTTGCTCGCGGGCTTTTTCCGCGGCATCTTCGAGATCGCGGTGATGCGCCTGATGGACATCATCCTGACCCTGCCCAGCCTGCTGCTGGCCATCGTGATCGTGGCCATCCTCGGCCCCGGCCTGATGAACGCCATGCTGGCCGTGGCCATCGTCGTACTGCCGCATTACGTGCGCATCACGCGCGCCGCGGTGATCGCCGAGACCTCGCGCGACTACGTGACGGCCGCGCGCATGAGCGGCGCCAGCCGCATCCGCCTGATGTTCAGCGAGATCCTGCCCAACTGCACGGCGCCGCTGATCGTCCAGGCCTCGCTGGGTGTCTCCACCGCCATCCTCGACGCGGCGGCCCTGGGCTTCCTGGGCCTGGGCGCCCAGCCGCCCTCCCCCGAATGGGGCACCATGCTGGCCGATGCCCGCGAATTCGTCCTGCGCGCCTGGTGGGTGGTCACCTTCCCCGGCCTCGCAATCCTGATCACTGTGCTGGCCTTCAATTTGCTGGGCGACGGACTGCGCGATGCGTTCGACCCGAAATTGAAACGCTGAAAGATTTCGTATGGCTTTGTTAGAAATAGAAAACCTCTCCGTCGAGTTCCCCTCGCAAAACGGCGTGATGCACGCCGTCGACGGCATCAGCCTGTCGCTTGAAGAAGGCGAAGTCCTCGGCATCGTCGGTGAATCCGGCTCCGGCAAAAGCGTCACCATGATGGCCCTGATGGGCCTGGTGGCCTACCCCGGCCGCGTCAAGGCCGACAAGCTCCGCTTCGCCGGCCACGACCTCCTCAAGCTGTCGCAAGGCGAGCGCAACAAGCTCATCGGCAAGGACGTGGCGATGATCTTCCAGGAACCAACGACCAGCCTGAACCCCTGCTTCACCGTCGGTTTCCAGATCACCGAAACCCTGCGCCTGCACTTGGGGCTGGACAAAAAAGCCGCCAGTCGCAAGGCCATCGAGCTGCTCGAACAGGTCGGCATCAACTCGCCCGAAAGCCGCCTCAAGGCCTATCCGCACCAGCTCTCGGGCGGCATGAACCAGCGCGTGATGATCGCCATGGCGATCGCCTGCAACCCGCGCCTGCTGATCGCCGACGAGCCGACCACGGCGCTGGACGTGACCATCCAGGCGCAGATCCTCGATTTGCTGCGCAGCCTGCAGAAAGAACGCGGCATGGCCCTGGTGCTGATCACCCACAACATGGGCGTGGTGTCCGAAATGGCGCAGCGCATCGCGGTCATGTACGCCGGCCAGATCATGGAAGAGCAAAGCGCACACGCCCTCTTCAACACGCCCCAGCATCCCTACACCGAAGCCCTGCTGTCGGCCCTGCCCGAGCGCAGCGACGGCAGCGCGCGCCTGGCGACCATTCCCGGCATGGTGCCCGGCCTCTACGACCGGCCCACCGGCTGCCTGTTCGCCCCGCGCTGCGCCTATGCCACCGAGCATTCGCGCAACGAGCGCCCGCTGCTGCGCGCCTGGAAAGACGGCATGGTGCGTTGCCACTACCCGCTGGGCGACCCGAGCCGCCAGGCCAACATCGAGCGCGACACCCCGCTGATGGAGGCCGCGCAATGAGCACCGCCGCCCTCACCCCCAACGCCGTGCCGTCAGGCCCCGTCGTCGAGGCCAAAAACCTCAAGCAGGTCTATGAGATCCGCCGCGGCTTCATGCGCAAGTCCGACCACCTGCAGGCGGTCGGCGGCGTGTCCTTCTCGGTCCACGCCGGCAAGACCCTGGCCGTCGTCGGCGAATCCGGTTGCGGCAAGTCCACGCTGGCCCGCATGGTGTCGCTGATCGAAACCCCCACGGGTGGCGAACTGCGCATCACCGGCATCGACGCCGTGGGCGCCCCTCACGAACAGCGCCTGGGCCTGCGCAAGGCCGTGCAGCTGGTGTTCCAGAACCCTTACGGCTCGCTGAACCCGCGCAAAAAAATCGGCGCCATCCTTGAAGCTCCGCTCGAAATCAACACCAGCCTGAACGCCGAAGAACGCGCCGCCAAGGCCAGAGCCATGCTGGCCATGGTGGGCCTGCGCCCCGAGCACTACGACCGCTACCCGCACATGTTTTCGGGCGGGCAGCGCCAGCGCATCGCCATCGCGCGCGCCCTGATGCTCAACCCCACCGTGGTGGTGGCCGACGAGCCGGTGTCGGCACTCGACGTCTCCATCCAGGCCCAGGTGCTCAACCTGCTGGCCGACCTGCAGCAGTCCATGGGCCTGGCCTACCTGTTCATCTCGCACGACCTGGGCGTGGTGCGCCACATCGCCCACGACGTGCTGGTGATGTACCTGGGCCACGCGGTCGAGCAAGGCGAGAAGAACACCCTGTTCAACAAACCCCTGCACCCCTACACCCAGGCCTTGCTGGCCTCCACGCCGGGCCTGGCCGGCAGTACCGGCGTCAAGCAGCGCATCGTGCTCAAGGGCGAGCTTCCCTCGCCCCTGAACCCGCCCACCGGCTGCGTCTTTTCGACCCGTTGCCCGCATGTCACCGACCGCTGCCGCGCCGAAAGGCCGCAGTTGCGCGAAGTTGCGGACCGGCAGGTTGCGTGCCACTATGCCGAAAACTTTCTCACTGCGTGACCTGAAACCATGCCTTCCCGCACCGGTTTCAGGCCACGTTTTTCAATGACCAGGGCGCACCACGTCACAAATGTGGTGCAAACTGGCCGCAAGCCCCGCTGCGAAGCAGCATCAACCTCCAAAGGGATCGTCAAATGATTCAGATCAAACCAAGTGCAAGCCGGCTCCGCCCGGTCCAGCGCGCATTGCTGTGCGCCGTCGCCCTGCCAGCGCTGCTGGCACTTTCACCCGTCTCCGCGAAGACGCTGGTGTTCTGCTCTGAAGGCAGCCCCGAAAACTTCTACCCCGGCGTCAACACCACGGGTACGTCGTTTGATGCCAACGAACCCGTCTACAACCGCCTCGTCGAATTCGAATACGGCGGCACCAAGGTCGTTCCCGGCCTGGCCGAGAAATGGGACATTTCCGCCGACGGCAAGGAATACACCTTCACGCTGCGCAAGGGCGTGAAATGGCACGCCAGCAACAAGGCCTTCAAGCCGACGCGCGACTTCAACGCCGACGACGTGCTGTTCATGTTCGAGCGCCAGTGGAAGGAAGACAACGCCTTCTTCAAGGTCACCAGCCCCAACCACTCCTACTTCAGCGACATGGGCATGCCCAAGCTGATCAAATCGGTGGAAAAGGTCAACGACCTCACCATCAAGATCACGCTGAACCAGCCTGAAGCGCCCTTCCTCGCCAACCTGGCCATGCCTTACGCGGCAGTCCAGTCCAAGGAATACGCCGACGCCATGCTGAAAGCCGGCACGCCGGAAAAAATCGACCAGGACCCGGTCGGCACCGGCCCCTTCTACCTGGTGCAGTACCAGAAAGACGCGGTCATCCGCTACAAGGCCTTCCCGCAGTACTGGGGCGGCAAAGCCAAGATCGACGACCTCGTGTACTCGATCACGCCTGACGCATCGGTCCGCTGGGCCAAGCTGCAGAAGAACGAATGCCAGGTCATGCCTTACCCCAACCCCGCCGACCTCGACGCGATCCGCAAGGACTCCAACGTCACCATCGTCGAGCAGGCCGGCCTGAACGTCGGCTACCTCGCCTACAACACGACCAAGAAGCCCTTTGACGACGTGCGCGTGCGCAAGGCCATCAACATGGCCATCAACAAGAAAGCCATTGTTGACGGCGTGTACCTGAGCACCGGCGTCGCCGCCAAGAACCCGATCCCGCCGACCATGGCCGCGTACAACAACGCCATCAAGGACGACGAGTACAACCCCGAAGCCGCCAAGAAATTGCTGGCCCAGGCCGGTTTCCCCAACGGTTTCACCACCGACCTGTGGGCCATGCCCGTGCAGCGCCCGTACAACCCGAATGCCAAGCGCATCGCCGAGTTGATGCAAGCGGACCTGGTCAAGGTCGGTGTGACCGCCGAGATCAAGAGCTTCGAATGGGGCGAGTATCGCAAGCGCCTGCAGGCCGGCGAACACCAGATGGGCATGCTGGGCTGGACCGGCGACAACGGCGATCCTGACAACTTCATGTACACCCTGCTCGGCTGCGCCTCGGCCCAGTCGGCCAGCGGTTCCAACATCGCCAAGTTCTGCTACCAGCCGTATGAAGACCTGGTCCTGAAGGCCAAGACCGTGACCAACCCTGCAGAGCGCATCAAGCTCTACCAGCAGGCCCAGGTCATCTTCAAGGAACAGGCTCCCTGGTTCACCATCGCCCACGCGGTGCAATTGAAGCCCATCCGCAAGAGCGTGATCGGCTACAAGAACAGCCCGTTCGGCCGCCACAACTTCTACGCCGTGGACATCAAGGAGTAATCCTTCATGGTTTGAGGCCGCCTTGTCATGAGGCTGCTTCCCATAAAAAAGGCCGGGTCACCCCGGCCTTTTTTTATGGGAGCTCAGGCAGGTAACAGTGCCGCCACCTGGGCCGGCAAGCCGGCGGGTGCCGTGCAGTGGATGGTCTGCCAGCCCAGTTGCCGGGCCGCGGCGACATTGGCGGCGAGATCGTCGATGAACAGCGTGTCGGCCGGCGCCAGCCCATAGCGCTCGGCCAGCAGCTCGAAGATCGCCGGGTCGGGTTTGGCCAATTTCACGTCGCCTGAGAAGATGCCACCGTCGAAATGGCGCAGGAAGTCGTGCCGGCTTTCCAGGACTCGCGCAAAAGGCGATGGCATATTGGAAAGGTAATAGAGATGCACGTCGCCCCGGCTGCGGCGGCGCTGCTGCAACTGCTCCAGCAAAGCCACAGTGGTTTCAATGGGCAGCAGGCGCTCCCCGATAGGCGCGAGAAACCCATGCAGCAAATCAGCCGGCAAGGCCAGCCGCCGCGCCATGGATGCCACCACATCGGGCAACTCGCGCGTACCGCGGTCGAAGGCCGCCCAGTCCTCATGGTGGAACATGTCCGCCGCCAGCTTCCGGGCCGCCTCGGCCGTCGGCGTGACATGGCTCAAGTGGGTGCGTAAAAGCTCAGCCGGTTGCCACTCGAACAGCACCGCGCCGAAGTCGAAAACCACGTTCATACCCTTGCTCTTTGCCGTTCGTGAACCAGGTCCGCCCGATCAAAGACCCGAGCCGCCGGCGAGCCGCGCGGCGGCCGCAGTGGTGATCGCCGACAGCGTACCGCGCGTGGTGATGACTTCCGGGTCCAGCGTCACTTCGATCACCGTGCCCTCTTTGCGTTCCAGGGCCGCCAGCAGTTCGACTTCAAATTCGGCGGTGCGCGTGATGCGCACGCCGGCATAGCCGTAGGCGCGCGCCAGGCCGGCGAAGTCCGGGTTGTTCAGGCGTGAACCACTTTCGTGCGTCGGGTACTCCCTTTCCTGGTGCATGCGTATGGTGCCGTACATGCCGTTGTTGAGCAGCACGATGATGCTTTTTGCACCGTGCTGCACGGCCGTGGCCAGCTCCTGGCCGTTCATCAAAAAATCGCCGTCGCCGGCAATCGTGAACGCCGTGCGGCCCGTCGTGATGGCCGCGGCGATGCCCGCCGGCACGCCGTAGCCCATGGCGCCCACGGTGGGCGCCAGCTGCGTCTTGTGGCCCTTGACCAGGCCGTGGTGCTTGAAGAAGCGATGCACCCAGCTGGCGAAGTTGCCCGCGCCATTGGTCAGCACCGCATCAGCCGGCAAATGTTTTTGCAGCAGGCCGACGATGGCCGGCATGTCGATGTCGCCCGGCAGATTGGCCGAAGGCGTGGGCTGCAGGTTCTCCAGGTAGTCCTCGTTGGCCGATGCCGTCCAGGCCTCCCAGGCAACGGTCACCGGCGCTGTCAGCACCTCCAGCGAACGCGCGGCGGCGTTCATGGTGGCGTTGATGGCCAGGTCGGCCTGGTAAACGCGGTTGAGTTCTTCGGCGCTGGCATGGATGTGCACCAGTTTTTGTTTCGGCCGGGGCGCTTCGAGCAGCGTGTAGTTGCCGGTCGTCATTTCGCCCAGGCGCGGGCCGATGGCGATGATCAGGTCGCTGGCCTTCACGCGCGCGGCCAGCTTGGGATTGAGGCCAATGCCCACGTCGCCGGCATAAAGCGGGTGGTGGTTGTCAAAAGTGTCCTGGAAGCGGAAGGCATTGCCCACCGGCAGCTTCCAGTTTTCGGCGAAGCGCTGCAGCGCCTGCGCCGACTGCGGCGTCCAGCCGCCGCCGCCCGCGATGATCAGCGGGCGCTCGGACTTGAGCAGCATCTCGCGCAGCGTGCGCAGCGATCCCGGGTCGCTCCAGGCCTGCACCGCCTCCACGCGCGGCAGCGGCTGCGCGGCCGTCATGCGCGTCAGCATGTCTTCCGGCAGCACCAGCACCACCGGGCCGGGGCGGCCGTTCATCGCGGTGGCAAAGGCGCGCGCTACGTATTCGGGAATGCGGTCGGCGTCGTCGATGCGTTCCACGCGCTTGGCGAAACCCTTGGTGCTGGGGCCGAAGAAATTAAAGTAGTCCACCTCCTGGAAGGCCTCGCGGTCGCGGCAGTCGCTCGCCACGTCGCCCACCAGCAGCACCATGGGGGTGGAATCCTGGAAGGCCGTGTGCACGCCGATGGAGGCATTCGTGGCGCCCGGCCCGCGCGTGACCATGCAAACGCCGGGCCGGCCGGTCAGCTTGCCATGAGCCTCGGCCATGAAGGCCGCGCCGCCCTCCTGCCGGCAGGTGACGAACTGGATCTTGCCCTGGCGCGCATGCAGGCCGTCGAGCACGGCCAGGTAACTTTCACCGGGCACGCCGAATGCGTGGGTGACGCCCTGGGCCAGAAGGCAATCAACGAGAAGGTGGCCGGCAAGTTGTTGAGTCATGAAGGCTATTGTGCCGCTGGAACAGATACAGGCACGGGGACTGAATGTGGGGCTCTCAACCAAGCAGGGGCCGCGGGACTGGCTTTGCCAGACCGCAGGCGCAGCGCCCCCCCCTCCGGGAGCAGCGACCCACACGAAGTGGGGGAGCGTGGGGGCTATTCAGGCGTCGCGGCGTCGCCATCGCTGCCGCCGGCAGCCAGAGCCTGGCGATCCAACTCTTCATCGCTCAGCGGTGGGGCCGCTTCGAGGGCGGCCAGTTCGTCGAGGAACTCCTGCGTCGGCTCTTCGTGCTCCAGCAGCACTTCCTCGAGTTTTTGCCGGCCGGTTTCCGCATGCACCGAGGGCGAGACGAGGATGGTGGGTGGAACGGGGAATTTTTCGCCAAGCTCAAACCTGAGTGCTTCAGATTTTTCTTCAACCCAGTGCGCGAAGTCACCGTCTTTGGGGGTGTTCGAATTGCTCATGATGGGCCTCCTTGGCTTGCGTTGCGGCCTGGGCGCGAATGGCCAAAGCCTGTTTTGATTATGCGGCGATAGCGGTTGCGACGATAGTGTCCACGGCGCGGCCTTCGGCAATTTGGCCCACAGGACTTGCAATAATTCACCAAACAGTTAAATTTGCAACATGGCAGCCACACCCTCCTCCGCACAGGAACCCCGCTCACGCGACGCGGACCGCTCGCAGCAAACCATACTCCTGGCCGCGCGCGACGAGTTCGCGCTCTATGGCCTGGCCGGCGCCCGGGTGGACCGTATCGCCGAGCGCGCCGACATCAACAAGCGCCTGATCTATTACTACTTCAAGAGCAAGGACGACCTCTTCCTCGCGGTGCTGGAGAACACCTACGCCGACATACGCGCGGCCGAGCAGAAGCTGCACCTCGATGAAATGGATCCGGTCGAGGCGATACGCGAACTGGTCTCCTTCACCTGGCACTACTACCTGGAGCACCCCGAGTTCATCTCGCTGCTCAACAGTGAAAACCAGCACAACGCGGCGCACCTGAAGAAGTCCTCGCGCATCCAGGAAATGAACTCGCCGCTGGTGCAAATGCTGGACACGGTGCTTGAGCGCGGGCGCCGCCAGGAGCTGTTCCGGGCCGGCATAGACCCCATCCAGCTCTACATCTCGATTGCGTCGATTTGTTACTTCTACCTCTCGAACAACCAGACGCTCTCGACCATCTTCGGGCGTGATCTGCGCGCCCCCAAGGCCATGGCCCAGCGCCTGTCGCACATGACGGACATGGTGCTCGGCTACGTGATGCACTGAGCGCCGGCCTGCCCGCCTGCCCACCCCCGGAGTTTCCCTAGGGGCCGTTGACAGCCTCCAGCGCAGCCCCAACAATTCACCATATAGTTACATACGGACGTGCCGGCCCGCGGCGCCATGCCGCATGGGCAACCAGGAGACTTATCCGATGCTGCGCAAGTTGCTGCTGTTACCGGCACTCAGGCCCTTCCTGCTGATCATCCTGCTGCTGGTGCTGTGGGACCTGGCCATACGCGTCTTCAAGATCCCGGCCTACCTGATCCCGCGCCCCGAGCAGGTCGTGGAGCAGCTGGTGTCCGAATGGAGCCGCCTGCTGCGCGAAAGCTGGAAGACCACCCAGGCCACGCTGGGCGGCTTCGCACTCACCATCCTCATCGGCATCCCGCTGGCCATGGTGATCGCCTACTCCCGCGTCGTCGAGTCCTATGTCTACCCGCTGCTGGTGTTTTCGCAAAGCATCCCCAAGGTCGCGATCGCGCCGCTGTTTGTCGTGTGGTTCGGCTTCGGCATCTTTCCCAAGATCATCTCGGCCTTCCTGCTGGGCTTTTTCCCGGTCGTGGTGTCCACTGTCATGGGCTTCAAGTCGGTCGAGCCCGACATGCTGGACCTGGCGCGCTCCATGGGCGCCAGCCGCCTGCAGACTTTCTTCAAGATAAGCCTGCCGCAGGCCCTGCCCGCCATCTTCAGCGGCCTCAAGGTCTCCATCACGCTGGCCGTGGTGGGCGCGGTGGTCGGCGAATTCGTCGGCTCGAATTCCGGCATCGGCTACGTGCTGCAGGTGGCCAACGGCAACTTCGACCTGCCCCTGATGTTCGCCGCGCTGGTGGTGCTGTCCTCCATCGGTGTGCTGCTGTTCGCGGCCATAGACCTGGTCGAGCGGCTGATGATTCCCTGGCATGCCTCGCAGCGCCAGGTGTTCTGAGTTCCTCCAGTCTTTCCCGTTCTTTTCGTTCGTTCGCGTTCCCCTATCCACGTTCCATCACGGCAACCCCAGGAGACACATCATGAAAAAACGCTTTCCCTCTTTGCTCACCGCCACTGCGGGCGCGCTGGCGCTGGCCTTGACGCTGGCCGCTCCCGCCCAGGCGCAGACCAAGGCCCCCGAAAAAGTCACGCTGATGCTCAACTGGTACCTCTACAGCGAGCACGCGCCCTTTTTCCTCGGCAAGGAGCGCGGCTTCTACGCCGAGGAAGGCATAGACCTCGACATCCAGGAAGGCCGCGGCTCGGCCGTCACCGCCCAGGCCGTGGCGGCCAAGTCGGCCACTTTCGGCTACATCGACGTCACTACCATGATCAAGGCCGCCGCCAAGGGCGCGCCGCTCAAGTCCACCGGCGTGCTGTTCCAGGTGAGCCCCATGTCGGTCATGGGCTTTGCCGACAAGAACATCAAGACGCCCAAAGACATCATCGGCAAGACGGTGGCCACCACGCCGGGCGACTCGATGTCGCAGATGTGGCCGCTGTTCCTCAAAGTCAACAACATCCAGGCCGACCAGGTCAAGATCGTCTCGGGCGACGGCCAGACCAAGCTCAATGCCGTGATGAACGGCCAAGCCGACCTGCTGCTGGGCTACGTCATGGACCAAGCCATCAAGCTGCAGGATGCCACCGGCAAGCAGGTCTACCCGATACGCTTCGCCGACTCGGGCATCAACCAGATCAGCTCCGGCATCATCGCCAACAAAAACCTGCTGACCGAGAACCCCGACCTGGTCAAACGCTTTATGCGCGCCTCCACGCGCGCCGCCGAGGCTGCCGAGAAAAGCCCTGAAGCGGCCGTCGACGCGATGCTCAAGGCCAACCCCAAGGCCGGCGTGCGCGACACGCTGATCGTTGGCATGAAACAAAGCGTGGCGCTGTACCACACCAAGGAAACCGCCAGCCAGCGCCCCTTCCGCGTCACGATGAAAAACGTCAGCGACTCACTGGACTTGCTGGTGCAATACGGCGGCATGGATGCCTCCACGCGCGGCAAGCCCGAAGACTATGTGAATCTCGACTTTCTTCCAGCGAACTGAAGAAGAACTGAAGAAGGCGTATCGCATCCATGCCCAACGACCACCTGATAGAAGCCCGCGGTGTCTCCAAGACCTACCAGACCAAGGACGGCCCGGTCGAGTCGCTCAAGCCCCTGGATTTTTCGATCCGCGAAGGCGAATTCATCTCCGTCGTCGGGCCTTCGGGCTGCGGCAAAAGCACGCTGCTGAAAATGGTGGCCGGCCTGCTGCCCATCTCGGGCGGCACGCTGACCCTGGCGGGCAAGCCCATCAATGGCCCGCAAAAAGACGTGGGCATCGTGTTCCAGAGCGCGGTGCTGCTGGCCTGGCGCACGGTGCTCAAGAACATCCTCCTGCAGGCCGAAATGCGCCATATGCCCAAAGAACATTCGCTGGCCAAGGCAATGCAGCTGATCGAGATGGCCGGCCTCAAGGGATTTGAAAACAAATACCCCTGGCAGCTGTCGGGCGGCATGCAGCAGCGCGCCTCGATCTGCCGGGCGCTGCTGCACGACCCCTCGGTGCTGCTGATGGACGAACCCTTCGGCGCGCTGGACGCGATGACGCGCGAGAAGATGAACCTGGAGCTGCAGCGCATCTGGTCGGCTTCGCAAAAGACCGTACTGCTGATCACCCACAGCATTCCCGAGGCCGTGTTCCTGTCCGACCGCGTCATCGTGATGAGCGAGCGGCCGGGTTCCATTGCCGCGATCTATGACATAGACCTGCCGCGCCCGCGCACACTGGACATGATGGGCTCGCCCGAGTTCGCGGTCTATGCCAAAAAGGTGCGCGCGCATTTTTATTCGCAGGGCACGCTGGACCACTGAAGCCGCACGCCATGGACGAAGCTCTGCGTTTCCGTATCGACGACATCCGCTTTTCCGAGCGCGACGTGGTGCTGCGCCTGCCCTTCCGCTTTGGCGCGGCCACCGTGACTTCCTGTCCCCAGGTCTATGCGCGGGCCCGCATACGCTTCGCCGACGGGTCGACCTCAGAGGGATGCGCGGCGGAAATGATGATCCCGAAGTGGTTCGACAAAAACCCGACCCTGTCGAACGAAGACAACTTCCAGCAGTTGCGCGATGCGCTCACGGCCGCCCGCGCCGCCTACAGCGCCGATACCTCGGCCCGGACCGCCTGGCAGCACTTTGCGCACCATTACCAGGCACTGCTGGCCAGCGGCGCGGCCGCCGGCCTGAACCCGCTGGCCGCCAGCTACGGCCCCGCCCTGCTGGACCGCGCCATCCTCGACGCACTGCTGCTCAAGCTCAGTTGCAGCTTTGCCGCCGGCATGAGCGCCAACGTGGCCGGCATGGACCTGCGCGGCAGCGGCCTGGCCGCCGACCTGCGCGATTTCGACATGGCGCGCTTTCTGTCGCTGCAGATGCCGCGCAAACAGATCGCGGCGCGGCATACCGTCGGGCTGGCCGACGCGATCACCCAAGCGGACAAACCGGCCCAGGAGCCCGCCGACGGCCTGCCCACCTCGCTGGAGTCGGCCGTCACGCGTTACGGCCACCGTCATTTCAAGATCAAGCTCAGCGGCGACACCGAAACCGACATGGAGCGCCTGACGGCCATCAGCCATGTGCTGGAAGGCGTGGCGCGCGTCGTCACGCTGGACGGCAACGAGCAATACGCCAGCGCCGGCGCCTTCGCTGACTTCTTCGCGCGGCTCAGCGCCACCCCCCAGCTCGCGCCGCTGCTGGCCTGCACCGCCTTCGTGGAGCAGCCGCTGCGCCGCGACCAGGCGCTGGCGCAGGACGTGTCGGCATTGGCCAGACACGTTCCCCTGCTGGTGGATGAATCCGATGCCACGCTGGATGCCTTCGTCCAGGCCAGGGCGCTGGGCTACACCGGTGTGTCCAGCAAAAGCTGCAAGGGCTTCTACAAGTCGGTCATCAACGCCGCGCGCTGCGCGCTGTGGAATGCACAGGCACCGGGCACGCACCACTTCCTCTCGGGCGAAGACCTCACCATGCAGGCCGGCCTGGGCGTGCAGCAAGACCTGGCGCTGGTCGGCTGGCTGGGCCTGGCGCATGTGGAGCGCAACGGCCACCACTACGTCAACGGGCTGATGGCCGCCCCCGAGGCCGAGCAGCAGAACCTGCTGCTGGCGCACGACACGCTGTACGAATACAGCTTTGACGCAGTGCGGCTGCGCATCAAGGGCGGGCAGATTTCGCTGGGCTCGCTCGACAGCCCCGGCTTCGCCACCGGCCAGGCCGGCGGCCATATTTCCTGGGACGCGATGCGTTCCGACTACTAAAACCTCCGCAACAAGGAATACACACATGAGCACACAACGACTCGGCATCATCATGCACGGCGTGACCGGGCGCATGGGCATGAACCAGCACCTGATCCGCTCCATCATGGCGATCCGCAAACAGGGCGGCGTCACGCTTTCCAACGGCGGCAAGGCCATGCCCGACCCCATCCTGATAGGCCGCAACGCCGAAAAGATCGAAGCCCTGGCCAAGGCCCACGGCATCACCCGCTGGGGAACCGACCTGGACGAAGCCTTGAAAAACAAGGACGACACGATCTTCTTCGACGCCGGCACCACGCAGATGCGCCCGACCTTGCTAGCCAAGGCCATCCGCGCCGGCAAACACGTCTACTGCGAAAAACCGATCGCCACCAACCTCAACGAGGCCGTCGAGATTGCCCGGCTGGCCGAAAAGTCCGGCCTGAAACACGGCGCCGTGCAAGACAAACTTTTCCTGCCCGGCCTGCGTAAGCTCGACATGCTGCGCCGCGCCGGCTTCTTCGGCAAGATGCTGTCGGTGCGGCTCGAGTTCGGCTACTGGGTGTTCGAAGGCGACCTGCAGCCGATACAGCGCCCCTCCTGGAACTACCGCACCGAAGACGGCGGCGGCATGATCCTGGACATGATGTGCCACTGGCGCTACGTGCTGGACAACCTGTTCGGCGAGGTCAAGTCCATCTCCTGCATAGGCGCCACACACATTCCCCAGCGCTGGGACGAAGCCGGCAAGCCCTACAAGGCCACCGCCGACGATGCGGCCTATGCCACGGCCGAACTTGTCGGCCACGGCGGCGAACCTGTCATCGCCCAGATGAACATGTCCTGGGCCACCCGCGTGCGCCGCGACGACTTGGTCACCTTCCATGTGGACGGTACACACGGCTCGGCCGTGGCCGGCCTGTCGAGCTGCCGCGCCCAGTCGCGCGTGACCACGCCGCGCCCGGTGTGGAACCCCGACGAGAAACAGATGATGAATTTCTTCGACCAATGGCAGGAGGTCCCGGATTCGCAAACCTACGACAACGGCTTCAAGATCCAGTGGGAGCACTTCATCCGCCACGTGGTCGAGAACGAGCCCTACAAGTGGACCTTGCCCGAAGGCGCCAAGGGCGTGCAACTGGTCGAGGCGGCCCTGCAAAGCTGGAAAGAGCGGCGCTGGATCGACGTGCCGCCGCTCAAAGTCTGAAGGGGATTTCCATGGCACTGACACTCTCCCTGCCTTCGACCGGCGGCGGCCTGCAGCCCTACACCTTGCGCGGCAAGGCGCCGGCCGCGCCTGCGCCCGGCACGCGTTTCAACCGCATCGCCTATTCCGCCGCGCACGTGGTCGCCGACCCGCTGGCGGCAGTGGACCCCTGGCTGGCCTGCGCGGTCGACTGGGACGCCACCATCGCCTACCGCCGCCACCTGTGGTCGCTGGGCCTGGGCGTGGCCGAGGCCATGGACACCGCCCAGCGCGGCATGGGCCTGGACTGGCCGACCTCTCTGGAATTGATACGCCGCTCGCTGGACGCCGCCAAAGACATGCCGGGCGCATTGGTGGCTTCCGGCTGCGGCACCGACCACCTGGTGCTGGAACACGTCAAGAACGTAGACGAAGTCATCGCCGGCTACGAGGAGCAGATGGCCGCGATCGAAAAACTCGGCGGCAAGCTGATCGTCATGGCAAGCCGCGCGCTGGCCCGCGTCGCCAGAAGCCCGGCGGATTACGAACGTGTTTACGACCGCATCCTGAGCCAGGCAAAACAACCCGTCGTGCTGCACTGGCTGGGCGACATGTTCGACCCGGCGCTGGCCGGCTACTGGGGCAGCAACAACGTTGAAAGGGCCATGGATACGGCGCTCGGCATCATTAATGCCCACCCTGACAAGGTCGACGGCATCAAGATCTCGCTGCTCGACAAGGACAAGGAAATCGCCATGCGCCGAAAGCTGCCCGCGGGCGTGCGCATGTACACCGGCGACGACTTCAACTACGCCGAGCTGATCGCCGGCGACGGTTTCGGCAAGGAAGCGACGCACGGCCAGAGCGATGCCTTGCTGGGCATCTTTGATGCCATCGCGCCCGCCGCCAGCGCCGCACTCGGCGAACTCGCCAAGGGCAATGTCGATGCTTTCCACGCCATCCTCGGCCCCACCGTGCCGCTGTCACGCCACATCTTTGCCGCGCCCACGCGTTTCTACAAAACCGGCGTGGTCTTCATGGCCTGGCTCAACGGCCACCAGAAGCACTTCACGATGGTGGGCGGCCAGCAGAGCACGCGTTCGCTGCAGCACCTGGCCGAGTTGTTCCGCCTCGCCGATGCCGCCAACCTGTTGGAGCAACCCGAACTGGCCGTAAGACGCATGAAGACGCTACTGGCGCTGCATGGCATTGACTAATGGCCCCCCCCGTTGCCGGCTCACTTCGTGTAGCGGCCTCCCCCCTCAAGGGGGCGGCGCTGGCGGCCCGGCAAAGCCGGTTCCGCGGCGCCCGCTTGAAAGTTTGTTGCGATATTTCTGTCATCTCATTCAACAGTGAATTCATCTGGAGACAAACCATGAAGACGCGCATTTTCCTCAAAGCTTGTCTGGCCGCCGGCCTCACCGCCGCAGCCTTTGGCGCCGCGGCGCAGGCCTATCCCAGCCGCCCGGTCAAGGTCATCATTCCCTTCCCGCCCGGCGGCACGCTGGACGCGGTGGGCCGGCAGCTGGCGCAGAAGCTCGGTGAGCAGATGGGCCAGCCCTTTGTGGTGGAAAACCGTGCGGGCGGCAACGGCACCATCGGTGCGCATGTGGTCGCGCAGGCGCCTGCGGACGGCTACACCCTGCTCTTCAATGCTTCCACTTTCACCACCGCACCCATGACCATGAAGTCCGTGCCCTACGGTGTGGTGAAAGACTTCACGCCCGTCTCGCTCGTTGCCAAGGCGCCCTTGTCGATTGCCATTAACAAGAACCTGCCGATCACCGACGTGAAGTCGCTGATTGCCCACGCCAAGGCCAACCCCGGCAAGATGACGTTTGCGGTCGGCTCCATCGGCTCGGCCGGCCACCTGTCCACCGAATTGCTCAAGCGCGCCGGCGGCATCGAGTACACCGTGGTGCCCTACAAAGGCACGGCGCCGGCTTTCCAGGACTTGATCGGCGGCCAGATCGACGGTTTCATCGACCCCATCCTCGGCTCGCTGCAGTACCACAAGAGCGGCTTGCTGCGCGTCGTGGCCATCACCGGCGACAAGCGCGTGCCCAACCTGCCCGATGTGCCGACCGTGGCCGAGACGATTCCCGGCTATGAGTTTTACAGCTGGTACGGCCTGTGGGGCCCGGCGAAATTGCCGGCCGAGATCACGCAGAAACTCAACGCCGAGACCAACAAGGCGCTGGCAAGCGACATGCGCGAGAAACTCCTCCAGCAAGGCCTGGTGCTGACGCCCGGCACGCCGGAGGACTTCGCGAAATTCCAGAACAGCGACATGGCGCGCTCACAGAAGATCATCACCGACGGCAACATCCGTGTCGAATAACATGCACAACCATGGCCACTGAAGATGTGAAACGCGCCCTGGTCACGGGCAGCAGCTCCGGCATTGGCCTGGCCATTGCGCAGGCACTGCTTGACCAGGGTTGGGACGTCGTCGGGCTGGACCTGGCGCCTGGGCGCATCGTGCATCCGGCGTTTTCCTCCACCGACGTCAACCTGTGCAACACCGAAGCCACGGAGCGCGCCGTGCGTTCAGCCGGCAGCGTGCAGGCGCTCATCCACGCCGCCGGCGTGCTGCGCGTGGGCCCGCTCGGTGCGCTTTCCGGTGAAGACTCGGCGCTGATGTGGCAGCTCCACGTGGATGCTGTCATGCGCATCGCCAACCTGGTGGTGCCCGCCATGGCGCAAGCAGGCACAGGCCGCGTGGTGCTCATCGGCAGCCGCGTGGCGCGCGGCATGGCCGGCCGCAGCCAGTACGCGGCAACCAAGGCCGCGCTGGTGGCGCTGGCGCGCAGTTGGGCCGCCGAAACCGTGGCTTCGGGTGTCACCGTCAATGTGGTGTCCCCGGCCGCCACCGAAACGGCCATGCTCGCCGACCCTGCGCGCACGACGGTCCCGCCGAAGTTACCGCCGCTGGGCCGCCTGATCCAGCCGCGGGAGATCGCCGCGCTGGTCACCTTCCTGCTCTCGCCCGATGCCGCGGCCATCACCGGCCAGGACATCCAGGTCTGTGGAGGCGCGTCGCTCGCGGCGTGACACCATGACGGCGGCAAACTCCATCGGCGTTGTCGGGCTGGGCCTGGTCGGCACCGCGCTGGCGCGGCGCCTGATGGCCGCCGGCTTCCAGGTCACCGGCTTCGACCTGCGCGAAGAAGCCCGGGCAACCCTGACTGCCCAAGGCGGCCGCGCTGCCGGCTCCCTGGCCGAAGTGGCCAACGCGGCTTCCTGCATGGTCCTGGCCGTCTTCAACACCGGCGACGTGCTCAAGGTGGTCGAAGGGCCGGGAGGCCTGCTGTCCGTCTTCGGCGTTCGCAGCATCATCGACTGCTCCACCGGCACCCCTCATGAGCTCCAAGCCCTGGCCGCGCGGCTGGGGGCGCGCAGCATTGCCTTCATTGAAGCGCCGCTCTCGGGCTCCAGCCAGCAAATAGCCGCCGGTGAAGCCACCCTGCTGCTGGGGGGTGAGGCCGGCGCACTGCAGGCATGCGAGCCGGTGCTGTCCGCCATTTCAGGCAACCGCATCCACGTCGGCGGCGCCGGCATGGGTGCCAGGGCCAAGCTCGCGACCAACCTCGTGCTGGGCCTGAACCGGGCGGCGCTGGCCGAGGGCATGGTCTTCGCCGAAAGCCTGGGCATAGGCCCTGAGCAGTTCCTGGCGCTGGTGCTGGCCAGCCCCGCCACGTCCGGCGCGGCCCAAGCCAAGGGCAGGATGATGGTGGAGGAAGACTTTGCGCCGCAGTCACGCATTCACCAGCATCTCAAGGACGTCATGCTGATGATCCAGGGCGCCGCGGCCGAAGGCCAGGAGCTGCCCTTGTCCGAAACCCATGCGGCCCTGTTGCGCGCGGCCGTCGACGCCGGCGACGGCGAGCTCGACAACGCGGCCATCATCCGCGAACTGCGCCGGCGCAAAACCGCGCCGCCTTCATCGACCTGATGAAAGTCCCCCCATGAGAAACTTTTCCCAAGACCACCGCTGGCTCTCCATCAACACCGCGACCGTGCGCAAAAACCGCGGCGTCGAGCAGCCGCTGACGGAGATCCTGGAAGCCTGCGCCGCGCGCGGCATACGCGCGGTCTCACCCTGGCGCGACCAGGTGGCCGCCGCCGGCCTGCCGGTGATTTCCAAACTCGTCAAAACCCACGGGCTGGCGCTCTCGGGTTACTGCCGGGGCGGCATGTTTCCCGCGGCCGATGCGGCCGGCCTCAAAGCGGCGCATGACGACAACCGCCGCGCCGTCGACGAGGCCTGCGAACTGAACGCCGCCTGCCTGGTGCTGGTGGTGGGCGGCCTGCCCGGCGCGCTGGCGGGCAAGGCGGCGCATAAGGACATCGCGCTGTCGCGCAGCCAGGTGCATGACGGTATCGCCGCCTTGCTTGAACACGCCAGGGCCAGCAAGATGCCGCTGGCCATCGAACCGCTGCACCCCATGTACGCGGCGGACCGCGCCTGCATCAACACCCTCGAACATGCGCTCGACGTCTGCGATGCGCTCGACCCTTCAAAGACAGGCGCGCTCGGCGTCGCGGTGGACGTCTACCACGTCTGGTGGGATCCCAAGCTGCAAGCCCAGATCCGGCGCGCCGGCAAGGAGCGGCTGCTGGCCTTTCACGTCTGCGACTGGTTGACGCCGACGGCGGATTTGCTCAATGACCGCGGCATGATGGGCGACGGTGTCATCGACATCCCGAAAATCCGCGGCTGGGTGGAAGCCCAGGGCTTCGCCGGCTACAGCGAGGTGGAGATTTTTTCTGCCGGGAACTGGTGGCAGCGCGACAGCGGCGAGGTGCTGGACACCTGTATCGCGAGGCACAAGTCGGCGGTTTGACGTAACCGGTTTATCGGAAACGGTAGGACACCGCGATAAAACCCGTGTCCTGTGTGCGGCGGCTGACCAACGGACTGTTGCGCACCGAGGAATCCAGCCACTTGCGACGCACTTGCATGGTCAGCGTCCACGGCTCACCCAGCGGCACGTCCACCCCCAGGCCCAGCACAGGCGCGGTGGAAGCGCCCGCGTTGTACACCGAGAAGCCGCTGGCAGCCGACTCCGCCGCGCTGACGCCATAAAGGTAGTTGTTGTATTTGGCGTTGCTGTATTCCAGCCCCACCTGCGGAAAGAAGGACCAGCTTCCGAGCTTGAACTCCGCCGCGTAGGTGGCCTCCAACAATGTGCCGTGCGACTTGTTGGCGTCGACAAAGGCGTTCAGGAACAGGGCGCCGTAAGGCGTTTCCTGGAAAGTGCCTATGCCCAGCGGGATTGGTGTCTTGCGGTCTTTCAGGCCCGACAGCGCGGCGGTGTCGGCGCGCCAGCCGTCCTGGCTAACACGGCCCGCAAACTCCAGGTAACCGTAGCCGAATTTCACGGTCTTCAGGCTCAAGGTGTCCACACGCACGGCGAGGCGGCCGTAGTCAAAAAAACCGTAGGGCAGCAAACGGGTCTCGTTGCCCTTGCTGCGGATCACGCTTTGTGTGCCGTAGACGGCGCCACCGACGTCGCCGCTCAGTTCGTACTTCAGCGGCGCGATCTGCGCGCCGGCCAGCGTGGGCAACAGGCACACGGCACCCAGCAGGGCACGAGGTAAAAAGGCCGTCGCATACCGGGTGTGGCTCATGAAAATCAGTATAGGCCTGGCCCCCTGTTCAAGCCATCGGAGCGCGCAAGTTCACCCGAAAACCGTTGCTGCCGCGCACACAAACCGCGGCTCGCCCGTGGTTTTCTAGACGACCGTCGGCATCTGCCCCGCGGCCGGCAGCGCGGTGCGGCGCACGCGGCGCACATTGAAGGCGCTGGCGATCAGCACCGCCTGCATCAGCGCCAGGCCCAGCAGCACACCGCGGTACTGGCCGTGGTCCATCATCGCGCCGAAAACCAGCGGCGACACGGCTTGGCCTATGTCCAGGCCGGCATACACCACGCCGTAGACCCGGCCCGAGGCGTTTTCAGGCGTCGAGCGCTTGACCAGCAGGTCGCGCGAAGGCCCGGCAATACCCGAGGCAAAACCCATGACGCCGAACAGCACGGGCACCACCCATGCCGGGTAGCTGCCCAGGGCCAGCAGCAGCGCGAACACGGCCGCCACGCCAAAGCCTATGCCCACGATGCGCTCGCAACGCGCCGGGTCCGACGCGAGAAAGCCGCCGAACACCATGCCGCCGGCGCTGCACACCATGTAGATCGTCAGGCACATGGCGACCAGCGGCAAAGGCACCTCATGCAGGTGGCGCGCGGCTTCAGGCGCGAAAGCCTGCACCACGCTGAGCACGATGGCGTACCAGAAGAAAAATGCAAAGCACATCCAGACCGCGGGAATCTTCAGGAAGCCCAGCGAGCTGTCGGCCGCCGGCGCGCCCCTGGCCGGGGCCGTCACGGCCAGCGTGAGCTTGTCGCGGTTGAAGACCAGCACCGCCAGCACGACAAAGGCCAGCACTCCCGCACAGGCCAGCGCCACGCGCCAGGAAAACGCGAAGGTCAGCGGCACCAGCATGGCCGGGGCCAGCGCCCAGCCCAGGCTGCCGGTGATGCCGTGCACGCTGTAGGCATGGCCCAGGCGCGGCGCGCTGACCTTGCGGTTGAGCAGCGTGTAGTCGACCGGGTGGAAGACGCCATTGCCGATGCCGGCCATCACGGCAAAGCCGGCCATCATCCAGTAGCTGGTGCTGATGGAATACCCGAAAGCCGCCAGGCCCAGCAGGGTCAGGCCGCCGAACAGGATGGGGCGCGGGCCGAAACGGTCGACCACAAAACCCGAGAGCGCCTGCACCGCGCACGAAACGACGAAAAAAATCGTCATCAGGAAGCCGAGCTCGGCGTAGCTGACGTTGAAGGCTTCCTTGAGCCAGGGAAACAGCGGCGCCAGCAGCAGCTGGCTGAAATGGCTGATCAGGTGGGCCGTGCCGACCAGGCCGATCACGCCAGCGTCCTGCTTGAGGGAAATCGCGTTGCCGGCGGGCGCGGTCGCGGTGCTTGAAGTATTCATGGCGCTATCGTAGTATTGGCCCTGCCTGCTGAAATGCGACAAATAGCCATGATTCATCGAATTTCAGACAAAACCACCCGAGTGGTCATTGACCATGCACGTAGCCCCGGCCTTCGCCTCATGCCGGTGGGTGATACCGATAGCTTTACCCCCAGCCCCAGGCGGCCGGTGCGTGTACGCGCCCGCTCCATGCCGGCCGACACCCACTTCGAGCCGCACTCCCACGACTGGGCGCAACTGGCCTATTGCGCCACCGGCGTCGTGCAGGTCACGGCCGAAAGCGACGGCGCCGGCGGCGAAATCACCTACATCGTGCCGCCCTCGCGCGCGGTATGGATCGCGCCCGGCGCGCAGCACCACATCACCGTGCTGGAGGCCGCCGAGTTCCGCACTCTCTACATCGACGCCAGCGCGACGCCCAAGGGCTGGAGCGGCTGCCGCGTGCTGGTGGTGTCGCCGCTGCTGCGCGAATCGATCAGCGCACTAGACGCCGCCTCACCGGGGACTCCCTTGGCACCCACGCGCGAGCAACTGCTGAGCGGCCTGGTGCTGGACGAGCTCACGCATGCCGACATCCAGGCGCTGGGCGTGCCCATGCCGCACCCGCAAACCGGCGACAAGCGGCTGCGCGCCCTGTGCGAAGCGGTGCTGCGCGCGCCGTCGCAGCGGGCCACCCTGGCCGAATGGGCCGCGGACACCGGCGCCAGCGAACGCACCGTGGCCAGGCTGTTCCGCGATGAGCTGGGCCTGAGCTACCAGCAGTGGCGCCAGCAGGCCATCCTGGCCCACGCCCTGCCCCTGCTCACGCGCGGGCAATCGGTCAGCGCCGTGGCGGCGGCCAGCGGTTATGCCAGCGACAGCGCCTTCACCGCGATGTTCAAGGCGGCCTTGGGGCAGCCGCCCAGCCATTTCCAGAAATAAACCGCTGGATTAAAGGTCACGGGCCGCCTGCCACAGCGCCTGCTTGCCAACGGTCGCGTACCAGGCCAGAAAGAGCCTACGCTGGCTTTCAAAAGGCTCGGTCAGCGGCTCCCGCGGATCCTGGCTTAGCGCGTAGGCCATGCCCTCGACGAACCACTGCGGCTTGAACAGCAGGCGCAAGGTGCCTATGCGCTCGGCCTGCGCATAGTGGATCAATTCATGGCGCACAAAATAAGATTCCCAGGCGCGCGGGCCTATCACCGTGCCCCAGGTACCCAGGGTCACCGCCGCGCGCGCACCAAGGCCGAACGCGTCGGCGCAGGCCTGCGACGCGCAAAAGATAACGCGGGGTTTGCCCTTGAAGGGGCCCAGCAGCTCCGGCACAAAAGCCATGCCCCCGGCGTAGAGGCCGGCGGCCTGCACCATGCGGGAAGGATCGTCGACGCATACCGACGCGTTCAGGCAGTGCATGCCCATCAGCCCCGGCGCGACCACCCGCACTGGTTTGACCGCGAACCAGGTGATCAAGGGAACGGCCACCAGCATCAGCAGCAGGCGGGCTTTCAATGAGGGGCGGGCCAGACGCATGCGATGGAGGTCAGCAATGGCGCCCGGGGTTGCCGCTGTCAGCGGCCTTCGAACGCGGCGTTCAATCGGCGCAGCAAAGGCTTGTTGAGCTCGCGGGTATGCCGGTTCCAGCGTTCCATGGAGCGCTGCAGTTCGACCTGCAGGCGCGCGCTGGTGGCGGTGTCGCCGCTTGTCGCGGCCCAGATGGCGTATTCGGCGCGGCTTTCAAAGCTGCCGAAACGCTCCACGGCGGATTCGAACTCCGCCCTGGCGTCGCTGCCCCTGCCGGCGCCCGCGTAGGCCTGGGCCAGCAGCAGCGAGATTTGCTCCGCCCGGAAGGCGGGATCGGTTTTGCGGATGAATTCCAGGTGGGTGACGGCCTCGGCGTAACGCTCGCAGGCGAAATAGGCACGCGACGCGCCCAGCCTGATTTCCAGGTCGGACGCGAACGGCCCTTTGAGGCATGCGTCGTAACTTTGGGCGGCTTCCAGGGGCTGGCCGGCCTCCAGCAGCGCCGCGGCCAAGCGCATCTGGTTCTGGGCGGTCGGCGTGTAGTCGAAAGCGGCATACGCTTCCTTGAGCTCCCGCGTCGGGTTGAGCGTCTTCGCGGCGGCGGCCACCACCTTGCGCGCGCCGCGCTCAAGCCGCGAGTCCGGCAGGTAGATCGCCACAAAATAGACGATGCTGCCCAGCAGGGGGAAAGAGAACAGGATGATCAGCCAGTACAGCTGCTGGCCGCTGCGCAGGGCGTGAACGGCGAAGAACACCGCCACAAAAAAATGAAGTCCCAATCCGACAAAAGGCATGGCTCACCCCTCCAGGTTATTTTGGGGGCCATTCTAAGGGGGAGCCAAGACAGTGCCCACGCTTTCAGCCGCCGGGGGGAAGCACCCCCTCCTCCTCATCATCATCAAACAGGCGCAGGGCGAGCAGGCCATGGCCCACGCTGGCACCCGCGCGCACGGCCGCCGCGACCAGCACCACCTCGGCCAGTTCCTCGCGTGTCACGCCCAGCCGCCTCGCCGCCTTGGTGTGCACATCCAGGCAATAGCCGCACTGCGTGGTGATCGCCACCGCCAGCGAGACCAGCTCGCGCACCCGGGGCTCCAGATGGCCGCCCTCGCGCTTGGCCGCATGGTCGAACGCCAGGAAAGCCTGGGCTTCGGGGGGCGCCAGCCGCACGAACGCGGATGCCAGCTGCAGATCTTGCGGTGACTGATAGCCGGCGTTCATGGCGTGCCGTCCAGGGTGCCGTCCTTATGCCAGTAGCCGCTGGCCATCAGGCGCTCCCGCACCATGGCACGCGCGCGGTGCAGCCGGCTTTTGACCGCGTCCACGCCCAGGCCCAGGTGCTGGGCCACCTCGAGCGCCGTGAGTTCATCGACGTCGCGCAGGATCAGCACCTCGCGATAGGCCTCGGGCAAGGCGGCGATGGCCCGGCTCAGGTCCAGCCGCAAATCCAGCGGTAGCGCCGGCGCGGCGACGGCCTCCACGTCGGCGCCCTCCTGGGCCTGTGCGGCGCCGCGGCCGCGAAACAGGCGAAAGCATTCGCGCTCGACGATGCGAAACAGCCAGACGGCGAAAGTCGCGGCGGTTCGCAGCGCGCCTATCTTGCGGTAGAGCTGCCATAGCGCGGCCTGCACCGCGTCTTCGGCATCCTCGGCCGAAGAACAGGTCCGGCGCGCAAAGCGTTTGAGATCCGGCTGGCACTGTGTGAGCAGCTGGGCGATGGCCTGGGCGTCGCCGCCGCGGGCGGCGTCGACCAGCTGGGGGCTGGCCTTCACGGCTTGCCTTTGGCCACAGCCTTGCGACCGACGAGCGCGCAGGCCGGGCAGAACCCGATCACGCCCGTCAGCCCCATGACCAGCGCGCTGCCCAGCGCCAAGGCCACGGGCCAGCCGGCCGGCAACCACAGCAGGCCGGCGCAGGCCAGCAGCAGCGCGCTGCCCAGGCGAAAAACCCGTTCCCAGGCGGGAAGATTGCGTTGCAGGAAAAACATCAGGGACTCCTTGTTGGTGGTGGATGCTGACAAAGAGGCCTGCCGGCGTCGAAAGGGTTCATATCTTTTCAAAAAAATATCTTACCGGCCCTGCCTCGGCCCCCGCGCCGGTCCGGTCGTACCGCTGGCTATCATGCAGCCATGCGAACTTCCAGCACGGCGACAAAAGCACGGGGCGCGTGTGTGTGCGCGGCGCTGGCGATCCTGCTGACCGCCGCCGGCCTGGCGCAGGCGCAGCCGGCGGTGCAAGACCAGGCCCCGCTGCTGCGCGCGCTCAATGTGCTGCGCCAGCAGGGCTGCGGGAAAGGCGCCCGCCCGGCCGCGCCGCTGCGTGAAGATGCCGCGCTGTCGCGCGCCACGGCGCTGGTCGCGGGCGGCCGCAAGCTCGATGACGCGCTCAAAGCCAGCGGCTACCGCGCCCAGCGCACCGTGCAGATCACGGTGCGGGGCGCCACCGGAGCCGCGGCGCTGACGCAAAAGGCGCTGGGCAGCTCATGCGGCGCGGCCATGCGCAGCGAGCTGCTGGAGGCCGGCTTTTACCAGCGCGGCGCACAAACCTGGGTGGTGTTGGCTGAGCCCTTTGCGCCGCCCGCCGCGGCGCAGGCCGACCAGGTGCAGGCGCGGGTGCTGGCACTGGTCAACGAGGCGCGTTCCCGGCCGCAGCGCTGCGGCAACCAGGCCTTCGCGGCGGCGCCGCCGCTGCGGCTCAACCCGGCGCTCTACGGCCTGGCCAGCGCCCATGCCGCCGACATGGCGCGCTATGACTACTTCAGCCACACCGGCCGCGACGGCAGCACGGTGGACAGCCGGGCCACGCGTGCCGGTTACCGCTGGCGCGCCATCGGCGAGAACATCGCCGCCGGCCAGGTGGATGCCGACGCGGCCGTGCGCGGCTGGATCAACAGCCCCGGCCATTGCGCCAACATCATGTCGCCCGCTTTCAGGGAGATGGGCGCGGCCTTTGTAGTGAACACCCAGAGCAGCCTGGGGATTTACTGGACGCAGGTGTTCGGGGCTACGCCTTAGGCAAAGCTCAAAGCAATCGCTTGAGCAAGCCCATCACCTGCTCAAACCGCTTGCCGTAGGGCGGGTAAAACAAATCGCCGCGCGCCCATTTGGACTGAACCATCACCGGCTTTTGCTGCGTGAGCCTCAGGAACCCGGTTTCACCGTGGTAGGCGCCCCAGCCGCTTTCGCCGACGCCGCCGAAAGGCAGGTTTTCATGGGCGATGTGCATCAGCGTGTCGTTCACGGTGACGCCGCCGCTCACGGTGCGCGCCAGCACATGGTCGCGCGAACCGGTGTCGGTGCCGAACCAGTACAGCGCCAGCGGCCGCGGCCTGGCGTTGACGTAGCGGATCGCTTCGTCGATCGACCCATAAGGAATCACCGGCAGGATGGGCCCGAAAATTTCCTCGCTGAGAAGTTTCGAGGTGGCGGGGACGTCAAAGGCCAGCACCGGCGCCATCTGCCGGGATGCCCCGCCCACGCCGGCCATACCGGGGTGCACGGGCTGGACGGTCTGCAGCCGCGCGCCCTCGCCTTCGGCCTGCGCCAGCAGCGCCTGCAGCCGCTCCAGGTGGCGCGGGCTGATGATGGCCGCGTAGTCGGGGTTGCCGGTGATGGTGGGAAACAGCGTTGCCACGGCGCGCGCAAAGGCCTCGCCGAAAGCCGTTTCGCTGCCCTGCGGCAACAGCACGTAATCGGGCGCGATGCAGGTCTGGCCGGCGTTGAGCAGCTTGCCGTGCGCGATCTTGATGGCAGCCTTGTCGATGTCGCAGGAGGCATCGATGATGCAGGGCGACTTGCCGCCCAGCTCCAGCGTGGTCGGCGTGAGGTTGGCGGCGGCGGCTTCGGCCACCTTGCGGCCCACGGCGGTGGAGCCGGTGAAGAACAGGTGGTCAAACGGCAGGCCGGCGAATTCGGCGGCCAGTTGGCCGTCGCCCTGCACCACACACAGCTCGTCGGGCGCAAAGGACTGTTCAATCAGCGTGGCCAGCAGGGCCGAGGTGCGCGGCGTGAGTTCGCTGGGCTTGAGCATCACGCGGTTGCCCGCGGCCAGGGCGGTGATGACGGGGCCCAGCGAGAGTTGCACCGGGTAGTTCCAGGGCGAGACCACACCCACCACACCCAGCGGCTGGCGTTGCAGGAAGGCGCGCGAAGGCTGCAAATACAGCGGAGTCCGCACCTTGACGGGTTTCATCCACTTCGGAAGCTGCCTGAGCGTGCTGGACAGCAGCGAGCGCAGCACAAAGATATCGGCGATTTCGGTGAGTTGCGGCGAGCGCACGCCGAAGTCGGCGTTGACGGCCTGCGCCAGTTCGGCGCCGTGTTCGTCCAGCAAGGCGCGTATGCGCAGCAGGCGGTCGCGGCGCAGCGCCAGCGGCACTTCGACCTGCGCGCGGCTGGCCTGGTGCTGGGCATCAAACAGGGCGCGCAGGCCGGCACTGTCAGGGGAGAAGGATGGGCTGGAGGTCATCGCTGGATGATAGGGACCGCCACAGCGGCTCGGTAGAGGCGCAACTCCAGCGGCGCTGCGGGTTGACCCTGAGGCGGCCGCCCCCATTTACCAGCTTGGTGCAACTGACCTGGCGGCCGGAGTCGGCAGGCAAACCATCCCCGAGGAAGGTTTTTTCATGGAATACAAGGACTACTACAAGGCCATGGGTGTGGCGCGCGACGCCACGCCCGACGAGATCAAAAAAGCCCACCGCAAGCTGGCGCGTAAATACCACCCCGACGTCAGCAAGGAAAAGAACGCCGAGGCGCGCTTCAAGGAAATCTCTGAAGCCTACGAGGTGCTGCGCGACCCTGAAAAGCGCGCGGCTTACGACAGGCTGGGCGCGAACTGGCAGGCCGGCCAGGAATTCCGGCCGCCGCCGGGATGGCAGGCGCGCGAGGAAGCCGCCGGCCATCCATTCTTTGGCGATGCCGGGGGCTTCGATCACAGCGACTTCTTTGACGCCATCTTTCGCAGCATGGGCGCCGACATGGGGGGCGGCATGGGCCGCGCCCGGGGCGGTTTCGACATGGCCGGCGAAGACCAGCACGCGAAGATACAGATCGCCATCGAAGACTCATACCAGGGCGCCACGCGAACGCTGCAGCTCAGCGAGCCGGGCAGGCGCGGCCAGCCACGCAGCATTGAATTCACCATCCCCAAGGGCATACGCGCCGGCCAGCACATCCGCCTGGCCGGACAGGGTGCACCGGGAGCCGGCAAGGGCGGCGCCGGCGACCTTTACCTGGACGTGGAATTCCTGCCGCACAAGCTCTACCGCGCCGACGGCCGCGACGTCTACATGAACCTGCCCGTGGCGCCCTGGGAGGCCGCCCTGGGCGCGCAGGTCGAGGCGGCTACGCCGACAGGCCGGGTCGAAGTCACCATCCCGCCAGGCTCATCGCCGGGGAACAAGCTCAGGCTCAAGGGTCGGGGCCTGCCGGGCAAGCCGGCGGGTGATTTTTACTTTGTGCTGCAGCTGGCGCTGCCGCCGGCCGGCAGCAAGGCCGCTAAAAAGGCTTATGACGACATGGCCGAGGCATTCAAGGCGTTCGATCCGCGTGCCTCTCTGGAAGCCTGAAAAATCCGGCGGTGGCAGAATCGGGCGCCATGCCCGACACCGCCGCCCCCGCCCTCAAAAACATCTTCGACCGCGCACGCTACCGCCACATCGCGGCGGAAACCGCGGCGGTTTACCCGCGTTTTGACGGCAAGAAGTTTCTCGCGCTGGCGCTGCCCGGGCTGGACGAGCTCTCGCTGATGCAGCGCCTGCGGCGTACCAGCGAATGCCTGCACGCCACGCTGCCCGCCGACTACCGCAAAGCCGTCGCCATCCTGCGCAAGCTGGCGCCGCGCATCAACAGCGGGTTTGTCACCCTGGTGCTGCCGGACTATGTGGGCCTTTATGGGCGTGACGACTTTGAGACGTCCATGGAGGCGCTGAAGTTTTTCACCATCTTCGGCAGCTCTGAATACGCCATCCGCGAGTTCATCCGCCAAGACCCGGCGCGCACGCTGGCCGTGATGAAAACCTGGACCAGGGACGAAAGCGAACACGTGCGGCGCCTGGCCAGCGAAGGCAGCCGCCCTCGCCTGCCCTGGTCTTTCAGGCTGGACGCGCTGATGGCCGACCCGGAGCTTGCCGCGCCCATCCTGGAGGCGCTCAAGGCCGACGGCAGCCTCTATGTGCGCAAGTCGGTAGCGAACCACCTCAACGACATCACCAAGCTGCATCCCGAGTGGGTGCTCAAGCGCCTCAAAAGCTGGCCGCTGGACAACCCGCACACCGCGTGGATCGCGCGCCACGCGCTGCGCACCCTGATCAAGCAGGGCGACAGGCAGGCGCTGGGCGTGATAGGCGCCGGCAAAAAGGCGGCTGCCAGCATCAGCGGCTTTTCCGTCAGCCCGAAAAAACTCAGCCTGGGTGAACGGCTGGAGCTGTCGTTCACGCTGCAGTCCACCTCGCGCCAGAGCCAGCGCCTGGTGGTGGACTACACCATCCACTACGTCAAAAAAGCGGGTAGCAGCTCGGCCAAAGTCTTCAAGCTCAAGGAGCTGAGCCTGGGCGCGGGCGAAAGCGTGCGGCTGTCACGCAGCCAGGTGGTGCGCGACTTCACGACGCGTATGCACCATGCCGGCCGGCATGAGGTAGACATCATGGTCAACGGCGAGCGCCTGGCGAGCGGCTTTTTTGACCTTTTGAAGCCCTGAGCTGACATTTGCTTGCCCTTCTTGCACCGAGGCGGCTCGCGCGGCGCGTGGGTTTTGTACATTAGAAAGCCGGGCCGCGAGAGCCCACGGCATCCAACACATACAAAGAGGGATATTCCATGACCATCAAACACATGTTGCGCCCCGCGTTTAGCGCGCTCAGCCTGCTCTTGCTCCTGTCCGCCTGCGGCGGTGCCGGCGGAGAGGAAATCGGCGCCGTCGACACCGTGTTCAAGTTCATAGGCCCCGACCACAAGATCGTGGTGGACGCCTACGACGATCCCAAGGTCGCGGGCGTGACCTGCTATGTGTCGCGCGCCAAGACCGGCGGCATCAAGGGCGCTTTCGGCCTGGCCGAGGACAAGGCCGAAGCCTCCATCGCCTGCCGGCAGACCGGTGTCATCAGCTTTGGCGCCAAGCCTATGGACAAGCAGGAAGAAATGTTCAGCGAGCGTATTTCGCTGGTCTTCAAGAGACTGCGGGTGGTGCGCATGATAGACACCAAACGCAACACGCTGGTCTACCTGACCTACTCGGACCGGGTCATAGAAGGCTCGCCGCAAAACAGCGTCACGGCCGTTCCGGTGCCGGCCGGCACCGTGATCCCGGTCAAGTAAGGCTTACTTCGAAGCGTTGCGCTTGCGGGTCGCCGCGGCCTTTTTGGCAGACGCCGAACGCTCGGCCGCGGTGCGCGAAGCCGCCGCCGCACCGCCCAGGCGCCCACCCTTGCGTGAAGGCGCGTGGTTCTCCGCCTTGCCGCGGCCCGAGCCGGACTTTTTGCCGCCGCCGGTTTCCTTGTTCACCGTGGCCCAGGCGCGCCGCTCGGCTTCTTCCTTGCCGACGCCGCGGTCCTCATAGCCTTCCTCGATGTGCTCGGCCTTGCGCTTTTGCTTGTCGGAATAGGAAGATTTGTCACCTCTTGGCATGTCGGCTCCTTTCGTGTTGGCAGGTGTTCAAAATTAGCGCTGCCCCACCCTTGCTGTAGCGGGAAGGCGCTGATGTTCGCGTCGGCGCCGTCCTACCGTTGCGGCCGCACCGTATGGGTGTATAACCGGGGACCCCCGGCCCTGCGGCGCGCGCTTCGCGCCGTACCGCAGGCCCCCCAACACACAGCCAGGCGCTTGGCGCGGCAACAGCAAGGAAGAACAGACATGGGCGCGCAGTGGAAAGCAAAAGGCAAGGAACTGGCCGCGAACGCCAGGGGCCGGCTATTCGGCAAGCTGGCCAAGGAAATCATGGTCGCGGCGCGCAACGGGGCGGACCCGGCCTCGAACGCACGGCTGCGGCTGGTGGTGGAGCAGGCCCGCAAGGTCTCCATGCCCAAAGACACCCTGGAGCGCGCCATCAAAAAGGGCGCCGGCCTCACGGGCGACGCCGTCCATTTCGAGCATGTGATCTACGAGGGCTTCGCACCCCACCGCGTGCCCCTGATGGTCGAGTGCCTGACGGACAACCTGAACCGCACGGCCTCTGAAATCCGCGTGCTGTTCCGCAAGGGGCATCTGGGCACTTCGGGCTCGGTCTCCTGGGACTTCGACCACGTGGGCATGATTGAAGCCGAGCCGCTGGCTGCCGGCGCCGACCCCGAACTGGCCGCGATTGAAGCCGGCGCCCAGGACTTCGAGCCGGGCCATGAAGAAGGCACAACCATGTTCCTGACCGACCACGCCGACCTGGACATCGTCAGCCGCGCCCTGCCCGCGCAGGGATTTACCGTGCTGTCGGCCAAGCTCGGCTACAAGGCCAAGAATCCCGTCAGCCCGTCCACCCTGAGCGCCGCGGAACTCGAGGAAGTCGAGGCCTTCCTGGCCGCCATCGATGCGAACGACGACGTGCAGAACATCTTTGTGGGCCTGGGCGACTAGGACCCAGGAGCCGCTTCGTAGCGGGGCCGTATCCGGGTTTTCTGCACGATGCCGGACGGCGCGAACAGGATCACAAACTCGGCCCCCGGCGTTTCGCTTTTGGGCGGCTTTTCCCGGTAAGCCCAGACCTCGTAGCCGGTGTCGAACCTGACCACGGTGGCGGGGCCCAGCGCGGCGGCCACGTCGGCTTTGGTGCTGGTCCCGGGGACCACCATCCCTTGCGCACCCTGCATGGACAGGCTGGCGTCGCGAAAAGGCGGCCGGATTTCCTCCACCCCGCCCGGGCCGGCGCAACCCGCCAGCACCAGGCCGGCACACAAAATGAGCCTGCACGCCAGCATCATCCGCCCTCCATGTAGTCAAACTCGACCAGGGTGTCGTTGGGCCAGCTGCGGTCGCCCAGGGGCAGGAAGTAGGTGCGGTCCACCAGCACCTCGCAGTCGCAGTCGGGCAGGTCCCTGTCGAGTTTGGGGTCGTCGCTCGCGGCGGCGTAAAGCATGGCCAGGGGCAGGATTTCGCGGCGCTCGCCGGCGACCAGCGTGACGCTGAACAGCGGGCGCTCCGAAAAGAACAGGTAGAGCGGAGCCGGCTTGTCGCAGTATGCGGGCGTGTCGAACACGGCGCCGGCAATCCGGTCAACAACGCCGCCGCCGCGCGAGACCAGGCCGGCCTCCATGCCCACCCGGCACTCCAGCCGCAGGTCGCCCAGGCGGCGGGTGTTGGGCGGCAGGCCCGGCGTGCGGATCTCGGTGCGCCAGGTCATGCTTTGCGCCTTGCGGTTGGGAATGACCTGCGCATCTTCCGAGAAAGCCTTTGGGTCGCGCGGCAGGCTGAAGGTGTGGTCAGGCGCGATGGCCACGGGAAAGGCGACGCTGCTGCCTATGACCTCCATGTCAATCGAGTTCATGTCGGTCTCGCGCCGGCGCGGCAGCAGCTTGAAGCGCAGCGGGGCATTTGGTGCGAGGTTTTTTTCACGCTCGAAGAGTTCCATGCCCCGGATCATTTTGCGGTAGGACTTCTCGACCGGATCGCGGTTGGCCTTGGCGCTGACGGTCACCGGGGCCAGGGTGCGCGGCGCACCTGCCTCCTTGCTGCCCGGATCTTGTGCCGTGGCCTGCGCGCCGACAGCCAGGCTTGCCGCCAGGCAGGCGGTGCGCATCACGACGCTGGCAAGGCGGTTGGGCATGTCGGTTCCGATGGGGCAGAAGCCCATCGTAGGCCGGGCGGGCCGGTGGAGATGTAGGACGATTCCAGCATTTCCTCCGCGGCACGGCCATAAAAAAACCCGCCCCGGCGCAAGCCGGAGCGGGCTGTGAGGCTCACCATGAAACTGGTGGCCTGGGCCGTCAACAGGCCCTAGTGAACCGTCGATTCGAACCGGAACACGCCCGGGTCGCGGATGGGGTCCACGTCCACCGGTATCGTGCTCTTGGGCGGGAAACGCCCTTCCAGCAGCAGCTTGCTGAGCGGATTTTCGATCCGCTGCTGGATGGCCCGCTTGAGCGGCCTGGCGCCGAAGACCGGGTCGAAGCCGACCTTGGCGAGCTCGGCGATCGCGGCTTCCGATACGTCCAGCGCGAGGTCCATCTTCTGCAACCGGGCGACCAGCACCTTGAGCTGGATCCGTGCGATGGACTCGATGTTCTTCGCATCCAGGGCGTGGAACACCACGGTTTCGTCGATCCGGTTCAGGAACTCGGGCCGGAAATAGTTTTTGAGTTCGTCCGTCACCGCGTCCTTGATCTCTTCCGTGGGTTTGCCGACCATGGACTGGATGATGGGCGAGCCGATGTTGCTGGTCATGACGATCACGGTGTTCTTGAAGTCCACTGTGCGGCCCTGCCCGTCCGTCAGGCGGCCGTCGTCCAGCACCTGCAGCAGCACATTGAACACGTCGGGGTGGGCTTTTTCGACCTCGTCGAGCAGCAGCACGCTATAGGGCTTGCGGCGCACGGCCTCGGTCAGGTAGCCGCCCTCCTCATAGCCCACATAGCCCGGAGGTGCGCCTATCAGGCGGGCCACCGAATGCTTTTCCATGAACTCGCTCATGTCGACGCGTATCAGGTGGTCTTCGCTGTCGAACAAAAAGCCGGCCAGCGCCTTGCACAGCTCGGTCTTGCCCACGCCGGTGGGGCCCAGGAACAGGAAGGAGCCGGTCGGGCGGTTCGGGTCGCTCAGGCCCGAGCGTGAACGGCGGATCGCGTTGGCCACCGCGCTGATGGCTTCTTCCTGGCCGACCACGCGCTCATGCAACTTGCCCTCCATCTGCAGCAGCTTGTCGCGCTCGCCCTGCATGAGCTTGCTGACAGGGATGCCGGTGGCGCGCGCCACGACCTCGGCGATCTCTTCGGCGCCGACCTGGGTGCGCAGCAGTGTGGGCGCGTTGGACTTGCCCTTGCTGGCTTCGATGTCCTGCGCTTCCTTCAGGCGCTTTTCGAGTTCGGGCAGCTTGCCGTATTGCAGTTCGGCGACCTTGTTGAAGTCGCCCTTGCGGGTGAACTCCTCAATCTGGAAGCGGATGCGGTCGATCTCCTCCATGACGTCCTTGGAACCCAGGGCCTGGGCCTTCTCGGCCTGCCAGATTTCGTCGAGGTCGGAGATCTCTTTTTGCAGCTTGGTGATTTCTTCTTCGATCAGCTCGAAGCGTTTTTGCGAGGCTTCGTCTTTCTCGCGGCGCACGGCTTCGCGCTCGATCTGTAGCTGGATCAGGCGGCGGTCGAGCTTGTCCATGACCTCGGGCTTGGAGTCCATCTCGATCTTGATCTTGGCCGCGGCCTCGTCGATCAGGTCGATAGCCTTGTCGGGCAGGAAACGGTCGGTGATATAGCGGTGGCTCAGCTCGGCCGCGGCCACGATGGCCGGGTCGGTGATCTGCACGCCGTGGTGCGCTTCATACTTTTCCTGCAGGCCGCGCAGGATGGCGATGGTGGCCTCCACCGTGGGCTCGCCGACCAGGATTTTCTGGAAGCGGCGCTCCAGCGCGGCGTCTTTTTCGATGTACTTGCGGTATTCGTCGAGCGTGGTGGCGCCCACGCAGTGCAGCTCGCCGCGCGCCAGTGCGGGCTTGAGCATGTTGCCCGCGTCCATCGCGCCTTCAGCCTTGCCGGCGCCCACCATGGTGTGCAGCTCGTCGATGAAAACAATGGTTTGGCCCTCGTCCTTGGCCAGTTCGTTGAGCACGGTTTTCAGGCGCTCTTCAAACTCGCCGCGGAACTTGGCGCCGGCCAGCAGTGCGGCCATGTCGAGCGAGAGCACGCGTTTGCCCTTGAGGGAGTCCGGCACCTCGCCGGCCACGATGCGCTGGGCCAGGCCTTCGACGATGGCGGTCTTGCCGACGCCGGGCTCGCCGATCAGCACGGGGTTGTTCTTGGTGCGGCGCTGCAGCACCTGGATGGCGCGGCGGATTTCGTCGTCGCGGCCAATGACCGGGTCGAGCTTGCCCAGGCGGGCGCGCTCGGTCAGGTCCATGCAGTATTTCTTGAGGGCTTCGCGCTGGCCTTCGGCGTCGGCGCTGTTCACGCCCTGGCCGCCGCGCACCGCGTCTATCGCGGCTTCGAGCGCCTTGCGGGTCAGGCCGTTTTCCTTGGCCAGGCGGCCGACGTCGCCTTTGCTGTCGGCCACGGCCAGCAGAAAGAGTTCACCGGCGATGAACTGGTCGTTGCGTTTGATGGCTTCTTTTTCGGTGGCCTGCAGCAGCTTGGCGAGGTCGGGGCCGACCTGGAGCTGGTCCTGGCCCTGCACCTGCGGCAGCTTCTTGACGGCGGCGTCGGCCGCCTGCATGAGGCCGCCCACGTTGACGCCGGCTCTTTCCAGCAGCGCGCGCGGGCCGTCGTCCTGGCGCAGCATGGCGGCCAGCAGGTGGACCGGCTCGATATAGCCGTTGTCATTGCCCAGCGCGAGGGATTGCGCATCGCTCAGGGCTTCCTGGAATTTGGTGGTCAGTTTGTCTTGTCGCATGAAGAGGGCTCCGTGGATTCCGGCAGGCCTGGCTCAGGCCCCATCCGGATGGATGTTGCACAGTATCTGGGGGGCTGGTGCTGGTTTTCAAGCATTTTCCCGGCGCCCCTAAAATCGCCCCATGAACATCCACCAGGTCTCGGTGACCTATCACCAGGAGCAGGACAGGCTGCTGGTGCGTATCAGCAGCCATGAAAGCGAGGAACTGCGCCTGTGGCTGACCCGCCGCATGACACTCTCCCTGATGCCGATCCTGACGAAAACCGCCGCCGACCAGTTGACCCAGGAAACCCATGACGGCGCTATCGCAACGCCCCAGGACCGGCATCGCCAGCGCATGGTGGAAAACTTCCAGAAGGAAGCTTTGGCACACGCAAGCGATTTCAAGACGCCCTACCAAGCCGAAAATGCCGCGCTGCCGCTGGGAACAGAACCACTGCTGGTGACGGAAGTCAAAATGTCCTTGCTGAAATCGGGCAAGCTGGAACTGGCTTTCATCGAAAAACTGCCCGAACCTGGGCGCAATGTGCGGATCGCCATCAGCAACCGGCTCACCCAGGGATTGCTGCAGCTGCTGAACAAGTGCCTCAAAAAATCCCAGTGGCTCAAGTCACCGCCGGTCGCCGATCTGGAAGAGGCCGCGGATACCCCCGAGCCGCCGGATGCCATGGAAAAGCCCCGCTACCTGAACTAGGGCCTGCGTTCAGGCATTGGGGGCCACGATACCCCACTTGGCCAGCGCCGCGTCATCGGTGACCCGTGCATCCACCCAGCGCGCGCCTTCTGGGGTCTGTTCCTTTTTCCAGAACGGCGCCTGGGTCTTGAGGTAGTCCATCAGGAACTCGCAGGCCCTGAAGCTTTCGCCGCGGTGCGCGGAAGTCACGGCGACCAGGACGACCTGGTCCAGCGGTTGCAGCAGCCCGACGCGGTGGACCACACGCGCGCCGAAGATATCAAAACGCGCCATGGCCTCGTCAACCATGGCTTCGATGGCTTTTTCGGTCATGCCGGGGTAGTGCTCCAGCTCCATGCTGCTGACGCTCAGGCCGTCGTTACGGTCGCGAACGGTGCCGGTGAAGGTGCAGACGGCGCCCACCCGCTTGTCGGTGGCGCGCAGTGCAGCCACCTCCTCGGCGAGGTTGAAGTCATCGGTGGTGATCAGGACACGGGGTGAAGCCATAGTGGCAATTTTGCCACTCGCGCCCCCGGAACGCAGCGCCTACGGTAAGATTTGCCGCATGACTGGCCACACCTGCCCCCTCGCCGACCGGACGCACGACAGCGCCCGCGGCCTTGGGGGGTGCGCCAGCAAATCGAAAAAACCGTTGCTCATTTGACCGGGGCTGCGGTTCCGTCGTCGAATGAGCGATGGAACCGCCGGTTACTTTCCAAGTCTTTTGCGGACACCCTTCTCTTGTTCTGATGACGGCCTTTCAAGCCGGTCAGTTTTTTGGGATGTGTCTTCATGCAAACAGCGTTCAATGCCGATCAAACCGATCAGGCCGCCACCGATTTCTCGGGTCTCTGGATCCCGCTCGTCACCCCCTTTGACCAGGGCAAGGTCGATCATGCGGCCTTGAAACGCCTGGTGGCGCATTACCGCGCCAAGGGCATCGCCGGGCTGGTGGTCTGCGGCTCCACCGGCGAGGCCGCCGCCCTGGATGAGGCCGAGCAGCTGCAAACGCTGCGCACTGTCACGGAACAAGCCGACGGCCTGCCGCTGGTCATGGGCCTGTCGGGCTACCACCTGGGCAAGACGGCGGCGCGCATCGAGGCGCTGGGTGGACTGGACCTGGCCGGCATCCTGCTGCCGGCGCCCAGCTATATCCGGCCCTCCCAGGCAGGCCTGATCGAATGGTTCAGCGCCCTGGCCGACGTGAGCGCCGTGCCGGTGATCCTCTATGACATCCCTTACCGCACCGGCAGCCGCCTGGAACTTGAAACCTTGCTGGCGCTGGCCGGCCACCCGCGCATCCTGGCCCTCAAAGACTGCGGCGGCGACCCGGCCAAGACCAAGGCCCTGATTGCCGACGGGCGGCTGCAGGTGCTGGCGGGCGAGGACGTGAATATCTTCAGCACCATGGCGCAGGGCGGCCGGGGTGCGATTGCGGCAGCCGCCCATCTGCACACGGAACGTTTTGTGGAAGTGCTGCGGCGCATCCGGGCCGGTGACCTGTCGGGAGCCGAGGCCTTGTGGGCGCAGCTGCAACCCTTGATAGCCAGCCTGTTTGCCGAGCCCAACCCGGGGCCGCTCAAGGCGCTGATGGCGGAACGCGGCCTGCTTCGCAACGAGCTGCGCAGCCCGATGACACGGGCTTCTACAGAGTTGGCCGAACGCCTTCAGCGGCTGGATGCGCTGGTGGCTTGAGCCGGGCGGGTCAACCGCCGGTCACAGGCGGGAAGAAAGCGACTTCGCAGCCATCGCTGAGCAGTGCCGCTTCGTCGCTCATGACCTGGTTGAGCGCCATGCGCACCGACCGGCCGCGCGCCAGGCTGGCGGCATGCGCTGGCGTGGCCGCGAGCAGTTCATCGCGCAGGGTCGCCAGCGTGGTGGCGGCGGTGTCGCGCACCTCGCTGCCCTGCCCTATGGCTTCGCGGATGGACGCAAAATATTTGATGGTGACTTTCACGGGAAGCCTTTATGCGGCGCCTTAAGCCATCAGTGCCGAAAACGGGATGAACTGCACCGTGTCGCCATGGGCAATCGCCTGGCCGGCCGGGTTGTCGATGACGCCGTCGCCCCAGACGGCCGAAGTCAGCACGCCCGAGCTCTGGTTGCTGAACAGGTCGAGCCCACCGGCGGCATTACGCCGGGCACGCAAAAACTCGCGGCGCTTGTCGGCCTTGGGCCAGTCGAAATGAGCCGGTAGCGCGATGGAAGCGGGAGCCACGTCGGTCGCGCCCTGCAGCCTGAGCAAAAAGGGCCGCACCAGCACCAGGAAGGTCACAAAGCTGGACACCGGATTGCCCGGCAGGCCGATGAAGTGCGCGCCGCCGACCTTGCCGCAAGCGAAAGGTTTGCCCGGCTTCATGGCGATCTGCCAGAGGGCGAGTTCGCCCAGCGCCTGCACGGCGGGCTTGATGTGGTCTTCCTCGCCGACCGAGACGCCGCCGCTGGTCAGGATCAGGTCGTGCTGCTCGCTGGCGCCCTTGAGCGCGGCGACGGTGGCGGATAGGCGGTCGGGCACGATGCCGAGGTCGGTCACGCTGCAGCCCAGGCGCAGCAGCAAGGCGCGCAAGAAGAAACGATTGGAGTTGTAGATGGCGCCGGGCTTCATGTCGGCCGGTGCGACCTCGCCGGGCATGACGAGCTCGTCGCCCGTGGAGAACAAAGCCACGCGCACCCGGGGCGCGACCTGGAGTTTGTCGAAGCCAATGCCGGCGGCCAGGCCCAGCGAGGCGGGCGTCAGGCGTTCACCGCGGTGCAGCACTACGGCGCCGGCGGCCACGTCCTCGCCGCGGCGGCGAATCCATTGGCCGGGCTGGGGCCTGGCCTTGATGCGCACGCCCTCATTCACGGCTTCACAGTCTTCTTGCATCACCACCGTATCGGCGCCGGGCGGGATGGGCGCGCCGGTGAAGATGCGCGCCGCCGAGGCCGGTGCCAGGGCATGGCCGCTGCTGCCCGCCGGAATGCGCTGGCTGACCGGCAACACAGCGCCCTCGGCCCAATCAGCCGTGCGCAACGCGTAGCCGTCCATGGAGCTGTTGTCATGGGCCGGCACGTCGAGGCTGGAGACCAGGTCCTGGGCCAGCACGCGGCCGTCGGCGTCAAAGGTGGAGACGGTTTCGACACCGGGCAAGCTTGCCGCGCGGACCAGCAACTCGGCCAGCGCCTGGTCCAAAGGCTTCAGGGGTGCGCGGGCGGCGGATGCAGCGGGAACAGAACTCATGGTCGGGATGTCCAGAACAAAGGCATGAACGGAACTGGGCTGGCGTCAGGGCTGGCCTTCACTACCTTTACCCAGGCCTAGCCGAAACGGTCTTCGAAGGAATAAGCGAAGCGCTCCTGATTGTTGACCAGGTAGTCGGCCACGGCCTCGCCGTCGTTCAAATCCAGCACCGGACGCAAGGTTGCTTCGGGCAATTGATCGGGAGCATCAGTGGCGATGGCGACAATGAAATCGTCGTCCATGTAGCGGGCGGGCTTGCCTGGGTAATCGGCCGAAGGACCACGCCAGACTTCGATCTTGAGCAGGTCGCTGCTCTTGAAGCCCTCGACCAGCACCCAGTCGACGCCGCCGTAAAGCTCGGCGATCAACTGGTGCACCGTCATCTCGGATGGCTTTTCAAACTCGCGCATCAGCGCCAGGCGGTTCTGCGAAGCCACCACCACCTCAAAGGCGCCGGCCACCCGGTGGCGGAAGGTGTCCTTGCCGGGATGGTCGATGTCGAATTTGTGATGCGCATGCTTGACCACCGAGACGCGCAGGCCCCTGGCCTTGAGCGCGGGAATCAGCTTTTCCACCAAGGTGGTCTTGCCCGAGCCGGAGTAACCGGCGAAGCCGACAACGTTCATGGCTTGGCCTTCCAGGCGGTACCGCGGCCCGCGTCAATGCACATGGTCGGCAATGTAGCGCTTGATCACGGCCGCATCGGCGGGCAGCACCTGCACGCGCTTGGGCAGATCTTCGATGCCCTCGAACTTCGCGGGCCGCGCGGGCGCGTGGCCCAGCGCCTCTTCAATCGTGGCCGCGAACTTGATGGGCAGCGCGGTTTCCAGCACGAGCATGGGCACGCCGGGCTGGAGCTGCTCGCGCGCCACCTTCACGCCGTCTGCGGTGTGGGTGTCAATCGTGGTGCCGAAGCGCTTGTGCGTGTCGCGGATCGTCGCGAGCCTGTCGGCGTGGGTGCTCTTGCCGCTGACAAAGCCGTAGCGCTGCGCGGCTGACTTGAACGCCGCCTCAGCGCTCAGGTCAAAACGGCCCTGGCTGCCGAGCTGGTCGTGGAACAGGGCCTTGGTCTTGGCACCGTCGCGGCCCAGCAAGTCGAACACAAAACGCTCGAAGTTCGAGGCCTTGGAAATGTCCATGGAGGGGCTGGAGGTTTCATGCGTGTCTGCGCTGCCGCGCACGCGGTAAACGCCGGTGCGGAAGAACTCGTCGAGCACGTCGTTTTCGTTGGTGGCCACCACGAGCTTGCCGATCGGCAGGCCCATCATGCGGGCGACATGGCCGGCGCAGACATTGCCGAAGTTGCCCGAGGGCACGGTGAAGTCGACTTTTTCGGTGTTCTTGCTTGTGGCCTGGAAGTAGCCAGCAAAGTAGTAGACCACCTGTGCCATCAGGCGCGCCCAGTTGATGGAGTTGACGGTGCCGATCTTGTACTGGCGCTTGAAAGGCAGGTCGTTGGACACGGCCTTGACGATGTCCTGGCAGTCGTCGAACACACCTTCGACCGCGATGTTGTGGATGTTTTCGTCCTGCAGGCTGAACATCTGGGCCTGCTGGAAAGGGCTCATGCGGCCCTTGGGCGAGGTCATGAAGACGCGCACGCCCTTCTTGCCGCGCATGGCGTATTCGGCCGCACTGCCCGTGTCGCCGCTGGTGGCGCCCAGGATGTTGAGTTCTTCGCCGCGGCGCGCCAGTTCGTATTCGAACAGGTTGCCCAACAGTTGCATGGCCATGTCCTTGAAGGCCAGCGTGGGGCCGTTGGACAAGGCTTCGAGGTAAAGGCCGTCTTCGAGTTTTTTCAGCGGGACGATGGCCTTGGTGCCGAACACTGCTTCCGTATAGGTCTTGTCGCAGATCGCCTTGAGGTCGGCGGCGGGGATGTCGTCGACGTACAGTGAAAGAACCTCGAAGGCCAGTTCAGCGTAAGACAAGCCGCGCCACTTCTGCAGCGTCACGGCATCCACTTGCGGATATTGCTCGGGCAGGTAGAGGCCGCCGTCAGGCGCCAGGCCCTCGAGCAGGATTTCGCAGAAGCGCTTGCGGTCGGCATGGCCGCGCGTGGAGATGTACAGCATCAGGCCAGCTCCTCCTTGCGGATGCGCGTGATGGGGGCCAGCACCGTGGGCAGGGCCTGCATTTGGGCCAGGGCGCCGTTCATCTTGGCTTCCACGCACTCATGCGTGAGGATGATGAGGTCGGTGTGGGTGGAACCCTCGCCGCCGACTTCATCGGCTTCGCGCTGCAGCACGGCATCGATGCTGATGCCCGAGCCGGCGAGGATGCCGGTGACCTTGGCCAGCACGCCGGCTTCGTCGGCGACCTTGAGGCGCAGGTAGTAGCTGGTGACGACGTCGGACATGGGGACGACCGGCAGGTCGCTCATCGCGTCGGGCTGGAAGGCGAGATGCGGCACGCGGTGCTCAGGGTCGGCCGTGTGCAGGCGCGCAATGTCGACGAGGTCGGCGATCACGGCGCTGGCGGTGGGCTCGCTGCCCGCGCCCTTGCCGTAGTACAGCGTGGTGCCGACGGCATCGCCCTGCACCACCACGGCGTTCATCGCGCCTTCCACATTTGCGATCAGGCGCTTGGCCGGCACCAGGCTGGGGTGCACGCGCAGCTCGATGCCGTTGGCGGCGCGCTTGGTGATGCCCAGCAGCTTGATGCGGTAGCCGAGCTGCTCGGCGTAGCGGATGTCCTGCGCGGCCAGGCCGGTGATGCCCTCGACGTAAGCCTTGTCGAACTGCACCGGGATGCCGAAAGCGATGGCCGACATCAAGGTGACCTTGTGGCCGGCGTCCACACCCTCGATGTCGAAGGTGGGATCGGCTTCGGCGTAGCCCAGGCGCTGCGCTTCTTTCAGCACGACGTCGAAGTCCAGGCCCTTGTCGCGCATCTCGGACAGGATGAAGTTGGTGGTTCCGTTGATGATGCCGGCGATCCACTGGATGCTGTTGGCCGTCAGGCCTTCGCGCAGCGCCTTGATGATGGGAATGCCGCCGGCCACGGCTGCCTCGAAGGCCACCATCACGCCCTTGCGGTGGGCTGCGGCAAAGATCTCGGTGCCGTGCACGGCCAGCAGCGCCTTGTTGGCGGTGACCACGTGCTTGCCGGCCTCGATGGCTTCCAGCACCAGTTGCTTGGCGATGCCATAGCCGCCAATGAGTTCGATCACGATGTCGACGTCGGGGCTGGCCACGACCTTGCGGGCATCGTCGACCACCTGAACGCCTGGACCGACAGCGGCTTTCGCGCGCGCCACATCGAGGTCGGCGACCATGGTGATCTCAATGCCGCGGCCGGCGCGGCGGCGGATTTCTTCCTGGTTGCGCTGCAATACGTTGTAGGTGCCGCTGCCCACGGTGCCTATGCCCAGGAGGCCTACGCGGATGGGGCTCAAATTCGTCGGTTTCATAGTGCTGAAGTCTTGCTTTGGTGTGATCTGGAGGCCTGCCGCCTCAAGGGGCGCAGGGGACTGAAGAGTGAAGGGCCGGGTACAGGGTCAAGTTCGGTTGTTGCGGTAGTTCTCGAGGAACTTCGCAATGCGGCCGATGGCCTCGCGCAGGTCTTCCTCATGCGGCAGGAAGACGATGCGGAAATGGTCCGGTTCGGGCCAGTTGAAGCCGGTGCCCTGTACCAGCATCACCTTGGTCTCCTTGAGGAGCTCCAGGAAAAACTGGCGATCGTCCTTGATCGGGTAGACCTTGGGATCCAGGCGCGGGAACATGTAGAGCGCCGCGCTGGGCTTGACACAGGTGACGCCGGGGATGGCGGTGATGAGCTCGTAGGCCATGTCGCGCTGGCGGCGCAGGCGGCCGCCTTCGCAGGTCAGGTCGTTGATGCTCTGGTATCCGCCCAGCGCCGTCTGTATGGCCCACTGGCCCGGCACGTTGGAACACAGCTTCATGTTGGCCAGCATGTTCAGGCCCTCGATATAGTCCTGCGCCTGCTTCTTGGGGCCGGACACCACCATCCAGCCGGCGCGGTAGCCGCAGGAGCGATAGCTCTTGGAGAGCGAATTGAAGGTCAGCGTGAGCACGTCGGTGGACAGGCTGGCGATGGCGGTGTGCTTGACGCCGTCGTACAGCACCTTGTCGTAGACCTCGTCCGCGAGGATGACCAGGCCGTGCTCGCGCGCGATGTCGATGATGCCTTTGAGCAGCTCGTCGGAATACAGCGCGCCCGTCGGGTTGTTGGGGTTGATGACCGCGATGGCCTTGGTCCGGGGCGTGATCCGGGCGCGGATGTCGTCCAGGTTGGGCATCCAGCCATTGCTTTCATCACACCGGTAATGCACCGGTGTGCCGCCCGACAGGCTGGTGGAAGCGGTCCACAGCGGGTAGTCGGGCGCCGGCAGCAGCAGTTCGTCGCCATCGTCGAGCAGGGCGTTGGTGGCCATGGAAATCAGCTCGCTCGCGCCGTTGCCCAGGTAGATGTCGTCCAGCGTGACACCCTTGATGCCCTGCTTCTGGGTTTCGTGCATCACGGCCTTGCGTGCCGCAAAAATGCCCTTGCTGTCCGAATATCCGGCAGAGGCGGGCAGGTTGCGGATCATGTCCTGCTGCACTTCCTCCGGTGCATCGAAGCCAAACACGGCCAGGTTGCCGATATTGAGCTTGATGAGCTTTTGGCCCTCTTCCTCCATCTGCTTGGCGGCGTCCATGATCGGGCCGCGGATGTCGTAAAGCACATTGGCAAGCTTGGCGGATTTGGTGATCGATTTCATGAAACGTTCAGAAGCTGTGGACGGGGGCCGCACCGCCCACCATGCCGGCAACCGGGGAGATGCGGCGCATTGCGGCGGGGAATTCGGGCGGAATCTATAATTTGACCACATAAAAGAGGGTTTTCGCTGGCAAACACCAGCACGCAAAACCCCGCGCACAGTCGCACCACGCCCTCACAACGCCCGGACCTTCCGCATGAAACTTCAGCCAGACCGCCTCGACGTCCAGTCCATCCTCGGCTACGGCCCCGGCTGGGTGGGCCTGGGGCGCGACGGGGTGGCGGAAAAGATAGAGCACAGCGTGGTGATCGGCTCACGAGGCGAGAAATTCGACTGGAACTGCGCGCGCTTTGAGCAGCTCACCGCACAGCATTTCGCCTTGCTGGCCGAAACCCGGCCCGAACTCGTGATTTTCGGCAGCGGCGCCCGCCTGCGCTTTGTGCCGCCGGCGTTTTTGCGCGTCCTGATGGAGCACCGCATCGGCGTTGAGACCATGGACACGCTCGCGGCCTGCCGGACCTACAACATCCTCGCGGGTGAAGGCCGGCAAGTAATTGCCGCCCTGCTGATTGAAACAGAAGGAACAGAAGGCTGAAATGCCCTCTCTTTCAGGGTAAAATCTAGGGTTGCACTTGGCAGCACATCCCGGGATGGAAATCCCGGGCCGTTTGCCAAAAGGCGCGGCTAATTACAACTACTTTCGTCAGGGTCTACTCAGTATGGCAGTCGTCGTCAATAAACCACTCCCCGAATTTGAAGCGATCGCCACCAGCGGCATCAAGGTTTCCAACCAGTCCCACCTGGGCAAAGTCGTGGTGTTGTACTTCTATCCCAAGGACAACACGCCGGGCTGCACCACGGAAGCCATGCAATTCCGTGACCGCTACAAGGACTTCGTCAAGGCCGGCGCCACCGTATTCGGTGTCTCCCGCGACAACATGAAGTCCCACGACGAGTTCAAGTCCAAGCTTGAGCTCCCCTTCGAGCTGATCGCGGACACCGAAGAAAAAATGTGCCACATGTTCGGCGTGGTCAAAAACAAGATCATGTACGGCAAAAAGGTCAAAGGCATCGAGCGCAGCACCTTCCTGGTGGGCGCCGACGGCCTGCTCAAAGAGGAATGGCGCGGACTGAAAGTGCCCGGCCATGTGGACGACGTGCTGAAAGCCGTCAAAGCCCTCAAAAAGGCTGCCTGAAACCATATTGAGGCCAGTTAGCAACAAAGGATTGCCCTGTCACTTGAGTTGTGCATAATGAACTCATGCTGTTGACACTCGCAACTGCGCCAAAAGAAAAAGCCGCCCTGGTTTCAAGGCGGCTTTTTCGCTTCTGGAACCCTTCTTTTTTTAGAGAGTCTTAAGCACTATGCCCCTGCCCCCCGCCCCGACCAAACGTGCCGCCCTGCTCTCCCCTGATGCGCTTGACGCGCCAGCCCGCTCACCCTCAAAAGTCGCACGAAAAACGGAAAGTGCTGAATCCGCCCAGAAGCCCCCGGTGATGGACCTGTTTGATAGCCGGGCGGCGGGTGAAGGCAGCCATCCTTCGGCTTTTAAAGGAAAGGAAGCCACTCACCCCGGAAAGCCGGCTCCCGCCAGCTATAAAAGAGAGAGCATTTCCCTGCCGCAACCGGCGGCCAAACCCAAGAAGGCCAAACGCACCGGCCCTGCGAAGCTGTTTGTGCTCGACACCAATGTGCTGATGCACGACCCGATGTGCCTGTTCCGGTTTGAGGAACACGACATCTTCCTGCCCATGATCGTGCTCGAGGAGCTCGACGGCCACAAAAAGGGCATGACCGAGGTGGCGCGCAATGCTCGCCAGACCAGCCGCACGCTGGACGCGCTGGCAGGCGCCCAAGGCGCCGATATCGCCAAAGGCCTGAAGCTGGACACCACAGGCCATCCCGAGGCCGGCGGCAGCTTGTTTTTCCAGACCAAACCGCTGGATTACACGCTGCCCATGAGCCTGCCGCAGGGCAAGGCCGACAACCAGATCCTGGGCGTGGTCGAAGCCCTGCGCAAGGAATACGCACCGCGCGAAGTGGTTCTGGTGTCCAAGGACATCAATATGCGCGTCAAGGCGCGCGCCCTGGGCCTGGCAACCGACGACTACCAGAACGACAAAACCCTGGAAGATGGCGACTTGCTGTACTCCGGCTCGCTGGCCCTGCCGGCAGACTTCTGGACGCGCCAGAGCAAGACCATCGAAAGCTGGCAGCAAGGCAGCCACACCTTCTACCGCATCACGGGACCCATCGTGGGCAGCCTGCTGATCAACCAGTTCGTGTTCTTTGAGGCCCCCGGAGAGCCGCCCCTGTATGCCCGTGTGACGGAAATCCGGGCCAAAACCGCCGTCCTGAAGACCTTGAAGGACTACAACCACCTCAAAAATGCCGTCTGGGGCGTCACCACGCGCAACCGCGAACAGAACTTCGCCATGAACCTTCTGATGGACCCGGAGGTGGACTTCGTCACCCTGGCCGGGACGGCCGGCACGGGCAAGACGCTGATGGCGCTGGCCAGCGGCCTCACGCAGGTGCTCGACGACCGCCGCTACACCGAGATCATCATGACGCGGGCCACGGTGAGTGTCGGCGAGGACATCGGCTTCCTGCCGGGCACCGAAGAGGAAAAAATGGGCCCCTGGATGGGCGCGCTGGACGACAACCTCGAAGTACTGGGCAAAACCGACAGCGGCTCGGGTGAATGGGGCCGCGCCGCCACCAACGAGCTGATCCGCTCGCGGATCAAGGTCAAGAGCATGAACTTCATGCGCGGCCGCACCTTCCTGAACAAGTACGTGATCATCGACGAGGCGCAAAACCTGACGCCCAAGCAAATGAAAACGCTGATCACGCGGGCGGGTCCGGGCACCAAGATCATCTGCATGGGCAACCTGGCGCAGATCGACACGCCCTACCTGACTGAAGGCTCGTCGGGCATGACCTTTGCCGTCGACCGCTTCAAGGGCTGGCCGCATGGCGGACATATCACGCTGGCACGCGGCGAACGGTCGCGCCTGGCCGATTTCGCGAGCGAAGTCCTCTAAATCCATGAAAAACGGCGCCGATTGGCGCCGAAATGAAAAAAGGCCAAGTCGCAAGACTTGGCCTTTTTGTTCGTCAAATTCTGGTGGGCGGTGCAAGTTTCGAACTTGCGACCCCTGCAGTGTGAATGCAGTGCTCTACCCCTGAGCTAACCGCCCTATTGGTCAGCCTACGATTATATGGTGTTTTGGGCCGGTTTTTCGGTCCGCCCCCGGAATTGCGCTTCAGTTCAGGCAACCAGGGCCCGCCAGACCGTCTTGCCTTTGCTGGACTTGTCGATATCGGCCAGCAGCTTCTCGTGTTCGGCGGCTTCCTGGTCGTTGGCCGCCAGCAAAGGCAGCTCAAACGTGCTCAGGTCTATCTGCGGCGCCGAGACCTGGCCTTCCTGGGCCCTATCGTCCACGTCCATCACCAGCGCATTCTGCCCGCGGGTCAGGTTGATGTAGACGTCGGCCAGTAATTCCGCATCCAGCAAGGCGCCGTGCAGGGTCCGGCCCGAATTGTCGACCTCCAGGCGGTCGCACAGGGCGTCCAGCGAGTTGCGTTTGCCCGGGAACAGCTCCTTGGCCATCATCAGGCTGTCGGTGACCTTGGCCACGCAATGCTTGATGGGCGGCCTGCCTATGAGCTCGAGCTCCTTGTTGAGGAAGCTGACGTCGAAAGGCGCGTTGTGGATGATGATTTCGGCGTCCTGCAGGTATTCCAGCAATTCCTCGGCCACGGCCGAGAACTTGGGCTTGTCCTTCAGGAATTCATTGCTGATGCCGTGAACCTTGAGCGCGTCCTCATGGCTGTCGCGCTCCGGGTTCAGGTAGAAGTGGCGGTTGTTGCCGGTGAGCTTGCGGGCCACCAGCTCCACGCAACCGATTTCGATGATGCGGTCGCCGTTTTCAGCGGAAAGACCGGTGGTTTCGGTGTCAAGAACGATTTGGCGCATGGCTGGATTATCGCTCTCGCGCAGGGCGGTTCTTGCCCGCTTTTTCCCGAAAACTCAGTGGTTTTCCTTTGCGTGATTGATGGAGTATTTGGGTATCTCCACCGTCACGTCGGACTGGGCCAGGAAAGCCTGGCAGCTCAGGCGCGAATTGGGCTCCAGGCCCCAGGCGCGGTCCAGCAGGTCTTCTTCGCTTTCGTCGAGCTCGTTCAGCGAATTAAAGCCTTCGCGCACAACCACATGGCAGGTCGTGCAGGCGCAACTCAAGTCGCAGGCATGCTCGATGTTGATCTTGTTGTCGAGCAGGGCTTCGCAAATCGAGGTGCCGGCCGGTGCGCTGATTTCAGCGCCCTGGGGGCAGTATTCGGGATGGGGCAGTATTTTGATGATGGGCATGGTTTTCAGTCGGTTCAGACGGCCTCGATGTTTTTACCGGCCAGGGCTTGTTTGATGCCCCGGTTCATGCGCTGGGCGGCAAAGGCTTCGGTGCCTTTGGCCAGCGCCTGGGTGGCCGCTTCTATCGCGGCCGCGTCACCGTGCGCACGCGTGTCGGCCAGGCCGACGATGAGGCTGTCGATCTGCGCGCGCTCGTTGGGGCTGAGCAGATCGGCGTCCGCCGCCAGGGCGCTTTGCGTGGCCAGGATCATGCGGTCCGCATCAACCCGGGCCTCGGCCAGGGCGCGGGCATTCATGTCCTGCTGGGCGGTGGAAAAGCTGTCCTGCAGCATGCGCGCGATATCCTCGTCCGACAGGCCGTAGGAAGGCTTTACGTCAATACGTGCCTCGACGCCGCTGACCTGCTCTTTCGCGTTCACGCTGAGCAGGCCGTCGGCATCGACGGTAAAGGTCACGCGGATGCGAGCGGCACCGGCCACCATGGGCGGGATGCCGCGGAGCTCGAAGCGGGCCAGGCTGCGGCAATCGGCCACCAGGTCGCGCTCGCCTTGCACCACATGCAGGGCAAGGGCCGTCTGGCCGTCCTGGTAGGTGGTGAAGTCCTGCGCCATGGCCGTGGGAATGGTCTGGTTGCGCGGCACGATGCGCTCGACCAGCCCGCCCATGGTCTCAATGCCCAGTGACAAAGGAATCACGTCCAGCAACAGCAGCTCATCGCCCGTGTTGTTGCCGGCCAGCTGGTTGGCGGAAATGGCCGCGCCCAGCGCCACCACTTCATCGGGGTTGAGATTAACCAAGGGCTCGCGACCGAAGAAGCTGGCGACCGCCTTGCGCACCTGGGGCATGCGCGTGGAGCCGCCCACGAGGACCGCTCCCTGGATATCTTCCTTGGCCAGCTTGGCATCGCGCAAGGCCTTGCGGACGGCCGCCAGCGTGCGCTGGGTCAGGTGGGCCGTCGCGGTTTCGAAGTCTTCGGCCTTCATCTCGAAGTTGACGAGGGCCTTGGCCAACTGCACCGAAAAAGGCACGGGGTCTGCGGCCGACAGGGCTTCCTTGCAGCCGCGCGCGGCGCGCTGCAGGGCCGCCTTGTCGGAGGGCGTGAGCGTCTCCGCCGCGAGCCCGGCCTTGGCCAGCACCCAGTCGACCAGCGCACGGTCGTAATCGTCACCGCCCAGTGCCGAGTCGCCGCCGGTGGCCACCACCTCGAAGACGCCCTGCGTCAGGCGCAGGATGGAAATATCGAAGGTGCCGCCGCCCAGGTCATAGACGGCGTAGACGCCTTCGCTGGCGTTGTCCAGGCCGTAGGCAATCGCGGCCGCCGTGGGTTCATTGAGCAGGCGCAGCACGTTCAGGCCGGCCAATTGCGCAGCGTCTTTGGTGGCCTGGCGCTGGGCGTCGTCGAAGTAGGCCGGCACGGTGATCACGGCGCCGTATATGTCGTCGTTGAAAGTGTCTTCGGCGCGGTAGCGCAGCGTGGCCAGGATCTCGGCGCTGATCTCGACCGGGCTTTTTTCGCCGGCGACGGTCTGTAGCGTGACCATGCCCGGCTTGTCGTTCAATTCATAAGGCAACTGGGCCCGGCTGCCAATGTCATGGATGCCGCGGCCCATCAGGCGCTTGACGGAAGAAATGGTGTTGCGCGGATCATCCACCTGCGCCGCCAGGGCTTCATAACCGATCTGGCGCTTGTCGGCCTCAAGATAACGGACCACGCTCGGCAGCAGCACCCTTCCCTGCTCGTCAGGCAGGCATTCGGACACACCATTGCGCACGCTGGCCACCAGCGAGTGCGTGGTGCCCAGGTCAATGCCGATTGCGATGCGCCGCTGGTGCGGGTCAGGCGTCTGGCCGGGTTCGGAAATTTGCAGGAGTGCCATGCGCGGTCGTTGTACTTCTCTGTAATGCTTTTATTGTCCCAGCTGGTCGATGCGCGCATCAACCTCGCTGGCAAAGCGCTCAATAAACATAAGGCTTCTAACCTGCCGGGCGGCAGCGGGAAAATCCCTGTCCATGTCCAGCAGTTGCTCTATCTTTGACAGCTTCTCGCGTCCATTCATGGCGGCTTGCGAGGCGATCTCTTCAAAATCCCCGGCAGTCTCGGCTTCATCGAGCGCTTCACGCCACTGCATCTGCTGCACCAGAAAATCATGCGGCATGGCCGTGTTGTTTTCGGCGTTGATGGGCGCGCCGTTCAGTTCGCAGAGGTAGCTGGCGCGCCTGAGCGGGTCCTTCAGGCGCTGGTAGGCTTCATTGATGCGCACCGACCATTGCATGGCCACCCGCTGCGCCGCCGCGCCCTGGGCGGCGAACTTGTCGGGGTGCGCCTCGCGCTGCAGGTCCTTCCAGCGCGCGTCCAGCACGGCGCGATCCTGCGCGAAGCGCTGGGGCACACCGAAAAGCTCGAAGTCATTGGATTGAAGATTCATGCCGAGAAAAAGCCGCCAGCACAATCAGTGGAGGCGGCTTCGGTAAGGGTGCAGCACGCGTAAGATCGCTCGCCCGTCAAACCCGGAAACTTTCACCGCAGCCGCAACGGTCGCGCTCGTTGGGGTTGATGAACTTGAAGCCTTCGTTCAGGCCTTCACGGACAAAATCCAGCTTGGTGCCGTCGATGTAGGCCATGCTCTTCGGGTCGACCAGCACCTTGACGCCGTTGTCTTCAAACACGACGTCTTCGGGCGCGATCTCGTCGGCGTATTCCAGCTTGTAAGCGAGGCCCGAGCAACCGGTGGTCTTGACACCCAGGCGCACGCCGACGCCCTTGCCGCGCTTGGTCATGTAGCGGGTCACGTGCCGGGCAGCCGCATCAGTGAGGGTTACGGACATTTAAATCACTCAAAAATGAAACAGGTGACGGGAATGCGTTGATCAGTGCGCGTGCTTTTGCTTGTAGTCGTTCACGGCGGCCTTGATGGCGTCTTCCGCCAGGATGGAGCAGTGAATCTTGACGGGCGGCAATGCCAGTTCTTCGGCAATCGCGCTGTTCTTGATGCTGGCCGCTTCGTCCAGCGTCTTGCCCTTGACCCACTCGGTCACGAGCGAACTGGAAGCGATCGCGGAACCGCAGCCGTAGGTCTTGAAGCGCGCGTCTTCGATCACGCCCGTTACCGGGTTGACCTTGATCTGCAGCTTCATCACGTCGCCGCAAGCCGGCGCGCCGACCATGCCGGTGCCTACCGATTCGTCGCCCTTTTCAAAAGAGCCGACATTGCGGGGGTTTTCATAGTGGTCCACCACTTTTTCGCTGTATGCCATTTTGTTTACCTCTTTAAGCTGTTCGACGCGCCGCTCAGTGAGCAGCCCACTGGATGGTGGACAAATCAACACCATCCTTGAACATCTCCCACAGGGGAGACAGTTCGCGCAGTTTGGCCACGTTTTCCTTGATGGTGGCGACCGCGTAGTCAATTTCTTCTTCGGTGCTCCAGCGGCCAATCGTCATGCGAAGGCTGCTGTGCGCCAGTTCGTCGCTGCGGCCCAGGGCGCGCAACACATAGCTTGGCTCCAGGCTGGCCGAAGTGCAGGCCGAACCGCTGGAAACCGCCAGGCCCTTGATGCCCATGATCAACGACTCGCCTTCGACGAAATTGAAGCTCATGTTCAGGTTGTGCGGAACGCGCTTGTCGGCATGGCCGTTGAGGAATACCTCTTCCACATCCTTGAGCCCGTTGAGCATGCGCTCGTGCAGGGCGCGGATGCGCTTGTTTTCTTCGTGCATCTCGGCCTTGGCGATGCGGTAGGCCTCGCCCATGCCCACGCACTGGTGCGTGGGCAGCGTGCCCGAACGCATGCCGCGCTCATGGCCGCCGCCGTGCATTTGCGCTTCCAGGCGCACACGCGGCTTGCGGCGCACGTACAGGGCGCCAATGCCCTTGGGGCCGTAGGTCTTGTGCGAAGTCAGGCTCATCAGGTCGACCGGCAAGGTGGCTAGGTCGATGTCGATGCGGCCGGTTGCCTGGGCGGCATCCACATGGAAGATGATGCCTTTTTCACGGCACAGGGCGCCAATGGCCGGGATGTCCTGGATCACACCGATTTCGTTGTTGACGAACATGACGCTGACGAGGATGGTGTCGGGGCGGATAGCGGCCTTGAGGGCTTCCAGGTCCAGCAGGCCGTCGGCCTGCACGTCCATGTAAGTCACTTCAAAACCCTGGCGCTCCAGCTCGCGGCAGGTGTCAAGAACGGCCTTGTGCTCGGTCTTGACCGTGATGATGTGCTTGCCCTTGGTTTTGTAGAAATGGGCCGCGCCCTTGAGTGCCAGGTTGTTGGACTCGGTGGCGCCGCTGGTCCAGACGATCTCGCGAGGGTCGGCACCGATAAGGTCGGCGATCTGACTCCGCGCCTTCTCGACGGCGGCTTCCGCCTCCCAGCCCCAGGCGTGGCTGCGGGAAGCGGGGTTGCCGAAGTGTTCGCGCAACCAGGGAATCATGGCGTCCACCACCCGCGGGTCGCAGGGGTTCGTGGCGCTGTAATCCATGTAGATGGGAAAGTGTGGGGTGTCCATGTGGCTAGCTTTTTTAATTCACGGGCTGGCTGGCAGCGCGATCAAGGGTCAATGCTTCAGTTCACAAAGGGATGAAGCCGGGCGAACGCCCGGCCTGGATCCATCAGGATTTGGAAAATGCATTGCCCAGGGCAAAGACCGAGTTCGGCGCGTTCACGCGAATCGGCTTGACCGCCGGCGCCGTGAAAATGGCTTTTTTCACCTGGGGGGTGTTCTCGATCACCACGCCCTTGGCAAGCTGGTCTTCGACCAGTTTTTGCAGGGTCACGGAATCCAGGAACTCCACCATGCGGCTGTTCAGCGATGCCCACAACTCGTGCGTCATGCAGCGGCCGCCTTCGCCCAGGCAGTTTTCCTTGCCGCCGCACTGGGTGGCATCGATAGGCTCGTCCACCGACACAATGATGTCGGCCACGGTGATTTCGGAAGCCTTGCGACCCAGGGTGTAACCGCCGCCGGGGCCACGGGTGGATTCCACCAGTTCGTGGCGGCGCAGCTTGCCGAAGAGCTGTTCGAGGTAAGAAAGGGAAATCTGCTGGCGCTGGCTGATCGCAGCCAGGGTGACCGGGCCGTTGTTTTGGCGCAGTCCCAAATCAATCATCGCGGTGACCGCAAAGCGGCCTTTGGTTGTGAGGCGCATAACAAGCTCCTTTAAATGGCTTGACTGTCGTTTTCACCCTGCAAGCTTGTGGCTTACAGGGAACTCTTCCTCCAGCCGCCCAGGTCAGTCAACCGGTATCGCGGGGGCTTTTTGTTGTTCTGGTATTGTTCTTGACTGTTTTCGTCAAGTATAACACAAGCAGGGTTTTTCCCGCTGGCGGCGCCAAAAACATGGGGCTAACCCGTAGACTCAGCCCCTCATTGCACCAATATGGTGCGATGAGGGGCTTCACTGGCGCGGTTGCGGCTCAGAGCCGGGCTTGGCCCGCAACGGTCACGGGCGGCACGTTGTCGGTGCCAGGGGCACCGAAAGCCTGCTCCTTGAGGCTGTGCAACTGGTCTCGGACCCGGGCGGCTTTCTCGAACTCCAGGTTCTTGGCGTGTTCGATCATCTGCTTTTCCAGGCGCTTGATTTCGCGAGCGATGTCCTTTTCGCTCATGTCCTCGACCAGCGCCTTCTGCATCTCGAGCTTTTCGGCTTCCTTGCCTGACTTCTCGCTGTAGACACCGTCGATAAGGTCACGGATGCGCTTGACCACGCTGCGTGGCGTGATGCCGTGCTCGAGGTTGAAGGCGATCTGCTTGTTGCGCCGCCGTTCGGTCTCGCCCATGGCTTTTTTCATGGAGTCGGTGATCCGGTCGGCATACAGGATGGCACGGCCGTTCAGGTTGCGGGCGGCCCGGCCTATGGTCTGGATCAGGCTGCGTTCGGCGCGCAAAAAACCCTCCTTGTCGGCGTCCAGGATGGCCACCAGGGACACTTCGGGAATATCCAGGCCCTCACGCAGCAGGTTGATGCCGACCAGCACGTCAAAAGCGCCCAGCCGCAGGTCGCGCAAGATTTCCACGCGCTCGACGGTGTCCACGTCGCTGTGCAGGTAACGCACCTTGACGCCGTTGTCGCTCAGATAGTCGGTCAGCTGCTCAGCCATGCGCTTGGTCAGCGTGGTGATCAGCACCCGCTCGTTTTTCTCGACCCGGATGCGGATTTCCTGCAGCACGTCGTCGACCTGGTGGGTGGCCGGCCGCACCTCGACCTGCGGATCGACCAGGCCGGTCGGCCTGACGACCTGCTCCACCACTTTGCCGGCGTGCTCCTGCTCGTAGGCCGCGGGCGTTGCCGAGACAAAAATGGCCTGCCGCATCTTGGCCTCGAACTCCTCAAACTTCAGCGGCCGGTTGTCCAGCGCGCTGGGCAACCGGAAGCCGTATTCCACCAGCGTGGTCTTGCGCGCCCGGTCGCCGTTGTACATGGCGTTGAGCTGGCCGATCATGACGTGGCTTTCGTCCAGGAACATCAGCGCGTCCTTGGGCAGGTAGTCGCATAGTGTCGAGGGCGGCGATCCCGGTGGCGAACCGCTCAGGTGGCGGGTGTAGTTCTCGATACCCTTGCAGTGGCCGATTTCGCTGAGCATTTCCAGGTCGAAACGGGTGCGCTGCTCGATGCGCTGGGCCTCCACCAGCTTGCCGTCGGCGATGAACTGTGCCACGCGCTCGGACAGCTCCAGCTTGATGGTTTCCACCGCCGTCATGACCTTGTCGCGCGGCGTGACGTAGTGGCTCTTGGGATAGACCACAAAGCGCGGGATTTTTTGGCGGATGCGGCCCGTCAGCGGGTCGAACAGTTGCAGCGATTCGATCTCGTCGTCGAACAGTTCGATGCGTATGGCCAGCTCGGAATGCTCGGCCGGGAAGACGTCGATCACATCGCCGCGCACCCGGAAAGTGCCGCGCGCGAAGTCCTGCTCGTTGCGCGTGTACTGCATGCGGATCAACCGCGCGATCACGTCGCGCTGGCCCATCTTGTCGCCTATGCGCGCGATAAAGCGCATCTGCGTGTAATCTTCCGGCGCGCCTATGCCGTAAATCGCGCTGACCGTGCCGACGATGATGGTGTCGCGCCGCTCCAGCACGCTCTTGGTGGCCGACAGGCGCATCTGCTCGATGTGCTCGTTGATGGCCGAGTCCTTTTCAATGAAAAGGTCGCGTTGCGGCACATAGGCCTCGGGCTGGTAGTAGTCGTAATAGCTGACGAAGTATTCAACCGCGTTCTTGGGGAAAAACTCGCGGAATTCGCTGTACAGCTGCGCCGCCAGCGTCTTGTTCGGCGCAAACACAATGGCCGGGCGGCCCAGGCGGGCGATCACATTGGCCATGGTGAAGGTCTTTCCCGAACCGGTCACACCCAGCAGGGTCTGGAACACCTCGCCGTCGTTGACGCCCTCTACCAGCTGCTCAATCGCCTGCGGCTGGTCGCCCGCCGGCGGATAGGGCTGGAACAATTCGAACGGCGAATCCGGGAAACGGATGAACTGGCCCTCGCCGGGGGCCGAACCTGCCACCTCGGTTATGACTTCTATAGCTTCTGGCATAAAACCTCGATCAAGCCCCGTTAAAATTCAGGGCAACCAAACAGAATACGACATTCGGCCGAAAATGGGAATTGCAATCCCCAATAGCCGCCGGATCGCCTTTTTGATACCTCTTGTAGCCTTTTTTTCCGGTCAGCTTGTGACCTAAATCCGTGGCCTGAATCCCCTATCGTCGCTTTCGCCTTCTTTTCACTTCTCTGAGGATATTTCATGTCTTTGTTTACCGCTGTCGAAATGGCCCCGCGTGACCCCATCCTGGGCCTGAATGAGCAGTTCAATGCCGATACCAATCCCGCCAAGGTCAACCTGGGCGTAGGCGTGTACTACGACGACAACGGCAAACTCCCCCTGCTGCAGTGCGTGCAGGCGGCCGAGAAACAGATGATGGCCGACCCCAAGGCCCGCGGCTACCTGCCGATCGACGGCATCGCCGCCTACGACGCCGCCGTCAAGGGCCTGGTGTTCGGCGTTGACAGCGAGCCCGTCAAGAGCGGCCGCGTTGCCACCGTGCAAGGCATTGGCGGCACCGGCGGCCTCAAGGTGGGCGCCGACTTCCTCAAGAAGCTCAGCCCCAATGCCAAGGTGCTGATTTCCGACCCAAGCTGGGAAAACCACCGCGCGCTGTTCAGCCAGGCCGGTTTTGTCGTTGAAAGCTATCCTTACTACGACGCAGCCAAGCGCGGCGTCAACTTCGAGGGCATGCTCGCCGCCCTCAATGCGGCCGCCGAAGGCACCATCGTCGTGCTGCACGCCTGCTGCCACAACCCGACCGGCTACGACATCACCGCCGCCCAGTGGGACCAAGTGATCGCCGCCGTCAAGGCGCGCAAGCTGACGCCTTTCCTCGACATGGCCTACCAGGGCTTTGGCCACGGCATTGCGGAAGACGGCGCCGTCATCGGCAAGTTTGTGGCCGCCGGCCTGAGCTTTTTCGTGTCGACGTCTTTTTCCAAGAGCTTCAGCCTCTATGGCGAACGCGTGGGCGCCCTGTCGGTGCTCTGCGAGTCCAAAGAAGAGGCTGACCGCGTGCTGTCGCAGCTCAAGCTGGTCATTCGCACCAACTACAGCAACCCGCAGATCCACGGCGGCATGGTGGTGGCCATGGTGCTCAATACGCCGGCGCTGCGCACCCAATGGGAGCAGGAGCTGGGCGAAATGCGCGTGCGCATCAAGGCCATGCGCCAAAAGCTCGTGGACGGCCTGAAGGCCGCCGGCGTCAAGGAAGACATGAGCTTCATCACCGCCCAGATCGGCATGTTCAGCTATTCCGGCCTCAACAAGGACCAGATGGTGCGCCTGCGCAATGAATTCGGCGTCTACGGCACCGACACTGGCCGCATGTGCGTGGCCGCGCTCAACAGCAAGAACATCGACTACGTCTGCGCGTCGATCGCCAAGGTCGTCTGATTTTCCTGACGCCTTCTGAGCCTGCCAGCCCGGATGGCTTCATCCGGGACGCCCTGCAAAACCGCCACAACCAGCGCATCCTGGCGCAGTTGCCCGCCCTGGGCCTGCCGGATGCCTGGCTGGTCGCGGGCTGCCTCTTCCAGACTGTCTGGAACCTGCGCTCAGGCAACCCGCCCGAAGCCCACATCAAGGACTACGACCTGTTCTACTTCGACCCCGCCGATCTTTCGGAGGCGGCTGAAGTCCGGGTCAATGATCGGGTGCAGTCCTGTTTTGCCAGCCAGGGCATCACGGTGGAAGCGAAAAACCAGGCCCGGGTCCATACCTGGTACCAGGACTACTTCAGTTTTCCCTATCCAGCCCTCAACAGTTCCCGGGACGGCATTGACCGTTTCCTGGTCACCAGCACCTGTGTGGGCGTGAAGGCGGGTAGCTCAGGCCTTGAGCTTTATGCGCCCAACAGCCTGGACGACCTGTACCAGGGCCGGCTCGGACCGAATCCGCTGTGCCCTCACCTGCCGCTGTTTGAAAAGAAGGCCAGGGCCTACCAAGAGCGCTGGCCCTGGCTGCGGATGAGCACCTGAACGCCTAACCCCACACCGCCGAGCGCATCGAGATCGACCCCGCCTGGAAGCTGGTGTTGAAAAAGCGCATAGCCTCCTTCCCGTCGGCGGCGCCTGCGGCATACAGCAGGGGCAAGTAGTGCTCATGGGTGGGATGTGCCATTTTGGCGACCTGGCCCAGCTTCTGGAAGTTCTGCAGCGCATCAAGGTTGCCCTGCTGCAGGTAGCCGCCCGTGATCTGGTCAAACTCCAGCGCCCAGTCGTAAGCCTGGCTGCCCGTCGCGCCGCGCTGCATCTGGCGCAGGTTGTGCACGATGTTGCCGCTGGCCACCACCAGCACCCCGCGCTCGCGCAAGGCCTTGAGCTGTTTTGCCAACGCGTAGTGGTCCTCGGGTGCGCGGCCGTAGTCCATGCTGAGCTGGATCACCGGAATGTCCGCATCCGGGAACATGGGCTTGAGCACCGACCAGGCACCATGGTCCAGCCCCCATTCGCCTTCATCGATGCCCAGCGGCGCCGAGGCCCGCTGGCGCACCAGCTGGCTGATGGCCTGCGCGGCGGCCGGATCACCGGGCGCGGGGTATTGCTGGTCGAACAGCTCCTGCGGAAAACCGCCGAAGTCGTGGATGGTCTTGGGCTTGTCCATGCCGGTCAGCCACCAGCCTTCGGTCAGCCAATGGGCGGAAATGCACAAAATCAGCTGCGGTTTGGGGTATTTCGTCCCAAATTCGGCGCCCAGCGCCTGCCAGCTGCGCCGGTATTCGTTGTCGCCGATGGCGTTCATGGGGCTGCCGTGGCCCACAAAAAGCACCGGCATCCTGTCGGATTTCTTCAGGGAGGCCAGTCGGTCCAGCGCGGAGGCGTCAATAGTGGGGAGCATGTTGTTGTTTCCTGTTCGGGTCTGCGGTCCCAGAGGGTCGGCAAAACCGCTGGCCGGAGGCAGAATGGTAAGTGTTCCTACAATTTTGCAGGTGGCGGCGGTTTATCGGTAAACAAGCCCCGGCCCGCCTGCGTGGCGCTTTGGCACCAATCCCGTGAAAAGCGCCCGGAATTGGTGGTTATCCTCAAATCAGTGCGGCACCTGCCTGTTATATTGCACTGCAACATACTACGTTTTACTTCATAACGACATAACCAAGGTTGATCCCCGATGCTGTACCAAGTCTATGAAACCCAGCGCACCTTGATGGAGCCCTTTGTTGACTTCGCACAGGCTGCCGCCAAGCTCTACGGCAACCCCCTGTCGCCGCTCGGGCAAAACCCTTTCGCCCAGCGCGTGGCGGCCGGTTACAGCCTGATTTACCGGCTGGGCAAGGATTATGAAAAACCGGCCTTCGACATCCGCACCGTCGACGTCAACGGCACCGAAGTCAGCATCCACGAACGCGTGGAAATCGACAAACCCTTTTGTGAACTGCGTCGTTTCAAGCGTTTCACCGACGATCCCGCCACGCTGACGGGCCTGAAGGGCGAGCCCGCGGTGCTGATCGTGGCGCCGCTGTCCGGCCACTACGCCACCTTGCTGCGCGACACCGTGCGCACCATGCTCAAGGACCACAAGGTCTACATCACCGACTGGAAAAACGCGCGCACCGTGCCGCTGTCCGACGGCTCCTTCCACCTCGACGACTACGTCAACTACGTGCAGGAATTCATTCGCCACATCCAGGGCATTTACGGCAACTGCCACGTCATCAGCGTCTGCCAGCCCACCGTGCCGGTGCTGGCGGCCGTGTCGCTGATGGCTTCGCGCGGCGAGACCACCCCGCTAAGCATGACCATGATGGGCGGCCCCATCGATGCGCGAAAATCGCCCACGGCCGTGAACAACCTGGCCATGAACAAGAGCTACGAGTGGTTTGAAAACAATGTGATTTACCGCGTGCCCAGCAACTTCCCGGGCGCCGGCCGCCGCGTCTACCCCGGCTTTTTGCAGCACACCGGCTTTGTCGCGATGAACCCCGACCGCCACGCCAGCAGCCATTACGACTACTTCAAGGACCTGCTCAAGGGTGACGACGCCAGCGCCGAGGCACACCGCAAGTTCTACGACGAATACAACGCCGTGCTCGACATGGACGCCGATTACTACCTGGAAACCATCAAGACGGTGTTCCAGGAATTCAAGCTGGTCAACGGCAACTGGGACGTCAAGAACGTGGACGGCGAACTCGAGCGCGTGCGCCCCGAAGACATCAAGACCACGGCCCACTTCACCGTCGAAGGCGAACTCGACGACATCTCCGGTTCGGGCCAGACAGAGGCGGCCCACAGCCTTTGCTACAACATCCCCAAGGGCCTGCAAAAGCACCTCGAAGTCAAGGGCGCGGGCCACTACGGCATCTTCAGCGGCCGCCGCTGGCGCGACATCGTCTACCCGCAGGTCAAGGCTTTTATTCTTGAGAACAACAAGCTTTCTGCTCCGGCGAAACGGGCCGCAGCGGCAAAGCCTGCCGCCAAATCCACCGCCAAGCCCGCTGCAAAGCCAGCGACAAAAAAGACCGCGCACAGCAAACAAGCCTGAACACGCCGCTAGCGGCAGGCCCTGGGGCCATGACTGGTAGGACAATAGGCCGGTGACTTCCCCCATAGCCTCCCGCCTGGCTGAGCGGCTCAATGCCGCCCTGCCCCAGACCCAGTGCACCCGCTGCGGTTATCCCGATTGCGCGGCCTATGCCGAGGCCATGGCCTCCGGTGACGCCGCCATCAACCAATGCCCGCCGGGCGGCGCCGAAGGCGTTCGGCGCCTTGCGGCCATCACCGGCCAACCCGTCCTGCCCCTGAATCCCGCCAACGGCACGGAAGGCCCGCGCGCCATGGCCGTCATCGACGAGAACTGGTGCATAGGCTGCACCCTGTGCCTCAAGGCCTGCCCGACCGACGCCATCATGGGCAGCAACAAGATGATGCACACCGTGATCGAGCCCTGGTGCACGGGCTGCGAGCTGTGCATCCCGGTATGCCCGGTCGACTGCATCAGCCTGGAAAACATCACTGGCGCGCGCACCGGCTGGGACGCATGGTCGCCGCAGCAAGCCGACACGGCGCGCAGCCGCTATGAGTTTCACAGCCGGCGTTACCCCAGGGAAAGCGCCGCCATCCCGCAGGAAACCACCGAAAGCTCCCAGCAGTTTCAAGCGGACGACAGGCCGGCCGCTCCCGCATCCGCTTCGTCAACCGATGACGGCAGCACCGAGCGCAAGCGCGCCGTGATCGAAGCCGCGCTGGCACGCGCCCGCGCCAAGCGCGGCCCCGCCGCCTCAGGCTGACACGATGTTTTTGTAGACGCCGCAGCCCACGAAGATATCCCCGGCCTGCTGCACAAAGGACATCTTGGTCTGGACCTTGCCCGTGGCCGGGTTGGTGATGTCGTACTCGACCCAGCCCGGCTCCTCGCCGGCCTGCGAAACAATGGCCTCCAGCAGCCCCTGCCCGTCGATGCCGGGGATGTCCTGCACACGCGTGCCCAGCTTGGCCGGGTTGCCGCCAAACGCCAGGTAGGTGCCGCGGCTGTCCAGCGCAAAGACATACATGTCGCGGTCATGGAAACCCTTGGCGGGGTTGGTGAGGTCGCGCAGGAAAACATCCCTGGGCATGTTGCGGCCATGCGCGATGGCCCGCCCCACCATGGCACACGCCTCCTCGGCCGATCCCTGCTGCAGCCTGAAGCCGGCCACCGACTGGACCAGGGTGCTTGCCCGTCCCTCAAGCCTGGTGGCTTGTGCCACGGCGCGCTCCACCATCTGCGCGTTGTCCTGGGTGATTTTGTCGAGCTGCCGGACCGCCGTCGTGATTTCGCCCAGGCTGGCGCTTTGCTCGGTGCTGGACTTCGAAATCTGCGCCATATTGGTCGCCACGTCGCGGATGCCGGAAACCATGTGCGTGATGCTGCTTCCCGCCGTGCGTATGGTTTGCACGCTGGCCTCCACCTGGCGCGAAGACTCGCCGATCAGCTGGCGGATTTCCTTCGCCGACTCGGCCGACCGTTTGGCAAGCGAGCGCACCTCGGCGGCCACCACCGCGAAACCACGGCCCGACTCGCCCGCTCGGGCAGCCTCCACCGCGGCATTGAGGGCCAGGATATTGGTCTGGAAAGCCAGGCTGTCGATCACGCCGACGATCTCGTCCATGCGCCTGGCGCCGCCATGAATAGCCTCCACGGAAGCGACGGCCTCGGTCATGGCCGAGGCGCCGGCCTCCGCCAGGTCCCGCACCTGGGCTGCCTGCAGATTGGCCTGGCCGGCCCTGCCGGCGTTGTCCCGGACGGTGGAAGACAGCTGTTCGACGCTGGCCGCCGTCTGCTCCAGGTTGGCGGCCTGCTGTTCGGTACGGTCCGACAGCTCACGGTTGCCTCTGGCCATGCTCTGGCCCGAATGCGCCACAAATGCCGCGTTGCTGCGCACATTGGCCACCATGCCCGAGAGTGTGTGGCTGAGTGCGGACGTGGAGGCCAGCAGGCGGCCCAACTCGTCGGCGCCGCGGCCTGCGGGCTCGAGGCGCAAATCGCCGGCCACCATCTTGCCCGTGGCCCTGGCCAGCTGATCGATGCCGTCGGCCATCACGCAACGGAAGGCGAGCAGAAAGTAAAGCAGCAGCGCGAGAATCAAGCCGCATGCCGTTGCCAGCGCAGCCAGGCCCTCAGCCGGCCTGGATGCCAGCGTGAACTGCAGCACGACGAGCAAAGGCGGCAGGGCCGACAAAACCGCAAGCCACGCGAGCTTTCCCCCAAGCTGCAGGCGACGGAGCAGCCGGGTGCCAGGATTCAACAGCGTGCCGGGATTCATCAGAGAGTCTTCTTCAGGTGGAAGCGCAGGCTGTGCTTCTCTTGAAACCATTGTGAAGAATTGCGCGGCGGCCAATTGAGGAAAAAGAGGGCTTAAGCGCGCCCTCATTCAGGGGCGGCCCGGCCCGCCCCCTGCCCTCTCCGCGTTTACCCCAGGGCCGCGAAGGCCTTGATGACTTCAGGCGGCGCCTGCACCATCTCGACCAGCACGCCCTCACCCGCAATCGGAAATTCGTCGCTGGCCTTGGGGTGCAAAAAGCAGATGTCAAATCCCGCGGCCCCCTTGCGTATGCCGCCCGGCGCAAAACGCACGCCCTTGGCCGTAAGCCATTCCACGGCTTTGGGCAGGTCGTCTATCCACAGGCCCACGTGGTTGAGCGGCGTGGTGTGCACCGCGGGTTTCTTGTCCATGTCCAGCGGCTGCATGAGGTCGACCTCGACCTTGAACGGGCCGCTGCCGATGGCGCAGATGTCCTCGTCCACGTTCTCACGCTCACTGACGAAGTTGCCGGTGATTTCCAGCCCCAGCATGTCGACCCACAGCGTGCGCAGGCGGTCCTTGCTGGCGGCGCCTATGGCGATTTGCTGGATACCCAGTACCTTGAATGGACGCGTCATTTAATTTTCCTCAACCAACAATTACTATCGCCGGCAACCCAAGTTGACAGGGGCGGGGAGTTCTCCAAGCAGGGGCCGCGGAACCGGCTTTGCCGGGCCGCAGGCGCAGCGGCCCCCTCGGGGGGCAGGAAGCTACGCGAAGCGAGCGACCGTGGGGGCCACATATTCAGACGAATTCCACAATCGGCTGGTCCACGCTCAGCGATTCGCCCTTGGCGGCCAGCACTTTGCCGACCACACCGTCGGCCACAGCGAACAACACGTTTTCCATCTTCATGGCTTCAATCACGGCCACGCGCTCGCCGGCCTGTACTTTCTGTCCCACCTGCACCGCCACGTCCACCAGCAGGCCTGGCATGGGCGACAGCACATAACGGCTCATGTCGGGCGGCGCCTTGTAAGGCATCAGGGCATGCAGCTGCGCCGCGCGCGGCGTCAGCACCAGCGCGTCCAGGCGTGTGCCGTTGTGGGCGATGCGGATGGCCAGCGGATTGCGGCCCACGCCGCGCTCCACCTGCGCCGCAAAAGGCTGGCCGTTGACGGTGCCGCGGATGCGCGCGCCGCCCAGGTGCCAGTTGCTGCAGATTTCATAACTCTGCGCACCCACCTCGACCGTGCCGGAACCGGTTTGCGCCTGGTAGTTGCGCACCGTCACCGGGTGTGTGGTGTTCTGCCCGGCCGCACCCAGGCCGACCACGGCGAATTCTTCGCCCACCGTCACGCCATGGCCCGGCAACTGGCCGCTGATGCCGGCCGCGCGGCCCAGCATGCGGCGATTGACATAGGCCGCCAACGCCAGCAGGAAAGACGGGTCCTCGTGCGGCACGTCCTCGGCGTGAAAGCCCTTGCTGTAGTTCTCGGCGATAAAACCGGTGTTGAAATCGCCCGCGACGAATTTTGGATGCGCCAGCAAGGCCGCCTGGAAAGGAATGTTGCTCGAGATCCCGCGGATCACAAAGCCGTTGAGCGCCTCGCGCATTTTCGCGATCGCCTCCTTGCGGTCCTTGCCATGCACGATGAGCTTGGCGATCATCGAGTCGTAAAACATCGGGATCTCGCCGCCGTCCTGCACGCCGGTGTCCACACGCACGCCGAACAGCTGCGAGGTGTCGGCCGCGAACATGGTTTCCTTGGGCGGCTGGAAGCGCACCAGCCGGCCCGTCGAAGGCAGGAAGCTGCGGAACGGGTCTTCGGCGTTGATGCGGCATTCGATGGCCCAGCCATTGCGCTGCACGTCTTTCTGCGCGATCGGCAGCTTCTCGCCGGCCGCCACACGGATCATCAGCTCCACCAGGTCCAGCCCCGTGATGCATTCCGTCACCGGGTGCTCGACCTGAAGCCGGGTGTTCATTTCGAGGAAGTAAAAGCTCTGGTCCTTGCCGACCACAAACTCCACCGTACCGGCGCTCTGGTATTTCACGGCTTTGGCCAGCGCAACCGCCTGCTCGCCCATGGCCTTGCGCGTCGCGTCGCTGATGAAGGGCGACGGCGCCTCTTCGATCACCTTCTGGTGGCGCCGCTGGATGGAGCATTCGCGCTCGTTGAGGTAGACCACATTGCCGTGGCTGTCGCCCAGCAACTGGATCTCGATGTGGCGGGGTTCTTCGACAAACTTCTCGATAAAGACGCGGTCGTCACCAAAGCTGTTGCGCGCCTCATTGCGGCAGGAAGTGAAGCCCTCGAACGCCTCTTTGTCGTTGAAGGCCACACGCAAGCCTTTGCCGCCGCCACCCGCGCTGGCCTTGATCATCACCGGGTAGCCAATTCCCTTGGCAATTTCCACCGCTTTCTCGGCGGTTTCAATCGCATCATTCACGCCGGGAATGCAGTTGACCCCCGCCGCGCCGGCCAGCTTTTTAGACTCGATCTTGTCGCCCATGGCGGCAATCGAATAATGCTTGGGGCCTATGAAGATAATGCCTTCTTCTTCGACCCGCTTGGCAAAGCCCGCGTTCTCGCTAAGGAATCCATAACCTGGATGCACGGCTTGCGCGCCCGTCTGCTTGCAGGCCGCGATGATCTTGTCGGCCTGCAGATAGCTATCACGGCTGGGCGCCGGGCCTATGTTGACGGCCTCGTCAGCCAGTTCGACGTGGCGTGCGTCCTTGTCGGCGTCGGAATACACCGCGACGGTTTTGATGCCCATCTTGCGGGCGGTCTTGATCACGCGGCAAGCGATCTCACCTCGATTTGCAATGAGTATTTTGGTAAACATGATATTTCCAGTCGATTTTCTTTTTTGATACGCGGCAGCTCAGTATTCCCGCAGCAACCAGCCTGAAAAGCAGGCGAAATACTCGCGTGTCCATGCGTTGTAGCGCATATAAAGCGGTGTCAAGGCACCCGCCGTGCGCACATGGGACCAGCCCGATTTTTCGGCAATCCAGCCGGCGCGCAGCGTGTGAAAGTCGCTGGTCACCAGCACCATGGGCACATCCCGTTTCACACCCGCAGCCTCCAACAGACGCGCCGAAAACACCAGGTTTTCATACGTACTCGTGCTTTGGTCTTCCAGATTGATGCGCGCGGCATCCAGCCCAAGGCCGACCAGGTAGTCGGCCATCACACGTGCTTCAGGAATCTTCTGCTTGAAGTCCGTTCCGCCGCTGACCACGACCCGCGCCCGGGGATGTTGCCCGGCGAGGCTATAGGCCAGTTTGAGGCGCTCCGCCAGGGTCGGGGAGGCTTGCCCGTTCGGCGTGCTTGAGCCAAGAACCACGATGACCCGCGGGTCTGCATCTCCCGCAGCCGAGGGCTGCAGCCGCTGCAGGACGACAAAAAAGACCAGCAGGGAAGCCAGCCACAGGAAGAACCCGATGAGTACCAGCCGCCAGGCGAACAATCGCCAGCGGCGTCCGCGCAGCCACCTATGCCAACGTTCGGCGAACAATGAAAGCGCGATCAGCGCCGTCGCGATGACTGCCGGCACGATCACGCCGAGGTGCGTGACTTTGACCGTCACGAGGTAAAGGCAGTCGACCAGCAACAGGAGGCCGATCGCCAGCTGCAGCCAGCGCATGGCCCCTGCACGGTAGCTGCCGGGTGTCGGGCCAGAAATGTCCAAGGCGGAAATTCCGGACATGGCTTACAGCGGGATGTTCCCGTGCTTGCGCCACGGGTTCTCGATCTTTTTGTCGCGCAGCATGACCAGCGAGCGGCAGATGCGCTTTCGGGTTTCGTGCGGCAGGATCACGTCGTCGATAAAGCCGCGCGCACCGGCCACAAAGGGGTTGGCGAAGCGGGCCTTGTATTCGGCCTCTTTGGCGGCCAGCTTGGCCGGGTCGCCCTTGTCTTCACGGAAGATGATTTCCACCGCACCCTTGGCGCCCATCACCGCGATCTCGGCGTTGGGCCAGGCGAAGTTGACGTCGCCGCGCAGATGCTTGGACGCCATCACGTCATAGGCGCCGCCGTAGGCCTTGCGCGTGATCACGGTGATCTTGGGCACGGTGCATTCCGCATACGCGTACAGCAGCTTGGCGCCGTGCTTGATGATGCCGCCGTATTCCTGGCTGGTGCCTGGCATGAAGCCGGGCACGTCGACAAAGGTGATCACCGGGATGTTGAAGGCATCGCAAAAGCGCACAAAGCGCGCGGCCTTGATGGAACTCTTGATGTCCAGGCAACCGGCCAGCACCAGGGGCTGGTTGGCGACGATGCCCACCGTCTGCCCTTCCATGCGGGCAAAACCGATGATGATGTTCTTTGCATACTCGGGCTGGATCTCGAAAAAATCACCGTCGTCCACCGTCTTGACGATGAGTTCCTTCATGTCGTACGGCTTGTTCGGGTTCTCAGGCACCAGCGTGTCCAGGCTCAGGTCCATGCGGCCGGCCGGGTCGGCGCTGGGGCGTATGGGCGCTTTTTCGCGGTTGTTCAGCGGCAGGTAGTTGTACAGGCGGCGCAGCATCAGCAGCGCCTCGACGTCGTTCTCGAACGCCAGGTCGGCCACGCCGCTGCGTGTGGTGTGGGTGGTGGCACCGCCCAGTTCCTCGGCCGTGACCTCTTCATGCGTCACGGTCTTGACGACCTCGGGGCCCGTGACAAACATATAGGAGCTGTCCTTGACCATGAAGATGAAGTCGGTCATGGCCGGCGAATACACCGCGCCGCCTGCGCAGGGGCCCATGACCATGCTGATCTGCGGCACCACGCCGGAAGCCATCACGTTGCGCTGGAACACGTCGGCATAGCCGCCCAGCGAGGCCACGCCTTCCTGGATGCGGGCGCCGCCCGAGTCGTTGAGGCCGATGACGGGTGCCCCCACCTTCATGGCCTGGTCCATGACCTTGCAGATCTTCTCGGCATGGGCTTCGCTCAAGGCGCCGCCGAACACCGTGAAATCCTGGCTGAAAACAAACACCAGGCGGCCGTTGATCATGCCGTAGCCGGTGACCACACCGTCGCCGGGAATCTTGTTGTCCTGCATGCCGAAGTCGGTGCAGCGATGCTCGACGAACATGTCCCATTCTTCAAACGTGCCTTCATCCAGCAGCAGCTCCAGCCGCTCGCGCGCCGTCAGCTTGCCTTTGCCGTGCTGCGCATCTATGCGCTTCTGGCCGCCGCCCAGGCGTGCCGCGGCGCGTTTCTTTTCGAGTTGCTCAAGGATTTCTTGCATGGTGTGTTCCGCAGTGTCGACAGTGAAAACTTACTTGGTTGAATCAAACAATAGGCGCGCGGCGGCCTGGCTCATTCGGCGCGAGTCGTGCCCCACGCCCGGCACCGTGACGCGCTCCCAGGCCAGGGGTGTAGCCAGCTTCTGCGCCTGCGCCTGGGCCTGCGCGAAGAAGTTGGAGCCGCGCTCAAACCGGTTTACGCCCTGTGCCGTGGCCTGCCTGGCCTTGGGAAGGTTGGCCGCGTCGGTCTGGATGTCGGCTTCACCGAGCAACACGACCAGCTTGCGCGCAAAAACCTGCTTGAGCTTGTCGGGGCTGACGATGCTCTCGTCCAGCGCGTAAGGAAACTTGTCGTCCATCAGGCCTGGATAGCGGGGCATGGTGTAACTGCCGGCATTGGCCGCCACGGCGACGGAAACGCGGGGCGCATCCGTCAGCAGCATGAAGCGATGCACGAACTGCCCGCCGGCCGAGTGGCCGAAGAGCAGGTAATCGGGTGCAGTGAGCCGCTCTTCGGCACGGACGAAGTCAAAAAGATGTTCGATGATCTGGAAGGACCATTTGCTGCGGTCGCGCGTCTCGATGCCGCCCATATTGAACAGCCGGGAAGAAAATCGCGCCTCGTCGAACTCCGGGGCCAGCACGATGAGCTTGTTTTTCTCGGCAAAAGGCATCCAGTTGTCGCGCATGCGCGAACCCTGGCGCTCCGCGCCATGGATCACCATCATCACCCTGGCATCGGGGCCGGCGCTGCGTGCCTTGTAGTAATGCACGGTGACCGGTTTGTCCGCGAAATAGCCCTTGTCCGTGAAAACAAAGCTCTGAGGCTCGCCGGCGACCATGCCACCCGCCCAGGCCAGGCAGGCCTGCAAAAGCAGAACGCAGAGGATGGCTATCTTCTTCATTGGTCCCATCCCTTGGCGGCAAGCGCCAGCAAACTACGGGCGGCTGTCGAGGCCGCGACTTCGCCGCGCGCCACCTCGGCCAGCAGGCCGGGCAGGCGCTCGCGCACCTGCGGGTCCCGGCGGAAAGCCTGCTTGAGGCCGGCATCTATGCGCTCCCACATCCAGGAGAGCGACTGCTGCTGGCGCCGGGCAGCGAGGCGGCCGTTGGCGGCCTGCAAAGCCTTGAACTGCGTCACGGCTTTCCAGAAGACGTCCACGCCTTTGTTATGAAGTGCGCTGAGCTGGATGACCTGCGGATGCCAGTTTTTGTCGAAGTTGGCGGCCTGCGCGCTGTCCATGGCGTTGTTGACCAGGCCGAACAGGCGCATCGCCGAGGTGATCTGCGCCTCGGCCCGCATGGCCGCGTCGGCGTCGATGTCTGCCTTGTTGATGATGACCAGGTCGGCCAGCTCCATCACGCCTTTTTTGATCGCCTGCAGGTCGTCGCCGGCATTGGGCAGCTGCATCAGCACAAACATGTCGGTCATGTTGGCGACGGCGGTTTCGCTCTGGCCCACGCCCACGGTCTCGACGATCACCACGTCGTAGCCGGCGGCTTCGCAGACCAGCATGGCCTCGCGCGTCTTTTCGGCCACGCCGCCCAGGTTTCCGCTGGAGGGGCTGGGCCGGATGTAGGCACGCTCGTGCACCGAGAGCTTTTCCATGCGGGTCTTGTCGCCCAGGATGGAGCCGCCCGAGACGGAAGAGGAAGGGTCGACGGTGAGCACCGCGACACGGTGACCCTGTGCGATCAGGTACAAGCCCAGCACTTCGATAAAGGTGGATTTTCCGACCCCGGGCACGCCGCTGATGCCCAGGCGCATGGCCTTGCCGGTGTGGGGAAGCAAGGCTGTCAGCAGTTCGTCGCCCTGGGCGCGGTGGTCGGCGCGGGTGGACTCCAGCAGCGTGATGGCCTTGGCGATGGCGCGGCGCTGGGCCATCGCGTCCGGGCCCATGATGGCCTGGAGGAAATCAGGCGCTGCCATCACGCCACGCGCTCCACCGCGGGCCATTCGTAATGCAGGTCGACGCCCTCTTCTCCTTGCAGCACAAAACCGTGGCGCAAATAGAAGCGGTTGGCATCGCTTTCTTTCAGCGCGGTCAGCCTGACAGCCAGACCGCGCTCGCGCGCCTGGGCCAGCACCTGGCCAAGCACCCAGGCGCCTATGCCCTGGCCGCTGGCCTTGCTGCGCAGGTAAAGATGGTCAAGCCGCAGGGTCGCCTCGCCTTCGGGCTTGAGCGTGAAAAAACCCACGCGCTCACCGTCCAGCAGGATGTGTTGCATGTACTGCGGAAAAAACCCCGCGGACAGGCGCTCGCGCGACCGTGCGAGGTCAAAGCGGCCGACACGCTCCAGGCTGGGCCGCATCGCGTCTATGCGCAAGGCCAGCATGTCCTCGAAGTCGCCGGCAACAACCGGCTGCAAGGACAGGCGGGAACTGATATCCGTCACCGCACACTCCTTTCGCAACAGCGGCTTGAATCTGGTCCCGCACATCCGCGGTGCCGGCCAGAATCAACACGGATGAACTCCACCAGCGTGACGGCCTTGGCGATGGCGCGGCGCGGGGCAGCGCCCGCACTCTGCCCCAACACGTCATCATGAAAATCAACAACCCGCGACATCAGAAACTCGGCAACCGTGCCAGTTTTTCCAGCAGCTCATCAGAGCCAAAAAGCAAAGCACCAACCAACCCAAACAGCAGCAACAACATAAGAATCGCCCCAAAAATCTGGCCCGCGATCATCATGAAAATCCCAAGGGGGAACACAATAATGAAAAGTAGGCCAGCGCAGACCCACCGCCCAACAGGATCTTTTTTTTGAGGGTCAGGCATTAACGGCTTTCCGTATTTGTTCCAGCACGTCCTTCGCGCTGGCCGGGATTGGTGTGCCCGGGCCGTAGATGCCTTTCACGCCGGCCTCATACAGCATCTCGTAGTCCTGCCGCGGAATCACGCCGCCGACAAACACGATGATGTCGTCGGCGCCCTGCTTCTTGAGTTCGGCGATGATGGCCGGCACCAGCGTCTTGTGGCCGGCCGCCAGTGTGGAGACACCCACCGCATGCACGTCGTTTTCAATCGCCTGGCGCGCGCATTCCTCGGGTGTCTGGAACAGCGGCCCCATGTCCACGTCGAAGCCCAGGTCTGCGAAAGCCGTGGCCACCACCTTGGCCCCGCGGTCGTGGCCGTCCTGGCCCAGCTTGGAAATCATCACGCGCGGTCGGCGGCCCTGCGCTTCGGCAAAGGCATTGATCTCGGTCTTCAGGGTTTCCCAGCCTTCGGCGGAGTCATAAGCGGCAGCGTACACACCGGTCACCTTTTGTGTATCGGCGCGGTGGCGCCCGTAAACTTTCTCGAGGGCATCGCTGACCTCGCCCACCGTGGCGCGCAGGCGCACGGCCTTGATGCTGAGGTCCAGCAGGTTGCCATTGTTATTCTCGGCCGCCGCCGTCAAGGCGTCCAGCGCGGCCTGCACCGCCGCGCTGTCGCGTTTGGCCTTGATGGCTTTCAGGCGAGTGATCTGCCCATCGCGCACGGCCACGTTGTCGATGTCGCGCGATTCGATGGCGTCTTCGGTCTTGAGTTTGTACTTGTTGACGCCGACGATGACGTCCTTGCCGCTGTCGATGCGCGCCTGCTTTTCAGCCGCGGCGGCCTCGATCTTGAGCTTGGCCCAGCCGCTGTCGACGGCCTTGGTCATCCCGCCCATGGCTTCGACTTCTTCAATGATGGCCCAGGCGGCATCGGCCATGTCCTGGGTGAGCTTTTCCATCATGTAGCTGCCGGCCCAGGGGTCAATCACATGAGGGATATGGGTTTCTTCCTGGATGATGAGCTGGGTGTTGCGGGCGATACGCGCGCTGAACTCGGTGGGCAAGGCAATCGCCTCGTCAAACGAGTTGGTATGCAGGCTCTGCGTGCCGCCAAAGACCGCGGCCATGGCCTCTATGGTGGTGCGCACCACGTTGTTGTACGGGTCCTGCTCGGTCAGGCTCCAGCCGGAAGTCTGGCAGTGCGTGCGCAGCATCAGGCTCTTGGGGCTTTTGGCATTGAAGCCCTTCATGATGCGGCACCACAGCAGGCGGGCGGCGCGCATCTTGGCGACTTCGAGGTAGAAGTTCATGCCGATGGCCCAGAAAAAGCTCAGGCGCCCGGCGAATTCATCCACGTCCAGGCCCTTGCCCAGCGCGGTCTTCACATACTCTTTGCCGTCGGCCAGCGTGAAGGCCAGTTCCAGCGCCTGGTTGGCGCCGGCTTCCTGCATGTGGTAGCCCGAAATCGAGATCGAATTGAACTTCGGCATGTTCTGCGCCGTGTATTCAATGATGTCGCCGATGATGCGTATGCTGGGCTGGGGCGGGAAGATATAGGTGTTGCGGACCATGAACTCCTTGAGGATGTCGTTCTGTATGGTTCCGCTCAATTTGTCCTGGCTCACGCCCTGCTCTTCGGCTGCGACCACATAACCCGCCAGCACCGGCAACACCGCGCCGTTCATGGTCATGGAGACGCTGACCTTGTCCAGCGGGATCTGGTCGAACAGTATCTTCATGTCCTCGACCGAATCGATGGCCACACCGGCCTTGCCCACGTCGCCGGTCACGCGCGGGTGGTCGCTGTCGTAGCCGCGGTGCGTGGCCAGGTCAAACGCCACCGACACGCCCTGCCCGCCGGCGGCCAGCGCCTTGCGGTAGAAGGCATTCGACTCTTCTGCCGTGGAAAAGCCCGCGTACTGGCGGATCGTCCAGGGGCGCACCGCATACATGGTGGCCTGCGGGCCGCGGATGAAAGGCTCAAAACCCGGCAGCGTGTTGGTATGGGGAAGGTCTTTAGTGTCTTCGGCGGTGTACAGCGGCTTGACGCTGATGCCGTCCGGCGTCTGCCAGTTCAGCGCATCCAGGTCTCCGCCTGGGGCCGACTTGGCGGCCGCTTTGGCCCAGGCCTCAAGGCTGGCGGCGGGAAATTCAGATTCGGGCGGACGCTTGGACATGGATGTTTACCGTAACAGGATCTGCAGAGGCTGGCGATGCACACCAGGACCCTGGAGATGGGATTCGTGATCGCTCCAAGTTTACATCATTTATAATTATTGATGCAAAATTCAGTTTCGAGTAAGATGCCTGTAGCGCTGACAGGAAGCAGCCTGCACCAAGCTCGCCTTATCCACTAAAAACACCTATGTCCATGGCCGCCGTGTCCCTGACTCCTCGAGCGCTTTATGAAGAAGTCGCCGAGCTTTTGCGCCAGCGCATTTTCAACCGCGAGCTGACGCCGGGCAGCTGGATTGACGAACTCAAGCTGGCCGAGGAATACGGCATCAGCCGCACGCCGTTGCGCGAGGCCCTCAAGGTGCTCGCCACCGAAGGCCTTGTCACCATGAAGGTACGGCGCGGCGCTTACGTGACGGAAGTCTCCGAACGCGACCTGGCCGACGTCTACCACCTGCTCTCCCTGCTGGAAAGCGACGCGGCCGGCGTGGTGGCCACGCAGGCAACGCCATCGCAGCTCAAGGAACTGCAGGGCCTGCATGAGGAGCTGGAGAAAGCCGTCGGCAACCGCGAACGCTTTTTCGAGATCAACGAGGCCTTTCACATGCGCCTGCTGGAGATCGCCAACAACCGCTGGCGCGACCAGATGGTGGCCGACCTGCGCAAGGTGATGAAGCTCAACCGCCACAATTCGCTGCTCAAAAGCGGCCGCATCGAAGAATCCCTGGCCGAGCACCGCGCCATCATGCAGGCGCTGGCCGCGCGCGACGCCGACGGCACCGCGCAGCGCATGCGCGAGCACTTCAGGAACGGGCTGGAAGCCGCGGGCTGAGGTGCGGCTCACTGCCTGAGGCGTCAGGCCTGCGGCAGCGCCTCCCAGTGCTGCACCACCTTGCCGTGCTTGTCCACACTTTCAAGCTGCACGCGAAAACCCCACAGGCTCGCGATGTGCTTGATCACCTCCTGGACGTCGTCCGTCAGCGTCCGGTCGTTGTGGCGGCTGTGGCGCAAGGTCAGCGAACGGTTCCCACGCACGTCCACGTCCCAGACCTGTATGTTGGGCTCGCGGTAGTTCAGGTCGTGCTGGCGCGACAGCGCCTCGCGCACGTGCCGGTAACCGGCATCGTCATGGATGGCCGCCACCTCAAGCTCGGACCTGCTCGCGTCATCCACCACTGAAAAAAGGCGGAATTCACGTATCAGGCGCGGCGAAAGGTATTGCCCGATGAAACTTTCATCGCGGAAATGCCGCATCGCATAGTCCAGCGTCTCCAGCCAGTTGGAACCGGCCACGTCCGGCAACCACTGCCGGTCTTCTTCCGTGGGGGACTCGCAGATGCGCTTGAGGTCGCTGAACATCGCAAACCCCAGCGCGTAGGGGTTGACGCCGTTGTAGCCCGGATGCGTTACCGGCGGCTGGTAAATGACGTTGGTGTGGGATCGCAGGCATTCGATCATGAAACCGTCGGTCAGCAAGCCCTCGTCGTACAGGGAATTGAGCAGCGTGTAGTGCCAGAAGGTGGCCCAGCCTTCATTCATGATCTGGGTCTGGCGCTGCGGGTAAAAATACTGGCCGATCTTGCGCACGATGCGGATCACCTCGCGTTGCCAGGGCTCCAGCAGGGGCGCGTTTTTCTCGATGAAATACAGAATGTTTTCCTGCGGCTCCGGCGGAAAACGGCGACTCGTTTTTTCGGCCGGCTTGTCGGCCGGTTTGGGCACCGTGCGCCACAGGTCATTGAGCTGCTGCTGCAGATAGGCCTCGCGGTCCTTGCGGCGGGCCTCTTCCTCCGCCAGCGACAGTTTCTGCGAACGCTGGTAGCGGTCCACGCCGTGGCTCATCAGGGCATGGCAGGAATCCAGCAGTTGCTCGACCGCCTCCCAGCCGTGGCGCTCCTCACACTCTGCAATATAGGCCCGCGCATACACCAGGTAGTCCACGATGGCCGCAGCGTCGGTCCACATCTGGAACAGGTAGTTGCCTTTGAAGAAGGAGTTGTGGCCGTAGCAGGCATGCGCCATCACCAGCGCCTGCATGGGCATGGTGTTTTCTTCCATCAGGTAGGCGATGCAGGGGTTGGAGTTGATCACGACCTCATAAGCCAGCCCCATCTGGCCGCGCCGGTAATTTTTTTCCGTCGAGATGAACTGCTTGCCGAAGGACCAGTGCCGGTAGTTCACCGGCATGCCCACCGAGGCATAGGCGTCAATCATCTGCTCGGCGGTGATGACCTCGAGCTGCACCGGGTAGGTGTCCAGGCCGAAGGACTTTGCCTTTCGCGCAATCTCACCGTGGTAGAGCTCGATCAACTCGAAGGACCAGTCGGACGGACTGGGCAGGCAGGCATGCCGGCGCCCGGTGCCAGCCAAGCCCGGCGCCGCCACTTCGGCAGGTTTCTTCGCGCTCTTTGTCATGGCTTCACGCCTTTTTTGAACAACTCCCTGAACACCGGGAATATCTCGTCCGCGCCGCCCACCTTGCGCATCGCAAAGTTCCGGTTGGCCTCCTGCACCTGGGTGTACTCTTCCCAGAGGTTCTGGTCTTCCTCGCCCACCTGGACATAGGCGAAATAGCGTGAAACCGGCAGCAGCTTGTTGACCAGCAGTTCACGGCAGCGCGCCGAATCCTGGTGCCAGTTATCGCCGTCCGAAGCCTGGGCGCCATAGATGTTCCAGTCGCCGGGCGGGTAGCGCTCCTGGATGATCTGGTGCATCAAGGCCAGCGCGCTGGACACCACGGTGCCGCCAGTCTCGGTGGACTGGAAGAATTCATCTTCGGACACTTCGGTGGCCTGGGTGTGATGGCGAATGAAGATGACGTCGGTCTTTTCGTAATGTTTCCTGAGGAACAGGTACAGCAGGATAAAAAAACGCTTGGCGATGTCCTTGCGCGTTTCATCCATGGAACCCGAGACGTCCATCAGGCAAAACATGACCGCCTTGGAGGTGGGCTGCGGCACCCTGACCCGGTTGCGGTAACGCAGGTCGAAAGGATCGAAAAAGGGAATGGTCTTGAGGCGACGGCGAAGCGTGTCTATCTGCGTCCTCAGGGAAAGAATCTCGTCGGGCAGATCCGGCGCGTCGCGCAGGGCCAGCGCCAGTTGCGCCTCGAGCTCATGCACCTGCCGCCGCGTCTCCCCGCCTATGGCGATGCGCCGGCTGAGCGCGACCCGCAGCGAACGCACCACGTGCAGGTTGGTCGGCGTTCCGTCCGAGATGAAACCGGCGCGGCGGGATTTCCATTCCGGCGCATCGGGCAAGAGCTGGGTGCGTATGAGGTCGGGCAGCGCAAGATCATCAAAGAAGTACTGCATGAACTCTTCGCGCGTGATGCGAAAGACAAAGTCGTCCTCACCCTCGCCGTCAGGGCTGGCCTCGCCCCCCGAGCCGCCGCCGCTGCCGCCCTGGGGCCGCGCGATGCGGTCGCCGCGCACGTATTCGCGGTTGCCGGGGTGCACGGTCTCGCGTGTGCCGCCGGTGTGCCCAAACACCGGCTGGTAAACGTCTCGCCGCGGCACGGTGACGTCTTCGCCCTGCTCGATGTCGTGGATGCTGCGGCCCGCAACGGCACGGCGCACGGTATCGCGTATCTGCTCGCGAAAGCGGCGCAGAAAACGCTCGCGGTTGCCGATGGACTTGTTCTTTCCCGACAAGCGCCTGTCAATGACTTGCTGGAGCACGGTGATCTCCGGTCACATACACATGACGCGCCCGCCACGGCGCGCCGCGGGCCTCAGGAACTCTTGCGTACACGCAGGTACCAGTCGCACAACAAGCGGACCTGCCGCGTGGTATACCCCTTGGCGACCATGCGGTTGACGAAATCCTCGTGCTTTTGCTGCTCGTCCGCGCTGGCCTTGGCATTAAAGGAAATCACCGGCAACAGGTCTTCGGTGTTCGAGAACATTTTTTTCTCGATCACGGTGCGCAGCTTTTCATAGCTGGTCCAGACCGGGTTCTTGCCCGCGTTGTTGGCCCGTGCGCGCAACACGAAATTGACGATCTCGTTGCGGAAGTCTTTCGGGTTGCTGATGCCGGCCGGTTTTTCGATTTTTTCGAGTTCGGCATTGAGCGACGAGCGGTCGAAGATTTCCCCGGTATCGGTGTCGCGGTATTCCTGGTCCTGGATCCAGAAGTCGGCGTAGGTCACGTAGCGGTCGAAAATATTCTGCCCGTACTCCGAATACGATTCCAGGTAGGCGGTCTGGATTTCCTTGCCGATGAACTCGGCGTAACGCATGGCCAGGATTTCCTTGATGTAGGCCAGGTACTTCTGCTCGGTTTCGGGCGGGAACTGCTCGCGCTCGATCTGCTGCTCCAGCACATACATCAGGTGCACCGGGTTGGCCGCGATCTCGGTGGAGTCGAAGTTGAACACCTTGGACAAAATCTTGAAGGCAAAGCGCGTCGAGATGCCGTTCATCCCCTCATCGACACCCGCGTAGTCGCGGTACTCCTGGTAGCTCTTGGCTTTCGGGTCGGTGTCCTTGAGGTTTTCGCCGTCATACACCTGCAGCTTGCTGAAGATGCTGGAGCTCTCGGGTTCCTTGAGGCGCGTCAGCACGGCGAACTGCGCCATCATCTTCAAGGTGCCGGGGGAGCAGATGGCGTTGTGCAGCGACGAGTTGTGGATCAGTTTTTCATAAATCTTCACTTCTTCCGAAACGCGCAGGCAATACGGAATCTTGACGATGTAGATCCGGTCCAGGAAAGCCTCGTTGTTCCTGTTGTTCTTGAACGCCTTCCACTCGCTTTCGTTGGAGTGCGCCATCACGATGCCGTCGAAGGGAATCGCGCCAAAGCCTTCGGTGCCCTTGAAGTTGCCCTCCTGGGTGGCGGTCAGCAAGGGGTGCAGCACCTTGATCGGCGCCTTGAACATCTCGACAAATTCCAGCAGGCCCTGGTTGGCCAGGCACAGCCCGCCTGAATAGCTGTAAGCATCCGGATCGTCCTGGGCATAGGTTTCCAGCTTGCGGATGTCGATCTTGCCAACCAGCGAAGAAATGTCCTGGTTGTTTTCGTCGCCGGGCTCGGTCTTGGAGATCGCGCACTGCTTCAGGATGGAAGGAAAACGCTTGACCACACGGAAGCGGCGGATGTCGCCGCCGTACTCCTCAAGGCGCTTCACCGCCCACGGCGACATCACCCGCTGCAGGTAGCGCGGCGCAATGCCGTACTGGGATTCGAGCAGGGGAGCGTCCTCGGCGTTGTTGAACAGGCTGAGCGGCGACTCGTTGACGGGCGAACCCTTCAAGGCATAAAAAGGCACTTGCTCCATCAGCTGTTTGAGCCGCTCGGCGATCGACGACTTGCCGCCGCCCACCGGGCCCAGCAGGTAGAGGATCTGCTTTTTCTCTTCCAGGCCCTGCGCGGCATGGCGAAAGTAGGAAACCACCTGCTCGATGGGGTCCTCCAGGCCGTAGAAGTCGCGAAATGCCGGGTAGATCTTGATGACCTTGTTGCCGAACAGGCGCGACAGGCGCTGGTCATGCCGCGTGTCCAGCAGTTCGGGTTCGCCGATCGCGGCGAGCATGCGCTCGGCCGCGGTGGCGTAGACGAGAGGACTGCGCTTGCAGGCGTCGAGGTAGTCCTCGATGGACAGTTCCTCTTCTCGCGTCTGTTCATAACGCGTCAGAAAATTACGGACGACATCCATAAATCCTCCTATACGCGCGGGAACCGAAGGAACCCTGGCCCGTGATGAAAATCCGCCCCGGATTCCGCGCTATGCATCGAACTGTTGTCTCACATCGAGTGAGTGATAGACCGCAGCATCAATGGAAAGTTCCAATGAACTATCGACTCCATTATTTTCCAAATGCGCGAATACGTACAGTCAATTTTTTTAAAGAAACCGGAGGATGTGTATGTGCATGTTCTCACGCAGGCTTCGGTGCGCATCGAACGTATCGCCTCGACGGCGTTGCTATGTTTTCAATAGCTGTGCGCTCAGGAAATCAAGCAGCTACAGGCTAATTTACTGAAGAGAAATTCGCCCACTGGCATCAGCGCCACAAGCCGGGTCGCATAAAGAAAGCAAGGCTCATGCACGCGCATTTCATGAACGGGCAGCGAGGCCGCAAGATGAAACCGCCAACGTGTGTCAGCAATTTCAAGCGCCTTTTGTCAGTATCGGCCTTGAATGTTTTTTAGTCAGCCCCTTGCCGACGCCCGTTACAAAAAATACCCCCGGCAAGATCAATGCGGCACCCACCGCGTGGTGCCAGCCCAACGGTTCGCCCAGCACACCCCAGGCGGCCAGCGCCGCATACAGAGGGCCCAGGTAAAGCGACACCGCTACACGGCTGGCGCCGAGGATTTTCTGCGCCCAGCCGTAAATCCAGTAGGCGCCCAGTCCCGGCACGATCGCGGCCACCACGATCAGCAGCAGGCCGTAGCCGCTCAAAGGCAAGGCGTCGGCTCGTGACATCTCCCAGGCCGTCAAGGGGACCAGCACCAGCGTGCCGCCAATGCAGATGGCCGCCAGGCGGGCCGTGGCGCCGAGCGGGCTGGGCCACTGCTTTTGCAGCAAGGCATAAGCCGCCCAGGACACCGTGGCGGCCACGATCCACAGGTCTCCCGCCGAGAACTGCACACCGGCCAGCGCTGTCCACTGGCCTTTGACCACGACATGCACCACACCGGCGATGGCCAGCACCACACCCAGGCCCTGGCGCAAGCCCAGGCGCTCGCCGAGCCAGATCACCGCGCCCAGTCCTATCAGCACCGGCGACGCCGCATAAATAAGCGCGATGTTCATCGCACCGGTGGAGCGCGCGCCCTGGTAGACCCAGGCGCCGCAGATCACCATGCCCAGAGTGCCAAGCACCAGGTACTGCCACCACACCTTGGCGATGTGGCCGCGCTGGCGCCACAGCTCCGACCGGGTGAGCACCAGCAGGAACAACGCCGCCAGGCCCCAGCGCCCGAAGGCCAGCAGATAAGGGCCGATCACGCCCGGCGCCTTGCGCGCCACGATGTAGTTGACCGTCCAGAGCGCCGGCACCAGCCAGAGCAGGGCCAGCGCCTGGCGCGCCTGTTTTTGCGCGGAATCAGGCATCGGCCATGGCGGTGGCATCGGCAAGCACCGACGGCGATGAGGACGGCATTTCATGCGCCAGCGCCATCACGGCATGCGGCGGCATGTCGCGCAGGCGGTGGTCGCTCCAGACCTGGCGCCAGCGCCGCGCGCCGGGCAGGCCGTTGCGCAAGCCCAGCATGTGGCGCGCGATGGCGCTCTTGGGCGTGCCGTGCTCGGCGGCCTCGCGCACCATGTAGTCGCACATCTGCGCTTCCACGGCTTCACGGGTCAGCGGGGATTCGGCGGCGCCGAAGAAGGCGCTGTCCCAGGAGGCCAGCGACCAGGGGTTGTGATAGGCCTCGCGGCCTATCATCACGCCGTCGAGTGCGGCTAGATGCCCGGCCACCTCTTCCTGCGTGTTGATGCCGCCGTTAATGCAGATCACCAGTTGCGGGAATTCCTTCTTGAGGCGGTGCACGAGTTCATAGCGCAGCGGCGGCACCTCGCGGTTTTCCTTGGGCGAGAGGCCCTTGAGCCAGGCGTTGCGGGCATGCACGATAAAGACCTTGCAGCCGGCCTCGCTGACGGTGCCGACGAAGTCGCGCACAAACTCATAACTCTCGGCCTTGTCGATGCCGATGCGGTGCTTGACCGTGACCGGAACGTCTACCACGTCGACCATGGCCTTGACGCAGTCGGCCACCAGTTGCGGCTCGGCCATCAGGCAGGCGCCGAAAGCCCCACGCTGCACGCGCTCGCTGGGGCAACCGCAGTTCAGGTTGATTTCGTCATAGCCCCATTGCTCACCCAGCTGGGCGCAACGCGCCAGGTCCGCGGGTTCGCTGCCGCCCAGTTGCAGTGCCACGGGATGCTCTTCGGCATTGAAGCGCAAATGGCGCTCCACGTCGCCGTGGATCAAGGCGCCCGTGGTCACCATCTCGGTGTACAGCAAGGCATGGCGCGACAGCAGCCGGTGAAAATGCCGGCAATGCCTGTCGGTCCAGTCCATCATGGGCGCCACGCTCAGGCGCCAGGGATGGCTGGACGCCGAAACGGGAACACCGGAGAGGCTGGCAGGGGAAAACGGAACGGACATGCCCCATTTTCCCAGAAAGGGCGTTGCCGGCGGCAGTGCGGGGTTTAAGAACCTTCTTGCCGCCGGGACGCCAGCCGCCAAAGGCTAGGCATGAGCGGTCTTGAGCTCGTCCATCAGCTCCATTTTTCGCTGGCTGAGCTCCTCGGCCAGGGCCACCAGGTCCAGTTCGGACTTGCGGGCCTTGAGGAAAATTTCCTCACGCTCTTCCTTGACGTGGTGATCTATGTATTCACCCAGCACCGTGACCCGGGCGTCATACAGGTCGTCTTCGGGGTCCATGCCCGAAATTTGCGCGATCAGGTCCTTGGCCGTGGCGTGCTCCACTTCGGCTTCGTCAAGCAGCGGGTCGTCGTTGATGGCCGCCCGGACCTGGGGATAGAAGATTTCCTCTTCAATCTGCGCGTGCACCGTCAGTTCCTGGCAGATCTGGTCGGCGACTTCGCGCTTGTCTTCGGCGGGCGCATTGCCGTCACACAGCTTTTTGTAAGCCGTGAAAAGTTTTTTGACGGCGATATGGTCGGCGTCGAGCAGGTCGACGGCATCGTGTTTTTTCGCAGGTGCTTTGCTCATGGGCTTCCTCTTGGGGGTTGGTCGTTGGTTTATCGGCTTTACAAATGAAGGCGGCCGCCAGAAGCCGACCGCTGAGCCAATTTAGGCGGTGCGCAATAGGCTTGGTGTGGGACGCCCCGGAGGCGTCATGTAGGAAAACACGAAGCAGGCCACGGCACTGTGGCGGCGGCGCAAACCAACACGGCGCGGGCCGCGCAAGGCGGGTAACATGAGCGGTCCCATCCATAGCCCCCGGCCACGCTTGAGGCGCAGAAATCCATGACGACCACCCTGCCGCAATCACACAAGACACAGTTTTCCGCCTCGCGTAATCACGGCCTGCGCCCGCTTGCGCTGCTGATGCCGCTGGCCCTGCTGGCCGCCTGCAGCTCGGTTCCGCTGCCGCCCTGGACACCGCCCTCCGGCCAGCCTGCCGCCGTTGCGGCCCCCGCGCCGGCCGCCCAGCGCCCGTCCGCAGCGACTCCGCCCGCAACCGTGCAGGTGACGCCCGTCGCGCCGGCCGCACAACCTTTCCCGTCCGCCCCGCAGGCCGACATGCCCGCCCCCTACAGTGCCGCGGTGGCCGCCCGCTTCCCGGCGCCATCGGTGAGCTACAGCACCCCCGGCCTGCAAGCCGGCCGTAGCGCCTTCACCACCCAGGCCGAAATCCAGGCCTGGCTGCGTGAACAGGCGGCGGCCGCCACGCGCACGCCGGGCATCCGGGCCAGTGTGTTGCCCATAGGCCGCTCGCAACGCGGCGAAACGCTGGAAGCGCTGGTCCTCACTCGTGCCGGCGGCACCGACCCCGCCGTCATGCAGGCCGCGGGCAAACCCACGGTGCTGCTGGTCGGCCAGCAGCACGGCGACGAGCCTGCCGGCAGCGAGGCCCTGCTGGTGATCGCCCGTGAACTCGCCCAGGGCCTGCTGCAGCCGGTGCTGGAGCGCATCAACGTGGTCATCGTCCCGCGCGGCAATCCCGACGGCGCCGCCGGCGACCAGCGCGCCACCAGCGGCGGGCTGGACATGAACCGCGACCACCTGCTGCTCAACACGCCCGAGGCCCAGGCCCTGGCCCGGCTGGCCCGCGACTACAACCCGACCGTGGTGGTCGACGCCCATGAATACACGGTGGTGGGCCGCTACCTGCAGAAATTCGGCACGGTGCAGAAATTCGACGCGCTGTTCCAGTACGCCACCACCGCCAACCTGCCCGAGTTTTTGACCAAGGCCGCCGAGGAGTGGTACCGCCGCCCAATGCTGGCCGCGCTCAAGAGCCAGAACCTCAGCAGCGAGTGGTACTACACCACGTCCAGCGACCTGGCCGACAAAAAAATCTCCATGGGCGGCACGCAGCCCGACACCGGCCGCAACGTGAACGGCCTGAAAAACGCCGTCAGCCTGCTGATCGAAACGCGCGGCGTCGGCATAGGCCGCCTGCACATCCAGCGGCGGGTGCACACCCAGGTCACCGCGATCACCAGCGTGCTGGCCAGCACCGCCCAGCGCGCCAATGAACTGCACCAGTTGCGCCCCTACCTCGACAAGGAAGTCAGCGCCCAGGCCTGCAAGGAGCAGGCCGTCATCGAGGCCGGCCCCACCGCCGCCCAGTACGAACTGCTGATGCTGGACCCGGTCACCGGCGCCGACAAGGCCGTCAACGTGGACTGGGATTCGGCGCTGGCGCTGCGCACCCTGAAGGCACGGGCCCGCCCTTGCGGCTACTGGCTGTCGGCGGCCTCCACCGTGGCGGTCGACCGGCTGCGGCTGCACGGCGTGCAGGTCATGCGCGTTGCCGAACAGGGCTCCATGCTGGGCGACAGCTACCGCGAGACCGCCAGCACCTCAGGCGAACGCCAGGACGTGCGCGGCGCAATCGCCGACGGCAACGCCATCATCAAGGTGCAGGTCAGCCTGACGCGCGGCGTGGTCGATGTTCCGCGCGGCAGCTACTACGTGCCGCTCAACCAGCCCATGGCCAACCTGGTGGTGGCGGCGCTGGAGCCGGACACCCAGAGCAGCTTTTTTGCCAACCAGATCCTGCGCGGGCTGCAAAGCACGGTGCGCGTGATGGCCGAGCCGACGATCAAGCTCGAGGATCTTTAGCCCCCACGTTCGTTCACTTCGTGTAACTCTCTGCCCCCCGAGGGGGCGCTGCGCCTGCGGCCCGGCAAAGCCGGTTCCGCGGCCCCTGCTTGAAGGGGGAAACCCCATGCACCCAACGGCACAGACTTGACGACCGCGTCTTACAGGAAGAGGATGTAAGCGCTGACCGGAAACCCCTGGGTTTCCGCGCCTTAATGATTCGTTGATGCAACGCAATGCATGAAAGGACTCGCCATGAAGCACTTTGAAATGACCAAAAAAATGCTCAGTATGGGCGGCACGTTTTACCCCACCGGCTACGCCTTCATCATGTTCCCGGATGCCGAGGATGCCAGGCAGGTGGCGCAAGAGCTGGAGGTGAGCAGCGACGGCGTCATGCTGCTGACGCCGGAAGAGGTCATCGAGAGCATCAGTCCCGCCGACGGCCATTCGGACGTGCGCCTGCCGCGTGTCGGCACCGAAGGCGCCACCGTCCATAAATACGTGGACCTGGCCCGCGAGGGCCACCATGCGCTGATGATTCCCGTGCCGAACAAGGAGGCCACGGAGCGCATCATGACCGTGGTGCGCAAGGTGCCCTTCTCCTACGCGCAGAAGTACCACAGCCTGGCTATCGAAGACCTCGAATAGCGTCCTGCAGTAGCGCCTGTCCTGCAGAGGCCAAGGGGCAATCGCCGCTGCCTGAGAAATCCGGCCCGGCTTTGAGGCACACTGCGCCTCATGCCCCAGCCCAGCCATTCTGCCTCCACACCCACATCGCGCGCGCAGCAACTGATTGAACAGTTGCAACTCCAGCCCCACCCTGAAGGCGGCTGGTATCGCGAGGTGTTCCGCTCCGAAGGCCAGGTCATGCCGCAGGACGGCAGGCCCGCGCGCAGCGCCCTGACCTCGATTTATTTCCTGCTCGAAGCCGCGCAGCACTCGCGCTGGCACCGCGTGCTGTCCGACGAGGTATGGGTACACCTGGAAGGCGCGCCGCTGGAACTCTGGACCTGGGACGCGGCGGACAGCCGCCTGCACGGCGCGATGCTGGGCCCTGTAAGCGCTGCCACCATTCCTCAGCACGTCGTCGCGGCCGGCCTGTGGCAAGCCGCCAGGCCCAACGCCGGAGACACAACGGGCCACACGCTCGTGGCCTGCATGGTCGGGCCGGGATTTGATTTTTCGGATTTCCGGATGATGGAGCCCGGCGGTAGCGAAGCCCTGCGCATCGCCGCCGACCATCCGCAACTGGCATCCTTGATCTAAGCTCCCAACATTCAAGAACCTCGAGAACCCCATGATCGACCTGCACTACTGGCCCACACCCAACGGATGGAAAATTTCCATCATGCTCGAAGAATGCGGCCTACCCTACCGCCTGGTGCCCGTCAACATCGGCAAGGGTGAGCAGTTCACGCCGGAGTTCCTGGCCATCAGCCCCAACAACCGCATGCCGGCCATCGTCGACCATGCGCCCGCCGGCGGCGACGCCCCCGTACCGGTGTTTGAAAGCGGCGCCATCCTGCTCTACCTGGCCGAAAAAACCGGCCGCTTCCTGCCCACGGGATTGCGTGAGCGCTACCAGGCCCTGCAATGGCTGATGTGGCAGATGGGCGGGCTGGGCCCCATGGCGGGACAAAACGGCCACTTTCTTTTGTACGCACCCGAGAAAATCCCCTACGCCATGGAGCGCTACGGCAAAGAGGTGGACCGGCTTTACGGCGTGCTCGATGCGCAACTGGCGCGCACGGGCGCACATGTGGCCGGCACCGATTACTCCATTGCCGACATGGCCATTTTCCCCTGGGTCCGCACGCACAAGGCCCAGCAGGTGGACCTGCAAAAGTTTCCCCACGTGCAGCGCTGGTACGACGCCCTGTTTGAACGGCCCGCCGTCAGACGCGGACTGGACCTGGGCAAGGAGCTGCGCGCGCCGGCGCTGACCGAAGAGGCGCGCAAGGCCCTGTTCGGGCAGACCGCGCAAAGCGTGCGCGAAGGCGCTCACAAGGCTTCCTGATTTCCCCCACAAGAGACAGACCATGATTGAATTTTTCTTCGACTGCTCCAGCCCCTGGACTTACATCGCCTTTCGCAACATCCAGCCGTTGGCGGCCGAGCTTCAGGAAACCATAGCCTGGAAGCCGGTGCTGGTGGGCGGGATCTTCAACAGCGTCAACAAAGGCATTTACGCAGCGCGCGAAGACAAGGACACTCCCAAAAACCGCTACACGCTCAAGGACGTGCAAGACAACGCGCGCGAAGCGGGCCTGAAGATCGCCTTCCCGCCCAAGGTATTTCCGGTCAACAGCGTCAAGGCCATGCGCGGCTGCCTGTGGATCGCGCAGGATGCGGCGGCCAGCCCGCATTACCTGGCCTTCATTGAAGCCACCTTCGCCGCTTACTTCACGCGCGAGGAAGACATCTCGCAGGACGAGGTACTGGCCGCCATTTGCCGCCAGGTTGGGATTGACGCTGAAGCGTTCGCGGCGGGCATCGCCACATCCGGCATCAAGGAGCAGCTCAAAGCCAACACCGACGAAGCCATACGCCGCGGCGCCTTCGGCTCGCCCACCTTTTTTGTCCGCGAGGACATGTATTTCGGCAACGACAGGCTGGCGCTGGTACGCTCGGCCGTGCTGCGGGCCAGGGCCAAAAATTAAGGCCGCGCGTCCATATCCATCACAAAGAATCCTCCACCATGCACATCGCCATCCTCACCTTCGAAGGCTTCAACGAACTCGACTCGCTGATCGCGCTCGGCATCCTCAACCGGGTCAAGCTGCCTGGCTGGCGAGTCTCCATCGCCAGCCCGGCCGTGCGCGTCCGGTCCATGAACGGCGTGGTGCTTGAAGCGCAAGCCTCGCTTGCCGAGGCCGGCACGGCCGACGCGGTCATCGTCGGCAGCGGCATGCGCACGCGCGAAGTGGTCGCCGATGCGGCCTTGATGGCGCAATTGCGGCTGGACCCTTCACGCCAGTTGCTGGGCGCGCAGTGCTCGGGCACGCTGGTGCTGGCAAAACTGGGCCTGATCAATGGTGTGCCGGCGTGCACCGACCTGACGACCAAACCCTGGGTCGAGGAAGCCGGTGTCGAGGTGCTGAACCAGCCCTTCGTGGCCAGGGGCAATGTCGCCACGGCGGGCGGCTGCCTGGCGTCGCAGTACCTGGCCGCCTGGGTGATTGCCCGCCTGGTGGGCCTGGAGGAAGCGCGCAGCGCGATGCACTACGTCGCACCCGTGGGAGAAAAAGAAGACTACGTCGCGCGCGCGATGAAGAACATCACGCCTTTCATGGACACGGCGCTGGCCGCGGCCTGAGGCAGCGCTAGTGGCTTGCGCCTGGTGTTGCGGCCGACGCGGCCGCGCCGGAGCGCTCCAGCACATGGCGGGTCATGGACTGCGCGAGTTCATGCTCACCGAGAAAAATCTTGCCGGCCTTCTCGCTGGCTAGCAGCCGCGCTTCGGCCTCGTTGTGGGTGCGCACCACGATTTCAATGGCCGGGTTGAGCGCCCGTGCCGTCGCCACCATCTGCCGCACGTCCAGCGTGTCGGGCGTGGCGATCACCAGCATGCGCGCCTGCGCGATGTGCGCCTGCACCAGCACCTCGGCCTCCACCGCGTCGCCCGACACGGCGGCCATGCCCTGCGCCCGCAGCCGCTCCACCGCTTCGCGGTTCTGCTCGGCCACCACAAAAGGGATGTGATTTTCCTTGAGCGCCTCGGCGATGCGACGCCCCACCCGCCCGTAGCCGACCAGCACCACGTGGTGCGACAGGTATTTTTCGTCCGTGGTGGCCGGCAGTTCGGCGGTCGGGTCGTCACGCGCTTCGAGCTTGCGCGCCAGCGGCGACTTGGCCAGTATCCACTGCTGCAGCGGCTCCACCGCCTTGAACACCAGCTGATTGAGCGCGATCGAGATCAGGGCGCCGGCCAGCACCAGGCTTTGCCCCTCGGGCGGCAGCAGGCCCAGCGAAGCGCCCAGGCCGACCAGGATGAAGGAAAACTCGCCGATCTGCGCCAGGCTGGCCGAGACCGTGAGCGCGGTGTTGAGCGGATAGCGGAAGGCCATCACCAGCACGCCGGCCGCGAGCGTCTTGCCCACGATGATGATGCCGACCACGGCCAGCACCTGCAGCGGCCGCTCCAGCAGCACCCAGGGGTCGAACAGCATGCCCACCGACACGAAGAACAGCACGGCGAAAGCGTCGCGCAGGGGCAGCGATTCTTCGGCGGCACGGTGGCTGAACTCGGATTCCCGCATCACCATGCCGGCGAAGAAAGCGCCCAGCGCAAAAGACACACCGAACAGCGCCGTGGCGCCGAAGGCGATGCTCACGGCGGCGGCCACCACGCACAGCGTGAACAGCTCGCGCGAACCGGTGCGCTGCACCTGCCACAGCACCCAGGGGAAGAAGCGGCGTCCCACCACCAGCATCAGGGCCACAAAACCGCCTACCTGCAGCAGCGTGATGCCCAGCGTTTTCCACAGCGCGTTGACGTCGGCATCGACCTTGCCCGACAGCCAGCCGCCCAGCGGCGGCAGCAACACCAGCACCAGGACCATGGCAAGGTCTTCGACGACCAGCCAGCCCACGGCGATACGCCCGTTGACCGAATCGAGGATGCCGCGGCTCTCGAGCGCGCGCAGCAGCACCACGGTGCTGGCCACCGAAAGCGACAGGCCGAACACCAGCGCGCCGCCCAGGTTCCAGCCCCACCAGTGCGCAAGGCCCATGCCCAGCGCGGTCGCCACCGTCATCTGCACGACGGCGCCGGGCACCGCGATCTTGCGCACCGCCAGCAGGTCGTCGAGCGAGAAATGCAGGCCCACGCCGAACATCAGCAGCATCACGCCGATTTCGGCGAGCTGGCTGGCGATCTCCGCATCGGCCACGAAGCCGGGCGTGAAGGGCCCGATGATCACGCCCGCCAGCAGGTAGCCCACCAGCGCGGGCAGACGAAGCCGCACCGCGAGAAAACCAAACACAAGGGCCAGGCCCAGGCCGGCGGCGATGGTGCTGATCAGGGAGACGCTATGGGGCATGCGAGAGGGATTCCTTCTGGAAACGGTGAAGAACCCTTTCAGGCTCCAAGGAAGGCCTGCGACGCAGCCCGGCAAGCGGGCTGTCCCCGTAGAACACGTTCAATGAATTTACTACAGATGCGCGGCCGGGCATCCGCCAAAACCCCCACGCCCTTGCAGGACGTTTGCCATGGAGAGGGCCAATCGAACTCTCGCCATCGAGGGTAAACCAGGGGGCCGGCGGCATGGCGCTGCCTACAATTGCCGCATGCCGACTTCAACGCCCTCCGTCACGCGAAACCGGCTGATCGGCTACTGGTGGGCGCCGTTGATGTTGATCGCGGTAGTGCTGGCTGTAGCCGCCTACCTGCATCCCTACCAGCCGCTGGCACTCTCGGACATTTCGCCCCAGGTGGTCGCCACGGCAGCCGTGCTGGATCCGTCGTTCGGCAAACCCGTCACACGCTCATTCAAGTACGCCACCCGGCGCAGCTATTCCTCGCCGGCCGGACTGGTGGAAGTTGAAATCCGCGTGACGCTGCAACCCATGGGCAATGGCCTGGTCATGCGCCAGGACGACTGGTATGACCTGGGAGGCCGCAGCGTGATCTACCAGGAGCGCTACGTCCTTTTTCGCAACCTGTTTTCGGTGCACACGCGCAGCCGCGAAGTCGCGCCGCTGGTGCATGACCTGCTGGGGCGGGTCGGCTGGTACAACGACTCCGCTGAATCCCTCAGCGGCAAACCCGAAGGCGGGGCACCCGACTCCGCCGCATGGAAGCTGGACCTGGTGATGGACCGCTTATCCGACACAGACGGCAAGAGCCTGACGCTGCAAACCACGCGCTACCAGCGCCGCCAGCATTGCGAGCGCTCGGGCCAGCTGGACGGCACGAGCATTGGCGCCGGCTTCAGCGGCGCCTATTCAAAGATCAGTTGCCGCAGCCATACCAGCGAGCAGTCCGCCGAACGCCGCTCGGAGTACGTATGGCTGCCGGAGCACGGCATCTTCCTGTCGCTGGGATTCCAGCAAGCGGCGGAGACGCCGGAAAAGCCCGACACCGCGCTTGAGGTCAAGGGACGCTATGTTTCTTTCGAAGCTCTGCCCTGACTTTTTCGCGTAACCCCCAGGCGCGGCGGTCGTCGGGCCATAAAAAAACCCGCCGAAGCGGGTTTTTCAACAAGCGCGGCAAGCGCGCCCGCGGCACTCAGCCCATGTGCAGGCCGCCGTTGAGCGAGAAGTCGGCGCCGGTGGCATAACCGCCTTCTTCGGATGCGATCCACGCAATGATGGAGGCGATTTCTTCGGGCTGCCCCAGGCGTTTGGCCGGAACGCCCGCCACGATTTTTTCCAGCACGTCGGGGCGGATGGCCTTGACCATGTCGGTGCCGATGTAGCCGGGGCTCACCGTATTGACCGTCACGCCCTTGGCCGCGACTTCCTGCGCCAGCGCCATGGTGAAGCCGTGCAGGCCGGCCTTGGCGGTGGAGTAGTTCACCTGGCCGAACTGGCCCTTCTGGCCGTTGACCGACGAGATGTTGACGATGCGGCCGAAGCCCGCTTCGATCATGCCCTCGATGACCTGCTTGGTCACATTGAACATGCTGTTGAGGTTGGTGGAGATCACCGCGTCCCAGTCTGCCTTGCTCATCTTGCGGAACTGGCCGTCGCGCGTGATGCCGGCGTTGTTGACCAGCACCGACACGGGGCCGTGTTCGGCCTTGACCTTGTCGAAGGCCGCGACGGTGGAATCCCAGTCGCCGACATTGCCCACCGAGGCGTAAAAAGTGTGGCCCAGCGCTTTTTGCTCGTCAATCCACTTGGTGTAGTCGCGCGTGGGCCCGCAGCCCGCGATCACCGTGAACCCGTCTTTCGCCAGGCGCTGGCAGATGGCGGTTCCAATGCCGCCCATGCCGCCCGTGACGTACGCTACTTTTTTTGCCATTGCGATCTCCTTGAATGATTTTGTGAATTCTCTGAATACCGTAGAACTGTTCCACTGCGTTCCCTGAACGCTATCGCTTCGTATGCACGATATGTGCCTGTTGGAACATAGTTACCGCAAGCTTAGCGCTCCAGTGTGAGGGCAACCCCCATGCCGCCGCCTATGCACAGGCTGGCGATGCCTTTTTTCGCGTCGCGGCGCGCCATCTCGTGCAGCAGCGTCACCAGGATGCGGCAGCCGGAGGCGCCGATCGGGTGGCCGATGGCGATGGCGCCGCCGTTGACGTTGACCTTGCTGGTGTCCCAGCCCATTTCTTTGTTGACCGCACAGGCCTGGGCCGCGAAGGCTTCGTTGATCTCGAGCAGGTCCAGGTCCTGGGCTTTCCAGCCCGCGCGCTGCAGCGCCTTGGTCGAGGCCGGCACCGGGCCCATGCCCATGTAGGCCGGGTCCAGGCCGGTGGTGGCATAGCTGGCGATGCGCGCCAGGGGCTTGAGGCCCAGCGCCGCGGCTTTTTTGGCCGTCATGACCATCACGGCGGCGGCGCCGTCGTTCAGGCCCGAGGCATTGCCGGCCGTCACGCCGCCGGCCTTGTCGAAGGCTGGGCGCAGGCCGGCCAAGCCTTCGGCGCTGGTCTTGCGATTGATGAACTCGTCGGCGGCAAACACCACTGGGTCGCCCTTCTTCTGGGGAATGGTGATGGGGATGATTTCATCCTTGAATTTGCCGGCGTCCTGCGCGGCCGCGGCCTTGGTCTGGCTGGCCAGGGCCAGCGCGTCCTGCGCCGCGCGGTCGATGCCGTATTTCTTGGCGACGTTCTCGGCGGTGATGCCCATGTGGTATTGGTTGTAGACGTCCCACAGGCCGTCGACGATCATGGAGTCGACCATCTTCCAGTCGCCCATGCGCTGGCCGTCGCGCGAACCGTTGAGCACGTGCGGCGCGGCGCTCATATTTTCCTGGCCGCCGGCGATCACGATTTCGCTGTCGCCCGTGGCCACGGCCTGGGCCGCCAGCATCACCGACTTGAGGCCGGAGCCGCAAACCGCGTTGATGGTCAAGCCCGGGATACCGTTGGGAAAGCCGGCCTTGATGACGGACTGGCGCGCCGGGTTCTGGCCGACACCGGCCGTCAACACCTGGCCCAGGATGACTTCACCGATCTGGTCGGCGCTGAGGCCGGAACGCTCCAGCACGCCCTTGATGACGGCCGCGCCGAATTCGGTCGCGGGAATCTTGGCCAGCGAGCCGCCGAATTTACCCACGGCGGTGCGGCCGGCTGCAACGATAACGATGTCTTCCATGATGTGTTTCCCTTATGAAGTTTCGGAGATGGTTTTTAAAAGATGATGACAGGGCTGCGCGCGCGGTGCCTCAGGCCCTGGCCTTGACGTAGCGGCCCGGCGCGGGTTCTATGACCTGGTGTTTGCGGCTGCCGTAGGCCTTGGGCGCGGTGACCTGCTTGCCGGCATGGCCCTTGAGCCAGTCCGACCAGTCCGTCCACCAACTGCCGGGGTGCTCGGTCGCGCCCTTGAGCCATTCGGCCTGGGTGGCGGGGTATTTGCCCTGGGGCAGCTTGTCGCGCGTCCAGTAGCTGCGTTTTTTCTTGGCCGGCGGGTTGATCACGCCGGCGATGTGGCCCGAAGCGCCCATCACAAAACGCTTGGGGCCCGGCAGGTGCTGGGTGGAGGCGTAGGCACCGCCAACCGGCACGATGTGGTCTTCGCGCGAGCCGTAGAGGTAGACCGGGATGTCGACCTTGCGCAGGTCGACCTTCTGTCCGCAGACCACGGCCTTGCCGGGCTTGACGAGGTTGTTCTCGAAATAGGTGTTGCGCAGGTACCAGGCGTAAAAAGGCCCGGGCAGGTTGGTGGAGTCGCTGTTCCAGTAAAGCAGGTCGAAGGGGGGCGGCGTTTCGCCCTTGAGGTAGTTGCCCACCACGTAGTTCCAGACCAGGTCGTTGGGCCGCAAAAAGCTGAAGGTGGACGCCAGGTCCTGGCCCTTGAGCAAACCGCCCTGCCCCATCTCGGCTTCGCGGTACTTGACCGAGGTTTCGTCGATGAAGATGTCCAGGATGCCGGTGTCGCTGAAGTCGAGGAATGAGGTCAGCAAGGTGGCGCTGGCCACCGGCTTCTTGCCGCGTGCGGCCAGCACCGACAGCGCCGTGCCCAGGATGGTGCCGCCGACGCAAAAGCCCAGGGCGTTCAGCGTCTTGGCGCCGGTGATCTCCTGCACCACCTCGATGGCCTTGATGGCGGCATGCTCGATGTAGTCGTCCCAGGTCTTGCCGGCCATGGACTCGTCGGGGTTGCGCCAGCTGACCACAAAGGTGCGGTGGCCCTGGCTGACCGCATAGCGGATCAGCGAATTCTCGGGCTGCAAATCAAGTATGTAGAACTTGTTGATGCAGGGCGGGATCAGCAGAAAGGGCTTTTCATAGACCTTGGGCGTGAGCGGCTTGTATTCGAGCAGCTGGAAGAATTCGTTTTCAAACACCACCGCGCCTTCGGTGGTGGCGACGTTCTTGCCGACCTCGAAGACACGTTCGTCGGTCATGGACACGTGGCCCTGCTTCATGTCGTGCAGCAGGTTGGTGATGCCCTGTGCAATGCTTTCGCCCTGGCTCTGGATGGCTTTTTGCTGGGCCTCGGCATTGAGCGCCAGGAAATTGCTGGGCGCGGTGGCCGCCATCCACTGCTCGACGGCAAAGCGCACACGCGCGCGCGTCTTCGCGTCCGCCTGCACGGCGTCGGCTAGTTCCATCAGCGTGCGCGCATTCAGCAGGTAGGTGGAAGCGGAGAATTTCGAGACCGGGTTGGCCTTCCAGGCTTCATTGGAAAACCGCCGGTCGGAGGCCACCAGAGTGTCGGCGCCGTCTTGCAGGCCCTGGTTCCACAGGGCTGAAGCGTCCGCGATGTAGCGTTGCTGCAATTCCTGGAGCTTGGTGGGGTCGAACTGCAGCAGGGGCTGGCCCTGGGCGCTCTGAGCCCCATTCGCGCCGTTGGGGAAGCCAAAGCCAGGCGGCATGCCGCCGTTTGCCATTGCGCCCATGGCCTGCTGCAGGCCCGCGGCAAAGGTCTCTTGCATCTGACGGGCCGCCTGGGCCCGGTTTGCGTCAGAATTCATCTGTCTCCCCGATCATGTTGAGTCTCGGTGACTCTTTTGAGCACACCATCAGTATCGTAGGATTTGCTTTAAAAATTACTGACCGCACGCAGAGTTTCAAGTATTTATGTATTTGGTTGTCATCGCCTGGATTTATGTGGTGCTCATGATGAGCGTTGCCGAAGCTACTAACAGCAACGGCACGGTCCTCGGGGCGGTGTTTACCTTTGTACTCTATGGACTGGGCCCTGTGGCATTGGTGGTTTACCTGATGGGCGCGCCCGCGCGCAGCAAGGCCCTCAAAAAGCGCGCGGCGCAAGAACTCCTGCAGCAAACTGCAGATGCGGAGGCCGCACGCGAAAAAACCGCCGAAGTCCAAGTGCCTGCCGCGGAAGCAACGCCCAAAAATCCCTGACGGAAGCGCTTCAGGCGCGCCAGATGCAGGCGGCCATGCGTCCCGTCGTGCCGAAGCCGTTGCCGGTGGGACCGGCGTCGCGCCTGTGCGAGAAAAACCGCGAAGGATTCAGCACCGTGCACCAGGCATCGCTGCCGTCATTGCCATAAATATCGGTAATGCCCATCGCCTGCAGGCGCAGCCGCGCCAAGCCCGGCAGGTCGGCCAGGTATTTGCCCGCGCCGGTGGGTACGAACAGGCTGGCAGCCTCTGGCTGAACAGCCTCGAATGCCGCCTTGACTTCAGGGCCGACCTCAAAAGACGAAGGCCCTATGCAGGGGCCCAACCAGGCGAGGATGTGGGCATCGGTCTTCATCGCGGCATGCACCGACTCAAGAACACCCTTTCCGCCTTTGTCGCCTGCCAACCCGCGCCAGCCTGCATGCGCGGCGGCCACCATCGCGCCGTCTTCAGTCGCGAACAGAACCGGCAGGCAATCAGCCACCATGATGGTGCAGGCCACGCCGGCATCCCGGGTCACGCAGGCATCGGCCTGCTGGCCGTCGTCCGTGGCGGCATCGAGCGCGAGCACCTCGCTGCCATGCACCTGCTGCAGGAACACCACGTGGCCGCCCAAAGCCTGGCGCAGTAAAGAACGGTTGGCAGCCACCTTGGCCGGCAGGTCGCCGACGTGGTCGCCCAGGTTCATGCTGTCATAAGGCGCATCCGACAGGCCGCCGGCACGGGTGGTGAACACGGCCCGCACACCGGCCGGCACAGGCCAGTCGGGAATCAGCCAATCCGCATGCACGGCGAGCTCAGGCTTCGTTGTCGGGGCAGGAAGAAGGCTGGGCCTTCTGGAAAGCCGGCAACGCCATGCAAGCGTCAAAGGCGGCCATGGTGCGCGGCAGCCCATCAAAGCTCACGTTGAATCGCTTGGCGTTGAAGATCTGGGGCACCAGGCAGCAGTCGGCCAGCGTGGGCGTGTCGCCGTAGCAGTATGTTGAGGCGGGCAACTGGGTCAGCTGGCGCTCAAAGGCTTCCAGCCCTTCGCGGCACCAGTGCACATACCAGGCGTTCTTGGCAGCTTCGTCGAGCTTGAGTTCCTTGACCAGGTATTTGAGGACGCGCAGGTTGTTGATGGGGTGGATTTCGCAGGCAATGGACTGGGCCAGCGCGCGCACCTTGGCACGGCCCAGCGCGTCGGCGGGCAACAGGGCCGGCGTGGGGTGTTTTTCATCGAGGTATTCGATGATGGCCATGGACTGCGAAAGTTTTTCGCCGTCGACTTCCAGCAGCGGCACCAGGGTGTCGGCGGCCAGGGCGGCGTAAGGCGGCTGCTTGTGCTCGCCTTTGGCGATGTGCACGGGAATGTAGTCGTAGCTCAGGCCCTTGAGCTCCATCGCGATGCGTACACGAAACGACGAAGAAGAGCGGAAATAGTTGTGGAGTTTCATCTCTAAAGCATAAACCGAAACCGTCGCGGCCCGCTGCGCGAATCGCCTGCGCGACTGACGCAAGGCCATGCCGCCACTACCATTGCCGCGACACCCTTCTCAACGGATTCAGCGGAGACACCTACCATGAGCGCCATCACCAGCCTGAGCAACCACCAGATACGCCTGGCCAGCCGCCCCGTCGGCCTGCCCACCCGCGACAACTGGAACTTCACCACCGAGCCCGTCGCCGAACCCGGCCCGGGCGGTGTGCTCGTCAAGACCCTGTACCTGTCGCTGGACCCGGCCATGCGCGGCTGGATGAACGACGCCAAGAGCTACATCCCGCCGGTGGAAATCGGCGCCGTGATGCGCGCCGGCGGCGTGGGCAAGGTGATCGCCTCGCAGAACCCGGCCTTTGCCGTGGGCGACTATGTGAACGCCGCGCTCGACGTGCAGGAGTACTGCCTGATCCCGGCCGACCAGGTCAAACGCAGCGGCATGTTCAAGATAGACCCGCGCCTGGGCCTGACCTCCTGGCTCAATGTGCTGGGCCTGCCCGGCATGACCGGTTACTTCGGCCTGCTGGAAGTCGGCCTGCCCAAGGCGGGCGAAACCGTGGTGGTGTCGGGCGCGGCCGGTGCGGTGGGCCAGACGGTAGGCCAGATCGCCAAGCTCAAGGGCTGCCGCGTGGTCGGCATCGCCGGCGGCAAGGCCAAGTGCGACTGGGTGGTCAAGGAACTGGGCTTTGACGCCTGCATCGACTACAAGAACGGCGACGTGCGCGCCGGGCTCAAGGAACACTGCCCCAAAGGCATAGACATTTACTTCGACAACGTGGGCGGCGAAATCCTCGACATGGTGCTGGCGCGCCTGGCGCGCGGGGCCCGCATCATCATCTGCGGCGCGATCAGCCAGTACAACAACACCACACCCGTCAAGGGCCCGGCCAACTACCTGTCGCTGCTGGTGAACCGCGCCCGCATGGAAGGCATCGTGGTGTTCGACTACGCCGACCGCTACCACGTCGGCGTGGCCGAGATGGCCGGCTACCTCAAGGCCGGCTCCATGAAAAGCAAGGAAGACATCGTCGTCGGCCTGGACACTTTCCCGGAGACGCTGCTCAAGCTCTTCAACGGCGAGAACTTCGGCAAGCTGGTGCTGCAGGTGGCGGCGGACTGAGACCCTTTCTTCTTTCTAATTCTTCTTATTTGCCGCCGCGCACCAGCCGCACCGCGGCGGTCGTGGCGCGCGGGGCTTCACCGGCGCTGCCGTCGCTGAACCCCACAAAGGTGAAATAGCCGGGGCCGGTGCTGCTGGAAGTCCAGAAGCGCGCGACCGGCGTGGCGGGAAAAGCATTGGGGTCTATCGCCGCCTTGTCGACGTCAGCTTCCCGTGCAGAAACGATGCTGGACAGTTCTTTGAGGATGGGCAGTCGCCATTCGACCCCCGGCGCGGAAGCCGCCTTGGCGCGCGTGGCCGCATCGGGCTGGCTCAGGAAAGCTGCCTGCCCGGTGCAGGCCTTGCCCTTGAAGACCATGCCCTCGGCACAGCGGCGCCAGATCAGGCCGGTGCGGCTGTCGGTGACCTCCTGGCCGTCGGCGGAAGGCGTGAAACGCTCCTGCGCAAAGCCGGAGCCGGCCAGCGACAGCAGCAACAGGGCAAAACCCAGGATGCGAACAGGAATGCGGTGCATAGACATCCTCCATGGCCGGAGCGGCCCTTGTTGCCTTACGACTTGTTACCAATGCTAGGCAAGTTGTGCCGCGGCAACCATAGGGAAGCTATCTAGTGGCAAGTACTGATGGGGTATTCCTGCAAGCCGCCCCCGGGGCTGTCAGGGCTGGTAATCCGGACCAACGCCGCCGGCATCGAGCACCTCCTGCGTGACCTGCTCCACCAGGAAGTCCAGCAGCACGCGCACACGCGCAGGCAGGCGGCCGCCCCGGCCGACAAACACCGCGTGGATGGGCTCGCGCTCACCCGGGTTGAGGTCCTCTGCCACCGTCACCAGGCGGCCCGCATCAAGGTCGCGGCGGATGTGGAACATGGACATGCGGGCCAGCCCCGCACCCGCGAGCACCAGGTGGCGCAGCGCCTCGCCGTCACTGGCGCGCGCATAGCCGGTGATCGGCAGTTGCTGGATCTGGCCGTCCACGCGCACCGGCCAGTAATGCATGTTGCGCTTGAAGGTGTGGGCCAGGCGCTGGTGCGCCTCCAGGTCTTGCAGCGTGCGCGGCGTGCCGTGGCGTGCCAGGTAGGCGGGGCTGCCGACGATGAGCTGCGCCGTGTCGCCGAGGTGCCGAGCCACCAGTTGCGACGACGCCAGCGCCCCCCAGCGTATCGCCACGTCGGTGCGTTCGTCCAGCAGGTCGACCACGCGATCGGTCAGCGTGATGTCCAGCGAGATGTCGGGATAGCGCTCGTGGAAGGCCGGTACCAGCGGCAGCAGCAGGCGGTGCGCGGTCGGCATGCTGGCGTTGATGCTGACGCGCCCGCGTGGCATGGCGCCAGCGGCCGCGCCACGCTCGGCCTCGTCCATGTCGGCCAGCACGCGCGTGCTTTGTTCGTAAAACGTCGTGCCTTCAGGCGTGAGCTGCAGCTTGCGGGTGGAGCGGTTCACCAGCCGCGTGCCGAGCCGCGCTTCCAGCCGGGTCACCAGCTTGCTGACAGCCGAAGGCGTCATGCACAGCTGGCGCGCCGCGGCCGAAAAACCGCCTTTGTCCACCACCTGGACAAAAGCTTCCATCTCGCCGGAGCGGTTGACGTCTATGCGGGGCATGGTGGGTATTCTGGCGCGGTTTATTGTGAATTCAATTCACAAATCATTGTCTTCAGGACATTCTAGTCAAGATGCCGCTCCGTCTCCACACTAGTCGCATCCTCTTTTTCACAGGCGACTTTCATGGATGCGCGCAAATCAACCACTTCACTTCCTCTAGGCCTGCTGGCCCTCACCGTCGGCTCCTTCGGCATAGGCACGACCGAGTTCGTCATCATGGGCCTGCTGATGCAGGTCTCCGCCGACCTCGGCGTCAGCATCGCTTCGGCAGGCTTGCTGATTTCCGGCTACGCGCTGGGCGTGGCGGTGGGCGCACCCGTGCTGACGCTGGCCACGCGCAAGCTGCCGCGCAAAACCGTGCTGCTGGCGCTGATGGCCATCTTCACGCTGGGCAACCTGGCCTGCGCGCTGGCGCCTGACTACGGCAGCCTGATGGCCGCGCGCGTGATCACTTCGCTGGCGCACGGCACCTTCTTCGGCGTGGGCTCCATCGTCGCCACCGGCCTGGTCGCGCCCGAGCGCAAGGCTTCGGCGATTGCCATCATGTTCAGCGGACTGTCGCTGGCCACCCTGCTCGGTGTGCCGGCCGGCGCCTGGCTGGGCCTGCACTACGGCTGGCGCTCCACCTTCTGGGTGGTGGCGCTGATCGGCCTGCTGGCTTTTCTGGTGCTGGCCGTCTTCGTGCCGCGCAGCGCGGCGGAAAACGGCAACGGCTCCATCCGGCAGGAACTGGCCGGGCTGGCCCGCCCGCAAGTGATGCTGGGCCTCTTGATGACGGTGTTCGGTTTTGCCGGCGTGTTCGCGATCTTCACCTACATCCAGCCCATACTGACCCAGCTCACCGGCTTCAGCGAGGCCGCGGTGTCGCCCATCCTGCTGGTGTTCGGCGGCGGCATCTTCATCGGCAACCTGCTGGGCGGGCGCCTGGCCGACCGCGGCCTCAGGATGTCCCTGCTGGTCACCCTGGGCGCGACGGCGCTGGTGCTGGGTGCGATGGGTTTTGTGCTGCATTCGCCGGTGGCCGCGGTGCTCTTCGTCGGCTTGCTGGGTGTGGCCTCTTTTGCGACGGTGGCGCCGCTGCAAATGCGCGTGCTGCAGCAAGCGCACGGCGCGGGCCAGAACCTGGCGGCCAGCCTCAACATAGGCGCTTTCAACGTGGGCAATGCGCTGGGCGCCTGGCTGGGCGGCCTGGTCGTGAGCAGCTCCTTCGGCCTGGGCGGACTGAGCTGGCTGGCAGCATCGATCACCGTCGCGGGCATTGCCATCACGCTGTACAGCCTGTCACGCGACAAGGCCAGGCTGCCTGTCAACACCGTCACCTGCTGAGCGCCGCCACCATGAACATCTTCCTGAAATTCCGCGCCCTTCTATCCACCCTTTGCCTCACGCTGCTGTGCGCCGCCTGGCTTCCACAGGCGCAAGCGGCCGACGGCAACTGGGTCCCCGCCTGGACGGCCAGCCCCCAGCCCGTCTGGGCCGGTGACTTTGTCCTGCCGCTGGGCCTTCCGGCCAGCCTGCGCGACCAGACGGTGCGCCAGGTCGTGCGCGCCGGCGTGGGCGGCTCGCGCGTACGCATCGTGCTGTCCAACGAGTACGGCAGGCAGCCCTTGCAGATTGGCGCGGCCCGCATCGCGGTAGCGGGCAATGCCGATGGCAGCACCAGCGGGCCCAGCCTGGCCTTGACCTTTGGCGGCCACACCACGGCCACCGTGCCGGCAGGTGCGCCCCTCGTGAGCGACCCGGTCGCGATGGACGTTGCGCCGCTGCAGCGCCTGGCCGTCAGCCTCTACTTTCCGCAGGCAACGCCCCTCACGACGATCCATTGGGACGGCCTGCAACCCGCGCAGGTCGCGGCGGGCAATGCGGCCGGCGCGGCAAGCGTCAAAGCTGACAGCGTGGTGAACAGCCGCCTCTTCCTGAGCGCGGTGCTGGTGGAAGCCGCGCCCGGCACACGCAGCGTGGTGGCTTTTGGCGATTCCATCACCGACGGCGCGGCCTCCACACCGGGTACGGACCAGCGCTGGCCGGATTTCCTGGCGCGCCGCCTGGCCGGCCGGAACGTGGCCGTGCTCAATGCCGGCATCTCGGGCGGCCGGGTTCTCAAAAACCATATGGGCCCCAATGCACTGGCGCGCTTTGACCGCGACGTGCTGGGCCAGCCCGGCGTGGCCAGCGTGGTGCTGCTGATGGGCATCAACGACATCAGTTGGCCCGGCAGTACGCTTGAACCGCAAGAGCCGGCCACACAGGCCGAGGCCCTGATCGCCGGCTACCGCCAGCTGATCACCCGCGCGCGCAACCGCGGCGTGCGCATCGTCGGCGCCACCTTGACGCCCTTCGAAGGCGCACTGACCATGCAGGGCTCACCGATCACGAACTATTACAGCCCAGCGAAAGATGCGCTGCGCCAGCGCATCAATGCATGGATACGCGCCAGCGGCGAATTCGATGCGGTGCTGGATTTCGACGCGGTGGTGCGCGACCCGCAAAACGCGCTCAGGATATTGCCGGCCTATGACTCGGGCGACCACCTGCACCTGGGCGATGCCGGCAACAAGGCTGTGGCCGATTCGGTGGACTTGAAGCTGCTGTTGGGCGAGCGCTAACCCCCGACCACCAGGCGCAAGCCCGGCATCAGGCTCTGGGTTTCAGCGCGCCGCTCCAGGGCCATGCGCATATTCATCTGCGCGACCTCGGTGTGCTCCACCGCCAGGGCCTGGGCGCGCGCGCCCTCACCGGCCTTGAGCGCTGCGAACAGCATGTGGTGCTGGCGGTGCGCGTAGTGCATCCAGTCGCGGTCCTGCTCCAGCGTGGACTGCATGGGCAGCATGGCCGAGGCTGAGGCGAAAGGCAGCTTGTCGTTGAGCTCGATGGCGCGCTGCAGTGCACGGTTGCCGCTGGCCTCCAGGATCAGCGCGTGGAAGCGGTCGTTCATGGCGGCATAGGCGGCGTAGTTCTCATAGCCCAGCGGGTTGGCCGCCAGCGCGCGGTCACCTTCGTCGAGGCAGGACTGCAGATCGAGCTGCAGCTGGCGCGACACGCCGTGTTCAGCCACCAGGCGCGCCGCCATGCCTTCCAGGTGGCCGCGCACCGCGATCGCGTCGGCCACTTCGCGGGGCGTGAACTGGCGCACCAGGTATTTGCCGGTGTCGTTGGCCTCGACCAAGCCCTCCTGCTCCAGCGTGACCAGCGCGGCCCGCACCGGCGTGCGCGAGGCGCCCAGGCGCTCGGCCAGTTGCTGCTCGGCCAGGCGCTGGCCGGGCTCGAACTCGCCACGCAGGATCAGGTCCCGCAACTGCATCAAAACGGTTTCTTGCAAGTTCATGGCGGTGAATGTACACTGAATTTTAAATTTGGGATACCGTTTCAAGGTTTATCCTGCACCACAAGGCCCACGCATGAATGCCGAACAAAACGAACTGCTGACCCGCATCACCGCCGGCACCCCCTGCGGCCGGCTGCTGCGGCAGTACTGGCAACCCGCCGCGCTGGTGGACGAGTTCAACCCGGCGCTGGACCCGCGCATGGAAATCCGCCCAGTCAAGGCCTTGAAGCTCTTCGGCCAGGACCTCGTGCTGTTCAAGGACGCCTCGGGCGCCTGGGGCCTGCTGGACCGCGATTGCGCCCACCGCGGCGCCGACCTGTCCTTCGGACGGCGGGAAAGCCTGGAACAAGGCGGCGGCCTGCGCTGCCCTTTTCACGGCTGGAAATTCGCGACCGACGGCCGCTGCCTCGAAACACCGGCCGAGCCCACCGGCAGCAAGCTGTGCGAACGCATACGCCAGCGCAGCTACCCCGTCGTTGAAAAAGCCGGCGTGCTGTTTGCCTGGCTGGGCGACGAAGGCAGCACACCGCCGCCCTTCCCCGCGTTTGACTGCTTCAACGCGCCGGCCACGCACAGCTTTGCCTTCAAGGGCCTGTGGAACGCCAACTGGCTGCAGGCCTTCGAGGTCGGCATAGACCCGGCGCACCCGTCTTTTCTGCACCGCTTTTTGCAGGACAACCCGCTGGACGAAATCGGCCAGAACCCGGCCGGCAAGCAGTTCCGCAGCGCCAGCGCCGGCAGCAAGGACGGCGAGCAGTGGCCGATGACGCGCATCATGCGCGAGTTCGCCCAGCCCGACATCAGCTTCGAGAACAAGCCCTGGGGCATGCAGCTGACCGCGCTGCGCGCCATGACAGACAAGCTGACCCACGTGCGCGTGACCAACGCCATCTTCCCGGCGACCTTTGTGATTCCGCTGTCGGAAACCATGACCATCACCCAGATGCATGTGCCGGTGGACGACACGAACACCTACTGGTACACCTTCTTCACGAGCTTCGCCGGCCCGCTGGACCGCGAAAGCATGCGCGCGCAGCGCCAGCAGTTCATCGCGCTGCCCGACTACGTCCCCAAAGCCGGCCGCCACAACGGCTGGGGCTTCAATGCCGAGGAGCAGATGAGCAGCACCTACCTGGGCATGGGCGAGGAAGACATCAATGTGCACGACCAGTGGGCCGTGGAAAGCATGGGCGCGATCCAGGACCGCACGCGCGAGCACCTGGCCACCTCCGACAAGGTCATCATGGCGAACCGCCGCGTGCTGCTGAAAGCGATTGAGACCGTGCAGAACGGCGGCGTGGCGCCCGGCATCGCCGACCCCGCGCAGGCCGCGATGATCACCGGCCCCGACACGGTGGACGGCATCGCGCCGGCCGGCGAATGGGCCCAATGGTGGCAAAGCACCGCCCGCGCCAAGCGGGAAGGTGCGCCCTGGCTGGAGGCAAGGGCCGCTTCATCCACTCCCGCCGACACCGCAACACAATCATGAGCTTCGCGGCGCAATGCGGCGTAAACGACGCCGCGAGGCAGGCCGCGCAGGCCGAAGCCGTGCGGCGCATCGAGGCGGGCGGCCTGGAGCTGGTGCGCTTCGCCTGGTGCGACCTGCACGGCATGCTGCGCGGCAAGACGCTGGTGGCAGCCGCCGCGGCGCAGGCCATGGCCGACGGGGTGGGCATGGTCAGCACGCTGCTGCTGAAGGACACGGCCGACCGCACCGCTTACAAGGTGTTCGAGGCCGGCGGCGCGGCCGAACTGCCGGGCTTTGAATTCGGCGCCAACGTGATGCTGCTGGCCGACCCGGCCAGCCTGAAAGAATTGCCCTGGGCGGACAAAACTGGCTGGCTCCAGTGCCAACCCTGGTTTCCCGACGGCAGGCCGGTAGAGCTCGACACGCGCCGGGTGCTGCAGAACGCGCTGGCAAAACTGGCGCAAGCCGGCTACGGCATGAAGTGCGGGCTGGAGATCGAGTTCCACATCTACCGCATCATCGAGGGTGGACTGCAGCCCCAGTTGGACCCGGAACTGGCCGGCTGGCCCGGCCTGCCGCCCGAGGTGAGCATGATCCACCCCGGCTACCACCTGCTGTCCGAGCAGTGGGCGGACATGGCCGAGGAGCCGCTGCGCATCGTGCAGCGCACGGCGCAGGCGCTGGGCCTGCCCTTGCTGTCGCTGGAAATCGAACTCGGCCCCAGCCAGGTCGAGGCGGTGTTCGAGGCCACCGATGCACTGGCGGCTGCCGACAACATGGTGCTGTTTCGCAGCGCGGTCAAGCAGGCGCTGCGGCGCGCCGGCTACCACGCGACTTTTATGTGCCGGCCGCCCTTCCCGAACATCATGTCCAGCGGCTGGCATCTGCACCAGTCGCTGGTGGACCTGGCAAGCGGCGGCAACCTGTTCAAGCGCGCCAGCCCCGCAGCCGGCACGACGCCGTCGGACGCGCAATACACGCTTTCGGAAACCGGCGAACACTACCTGGCCGGGCTGCTTGCCCGTGCGCGCGGCATGACGGCTTTCTGCACGCCCACCATCAACGGCTTCGGGCGCTTCCGGCCCAACGCGCTGGCGCCGCAATCGATTTTGTGGGGCCGCGACAACCGCGGTGCCATGCTGCGGGTGGTCGGCCAATGCAATGACAACAGCACGCGCATTGAAAACCGCCTGGGCGAACCCGCCGCCAATCCCTACCTCTACCTGGCCTCGCAAATCCACGCCGGGCTGGACGGCATCGCGCGCCGCCTCAAGGCCCCGCCGGCCACCGACGCACCTTATGGCGCCGGCACCAACAAAATTCCGACCAGCCTGGGCGAGGCGCTGGAAGCGCTCCAAGCCGACACCGTGCTTGTGGCCGCCTTCGGCGATACTTTCATCGGCCACCTCATCCACATCAAACAGGCCGAAATCGCCCGCCATGCCGACGCCGAGGACAAGGACGACTGGCAAAGGCGCGAATACTTCAGCCGCATCTGACGGCCCAACAGGCCACCGCACACTTCATGATCACCCTTCATTTCATCGCGGCCGACGGCCGCGCCACCTCGGCGCAAGGAAAACCCGGCAAAAGCCTGATGGAAGCCGCCGTGGCGGCCGGCATTGAGGGCATCGCCGCCGACTGCGGCGGGCTGCTGACCTGCGCCACCTGCCATGTGCACGTGCGGGAGCCCTACGCGTCCAGCCTGCCGCCGCCCGACGGTGAGGAGCTGGGCATGCTGGAATTCACCGCCGCGCCGCGCAGTCCCGCCAGCCGCCTGAGCTGCCAGATCAAGCTCACGCCCGCGCTCGACGGATTGACGGTAGAGTTGCCGGTCACCCAGTATTAACAAGGACAGGAAGCTTCATGATTCTCGAACTCGCCGACATCCGCATCCACCCCGGCCAGCAGGCCGCTTTTGACGAAGCCATACAGCGCGGCCTCCGCGAAGTGATTTCCAAGGCCAAGGGCTTCCAGGGTTTCAAGGTCAACAAAGGCATTGAAAGCCCGGAGCGCTACATCCTGCAGATCTTCTGGGATACGCTGGAAAACCACACCGTCGACTTCCGCCAGTCGCCGGCCTTTGCCGACTGGCGCGCCATCGTCGGGCCGTTTTTCGCCGGCACGCCCACCGTGGAACATTTCGACCTGGTCGCCAAATCGGCCTGAGGTTGGGTCGGACTCCATAAAAAACGGGGCTTGAAGCCCCGTTTTTTATTGGTCCACAGCTTGGTCGCCGCCTACCGGCCGTCGTTCTCGTGGCCGGTGACCAGCTTGGCCAGCAGCTGGTTCAGCTGCACCCGCTCGTTCTCGTCCAGCGGGGCCAGGATGCGCTGCTGGGTCTTGCCGACAGCGCGCTTCATCTGCAGCGCGACTTTTTCGCCTTCGGGCGTGGTCCACAGCAGCTTGCGGCGCTTGTCGGAGGGGTCAGCCTCGCGCTTGACCCAGCCCTTGGCCTCCAGCCGGCCTATCACCGAACCGAAGGTGGCCGGGTCAAACGCGACGCGGCCCGACAGCGTGATCTGGTCCTCGCCGGGGTCGTCCATCAGGGCGTTCAGGATGGCAAACTGCACCGGCGTGGCGTCAAAACCGGCCGTTTCCTCCATGAAGATCGCCACCGCAAGCTGCTGCGCGCGGCGGATCAGGTGTCCCGGGGCTTCGCTGAAATTAAAAGTTTTTGCCATGTGCGGAGTTTAACGGCCCGCTTTGCAATTCAGGGTATCTACCAGGGTGGTTTATTAATAAGTATACTTATCATCAAGGCGCTGAAACCCGATTCCCCATCTGTTTCCCCGGCTCCCACCTTACCCATCCTCTCACATATGGCACAAACATCCCCACTCCCTCTCCTCATTTCGGGCGGCGGCATTGGCGGGCTGGCCGCGGCCATGGTGCTGGCCCACGACGGCCACCGCGTGACCTTGTTCGAGCAGGCTGCGAGCTTCGGCGAAATCGGCGCCGGCATCCAGTTGGGCCCGAACATCTTCCGCATGTTCGACTACCTGGGCCTGACAGAGGCCATCAACCGCGTGGCCTTCTTTCCTCTCGGCCTGGGCATGAACGACGTGCGCACCGGCGAAAAAGTCGTGCGTGTACCGCTGGGCGACCTGGCCCGCGCAACCTACGGCTTCCCCTATGGCGTGATTTACCGCGCCGACCTGCACCAGGTTTTCCTGGACGCCTGCCGCGCCCAGTCCAATGTCACCCTGCGCACCAGCGCCAAGGTGGAATCCTTTGACCAGTCGGCGGACGGCGTGACGGTGCGGCTCGAAGGCGGCGAAACCATTGAAGGCAGCGCGCTGATAGGCGCCGACGGCATGTGGAGCCGCATCCGTGAAGCCGTGGTCGGTGACGGCAAGCCCCGCGTCTCGGGCCATATCGCCTACCGCGCGGTGCTCAAGCGCGAGGACGTGCCGGCCCATTTGTGGAGCGACGACGTGCTGCTCTGGGGCGGCGAAAAAACCCACCTGGTGCACTACCCGCTGCGCCGCGGCGAGCTGTTCAACCTGGTCGCCGTGTTCCACAGCAACAAATACGACGAAGGCTGGAACACCTTCGGCGACACGGCCGAGCTCAACGAGCGCTTCGCCGACGCCTGCCCGCAGGTCAAGGAACTGCTGGGCAAGATCGAAACCTGGAAGATGTGGGTGTTGTGCGACCGCGAGCCGGTGAAAAACTGGACCGACAGGCGCGTGACGCTGCTGGGCGACGCGGCCCACCCCATGCTGCAGTACCTGGCCCAGGGCGCCGGCCAGGCCATCGAGGACGCGGTGGTCATGCGCGAAGCGCTGCGCCATACCCGCGGCGACGTGCCCAAGGCCTTCCAGAAATACCAGCAGGCCCGCTACCTGCGCACCGGCCGCGTGCAGCTGACGGCGCGTTTTTATGGTGATATTTACCATGCGGCCGGCGTGCAGCGCGAACTTCGCAACCAGATGTTCCAGAGCGGTACCGAAAGCGCGGGCTTCGCGGGCCTGAAGTGGATGTACGACGGAATCGAGCCGTCAAAACTGTTCCAATGACGGTTTTAAAGTTTCAGGGACCGTCATGAAGCCTTCCGTTGCCTTGTTTTCCGCCGTGTTTTTCGCCGTTTGCGCACAATCCGCTGTGGCAGCCGAGCCCGCCGCCTGGCCGACAAAACCGGTGCGCATCCTCGTGGGCTTTCCCGGCGGATCCACCCCCGACATGGCGGCGCGCACACTGGCCGAACCGCTGAGCCGCGCGCTCGGCCAGCCGGTGGTCATCGAGAACAAACCCGGCGCATCGGGCAACATCGCTGCCGACCAGGTCGCCAAGGCCACCGACGACCATACGCTGGGTGTCGTGATCAACGGCAACCTGACCTCGGCCAAACTGCTTTACCCCAAACTACCTTACGACCCGGCGAAAGACTTCACACCCATCTCGCTGCTGGCCACCGCGCCGCTGGTGCTGGTGGCACCCGCGAACGAGCCCAGCGGCGCTGAATTTTTCGCGGCCGCGCGCCAGGGCGGCAGCCGCTGGAACTACGGCTCGGTCGGCAACGGCTCGGTTGCCCACCTGGGCATGGAGCTGCTCAAAAGCCGCGTGCCCGGCCTCACCCCCGTGCACGTGCCTTTTGCCGGCAACCCGCAGGTGGTCACCGCCATGTTGGGCGGCCAGATCCAGATGGCGCTGATCCCGCCGGGCGTGGCCATGCCGCATGTGCGCTCCGGCAAGCTCAAGGCCATAGGCCTGGCCGGCGGGCGCTCTTCGCTGGTACCCGAAGTGCCGCCGCTGGCCGATGCCGGCGTGGCCAATGTCAACCTTGAAGTCTGGACGGCGCTGATAGGCCCAGCGGGCTTGTCCAAAGCCGCGCAGGCGCGCCTCGCGCAGGAAGTGCCGCGCATCATCCGCGATGCCGACACGCGGCAAAAGCTGTTCAACCAGGGCTGGCAGGCCGTAGGCACCTCGCCCGAGGGCCTCAAAAGCCGGGTCAAGGACGAGGCCGCCATCCTGGGGGACATCATTCGGTCGCAAGGAATCAAGCTTGAATAAGCAGATGAAAAACCCATGACCTCCATCACCGAACCCGCACGCAGCCTGCCCGTTTATGGGGAGTTCGACGTCGTCGTCGTGGGCGGCGGGCCGGCCGGCCTGGCCGCCAGTGTCAGCGCCGCCCGGCACGGCGCGCGCACCCTGCTGGTTGAACGCTACGGTTTCCTCGGCGGTATGGGCACGGCCGGCGGCGTGACCAATTTCGCGGGCCTTTACGGCCGCAAGAACGGCCAGATGCGGCAGGTGGTGCGCGGTGTCGCCGACGACCTGCTGCAACGCATTGACGCGCTGGGCGGCCTCAATGCGCCGCAGGACGGCATGCAGGGCCGTATCCGCGTGCGCTCCTACGACGTCTCGGCCTACAAATGCGCGGCCGACCAGTTGCTGCTAGCCGGCGGCGTCAACATCCTCTTCCATGCCTGGGCCGCGGCCGTGGTGATGGAAGGCGATCGCATCGGCGCCCTGGTGGTGGAAACCAAATCCGGCCGCCAGGCGATACGCGCTACGCGTTTTATCGACTGCTCGGGCGACGCCGACGTGGCGAACTTCGCCGGCGTGCCTTTCGAGCTCGGTGACGGCCACGGCAGCGCGCTGTTCCCGTCCACCATGTTCCGCGTCGGCCATGTCGATGCATCGCGCGCACTGGCCGCGGTGGGCGAGTTCAAGGCCATCAACACCCTGATGGCCGAAAGCCAGGCACGGCACCCGGGCCGCTACAAATTCCCGCGCGAAGGCGCGATCCTGCGCCCGCAGAAAAACCCGACCGAATGGCGCGCCAACGTCACGCAGATCCGCAACGCCCAGGGCACAGCCATGGACGCCACCGACGCGCGCCAGCTCAGCGAAGGCGAACTCGAAGGCCGGCGGCAGATCACCGAATACTTCCGCTTCCTGCGCGATGAAGTACCGGGCTTCGCGGAGTCCGCCATCGTGGACATCGCGCCCCAGGTCGGCATACGCGAGACGCGCCGCATCCAGGGCTTGTATGCGCTGAGCGGCGAAGACATCCTTTCCTCGGCGCGTTTCGACGACGCCATCGGCGTCAACGCCTGGCCGATGGAGCTGCATGCCGACGGACGCATCGACTGGAAATTTCCGCGCAATGTGGACGCGCCCCAGGGCCTCGCCTACAACGAGCTGCCCTGGCGCATGCTGGTGCCCCAGGGCGTTGCCAACCTGCTGGTGGCCGGGCGCTGCGCCTCGATGACGCATGAAGGCCAGTCGGCCGCGCGCGCCAGCGGCGGCTGTTTTGTGATGGGCCAGGCGGCCGGCACGGCAGCGGCCATGCCGGGCGCGAGCCAAGCTTTTTCCGACATCGACGTGAAGAAATTGCAGCAGTTGCTCACGCAGGACGGTGTGTATTTTGATAACGACGACGGCGATCTTTAACCCAAAGAGACTGGATACCCACCATGGACATGACGCCCCCTCCCGCCCACGGCCAGCCCGCGGTGCCCAACGGCGCCGCGCGCAAGGCTTTTTATGACGCCATTTCGGCGCACAGCATGACGCCGCTCTGGGAAGTGCTGCATGCGCTGGTGCCGCCATCGCCCAGCACGCCTTGCCAGCCGGCGCTGTGGAAGTACGCCGACGTGCATCCCTTCCTGATGCAGTCGGGCCGGTTGATCACCGCCGAAGAAGCGGTGCGCCGCGTGCTGATCCTGGAAAATCCCGGCCTGCGCGGGCAGTCCTGCATCACGCAGTCGCTGTACGCGGGCCTGCAGGTCATCATGCCGGGCGAAATCGCACCCAGCCACCGCCACACGCAAAGCGCGCTTCGCTTTGTCGTCGAAGGCCATGGCGCCTTCACCGCGGTGGACGGCGAGCGCACGCTGATGAAACCCGGCGACTTCATCATCACGCCCAGCTGGACCTGGCACGACCACGGCCATGAAGGCCGCGTCGAATCCGACACGCCGGTGGTCTGGCTGGACGGCCTGGACATTCCCATGTTGCGTTTCTTCGACGCGGGTTTTGCCGAGAACGGCGGCGCCAAACAGCAGGAAGTCACCAAGCCCCTGGGCATCAGCAGCCACCGCTACGGCGCCAATATGCTGCCGATGCGCTATGACGCGCCCTTCGGCCAGACCTCGCCGATCTTCAGCTACCCCTACGAGCGCACCCGCGAAACCCTGCACCAGCTGGAGACGCATGCCGACGTCGATGCCTGGGACGGCGTCAAGCTGCGTTATGTGAACCCGGCCACAGGCGGCTCGCCCATGCCGACCATGGCGACCTTCATGCAGCGCCTGCCGGCGGGTTTTGTCGGCAAGCCCTGGCGCCAGACCGACGGCGCGGTGTTCAGCGTGGTCGAAGGCTCGGGTACTGTTCACATCGAGCGCAACGGCGAGACCCAGGTTTTCGAGTTCGGCCCGCGCGACCATTTTGTGATTCCGTCGTGGCACACTGCGCAATTGCGTTCGGCGCAAGGTTGTGTGCTGTTCAGTTTTTCAGACCGCCCGGTGCACCAAGCCCTGGGCATACACAGAGAAGAAAGGTTGTCATGAGTTTTGTCATCACCCCACCCGCCACGGTGTCCGTCCCCGTCACCGGCACGAAAGAGCGGTTTCCGGTTCACCGCATTTACTGCGTGGGCCGCAACTACGAAGAGCACGCCAAGGAAATGGGCTTCACCGGCCGCGAGCCGCCCTTCTTCTTCCTGAAGCCCGCCGACGCCATCGTCGCGGTGGATGCCGGCAGCACCGGCACCATTCCCTACCCCAGCCTGACGAAAAACCTGCACCATGAGATCGAGCTGGTAGTGGCGATCGGCACGGGCGGCAAAAACATCAAGGCCGCCGATGCGCACAAGCACATCTACGGTTACGCCGTGGGCCTGGACATGACGCGCCGTGACCTGCAGGGCGAGATGAAAAAACAGGGCCGCCCCTGGTGCATCGGCAAGGCCTACGACCACTCCGCGCCCATCGGCCCCATCACGCCTGTGGCCCAGGCCGGCGACGTGAACAACGCCGAGCTGTATGTGCAGGTGAACGGCACGGACCGCCAGCGCAGCAATGTCTCCAAGCTGATCTGGAACATCTCCGAAACCATAGAGCACCTGTCGGCCGCCTGGGAACTGCAGCCCGGCGACCTGATTTACACCGGCACGCCTGAAGGCGTGGCGGCGGTGGTCTCGGGCGACACCATGGTCGGCAGCGTGGCCGGCCTCGGAACGCTGACCGTCAAGGTCGCGTAAGTCCATAAAGCTGCACGCCCTCGCCCTCACGCAGGCGGGAATGCGGTATGGACAAGGAAAAACGGCCGCCCCGCGCGGCCGTTTTTTATGGGCGGGCGGTTTGCGCGATAAACGCACATCTGTTTTAATCACCGCGCAAATACCCGGGCAGCCTCGGGGTAACCCACCTGCCCGGATCAAGCCGCAGTTCTGATAATCGGCCCATGCGGTTTGGGGGAGTTCCCGAGACCACGTTCGTTTTTCGGAGACCCTTCTTGAAAATCCTGCAGTCCCTCGCGAAACTCTGCGCCGTGCTGGCCGGCGTGCTGCTCACGGCCATCACGCTGATGACCTGCGCCAGCCTGATAGGCCGCAACCTGCTCGGCGCCACCCTGGTCGGCGACTTTGAACTCACCGGCGTGGTCACCGGCGCGGCCATCGCGCTTTTCATGCCTTTTTGCCAGATCCAGCGCGGCAACATCATCGTGGACTTTTTCACGGCCAAACTCAGCCGGACGTCCAACGACAGGCTGGACCGCTTCGGTGCACTGCTGCTGGGCCTGATCTTCGGCCTGCTGGCCTGGCGGACCGTGCTGGGAGGCCTCAACTCCTACAACACGCATTCGGAAACCCAGATCCTGGGCTTCCCGGAATGGACGGTGTACGCCACCATGGTCCCGCCCTTTGTGCTGACCTGCGTGATCGGTATTTACCAATCCGTGTTCGGCTTCGGCGATGCCCATGAGCCGCACAATCCGCTGGACGAGCTGGAGGCGCACATATGAGCTCCATCACGCTCGCCCTGATCATTTTCGGCATCATGCTGGTCTTCATGGCCGTGCGCGTGCCCATCGCGATCACCATGTTCGCCGCGGGCGCCATCGGCTACGTGATGCAGACCGGCTGGGGGCCGTTTTCCAGCTTCCTCAACACCCAGGCCTTCGCGCGCTTCGCCAGCTACGACCTGTCGGTGATCCCGCTTTTCATCCTGATGGGGCATTTCGCGACGCAGGGCGGCATCAGCCGAGCCCTCTTCGGTTTCGCGGCGGGTGTGATGGGCGGCTTCAAGGGTGGTCTGGCCATGGCGTCGGTTCTCGCGTGCGCGGCCTTCGGCGCCATCTGCGGCTCTTCCGTGGCCACAGCCGCCACCATCACCGGCGTGGCGCTGCCCGAGATGAAACGCCACGGCTACTCGGGCCGCCTTTCCACGGGCACACTGGCGGCCGGCGGCACGCTGGGCATTTTGATCCCGCCCTCTGTGCCGCTGGTGATTTACGCCATCCTCACCGAACAGAACATCGCCAAGCTGTTTGCCGCGGCCATGGTGCCGGGCATCATCGCGATGTTCGGCTACATGGTGGCCATCGCCATCTATGTGCGGCTGGTGCCCGGACAGGCGCCCGAAGTGGACAATGACAGGCCGCCCATGACGCTGGCCTCCTTGCTGGGAATACTGCCCATCGCCATCATCTTCGTGATCGTCTTCGGCGGCATCTACGGTGGTTTGTTCACACCCACCGAAGGCGCGGCCGTGGGCGCGGCCGCCACCTTCGTGGCGGCCCTGCTCAAGCGCGAAATCACCTGGGCCAAGTTCAAGCTGTGTTTTTATGCCACGGCGGAAAGCTCGGCCATGATCTTTTTGATCTTCATAGGCGCCGACCTGATGAACTCCGCACTGGCCCTGACGCAGGTGCCCAACCAGCTCGCCGGCGTGGTCGGCGGCTGGGGCTTGTCGCCGCTGATGGTCGTCACGGCCATCCTGCTGTTCTACGTGGTGCTGGGTGCCGTGATGGACGAGTTGTCCATGCTGCTGCTGACGATTCCCATCTTTTTTCCCATGGTGATGGGCCTGGACTTCGGCATGGCCAAGGAGTCCACCGCGATCTGGTTCGGCATCATGGTGCTGATGACCGTCGGTTTCGGCATGCTGGCGCCGCCGGTGGGGCTGAACGTCTATGTGGTCAACGGGCTGGCCAAGGACGTGCCCATCAGCGAAAGCTACAAAGGTGTCATGCCCTTCCTGATCAGTGACACCATCCGCACCACCCTGCTGCTGCTGTTCCCGGGCATATCGCTGTGGCTGGTGAAATACATCAGCTAGGGCTTTCACCGCTTCCCAAACCCATCCGCCTGCCTTAAGTTATCGACATTGCCTACAGGAGACACGCCATGATTCAAAGACGAACCCTTCTTAAAACCGGCGCCGCCGCCGCGCTGGGCGCACCGGCGCTGTCGGGCCTGGCCCAGCAGGCCGTGACCCTGAAATTCCACACCTTCATGTCGCCCTCGTCCAACGTCTGGCTGGGCATGCACAAACCCTGGATGGAGAAGGTCGAGAAAGAATCCGGCGGCCGCATCAAGTTCGAAGGCTATCCGGCCATGCAGCTGGGCGGCACGCCCGTGCAGCTCTACGACCAGGCCAAGGACGGCGTTGTCGACGTGGTGTGGACGCTGCCCGGCAACACCGCCGGCCGCTTCCCCCGCATCGAGGTGTTTGAATTGCCTTTCATCATGTCCAATGCCGAAGCGACTTCCAAGGCCTATTGGGAATACGTGCAGACGATGGCACCCGATGAATTCAAGGACACCCAGGTGCTGGCGTTGCAGGTGCACGGCCCCGGCGTGATCCACACGGTCGACAAGCCCGTCAAGTCGATTGCCGACATGCGCGGCCTCAAGCTGCGCGCGCCCACCCGCCAGGTCACCAAGCTCATGGGTGTGCTGGGCGCCACGCCAGTGGGCATGCCGCTGCCGCAGATTCCCGACGCGCTGAGCAAGGGGACCATCACCGGCTGCGTGATTCCCTGGGAAGTCGTGCCTTCGGTCAAAGTCAACGAGCTCACCAAGTTCCATGCCGAGTTCGACCCCGCTGGCGGCAGCCTCTACACCACCACCTTTGTGATGGCGATGAACAAGGCCAAGTACAACTCGCTGGCGCCGGACCTCAAGAAGGTGATCGACAACAACTCCGGCATGGCCACCTCGGCCTGGATGGGCAAGGTGCAGCAGGGCAACGACGTCCCCGGCCGCAAGACCGCCAGCGACCGCGGCAATACGATTTACACCGTGAGTGCAGCCGAAGCCCAGGAGTTCCGCCGCAAGTCACGCACGGTGGAAGTCGAATGGGTAGAAGACATGAACAAGAAGGGCTTTGACGGCAAGAAGCTGCTCGACACGGCGCGCGGCCTGATCGAAAAGCACACCAAGACGACCAAGGCCTGACCCCAGGCCGCGACAAGACAAAAACCGGGCCGAGGCCCGGTTTTTTCGTTTCAGCGCCCGAGCCAAGCCATTAACAGCAGTCGGCCGCCCCGAGGATGCCTTCTGCGAGTTGCCCATCCGCGAGCAGGGGATTGCCCAAAGCAGCGCGCAAAAAACTCGCCCAGCGCCTACATTCACACGCGCTCCGACATCATTCACAACACAGCAACAACACAAGGGGAACTCCATGTCGCGTCCTTTCACTTTCAAGCACCTCGCCCTCAGCGTCCTGCTGGCCAGCACCGCGCTCAGCGCCTCCGCCGCCGGCCCCATGGTCAAGACCCAGGCCCCGGGCTATTACCGCGTCATGCTCGGCGACTTTGAGGTCACCGCGCTGTCGGACGGCACCGTCAAGCTGCCCGTCAAAGACCTGCTGACCCGCACCACCCCCGCCAAGGTCGATGCAGCCCTGAAGCGAGCCTTCCTGCCCGACCAGGTGGAAACCTCGGTCAATGCCTACCTCATCAACACCGGCAGCAAGCTGGTGCTGATAGACACCGGCGCCGCCGGCTTGTTCGGGCCCACGCTGGGCAGCCTGCAGGCCAACCTCAAGGCAGCCGGCTACCAGCCCGAGCAGGTCGATGAGATCTACATCACCCATATGCACCCCGACCATGTGGGTGGCCTGGTGACAGCTGGCGCCGTTGCTTTCCCCAACGCCATCGTGCGCGTGGACAAGGCCGACGCCGACTTCTGGCTGGACGAAGCCAAAATGAAGGCCGCACCCAAAGAATCGCAGGGTTTCTTCCAGGGCGCGATGGCCTCGATCAAACCTTACGCCGCGGCCGGCAAGCTCAAGCCTTTCGAGGGCCGCACCGAACTCGTGCCCGGCATCAGCGCCCAACCTTCGCACGGCCACACCGCCGGCCACAGCGTGTATGTGGTGGAAAGCAAGGGCGAGAAGCTGGTGCTGTGGGGCGACTTGATGCACGTTGCCGCCGTCCAGTTCGACGACCCCGCCGTCACCATCAAATTCGACAGCGACTCGGCCCCGGCCGCCAAAGAGCGCGCGCTGGCCTATGCCGCCGCGGCAAAGGGTGGCTACCTGGTCGGCTCCGCCCACATCGCTTTCCCCGGCCTAGGCCATGTGCGCAAGGCCACCGGTAAGTCTTACGCCTGGGTTCCGCTCAACTACTCGTCCCTCAAGTAAGCAGAAGCCCTGAGGGCGGTTACGGTGCGCTATTGCGGAGCCGCTACACTCATCCGATGCACCGCCTTCCCCTGAAACACTGCCGTGTCTGCGGCACCGCCGTGGCCTACAGGTTGCCGGATGACGGCGATACCAAGGAGCGCGCGGTCTGCCCGGCCTGCAACACCGTCCACTATGAAAACCCGCTCAACGTGGTCGGCACCGTGCCGGCCTGGGGTGAGGACGGCGCGCAGGTTCTGCTCTGCAAGCGCAACATCGAGCCGCGCTGGGGCAAGTGGACGCTCCCCGCCGGCTTCATGGAACTGGGCGAAACTACCGCTGGGGGCGCGGCCCGCGAGACCGACGAAGAAGCCGGCGCCCAATTTGAAATGCTGGGCCTCTTCACCGTGATGAATGTGGTGAGCGTCGGGCAGGTGCATTTGTACTACCGGGCACGCCTGCTCAGCAATGAATTCAACCCGGGCCATGAAACCCTGGAAGCCCGGCTGTTCACCGAAGCCGAGATCCCCTGGGACGAGATTGCCTTCAAGACCGTCAAGGAAACCCTGGAACACTATTTTGAGGACAGGCGCAAGGGCGCCTTCGGCATCCATACGCTTGATATCACATAAAGACCGGCCGCCCGCGCGGCAGTCCCCGGTAGAATTTCCCGCATAGCAGCGAATCCCACAAGGGCCTTCGTTTGCGGCCGGCCTCAAGGCCAGTCTCTTTTCTCCTTCCCCAACACCTCCCCGGAATCCATGTTCAATACCGCGATCTTTTTCCGCATTGCCGATGATTTTGTGTTGCCGCCCCTGGAGGCCCTGGAAGAAATTTTCCAGTCGCACCGTTTTGTGCCCTGCGGTGCGACCGAGCCGGAATCCAGCGGCTGGGTGCCGCCCCGCGGCAACAAAAGCACCGTGCTGCTCGAAAGTGTCGGCCGCTCGTTGATCGCGCGCCTGTGCACCGAGCGCCGGCCCGTGCCGTCCTCAGCCGTCAAGGCCGCGGTGGATGAGCGCATTGAAAAATACAAGGAAGAAACTGGCCGCGAGCGCGTGGGCGCCAAGATCAAAAAGGAGTTCAAGCAGGAAGTCATGCTGGACCTTCTGCCGCGCGCCTTCACCAAACGCTCTACCACCACGCTGTGGATAGACCCGGTGAACAAATTCCTGGTGGTCGATTCCGGCAACCTCACGGGCGCCGACAAGGTCATCAGCTACCTGGTGGAGGCGCTCAGCGAACTCCCCGGCGCCCTGCCCGGCCTCAAGGCCAGCCCCATCCAGACGCAGATGTCGGCCGCCGCTGCCATGTCCCACTGGCTGTCGACCCGCGAAGCACCTTACAACTTTACGGTGGACCGCGACTGCGAACTCAAGACGCCCGATGACCAGAAGGCAACGGTCCGCTATTCACGCCACACCCTGGACATCGACGAAGTGGCTCAGCACATCGCAGCCGGCAAGGTGCCCACGCAGCTTGCCATGACCTGGAACGAGCGCGTGTCTTTTGTACTCACCGAAACCGCACAGCTCAAAAAACTCAAGCTGCTCGACGTGGTGCTGGACGGCGTGCAGGAAAGCGGCAAGGACGACGATGGTTTTGACACCGACGCGGCCATCATCACCGGTGAGCTGTCTTCATTGATCCCCGATGTGCTGGATGCGCTGGGCGGCGAACTCGGCGACGGTGAGGCCGATACCGGGCAGCCCGAAGCAACGCCTGCGGTGGAACTCGCACCCGAACCCGCCTGAGCGATCAGGGTTTTCCGGGGGTTGAAATCCCGCGGCGGCAGCGTTAATTGACGAGGTAGCCGCGCGAACTCGCGCCGCGGCAGCATCCCTCGCACAAGGTCATGAATACCATGGTGAAACCCCTGCACATCGGCATCGTCGGCTGTTCCGCGGAAGGCGCAGCGCTTTGTTACCAGACCATTTGCACCGAAGGCGCCAAACTGTTGGGCCCGCATGCCCATCCCGAGGTGACCCTGCACACGCCCTCGCTGGCCGACTACATGGCCTGCATTTACCGGGACGACTGGCGCGGTGTCGGCGACATCATGCTGGCCTCGGCCCACAAGCTTGCGGCGGCGGGCGCCGATTTTCTGATTTGCCCCGATAACACCATCCACCAGGCCTTCGCGCATGTTGAGGGGCGCTCGCCCCTGCCCTGGCTGCACATCGCGGAAGTCGTCGCCGGAGAGGCTGCGCAACGCGGTTACAAGCGCATAGGCATCACCGGCACCCGATGGCTGGTGGGCAGCGAGGTCTACCCGGACAAGCTAGGCGCACGCGGACTGGACTACTTGCGACCCACAGACGCTGAACGTGACGAGATCAACCGCATCATCATGGATGAGCTGGTGTATGGCGTCTTCACGCCCCAGGCGATCGCGTATTTCCAGCAGGTGATGACCCGCATGAAAGGCGGGGGCTGCGATGCCGTCGTCCTAGGCTGCACCGAAATCCCGCTGATCATGAGTGACGCCAATTCACCCTTGCCGACCCTGGATTCGACGCGTCTGTTGGCGCGGGCGGCGCTTCGCCGGGCGGTGCAGGCCGCGGCCGTGTAATTGCATCCAGAAACAAAAAAGCCGGTTAGCAAACGCTAACCGGCTCTCTGCTGGTTTTAATGGTCGGTGTGAAAGGATTCGAACCTTCGACCCCTTGCACCCCATGCAAGTGCGCTACCAGGCTGCGCCACACACCGACAAGCCTCAGATTATAGCCTGCCCCGAAGCGCTTCTCAGTGGTTGTTGCCGAGGAGATCGCGGATTTCGAACAACTCGCGACGCACAAGCTGCAGCCTTTGCTGCGCTGCGGTGCCCGTGGGCAGGTCAGACCCCTCACTGTCTTCAAAGTCGGAGTGGTCCGTCGAGTCCTCAAAATCGTCGAGTACCGAATCACCGCCTTCAAGCAGCGACTCCCCGCCTTCGAGCACTTCGACGCCGTCCAGCATGACCTCGCCATTGCGGCGCTTGTCGCGTTCGATCTGGACGATTTCCTGGAGTTTGTTGCGCGCGCCACTGATGGTGAAACCCTGGTCATAGAGCAGGTCACGGATGCGGCGGATCATGAGCACCTCGTGGTGCTGGTAGTAGCGGCGATTGCCGCGCCTTTTCATCGGGCGTAGCTGCGTAAACTCCTGCTCCCAATAACGGAGCACATGAGGTTTGACGCCGCACAAATCACTGACTTCACCGATAGTGAAATAGCGTTTCGCCGGGATGGGTGGAAGGGTTTTCTCCAATTAAATCAATGCGCTAAGGAGGAAACCTCTAAATCTACTCTAAGTCGAAAGTTAGCGCAAAGGGTTGCTGGGCTTTTTTGAAATCTGTTGTTCCGTCACACAGGTAACACCTAGTTACTAAGGTGATCGCCTTGGTGAAAATCACGCCGCCGAGGACCGGGCGCCGGCGGGACTCACTCGGCCGCGGTTTCGCCCTGGATTTGGTCTTTGAGCTTGTGGCTGGCGTGGAAGGTGACCACACGGCGGGCCTGGATGGGAATGGCCTCGCCGGTGCGGGGGTTGCGGCCGGGACGGGGGGCCTTGGTGCGGATCTGGAAATTGCCGAAACCGGAAATTTTCACGTCATTGCCGTCCACCAGACTGTCTGAAATCAGGTCGAAAAACGCGTCGATCATGTCCTTCGATTCGCGTTTGTTGAGCCCGATCTGCTCAAACAGCAGTTCGGCGAGGTGCGCCTTGGTCAGCGCCGGGGTTTCCAGGCTTTCTACAGAAAAATCCATGCGGCAGTGCTCCTGGCGTTTTTATTCTTGGAAGATTTCGTGGAAGCCTCAGGCACGCAAACGTGCCCCGAGTTGGCCTTGCAGATTCGCGAGAACCGCCTGAACGGCCGCCTCAATTTCCTCGTCGGTCAGTGTAGCGGTGTCGCTCGAAAGCACCAAGCGCACGGCCAGGCTTTTTTCGCCCAATTGCATGCTGGCGCTTGCTTGTTGCGGCCGGTAGACGTCGAACAAGGTCGCACCCTTGAGCAGGCCTTGCGTGGCGGCGCCATGGATGGTCCCCATGAGCGCGGCGTGCGTGATGCCCTCGGCCACGATGACGGCGATGTCGCGCTCCACGGGTTGCAGCTTGCTGACCTGCTTGAATTCGGGCACCTGGCGCTGCAAGACCGCGTCGAGGTCCAGTTCGAACAACAGCGGTGCCTGGGCCAGGTCGTAGCCCTGGCGCCACTGCGGATGCAGTTCACCTACGAACCCGATCTGCTTGCCCGCCACAGAGACGCTGGCGCAGCGGCCGGGATGCATGGCGGGATGCGCGGCGGGGGCAAAAATCGCCTGCAGCGGCGCGAGCAAGGCTTCGACGTCACCCTTGATGTCGAAGAAATCCACCGCCTTGTCGGGCTGGCTCCAGTTCAGCGCAGCCCGCGGGCCGTAGGCCAAACCGGCCACGCGCATGGGCTGATTGAAGCCCGCCACGGTGGTGTCGGTGTTCTGGCTTTGGGCGTCTCGCAAGAAAACGCGGCCCAGCTCGAACACATTCACGCGGGGCGCCTTGCGGTGCAGGTTGAACTTGAGCACCTGCAACAGCGAGCCCAGCAGCGAACTGCGCATCACGCTCATCTGGCTGGCAATCGGATTCAGCAGCTTGATGGGGTTCGGGTTGCCGGCAAGCTCATGCTCCCAGCGCTCTTCCACAAAGCTGAAATTGATGGTTTCCTGGTAGCCCAGCGAAGCCAAAGCGCGGCGCACGCCAAAGGGGCTGCGCTCGGCCTCGGGGCGCAGCCGCGCCGTGATGGGCGCCAGCGGCGGCGTGTCGGGCAAATGGTTGTAGCCGACCATGCGCACCACTTCTTCGATGAGGTCCTCCTCTATCTGCAGGTCGAAGCGGTAGCTGGGAGGCGTCACGGTCAGCGTGCCCTCCCCCTGCGCCACCGGCAAGCCCAGGCGCTGGAGCGCATCCAGGCACTGTGCCTGCGTGAGCGGCATACCGATCACCTTGGCGGCTCGCGCGACGCGCAGGGTGACGGGCGCCGCCTTGGGCACATTGACCTGCTGGTCATCCATGGGGCCGCACACGGTTTCCGGCGTGCCGCAGATGTCGATGATCAGCTGGGTGATGCGTTCGATGTGCTCGACGGTCTGCCCGGGATCAACGCCGCGTTCGAAGCGATGGCCCGCATCGGTCGAGAAGTTGTAGCGGCGCGAGCGGCCGGCAATCGCCTTGGGCCACCAGAAAGCGGCCTCGACGTAGACGTGTTTCGTGTCGTCAGATACGGAAGTTGCGTCGCCGCCCATGATGCCAGCAAGCGATTCGACCTGTGCGTTGTCGGCGATGACACCGACCTTTTCATCGACCGTCACGGTATTGCCGTTCAGCAGCTTGAGCGTCTCGCCGGGCTTGCCCCAGCGGACGTCGAGCCCGCCGTGAATTTTGTCGAGGTCAAAGATGTGCGAGGGGCGGCCCAGCTCGAACATCACGTAGTTGGAGATGTCCACGAGCGCGGTCACGCTGCGCTGGCCGCAGCGGGCCAGGCGGTCGACCATCCATTGCGGCGTGGCGGCTTTGGTATTGACGTTGCGCACCACGCGGCCGGAAAAGCGGCCGCACAGATCGGGGGCGCTGATCTTGACCGGCACCTTGGTGGCGTCGGCCGCAGCCACCGCAGGAAAAGATGGCGTATTGAGTGGAGCGCCCGTGAGCGCGGCGACTTCACGCGCGACGCCATAAACGCTCAGGCAATGCGCGAGGTTGGGCGTGAGCTTGAGCGTGAACAGCGTGTCGTCGAGCCGCAGGTGCTCGCGGATGTCCTGGCCCAGCGGCGCATCGGCGGCCAGTTCGAGCAGGCCGCCATGGTCTTCGGAGAGCTTGAGTTCGCGCGCAGAGCACAGCATGCCCTGACTTTCGACGCCGCGCAGCTTGCCGACCTTGATCAGGAAGGGTTTGCCGTCTTCGCCGGGCGGCAGCTCGGCGCCCACCAGGGCGCAAGGCACCTTGATGCCGACGCGGGCATTGGGCGCGCCGCAGACGATGTTGAGCAGGCTGCCCTGACCCACGTCGACCTGGCAGACACGCAGGCGGTCGGCGTCAGGATGCTGGACGGCTTCCTTGATTTCACCGACGACGATCTTGGTGAAAGGCGGCGCCACAGGCTTGAGCTCTTCGACCTCCAGGCCGGCCATGGTGAGGGTGTCGGCGAGCTGCTGGGTATCGAGCGGCGGGTTGCAGAATTCGCGCAACCAGGATTCTGGGAATTGCATGGTGAGACCTTGTTTTTGTTCTTATGGCTTATGACTGGAACTGCGAGAGAAAACGGATGTCGCCGTCGAAGAACAGGCGCAGGTCGTTGACGCCATAGCGCAGCATGGTCAGGCGGTCGGGGCCCATGCCGAAGGCAAAGCCGATGTATTTCTCGGGATCCAGCCCCATGTTGCGCACCACGTTCGGATGCACCTGGCCGGAGCCGGCCACTTCCAGCCAGCGGCCGGCGAGCGGGCCGGTCTGGAACTGGATGTCGATCTCGGCGCTCGGCTCTGTAAAAGGAAAGAAGCTGGGCCGAAAGCGCAGCACCAAGTCGTCGCTTTCAAAGAAGGTGCGGCAGAAATCGGTGAAAACGAACTTGAGGTCCTTGAAGCTCACGTTCTCGCCTATCCACAGGCCTTCGCACTGGTGGAACATGGGTGAGTGAGTGGCGTCGCTGTCGACACGGTAGGTGCGGCCCGGCGCGATGACGCGTATCTCTGGCATGCGGCCGCCGGCATCAATCAGCGCGCGGTGTTTTTTGACATGCTGGACCGCATGGCGGATCTGCATGGGGCTGGTATGGGTGCGCAGCAGGTTGGGCGCGGCTTCGGTGCCGCCCTCGACATAAAAGGTGTCGTGCATCGAGCGCGCCGGATGGTCTTCGGGCGTGTTGAGCGCGGTGAAATTGAACCAGTCGGTTTCGATCTCGGGGCCCTGGGCCACATCAAAACCCATGGAGCCGAAAATGCCTTCGATGCGTTCCAGCGTCAGCGACACGGGATGCAGGCCGCCCTGCGCGCGCTGGCGGCCCGGCAGGCTCACGTCGAGCGCTTCGGCTTTGAGCTGCTTTTGCAGTTCGGCGTCGGCCAGTGCCTGGCGGCGTTCGCTCAGCGCGGCTTCGATGGCCTGTTTGGCCAGGTTGATGGCGGCGCCGCGGGATTTTTTCTCTTCGACGCTGAGGGCCGCCATGCCCTTCATCAACTCGGTCACGCGGCCGGCCTTGCCCAGGAACTGCGCCTTGGCGTTTTCCAGGTCGGCAGGTGTGTGGGCCTGCGCAAAGCTGGCCTGGGCGCTGCTGACCAGTTCTTGGAGGGCATCAGGTTGGGTCATACGTTCTCTTGTTCGAAATACAAAACAGCGAAGGCGCTTTCGGCAGCACTCTCACCATGCAAGCAAGCAGTGAGCGCTGCGGAAAAGGCCATGAAAAAGGGCCAGAGCCTTTTCAAGCTCCAGCCCTTTATTTTCTTGCGTCGGCAGTGATTGATTCGATAGTCTCAATACCGCCTGGCCTGAAAATCAGGCGGCCAGCTTGGCTTTCACCTGTTCAACGATGGCACCGAAAGCAGCGCTGTCATGGATGGCCATATCGGACAGAACCTTGCGGTCGATCTCGATGCCGGCTTTCTTCAGACCATTGGCAAACTGACTGTAGGTCAGGCCGAATGAACGGCTTGCAGCATTGATACGGGCGATCCACAACTGGCGGAACACGCGTTTCTTGGTACGGCGGTCACGGTAGGCATATTGCCCAGCCTTCATTACCGCTTCTTTGGCGATACGGAAGACGTTGCCGCGGCGGCCGCGGAAACCTTTTGCAAGGGTTAAAACTTTTTTGTGGCGGGCGCGAGCCGTTACACCACGTTTGACGCGAGGCATGTGTGTACTCCTTGTTCGTCGTTAATTAAATGCCCTGGCCTGGGAGCATCTGTGCCATGTGACCCATATTGGTCTCATGAACAGTCACCGCACCACGCAGATGGCGTTTGTTTTTGGTGGTCTTCTTGGTCAGGATGTGACGTTTGAAGGCTTGGCCGCGCTTGACGGTACCACCCGGACGAACGCGGAAACGCTTTTTAGCGCCGCTCTTGGTCTTCATTTTGGGCATGTAAATGCTCCTTTTCATTTGTGCTCGTGAGGCGCTGCGAACCTTCCGCAGACTTGATGGCCCCGAGCCACTTGTCAGTGGCGAGTGATGACACTTGCCACTGCCAGCGGGCGTTTTTCAACATTCGCTGGGCGCGACGGGTTTGACCCCGTCACTTTCGGAGGAAAGGCTTGTCGCCTGCCCTCACCGGAAACGCCTTGCGGCATCCCCTACGGCCCGCCGGATGAATCCGGCAAACCAGTGTTCTTCTTCCTGCCTCAGGCGGCGGCCGAAGGCGCCGGTGCGGCGGCAGTTTCCGCTGCCGGCTTGCCGCCGGGCTTCTTGCGGCCCGGCGCGATCATCATGACCATCTGCCTGCCTTCAAGCTTGGGGAACTGCTCCACCACAATCAAATCCGCCAACTCGTCGCGAATGCGCGCCAGCAGGGCGAGGCCCAGTTCCTGGTGCGTGATTTCGCGGCCGCGAAAGCGCAAGGTGATCTTGCACTTGTCGCCCTCTTCCAAAAAGCGCTTGATGTTGCGCAATTTGATGTTGTAGTCCCCATCGTCAGTGCCGGGCCGGAATTTGACTTCCTTGATCTCGATCACTTTTTGCTTGGACTTCGCTTCCGCCGCCTTCTTCTGCTCGGCGTACTTGAACTTGCCGTAATCCATCAACCTGCACACGGGCGGAACCGCCGTGGGGGAGATTTCAACAAGGTCCACGTCGGCCTCACCTGCCAGGCGCAAGGCCTCCGCGATGCTGACAATGCCTAAAGGCTCGTTGTCCGGCCCGCTCAGACGCACTTCGGGGGCCATGATTTCACGGTTCAAGCGGTGCTTGCGTTCTTCACGGTGACGGCGGTCACGAAATTCAGTAGCGATGGTTCTATCCTTTAACTCTTGCTATAAAAGCTATAGCGGCTTGCGCCCGTCCAGCATGGACGAGAAGCTTTAATGCCCACAAACTCGGAGGAATTCGTCAGCGATTCAGGCTTTTTGTGTGATGTCAGAAGCAATTTGCCGGGCAAATGCATCGAGGGGCATCACTCCAAGGTCTTTATTGCCCCGGGCGCGCACTGCTACGGATCCGGCTTCCTTCTCCTTGTCGCCTACGACCAGGATGTAAGGCAGCTTTTTCATCGAGTGCTCCCGTATTTTATACGTAATTTTCTCATTGCGCAGGTCCAGGTTGACCCTAAGCCCTTGATTTTGCAGCGTTTTGGCAACTTCCCGGGCATATTCGGCCTGGGAATCGGTGATATTGAGGACCGAAACCTGCTCGGGAGCCAGCCAGGTCGGCAACGCGCCGGCGTGCTCTTCGATCAAAATCCCGATAAAACGCTCCAGGCTGCCCACAATCGCGCGGTGCAGCATTACCGGCCGGTGGCGGTTGCCGTCTTCGCCCACATATTCAGCGTCTAGGCGCTCCGGCATCGAAAAATCGACCTGCATGGTGCCGCACTGCCATTGGCGGCCGATGGCGTCTTTCAGGGTGTATTCGATCTTGGGGCCGTAAAACGCACCGTCGCCAGGGGCGATTTCAAACTCACAACCGGATGCGCGCAGGCTTTCCATCAGCGCGTGCTCGGCCTTGTCCCAGCTTTCGTCCGAGCCGATGCGCGCTTCGGGGCGCGTGGCCACTTTGTAGATGATGTTCTTGAAGCCGAAATCGGTGTACACCTTCTGCAGCAAGGTCGTGTAGTCCACGCATTCCTTGAGAATCTGGTCCTCTGTACAGAAAATATGGCCGTCGTCCTGCGTGAAACCGCGCACGCGCATGATGCCGTGCAGCCCGCCCGAAGGTTCGTTGCGATGGCACTGGCCGAATTCGCCGTAGCGCAGCGGCAGGTCGCGGTAGCTCTTGATCCCCTGTTTGAAGATCAGGATGTGGCCGGGGCAGTTCATGGGCTTGAGCGCGTATTCGCGCTTCTCGCTCTCGGTCGTGAACATGTTGTCGCGGTACTTGTCCCAGTGGCCGGTTTTCTCCCACAGCGTCTTGTCGATGATCTGCGGGCCTTTGACCTCCTGGTAGCCGTTGTCCTGGTAGACCTTGCGCATGTACTGCTCCACGCCCTGCCACACAGTCCAGCCCTTGGGGTGCCAGAACACCAGGCCGGGTGCATGGTCGTCGATGTGGAACAGGTCGAGCTCCTTGCCGAGCTTGCGGTGGTCGCGTTTCTCAGCCTCCTCCAGCATCGTCAGGTACTGCTGGAGTTCGTCCTTGGTCGCCCAGGCCGTGCCGTAGACCCGCTGCAGCATTTCATTGCGGTGGTCGCCGCGCCAGTAGGCGCCGGCCACTTTCATGAGCTTGAAGAACTTCAACTTGCCCGTGCTGGGCACGTGAGGCCCGCGGCACAGGTCTTCAAAGGCGCCTTCGCGATAGAGCGACACGTCCTCATTGGCGGGGATGCTGGCGATGATCTCGGCTTTGTAGTGTTCACCGATGCTCTTGAAGTGCGCCACGGCCTCGTCGCGCGGCAACACGCGGCGGGTTACCGGCTCATCCTTGGCGGCGAGTTCTGTCATGCGCTTTTCGATCGCTACCAGATCTTCCGGCGTGAACGGGCGCTTGTAGGAGAAATCGTAGAAAAACCCGTTCTCGATCACCGGGCCAATGGTGACCTGCGCATCGGGGAACAGTTCCTTGACGGCGTAGGCCAGCAAGTGGGCCGTCGAGTGGCGGATCATGTCCAGGCCGTCGGCGTCCTTGGCCGTGATGATGGAGACCGCGCTGTCCTTGTCGATCAGGTAGCTGGTGTCCACCACCTTGCCGTCGACCTTGCCGCCCAGGGCGGCTTTGGCCAGGCCGGCGCCTATCGAGGCGGCGACTTCGGCGACCGTCACAGCTTGCGGGTATTCGCGCTTGGAGGCATCGGGGAGCGTGATCTGAATCATGTGATGGACTTTTTTTGAGATAAAAATGGGAGCAACAAAAAAGCGCGGAACACGCCGCGCTTTGATGGGGAAATTTGGATGAGAGCTATAAATTGTGTAGCTAACAATCACCAAGGGGAGCGGCCTAGCGCCCTGGATGACTCCAGAAAACGGACGAGGTCGTAGTTCGCGGTGTCATAACCCGAACGATCCTTCCTGTTTCCAGCTTGATTGATTGCATGCGCGTATTTTACGCAGGTTGGCAAAACCCCGTCCCCGGCGCCCGTTCAGCGTTGCGCGAAACGCTATTGCGAGCCAGGCGGCAAAAAGCCCAAACCAAGGCAACGCGGGCATTCAGTGATGACGGTCTGCTTTTCGACTTCGAAATGCTCGTTGATGTTTTCGCTCTCGATGCGCAGTTCACCGGAACCCTCGCAATCGGGACAGGAAATACGCTTGAAACCCACGGTTAAGTCCGACACGGCAGCCCCTCCAGTTGATATTCAAAGTCGTGTTTTATGTAACAAGTTGCACTCTACGCCAAAAAGCATTCACAAAAAAGCCCGGATAGGCCCTAAGTTCCTGTCCGGGCTAAAGCTGCACCTTGAAGGTACAAGCGTCTGGGTAATTGTTGCGGGAGTTCAGTTCAGTGGAACTGCTCTTCTTCGGTGGAGCCGGTCAGCGCGGTCACGCTGGACTTGCCGCCCTGGATCACGGTGGTGACTTCGTCGAAGTAGCCGGTGCCAACTTCCTGCTGGTGCGACACGAAGGTGTAGCCGCGGTCGCGGGCAGCGAATTCGGGCTCTTGAACCTTCTCGACATAGGCCGACATGCCGCGCTTGACGTAGTCCTGAGCCAAATCGAACATGTTGTACCACATGGAATGGATGCCGGCCAGGGTGATGAACTGGTACTTGTAGCCCATCGCGCCCAGCTCTTTCTGGAACTTGGCAATGGTTGCGTCATCGAGGTTCTTCTTCCAGTTGAAGGACGGCGAGCAGTTGTAGGCCAGCATCTTGCCGGGGTGCACCTTGTGCACGGCGTCGGCAAATTTCTTGGCGAACTCGAGGTCAGGCGTGCCGGTTTCGCACCACACCAGGTCGGCGTAATGGGCGTAGGCGATGGCGCGGCTAATGGCTTGGTCAATGCCTTTTTTCGTCTTGTAGAAGCCTTCCGCGGTGCGCTCGCCGGTGATGAAGGGCTTGTCGTTCTCGTCGTAGTCGCTGGTCAGCAGGTCGGCCGCCTCGGCGTCGGTGCGGGCAATCACCAGCGTGGGCACGCCGCAGACGTCGGCAGCCATGCGGGCCGCCACCAGTTTTTGCACGGCTTCGGCCGTGGGCACCAGCACCTTGCCGCCCATGTGGCCGCATTTCTTCACCGAGGCGAGCTGGTCTTCCCAGTGCACACCGGCAGCGCCGGCCTTGATCATGGCCTTCATCAGTTCAAAGGCGTTGAGCACGCCGCCGAAACCGGCTTCAGCATCGGCCACGATGGGCGCGAAGTTGTCGATATAGCCCTTGTCGCCGGCATCGATGCCCTTGGAGTGCTGGATCTCGTCAGCGCGGCGGAAGGTGTTGTTGATGCGCTCGACCACGGTAGGCACGGAATCCACGGGATACAGCGACTGGTCGGGGTACATGGAAGCGTAGCTGTTGTTGTCGGCGGCAACTTGCCAGCCCGACAGATAAATCGCTTTGACGCCGGCCTTGACCTGCTGCATGGCCTGGCCGCCCGTCAGCGCACCCAGGCAATTCACGTAAGGCTCGTTGTTGACCAGGTCCCAGAGTTTTTCAGCGCCGCGGCGTGCCAGCGTGTGCTCAATGGGGAAGGAACCGCGCAGGCGGACCACGTCGGCCGCGCTGTAACCGCGCTTGATGCCCTTCCAGCGGGGATTGGTGGCCCAGTCTTTTTCCAGGGCGGAAATCTGCTGGTCGCGGCTCAGTTGTTCAGTGAGGGTTTGTGGCATGGTGGGCTCCGTGGGTTAAAGAGAATTGAAGAAGAGAAAAAAGTGAATGCGATGAAGTCACTTTAAGTCTTCTACAAGACTTTGTGAAGCTCTTATGTCTTATATAAGACAAATTTAAAATCAAACAAAATCAACACTCTTCCGAATAAATACCGCAATACAAAATTCTATTTCTCAGATTGAGAAAAATTTCCGCAGCGCACCATTTCACATTTTTATATTGTGAAATGAATTTATTGAATCGTGAAATATGGGGCAAGGCCACGAGCGGGCCCAACAGTGCCGCGAAGGCAGCCCGTGCTTCGATCCAATCAGAATGGGTGCACGGTGCACGCATGCTTGCGGCAACAAGCGCGGAAACTCAGCTTTTGCGGCCGGTACGGTGCAGCACCCAGTCGCCTCCGGCGATGACGGGTTTGCCCTGGGTGCGCTCAGGTGCGATTTCATAAAGGACGCACAAGAGCTCACGCGCCGCGCCTCGCGACCCGCCTGGCTTCGGGCTCGCGTCCAGCTGCACTACCACCTCGCGCTTGGCATATTCACCAGTTTGCTGCGGCCAGACCTCTTCGATTTCATCGAGCACGCGTTCCAGCTCGGCGCTGATGGCGTAGACCTCACCGTGCACCACACCTGGTCCGCCCAGCACCAGGCCCGGGTAGCTTCCCAGATGATGCATGAGGCCCGCCACTTGCGCCCGCCCTACCCAGCGCGGTGCGGGCTGCAGGCGGTTGATGTCCCGCTCTTCCCCTTTGCGCAGGGTGCCGTAGACAAAGACATGGCGAGTGATGGAAGAAGATGGCATCGCTTGGAATCCTGGGTATCGGAAAAATTCAGCCCTGAAAATTAAGGCATGATTCCGGCCTGCTGGCATCCCTGCCAACCCCTCCAACCGGCGGGCCGCATGGCCGTGCAACAGGAACCCCAGTTTAATGAACCGCATTGTGGCGTACGCCTGTCTCGGGCTCAGCATGTCTTTGGTGGGCAGCTATGTGGCGCTGTCCAAACCCCTGGTCGCCGCCCTGCCCGTCTTCCTGCTCGCCTGGCTGCGTTTTGGCATAGGCGGTGCAGCCATGCTGCGCTGGCTCAAAAAGCCCGCTGAAGAGATTCCCATGAGCCGGCAAACCGCCCGCCTGCTGTTCCTGGAGTCTTTCCTGGGCAACTTCCTGTTTTCCATCTGCATGCTGTTCGGCGTGAGCCTGACCAGCGCCGTCGCGGCCGGCGTCATCATGGCCTCCATCCCGGCCGCCGTCGCGCTCATGAGCTGGCTCTTCCTGCGCGAGCGCATCGGCCTGCGGGTATGGGGCGCGGTAGCCTGCGCCGTGGTCGGTATCGCCCTGGTGTCTTTGTCCAAAAATCCACCGCCGGCGCACGCCGCCGCTGGGCCGGAAGCCGACCTGGCGTCAAAGTACGCCTGGCTGGGCAATCTGCTGCTGGTGGGCGCGGTCCTGTGCGAAGCCTTCTATGCGGTAATCGGCAAGAAACTGACCGGCGTGCTGAGCCCCAAACGCATTTCAGCCTTGATCAACCTCTGGGGTTTTGCGCTCGTCACGCCGCTGGGGCTCTGGATGGCCTGGAGTTTTGACTTCGGCCGGGTCGCGCCGTCCTTGTGGTTGCTGCTGGTGTTTTACTCGCTGGCCGCCAGTGTCTGGACGGTCTGGCTCTGGATGACGGGCCTCAAGACCATCCCGGCCAACGAGGCCGGCGTATTTGCCGTGCTGCTGCCCATCAGCGCCGCTACGGTCGGCGTCATCGTGCTCGGTGAAACACTGAACGCCACCCAGATCGGCGCCTTCGGCATTGCGCTGGCCGGCGTGGTGCTGGCTACTTTGCCGGGACGGGGTCTGGAAAAGCCTGTTCCGGTCGAGCCGCCGCACTGATCTCGCGGTCCAGCCGCTTTTGCCGGCGCATCACATAGAGGCTATAGCTGATGATGCCCAGCGACACCACGGTGATCAAAATCGTGGCCGCCGCGTAAATCGACGGGTTCACGCCGCGGCGGGCATAGCTGAAGATCACCTGCGGCAGGGTCGTCACGCCCGGGCCCGACAAGAACTCCGAAATCACCACATCGTCAAACGAGAGCGTGAACGTCAGCAGCCAGGCCGACACCAGGGCCGGCGCGATATTTGGCAGGGTCACCAGGAAGAACACCTGCATGGGCCGGCAGCCCAGGTCCATGGCGGCCTCTTCGAGGGTGCGGTCCATTTCGCTGAGGCGCGACTGGATCACCACGGTGGCGTAAGCCATGCCCAGCAGGGTATGGCCGGTCACGATGGTGATGAAGCCGCGGTCGGGCCAGCCCACGGTGCGCTGCACCGCCACCATCAGCAGCAGCAAGGACAGCCCGATGATGACCTCGGGCATGACGAGCGGTGCGTTGACCAGCCCGTAAAACAGCGTGCGCCCGGTGAAGCGCAGATAGCGCACCAGCACAAAGGCGGCAAAGCTGCCCAGCACCACCGACAGCGTGCCGGTGATCAGCGCCACCTTGAGCGACAGGAAAAAGCCTTCGACCAGCCGCGAGTCCGCCAGCAAGGCCTCATACCAGCGCGTCGAGAAGCCGGTGAAGACGCCGTCCTGCCGCGTGCTGTTGAAAGAAAAAACGATGAGGAAAAACAGCGGGATGTAGAGAAAGAGGTAGACCAGCCCCATCCAGAGTTTGCCCACATTGTTTTCCACCAGGCGCGAAAAACCCCTCATGCCGGTTTTCATCTCAGTGCCCTCCCCGCGCGTCGCGATCGCTGCTGGAGCGGTAATAGAAGGCCAGCGGCACCAGGATCAGCAGAATCATCACCACCGCCAGTGCGGAGGCGCGCGGCCAGTTGTTGCTGCTGAACATCTCGTCCCAGACCACGCGGCCGATCATGATGTTTTCGGCGCCGCCCAGCAGCGAGGGGATCACGAACTCGCCGACGCTGGGAATGAACACCAGCATGGAGCCGGCCACGATGCCCGATTTGCTGAGCGGCACGGTGATCAGCCAGAACGCCTTCCAGGCGCTGGCGCCCAGGTCGTGCGCGGCCTCCAGCAGGCGGAAATCCATCTTCACCAGGTTGGCGTAGAGCGGCAGGATCATGAAGGGGCAGTACACATAGGTCATGCCCACCAGCATGGAGACGTCGGTGTAGAGCATCACCATGGGCTCCTGGATGATGCCCAGAGACAGCAGCAGGTTGTTGAGTACGCCTTGGTCGGCCAGGATTCCCTTCCAGGCGTAGACGCGCAGCAGGAAGGAGGTCCAGAACGGCAGCATCACCAGCATCAGCAAGGCCGGGCGGATCGCGGGCCGTGAGCGGGCGATGAAATAGGCAAAGGGGTAACCGATGACCAAGCAGGACAGCGTGGTGAGCAAGGCATACTTCAGCGAGGTCTTGTAGGCCTCCATGTAGATCGTGTTGCCGAAGCCCCCCGCAGCATCCTGCGCCTTGTCGATGAAGATGGACGCGTAGTTGTTGTAGCGCAGCAGCACGTGCCACGATCCCTTGACCGTCTCGATCAAGGGCGCGAAGGGATCGACGCCGTTGCCCATGTCCGTCACGCTGATGCGCAGCAGGATCAGGAAAGGCAGCACAAAAAACAGCAGAAGCCAGACGTAAGGCACGGCGATGACGAAGCGCCGCCCGAGGTTGAGTTGAAGCCAGGAGGGGATGTTTTTCATCGCCGGGATTAAATCTTTGGGGCTGGTGGGCTGGACTTATTGCGTCAGCACCACCGGCGCGGAGCCATCCCACCAGAAGAAGACCGGGTCGTCCCAGGTGATCGTGTCGCTGTCGTGGCGCGTGGTGTTGGTCTCGGTGATCTTGAGGGTACGGCCGCCGGCAGCTTCCACGATGAAGGTGTTGTAGCTGCCGAAATAGGCGATCTCGCGCACTTTTCCGGTAAAAAGGTTGGTGCCGATACCGGCCGGCCGGGTCTTGGCGATGTGGATCTTCTCGGGCCGCACCGCGATGGCGACCGACATGCCCAGTGTGCCGCTGATGCCGTGCCCCACACTCACTACGCCCTGGTCGGTGGTGACCTCGCAGCGATCGGCCTCGTCCAGCGTGAGCTCGCCCTCCAGCATGTTGACGTTGCCGATGAAGTCGGCGACAAAGCGGCAATTAGGATGCTCGTAGATTTCCTTGGGCGTGCCAACCTGCAGCACGCGGCCGTGACTCATCACGGCGATGCGCGAGGCCATGGCCATGGCTTCCTCCTGGTCGTGCGTCACCATGACGCAGGTCACGCCCACGGACTCAAGGATGTTGACGAGCTCAAACTGCGTGCGCTCACGCAGTTTTTTGTCCAGCGCGCCCAGGGGCTCGTCGAGCAAAAGCAGTTGCGGACGTTTGGCCAGGCTGCGCGCCAGCGCCACGCGCTGCTGCTGGCCGCCCGAGAGCTGGTGCGGCTTGCGTTTGGCAAAAGCCTCGAGCTGGACCAGCTTGAGCATCTCCTGCACGCGGGCCGCGATCTCGCTCTTGGGCATGCCCTCGCGCTTGAGGCCGAAGGCAATGTTGTCCTCAACCGTCAGGTGCGGAAACAGCGCATACGACTGGAACATCATGTTGATGGGCCGCTCGTAGGCCGGGAAGGAGGCGATGTCCACGCCGTCCAGGATGACCGCGCCGGAGGTCGGTTTCTCAAAACCCGCCAGCATGCGCAGCAGGGTCGATTTTCCACAGCCGGAGCTGCCGAGCAGCGCGAAGATTTCACCCTTGTGGATGGACAGCGAGACGTCGTCGACCGCGGCCACGCCGTCAAAGCGCTTGACCAGCTGGTCGGTCCGCAAATAGCCATCACCGGGCGGTAGGGGCAGGTTCATGAACAGTAGTTCCTGTCGTCACCAAGATGAAAAAAAGCTGCGCACGCAAAGCATTGCGTGCACAGCCGGGTTCAGATTCAAATTACCGTTCGGCAAAAATCAGCGGAAAGCTCACTTGCCTTTTTTGAAGGCGGTGAACACATTGCTCATGGACTCGCGGGCCTCATTGCTGAAGCTGGCCGGAGACACCATTTTCTTCAGGTTGTCCGGGTCGGGGAAGACAGCCTTGTCCTTGGCGATCTCAGGCTTGACGTTCGCCAGGCTGGCCTTGTTGGCGGTGGCGTAGCCCAGTTCGTTGGTCAGGGATGCGGACACTTCCGGGCGCAGCGAGTAGTTGATGAAGGCCAGCGCGTTGTTGGGGTGCTTGGCATCCTTGGGGATGGCCAGGGTGTCGAAGAAGATCAGACCACCGGTGCTGGGCAGCAGGGCCTCGACATCGTTGCCGCTCTTGTTTTCAATCGCGCGGGCGCGGGCGATATTGATATCGCCGGCCCAGGCCAGGGCCACGCAGGCCTTGCCACCGGCCAGGTCGTCAATCATGGTGCTGGAGAACATGCGGATGTGCGGACGCACCTTGGCCAGCATCTCGGCGGCCGCCTTGTGGTCGGCCGGGTCGTTGGAATAGGCGTTCTTGCCCAGGTAGTGCATGGCCGGCGGCAGCACTTCGGTGGGCGAATCAAGGTAGGCGATGCCGCAGGCCTTGAGCTTGGCCGTGTAGACCGGGTTGAACACCAGGTCCCAGGCGTTTTCCGGCATGGGAGTGGAGCCCAGGGCCTTGGTGACCTTGGCCTTGTTGATGCCGACCGTGGTGAAACTCCAGGCCCAGGGCACGAGGTAGCCGTTGCCGGGGTCAATGGTGCCCAGCTTTTCCATGATGGCCGGGTCCAGGTTGCCGTAGTTGGCGATCTTGGTTTTGTCGAGCTTGGCGAGCAGGCCACCGTCGATCTGCGGCTTGGCGAACACGGCGCCGGGGACGACGATGTCATAGCCCGTGTTGCCGGCTACCAGCTTGGCGTGCAGGGCCTCGTTGTTCTCGAAGGTCTGGTAGTTGACCTTGATGCCGGTTTCCTTTTCGAAGTTGGCGATCATGTCCTTGGCGACATAGTCAGGCCAGTTGTAGACATTGAGCACCTTTTCCTCGGCGGCGACAGGCGCCGGGGCGCTCGCGGCGGCGGCCGGTGCGGCAGCAGCAGGCGCTTCTTCTTTTTTACCGCAGGCGGTCAGTGCCGCCACCAGCATGGCCGAAAACGCCCAATACCCAAGATGCTTTTTCATAATGTCCTCAACTCCTCTTATAAAAACTTGGAAGTAAAAACCAGGAAACACTAGCAAAAATCAGACCGGAGCAATTGTATAAGAGGGCCGAAGGGGCGGGAACCTTTCTTATGCGGCCTTTGCATGAAGGCCCGTCGCCGGCCGCCCGGCAAATCCGCCTACAGCAAAACGGGCCTAAGACGCTAGCCGCCCTGCCCCTCCCCACGTACGCTTTTGGAACAAGCCTTCACTCTCCTTTCCGAAAGATACCCCATGGGATTTGCCCGCTGGCTAGGCCAGGCCGCCATGAAACCCTTTGCCCGGGCATTGCCTGTGATGGGCGACACAGAGCGCGCCGCGCTGGAGGCCGGCACCGTCGGCTTCGAAGGCCGGCTGTTTTCAGGCCAACCCGATTTCGACGCCCTGTTGGCCGCCGGGCCCAACGTGCTCAGCGCCACGGAACAAGCCTTCATGAACAGGGAAGTCACCGCCCTCTGCGCCATGCTGGACGATTTCGCCATTGACCAGGCTGGCGACCTGCCCGCCGAGGTCCGGGCCTATCTGCGCGAGCACCGCTTCTTCGGAATGATCATCCCCGAGGAACATGGCGGGCTGGGTTTCAGCCACTACGCCCACGCCACCGTGGTCACGCGCATCGCCACCCTCAATATCTCCGCTGCCGTGACCGTCATGGTGCCCAACTCCCTGGGTCCGGCAGAGTTGCTGCTGCGCTACGGGACACCGGCACAGAAGCAGCATTACCTGCCGCGCCTGGCTGACGGCCGCGACCTGCCCTGCTTCGGGTTGACCTCGCCCTATGCGGGCTCCGATGCAGCCTCCATTCCCGACAGCGGCGTGCTGGTCGAACGCGAGGTCGACGGCGCCATGGTGCGCGGCTTTAGCGTCAATTTTTCCAAGCGTTACATCACGCTGGCGCCGGTGGCGACCGTCGTCGGCCTGGCCTTCAACGCCATCGACGAAAGCCTGCCCGAAAGCCAGCGCCAGCTGGGCATCACCTGCGCACTGATCCCCGTGCCGCAGCCCGGCATGGACATCGGCAGGCGGCACAGGCCCATGGATGCCGCCTTCATGAACGGCCCCATCGAGGGCCGCGAGGTCTTCATCCCCATGGACTGGGTCATAGGCGGCGAGGCCCGGGTCGGCCAGGGCTGGCGCATGCTGATGGAGTGCCTGGCCGCCGGGCGCGCGATTTCATTGCCGGCACTGGGCTCGGCCATGCAGCAGACCGCACTCTTCGTCGCCAACGGCTACGGCCAGGTGCGTGAACAGTTCGGGCTTCCCATAGGCCGCTTCGACGCAATTGCCGGCGTGATCGCCGGGATGGCCTGCGAGCTTTACGCGACGGACGCCGCGCGCCGCTACACCGCCGCCGTGCTGGACAAGGGCGAGCAGCCCAGCGTGGCCAGCGCCATCCTGAAGGTGCACCTGACCGAAGCCGGCCGGCGCGCCGTCAGCCACGGCATGGACATCCTGGGTGGCAAGGGCATCATCCAGGGCCCGTCCAACCTGCTCTCCGTGGCCTACCGCGGCGCGCCCATCGCGATCACCGTGGAAGGGGCCAACATCCTGACCCGCTCGCTGATCATTTTCGGCCAGGGCGCGGTGCGCTGCCACCCCTACGTGATGAAGGAAATGCAGGCCGTGCAGGACAAGGACGCCGAAGCGTTGGGCCAGGCCTTGATGGGCCACGGCGGGCACGTGCTGCGCAACTTCTGGCACAGCATCGCGGGCGCACCACTGCGGGGCACGCCGCCGGCGGGCCTGGAAAAAGAAGCCCGCCTGATCGCCCGCCTGAGCAGCCAGTACGCGCTCACCTGCGACCTGGCCATGGGCCTGCTGGGCGGCAAGCTCAAGCGCATGGAGCTGCTGTCGGCCCGGCTGGGCGACGTGCTGGCCCACCTTTACATGGCCAGCGCCTGCGCCTGGCGCTATGCCGTGGAAGAGGACGGCGACATGCTGCCGGTGGCCAGGGCCGCGATTCGCATGCAGCTTGACGAAGCCGGCAATGCGCTGGAAGCGCTCTACGCCAATTTCCCCTCGCCGCTGCGCCGTGTGGTGGGGGCCATGGTGCTCAACCGCAGCACCCGGCTGGCGCCGCTCCGGGATGCGCAGTTGCTGGAACTGGCGAAACTGCTGCGCACCCGCAACGCGATCATGCGGCGCCTGTGCCCCGACCTGGCCACGCCGAGCAGCGGCGGTTTGCGGGATCTGATGGATGCGCTCGCGTTGGCGGAGCAACTGGGGGAAGAAACCGTGGCGCTCAACAAGGCCGTGCGCGGCCGCCAGTCCATGGAACGCGCCGCGCAAAGCTCAAGCAACCCTGAGCTGGCACTGGCCTACCTGCGTGCGGCGGACAAAGTGATCCAGGTCGACGACTTCGCGCCGTAGCGCCTGCTCTTAAGCGAACAAACCCTTGTACTGCTCGCGCAGCAGATTCTTCTGCACCTTGCCCATGGTGTTGCGCGGCAGCTCGGTGACCACAAAACACTGCTTGGGAATCTTGAAGTTGGCCAGTTTGGACTTGAGCTCGCCCACGATCTGACCGGCTTCCAGCGAAACGCCCGGCTTGGCGATCACCACGGCAACGCCTACTTCCCCAAAATCCGGGTGCGGCACGCCGACCAGCGCGCTTTCGGCCACGCCCGGCATGTCGTTGATGTAGCCCTCGATCTCTGCGGGGTAGACGTTGTAGCCCCCGCTGATGATGAGGTCCTTGCTGCGGCCCACGATGACAATGTAGCCGCGCTCGTCGATCTTGCCGACGTCGCCGGTCTTGAAGTAGCCGTCGGCCGTGAATTCTTCCTTGGTCTTTTCCGGCATGCGCCAGTAGCCCTTGAAAACGTTGGGGCCCTTGACCTGGATGCCGCCGATCTCACCAGCCGGCAGGGACTTGCCGTCCTCGCCTTGCACGCGCAGGCTGACGCCGGGCAACGCAAAACCCACGGTGCCGCCGCGCCGCTCGGCGCCCTGGTAGGGATTGGACGTCAGCATCACGGTTTCGGACATGCCGTAGCGCTCCAGGATCGTGTGGCCGGTACGCTCCTTCCATTCGTTGAAGGTTTCGATCAGCAAAGGGGCCGATCCCGCGACGAAGAGCCGCATGTTGCGGCAGGCTTCGCGGGTCAGGCCAGCCTCAGCCAGCAGGCGCACATAGAGCGTGGGCACGCCCATGAACACCGTGGCCTCGGGCAGTTTTTGCACCACAAGCTTGGGATCAAACTTCGAGAGCCAGATCATCTTGCTGCCGTTGATCAGCGCACCGTGGATGGCGACAAACAGGCCGTGCACGTGAAAAATCGGCAAGGCATGGATCAGCACGTCGCCCTTCCTCCAGCCCCAGTAGTCTTTCAGCACCAGCGCATTGCTCAGCATATTGCCGTGCGTCAGCATCGCGCCCTTGCTGCGGCCCGTGGTGCCGCTGGTGTAAAGGATGGCGGCCAGATCGTCGGCCTGGCGTGCCACGGCTTCATGCTTGTCGCTGCAGTGCGCGGCGCGGTCCAGCAGCGAGCCGGTACGGTCGTCGTCGAGCGTGAAGACGTTCTGCGTGCCGGCCTTGAAGGCGATCTTGCTGACCCAGCCGAAGTTCTTGCTGCTGCACACCATGACCGAAGGCTCGGCATTGCCGATGAAGTATTCGATCTCGGCGCTCTGGTAAGCCGTGTTGAGCGGCAAAAACACATAGCCGGCGCGCAGGGTCGCCAGGTAAAGCATCATGGCTTCCACCGACTTTTCGACCTGCACCGCCACGCGGGCCCCTTCTGGCAAGCCCAGCGAGGCCAGCAGGTTGGCCATCATCGCGGTGCCGCGTTCGAGGTCGCGCCATGAATAGCGCAGGCCGTTGTCGGTTTCGACGGCGGTCTCATCGAGCGAAGAGGGAAAGGCGGCTCGCAGCGCCGAAAAAAGGTTATGGTTTTTCATGGGTCAGGCTGTCGGTGGAGTGGATGCAGGGGCCCGGCCGTCAAACCGGGGCGGGCGTTTTTCAACAAAGGCCGTGACACCCTCCCGGTGTTCGGGCGATGCGGCGTAGCGGTAAGCACCCGCGGTCAAATCATTCACGGCTTGCGCGTTGCCTGCTGCGGCCAAGACCCTGAAGGCCTGCTTGTTCAGCCGCGCCGCGCCAGGCGCCAGGGCGGCGGCGCTCGCCGCGCAAGCCAGGGCCGCCGCGCCCGCCTCATGGGCCGGCGCCACCTGGTTGAGGAAGCCGCGCTGCTTCATCTCGGCGGCACCCAGTACGGCGGCCGACAGCAGCATTTCGCGCGCCGTCAGTTCGCCCGCCGCGCGCATCACCAACGCCGCCTCGCGCGGCGCCATCGGAAACCCAAGCTTTGCGATGGGCGCACCGAACTTCGCCGTGTCGCCGGCGATACGCATGTCGCAGCAGCTGGCAATTTCCAGGCCGGCGCCCATGCAGTTGCCGTCGATCTGCGCGACCATGGGAACGTCGCAATCCAGCATGGCTTGCAGGCCGCCCCACACGTCTTTCTCGTGAAACTCGCGCAGGGCGGCTTCTGCAAACCGGAAGCCGGCGTATTCGGAAATGTCGCCCCCCGCACAAAAATGCCCACCCTCGCCTCGCACCAGCACGCAGCGCAAGTCATTGCCCTGCTGGATGCGCTCGAAAATCGCACGCAGCTCGCGCCACATGGCGCGGCTCATGGCATTGAGCTTGCCGGGGTGGGACAGGGTCACAAAGGCCAGGGAGTCTTTCACCTCCAGCAAGACGGCTCCGGTCATCAAGCGGTCATTCGAGTTTGGCGCCGGAGGCTTTCACCACGGCAGACCAGCGCTTGACTTCGCTGCTCACGAAAGCGCCGAACTGCTGCGGCGTGAGGTTGCCGAAGTCGGCGCCGTTGCTGGCCCAGATGGCTTTGAGCTCGTCGGTGGTGGCGGCTTTGCGCAGGTCGTCGACGATGCGCGCCTGCACGTCGGCCGGCGTACCCTTGGGCGCCCACATGCCGTACCAGGTGGTCACGGTGTAGTCAGGCAGGCCCAGCTCGCCCGCGCAGGGCACATCCGGGAAGGCCGGGTTGCGTTTGGTGCCGGACACCATCAGCGCCTTGATGCGCCCACCCTTGATGTGGTTGGCGGAGGAACCCAGGCCGTCAAACATCATGTCGACATTGCCCGAAATCAAATCCTGCAGGGCCGGGCCCGCGCCGCGGTAGGGAATGTGGGTGATGAAGGTCTTGGTCTGCTGCTTGAACAGCTCCCCGGCCAGGTGGTGCGAAGTGCCCGCGCCGGCCGAGCCGTAGTTGTACTTGCCAGGTGCCTTGCGCACAGCTTCAAGGTAGGCCTTGAAATCGGCGAACGGCAGGTTGCGGGGGTTGACCACCAGCACCTGCGGCACATTGGCCATCAGGGCCAGCGGCACAAAGTCTTTTTCGATGTCGTAATCGAGCTTGGGGTACATCGAAGGCGCGATGGTGTGGTGCACCGCCCCCATGAACAGCGTATAGCCGTCGGGCTGGGCCCTGGCAGCGATGCTGGCCCCCAGCGTGCCGCCGGCGCCGCCGCGGTTGTCGATGATGAGCTGCTTGCCGGTCAGCTTCGCGAACTGGGCGGACAGTGGGCGGGCGAAGGCATCCGTGCCACCGCCGGCCGGAAACGGCACGATCATTGTCACCGGCTTGGTGGGCCAGGCCGACTGGGCGTGGCTGCCGAAAGACAGTGTCGCGGCGCCGGCGGCCGCGGCGCGCAAGATGTCTCGCCGGGACGCCCGGGCATGAAAGCTGAAAGTCATTGTTGTCTCCTGTCGTTGTTGAAATCAGAAAAAGCAAGCCGGAAGTTCACCCACGATGGACCCATACCTGCCGCTACCCAAACCGCTCTCAAGAGTCGCTCACAAAACCCAGCGAAGCGGTCCTGGCTAGGCGCGTCGCCGCAGACAGTGCACCAGCACGGCAAGGCGGCGCAACAACGCCAGGAGGGTTTTGTGAGCGACTCTAAGTACACGTTTAAATGTACAAATCTTCTATGTCCCCTGACACGGGGATTTCCCCCTGTGCCAGCTGCGCGCGGTGCCTGTCCAGGCGCTTGAGGTCATAGAGGTAATTCACCATCAGGCCGTACGATTGCTTGAGCCCTTTGGGCGTCGGGTCGCCGGCCCAGTTGATGCGCTCCACGCGCGCGCCGTTGCCCAGGTGAAAACGCGCCACAGGGTCGAGCGGCTTGCCTTCTTCCATCGTCCTTCCCAGGTAGTGGGCGGCGCAGTGCAACAGCATTTTTCGCACCGGTGATTTCTCGCCGAGCGAAAGCGGGTCCTCGATCGCCGTGAAGAAATGCCCGGCACCCGGCGGCTCGAAGCCAACGGCGCGGCCCAGCGCGCTGCGCTCCTTGTCTCCCAGCTTTTCCAGCATGGCCGCGGCATTCTTGCCCAGCCAGCTGCGAAAGCCCGGAATCGGCGACAGCGTGGCGAAAGTCTTGAGCTTGGGGAATTCTTCCTTCAGGCTTTCGACCACGCGCTTGATCAGCGAATCGCCAAAGCTCACGCCGCGCAGGCCGGCCTGGGTGTTGCTGATGGAATAAAAAATCGCGGTGGTGGCGCGGCTCAGGTCCGAAGGCGCGGCCAGTTCGTCAAGCAGCGGCATGATGTCGCCCGCGATGCGCTCGACCATGGCGACCTCCACGAAGATCAGCGGCACTTCGGGCAGCCGCGGGTGGAAGAAACCGTAGCAGCGCCGGTCGCTGTCGAGCCGGTTCTTCACGTCGGCCCAGCCCTTGATGTCGTGCACCGCCTCGTACTTGATGAGTTTTTCGATCAGCGAAGCCGGCGAGTCCCAGGTGATGCGTCGCAGGTCGAGAAAGCCGACGTCGAACCAGGTGGAGAACATGTACTCCATCTCGACGTCCAGCGCCAGCAGGCGCTTGTCAGACTTGAGGCTGGGCTGCATCTCGGCCCGCATGTCGACCAGGAACTGGATGCCGCCCGGATAGACGCTGAAACGCTGCAGCAGGCGCCGGCGCGGCGACACTGTGGCCCGCCGGTAGCGCACCTCAGCCACCGCCTCTTCGGGCGTGCCTACCGCAGCCGCGAACTGAGCCTGCGCGGCCTTGACCTTTTGCGGATTGGCGACGAACTGCTCGCTCATGAGCATCCACAGGTCCCGCCGGCGCGCAGCGGTGGCGCCCTCGTACCAGGCCGCGATGGCCATGGCGCGGCGCCCGCCCTCGACCTCGCTCACTCGCGGGTCGATGATGGCCTGCAGTTCCTGCAAAGTACGGCGCAACACACGCGGCGACAGCGCCTCGTCCTTTTGGCTCAGTGTGGCTTGCAGCCGCTCATGGGTGCTGCGCGCGGGCAGTGCTGCGTTGGTTGCCGTCTTTTTGCCAGCAACCGCTGCGGGTACCGCGGACGCGCCGGCTTTGTCGCTCGCGGTGAAGCGCGAGACGTTGCGGCTGAGCCAGTCGGCAGCGCTCATGAGGCCACCCGGGAGCGCTGGTTGCGGGCCAGTTCACGCAGCGCTTCGCGCTGGCGCGTCAGGTGCGTGCGCATGGCGGCTTCGGCCCCTTCGCTGTCGCGGCTCTTGAGGGCGGCGAACACCGTCATGTGCTCCGACAGGCTTTGCGCCAGCCGGCCCGGCGCGTGCAATTGCTGCAATCGCGCCAGCTTGAGGATCTTGCGCAGGTCGGCGATGGCCTGGGCCAGCCAGCGGTTGTTGGCCAGCAGGATGATGGCCTCATGGATCGCGAAGTTGGTGGCGTAGTAATCATTGATGCGGCCGGCCGCCGCGTGGCTGTTCAGCCGCTCGTGCAAATTGGTGAGCGCCGCGAGGTCGGCATCGGTAGCGTTGCGAGCTGCCTCGTAGGCACAACGCCCTTCCAGCAGCGCGATCACCGGAAAGATGTCGTCGAGGTCCTGCTCGGTCACCTCGTTGACGAAGCAGCCGCGCCGCGGCTCATGGCGCAGCAGGCCTTCCGAAGTCAGCACTTTGAGCGCCTCTCGCAGCGGCGTGCGCGAGATTTCCAGGCGTTCGCACAGCGCGACCTCATCCAGGAAGCTTCCGGGCGCAAACTGGCCCGCGAAGATCTGCTCGCGCAGGGTATCGGCGACCTCCTGGTGCAGTGAACTCTGGACAAGACGCATGGCATGACCCTTTGACTGACCTGATCCGCCGCGTGGCGGAGCCTTGCAGAACACCCGCGTTGCCGCAGGTGGTTCGAACCTTCAATCGAGCAGTAATTTCAAGTAATTACCTGTAATTATGAAAAAGAACGCCTTTTTGATCAAGAGGATGTGCATGAAAACGACAGGGAGAAACCCTAGCGGGGCCACGGCTCCTGGCACCAGGCCCACGTCAAGCGCTCCGGGCCTTCTGGACTGAGGCCGGGCACGTCTCTCAATCAGGGACAGTTTGCAAAGCCCTCAGGCCAGTTCAGCACGCTTTGTCGCCCATATCCACAGCCAGGCGCCGCCGGCAATCATGGGAACGCACAGCCACTGGCCCATGCTCATGCCCAGGGCCAGGATGCCGAGGAACTCGTCCGGTTCGCGGAAAAACTCGGCGATGAAACGGAATACGCCATAACCCAGCAGGAAGGCGCCCGAGACCTGGCCCGTCTTGCGCGGCTTGCGTGCGTACAACCACAGCAGCACGAAGAGCAGCAAGCCCTCCAGCAGGAACTGGTAGACCTGTGAGGGATGGCGCGGCTGCATCGAGCCGCTGCCCGGAAACATCATGCCCCACGGCAAGGCCGGGTCGCTGAAACGCCCCCAGAGCTCACCATTGATGAAGTTGCCGACACGCCCCGCCGCCAGCCCGGTGGGCACGCAAGGCGCCACAAAGTCCATCACCTGCAGCCAGGGCCGTTGGCGCGAACGTGCAAACCACCACTGCGAGGCCAGCACACCCAGCATGCCGCCATGAAAGCTCATGCCGCCCTGCCACACAAAAAAGATCTCCAGGGGATGCGTGAGGTAGTAGCCCGGCTTGTAAAAAAGGCAATACCCGAGCCGCCCGCCCACCACCACTCCCATGACGCCCAGGAACAACATGTCCTCGATATCCCTGCGCGACCAGGCGCCCGGGCCGGTGATGGAAGCAAAAGGCTGGTGCCGCAACCGCCGCGTCGCCAGGAAAAAAAACAGGCCAAAGGCCGCCAGGTAGGTCAGGCCATACCAGTGGATGCCAAGCGGGCCGAGTTGCAGCGCGACGGGATTGATTTGCGGGTGAATAAGCATGGGCGGTATTTTGCACGCAAGCCTCGTAGGAAAGGGCTTACGCGAGCCCTACACTACATGCAACGCCGTACCGGACCTCACCATGCGCCACTCATTCCGCCCTGCCCTCGTTGCCAGCCTTGGCCTGTTTTTGGCGAACCACGCGGCAGCACAGGTTTACCAGTGCCATGATGCGGCCGGCAAAAAGGTGTTTTCACAAATACCGTGCGCTGCCCAGGGGGGCGGCAGCGAAAAACTCATCATGCGCGCGCGCACCGCCGCTGCGCCAGTGGCGCCGGCCGATGACATGCCGGCGCCAGGCAAGCCAGGTTCGGTCTACGGCGAGGGCGGCGGCGCACCCAAGGACTGGGCCGCGGAAAATGCAGCCGCAGATGCCCGTTTAGCGGCTGCCGAGCGGTCCAGCGACGGGTCGCGCCAGGCTACGCCCTCGCTGGGAGGCCTGCGCAAGGGCAGCACCCAAACCCAGGCGCAGGTCTCCGACAAGCAGATCATTGCCAATTGCGAGGCCAACCACGGCGCACGCTGCAGCAGCGCCGGCGAAATCGCCCAGCGCAGGATGGAGCAGCGTGAACTCAGCCCGGCGGAAAGACAGCAGCAGCAAAGCGCGGTGGCCGCGCGCCGGCAGCGCCAGCAAGACGAAGCCTTTAATCGCTCTCTTCGTCGATAAAAGCCATGAAGCGCGCCAGCGCCGGGTTGGCATTGGCGACCGGCCACACCAGGCTGGTCTCGCAGCCGGGCACCACCACCGAAGCGCTCCGCGCCCCACCACGGACGGAAGGCCTGCCGGCAGGCACGCTGCGGTACACCACACCCGGCCGCTGGAACTGCCGCACGCTTTCGGGAACCCAGGCCACGCCGAGGCCGGCGGACACCAGGTTCACGATGGTCTGCATCTGGATGGCTTCCTGGGCCACCCGCGGCAGGCGGCCCGAGGCGTGGTACATCGCAAAAATGGCGTCGTAAAGCGACGGCAGGATGCGCCGCGGGAAAATCACCAGCGGCTGGTCCAGCAGGTCCGAAACGGTGAGCGACACCTGGCTTGCCAAGGCGCTCTGCCCGGGCACGGCGAGCACCAAGGGGTCCTGGCTGATGCGCCGATGTGCCAGGCCGGGCGGTGCGAATCCGGGGGAATGCAGCATGAAGCCCGCATCGATCTCGCCGCGCTCAAAAGCCTGCAACTGCACGTCGCCGGTCGCCTCTACCAACTCCAGTTGCACCTTGGGGTAGTGCTCGCGAAAGGCCAGCACCCAGCGCGGCAGCAGGTCAAAACCCACCGTGGAAACAAAGGCCAGCCGCAGGCGCCCGGCCTCGCCATCGGCGCTGGCTCGCGCATACGCGGGTAGCGCCAGGGCACGCGCCAGCAGGTCACGCGCCTCGGGCACCAAGGCGGCGCCCGCCGCCGTAAGCCGCACGCTGCGTTTGGTGCGGTCGAACAGCCTGACGCCCAGCAAGGCCTCCAGCTGCGCGATGGCTTGGGTGAGCGGCGGCTGGGTCATGTTCAGGCCCTGGGCCGCGCGACCGAAGTGGAGTTCCTCGGCCACGGCCAGGAACTGGCGCCACAGGCGCAACTCGATCAAAGGCGGTTTGCGGGAAGCAGTCTCCACGGTGCCGAAATCATTCATATGCCATACATATTAATAGATCATAAATAATGGATTGGAAAGAATCAATCAAAGCACGCATACTCTGCTTTTCCGATACAGCCCCCGCACCTGAGGGCAGAGCCAAAATCCACCCACGAGACACGCCATGAACACCAAGACCGTCAACATCGTCCCCAACCCCCGCAGCAGAAACATCACCGAAGGCAAATCGCGCGCGCCCAACCGTTCCATGTACTACGCCATGGGCTACGAGGCCGACGACTTCAAGAAGCCGATGATCGGCGTGGCCAACGGCCACAGCACCATCACGCCCTGCAACAGCGGCCTGCAAAAACTGGCGGACGCGGCGATCGCCGGCATCGAAGAGGCCGGCGGCAACGCGCAGGTCTTCGGCACGCCGACGATTTCCGACGGCATGGCCATGGGCACCGAGGGCATGAAGTATTCGCTGGTGAGCCGCGAAGTGATCTCGGACTGCATCGAAACCTGCGTGCAGGGCCAGTGGATGGACGGTGTGCTGGTGGTCGGCGGCTGCGACAAGAACATGCCGGGCGGCCTGATGGGCATGCTGCGCGCCAACGTGCCGGCGATCTATGTCTATGGCGGCACCATCCTGCCCGGCAGCTACAAGGGCAAGGACCTCAACATCGTCAGCGTGTTCGAAGCCGTGGGCGAAAACGCCGCCGGCCGCATGAGCGACGAAGACCTGCTGCAGATCGAGCGCCGCGCCATTCCCGGTACCGGCAGCTGTGGCGGCATGTACACGGCCAACACCATGTCCAGCGCTTTCGAGGCGCTCGGCATTTCGCTGCCCTACTCCAGCACCATGGCCAATCCGCACGACGAAAAAATGAACTCGGCCAGGGAGTCGGCCAAGGTCCTGGTCGAGGCCATCAAGAAAGACATCAAGCCGCGCGACATCGTCACCAAGAAGGCGATTGAAAACGCGGTCGCCGTGATCATGGCGACCGGTGGCTCCACCAACGCCGTGCTGCACTTCCTGGCCATCGCGCACACGGCCGGCGTCGAATGGACCATCGACGACTTCGAGCGCGTGCGCCAGCGCACGCCAGTGCTGTGCGACCTCAAGCCCTCTGGCAAATACCTGGCCGTCGACCTGCACCGCGCCGGCGGCATTCCACAGGTCATGAAGACGCTGCTGGCTGCCGGCCTGCTGCACGGCGACTGCCTGACGATCTCCGGCCAGACCATCGCCGAGACGCTCAAGGATGTGCCCGAGGTCCCGCGCGCCGACCAGGACGTGATCCGCCCCATCGACAAACCCATGTACGCCCAGGGCCACCTGGCCATCCTCAAGGGCAACCTCTCCCCCGAAGGCTGCGTCGCCAAGATCACCGGACTGAAAAACCCGGTCATGACCGGCCCGGCGCGCGTGTTCGATGACGAGCAGTCGGCCCTGGCCGCCATCCTGGCCGGCAAGATCAAGGCCGGCGATGTGATGGTGCTGCGTTACCTAGGCCCCAAGGGCGGCCCCGGCATGCCTGAGATGCTGGCCCCCACCGGCGCGCTGATAGGCGCGGGCCTCGGCGAAAGCGTGGGCCTGATCACCGATGGCCGTTTCTCCGGCGGGACATGGGGCATGGTGGTCGGCCACGTCGCGCCCGAAGCGGCGGCCGGCGGCAACATCGCCTTTATCCACGAAGGCGACTCCATCACCATCGATTCCAAACAACTGCTGCTGCAGCTCAACATCAGCGATGAAGAACTGGCAAAACGCAAAGTCGGCTGGAAGGCCCCGGCGCCGCGCTACACACGCGGCGTGCAGGCCAAGTTCGCCTTCAATGCCTCCAGCGCCAGCAAGGGCGCGGTGCTGGACGACTATTGAGCACCTGATTCCAGTCCACTGAAACGACAAGAGCCCGTGAAGTTACAGACTTCACGGGCTCTTTGCTTTGAGACGCCCCGCCTTTGACGTAAGGCAGATAGATTGGATGGCGTAACCTGATTGAAAGGACTTGATGCGGCGCCGGCTTATTTTTTCTTCTTCTTGGCCGACAGCATGCCCATGGCGTCGCGCTGTTTGTCGATACGGTCTTGCCTGCGCTTGTCCATCTTGTCGACCTCCCTGCGCTTGGTGTAGCCCGATGCGTCTGCGTACCACCACCATAGCGCGGCCAGCAAAAACGGCGACAGCACGATGAACCAGCTCCATGTGGCAACCGGGCCGATCTCCAGGTATTTCAGGGCCAACCCGACAATGCCAAGCAATAAAAAATACATGTTTCTCTCCTGAAATATCGACCCGGGCCAAGGGGTATCCCCTTGAAACAAGGGTCAACCGGCACCACTACAATCACGTTAATTGACTGTAACCGAATCCATAACTCCCCCCACGAGGACAATCCATGAAACGCATTCTTTCAGTAATCGCTTTTGTGACCGCGGGTTTTGCCGTGTCGACGCCCGCTCTGGCCGACCTGCAACTGGCCACAGCCAAGAACTGCATGGCCTGCCATGCGGTCGACAAAAAGCTGGTGGGGCCGTCTTACAAGGATGTCGCCACCAAGTACGCCGGCCAGAAAGACGCCGCCGACAAGCTGGCCACCAAAATCATCAAGGGTGGTTCGGGCGTCTGGGGCCCTGTGCCCATGCCCGCCAATGCACAGGTCAACCCTGAAGAAGCCAAGAAGCTGGCCGCCTGGGTTCTGGCAACCAAATAAGCGGCTTGCAAGCCGACAAAAAAGCCCGTCATTGACGGGCTTTTTTTATGCTTGCTTCACTTCACTGCTTTTCAGACAGCTGCTCCAAGATCGCTGGGTTTTCTAAAGTCGACGTATCCTGCGTGATGGCTTCGCCTTTGGCGATGCCGCGCAGCAGGCGGCGCATGATCTTGCCGCTTCGCGTCTTGGGCAGGTTGTCGCCGAAGCGGATGTCCTTGGGCTTGGCGATGGGGCCGATTTCCTTGCCTACCCAGTCGCGCAGTTCCTTGGCGATCGCTTTGGCCTCGTCGCCCGTGGGGCGCGAGCGCTTGAGCACCACGAAGGCCACGATGGCCTCGCCGGTCAGGTCGTCGGGCCGCCCCACTACGGCGGCTTCTGCCACCAGCGCGGAGTGCGCCACCAGCGCCGATTCGATTTCCATGGTGCCCATGCGGTGGCCCGAGACGTTCAGCACGTCGTCGATGCGGCCGGTGATGCGGAAATAGCCGTTCTCGGCATTGCGCACCGCGCCGTCGCCGGCCAGGTAAATCGTTCCGCCCATTTCTTCGGGGAAATAGCTTTTCTTGAAACGCTCCGGGTCGTTCCAGATGGTGCGGATCATGGATGGCCAGGGGCGCTTGACGACCAGCATGCCGCCCGATCCGTTGGGCAGGTCCTTGCCGGTTTCGTCGACGATGGCGGTCATGATGCCGGGCAATGGCAAGGTGCAGCTGCCGGGCACCAGCGGCGTGGCTCCGGGCAGCGGTGTGATCATGTGGCCGCCGGTCTCGGTTTGCCAGAAGGTGTCCACGATGGGGCAGCGCTCGCCGCCCACGTTTTTGTAGTACCACATCCAGGCTTCGGGGTTGATGGGCTCGCCGACCGAACCCAGGATGCGCAGGCTGCTGAGGTCCGAGCGCGCCGGGTGCACCTTCTCATCGCCCTCGGCGGCCTTGATCAGCGAGCGGATCGCCGTGGGCGCGGTGTAGAAAATCGTGACCTTGTGTTTCTCGATCATCTGCCAGAAGCGGCCGGCGTTCGGGAAAGTCGGGATACCCTCGAAGATGATCTGCGTCGCGCCTGCCGCCAACGGACCGTAGGCCACATAGGTGTGGCCGGTGATCCAGCCGATGTCGGCCGTGCACCAGAACACGTCAGCCGGCTGGATATCGAAAGTCCAGTCCATGGTGAGCTTGGCCCAGAGCAGGTAGCCGCCCGTGCTGTGCTGCACACCCTTGGGTTTGCCGGTCGAGCCCGAGGTGTAAAGAATGAAGAGCGGGTGCTCGGCGCCGACAAATTCAGGCTCGCACACCGGCGGCGCCTTGGCCGTGATCTCGTGCATCAGGCTGTCGCGCCCGGCCACCATGTTGCAGGCCGTGGCGGTGCGCTGGTAGACGATCACGTTCTTGATCGACTCGCAGCCACCCATGGCGATGCCTTCATCGACGATGGCCTTGAGCGGCAGTTCCTTGCCGCCGCGCAGCTGATAGTTGGCCGTGATGACGGCTACCGCGCCGGCGTCCTGGATGCGCTCCTGCAGGCTCTTGGCCGAGAAGCCGCCGAACACCACCGAATGCGTGGCGCCTATGCGCGCGCAGGCCTGCATGGCCACCACACCCTCAACCGTCATCGGCATGTAGATGATGACGCGGTCGCCCTTCTTGATGCCCGCGCCCTTGAGCGCGCTGGCGAACTGGCTGACCTTGGCGTGCAACTCTTTGTAGGTGACGTTGGTGACCTTGCCGTCATCGCTCTCGAAAATGATGGCTTTCTTGTTTTCGGTCGGCGTGCCCAGGTGGCGGTCCAGGCAGTTGTAGGAAGCGTTGAGCTCGCCGTCGGCGAACCATTTGTAAAACGGCGCGCTGGACTCGTCCAGCGTCTGGCTGAACGGCTTTTTCCAGCTGAGGTTTTCGCGCGCCAGCCGGGCCCAGAAACCTTCGAAATCCTTTTCAGCTTCGGCGCACAGGGCCTGGTAGGCCGGCATGCCCGAAATGCGCGCCGCTTTCACGGTGGCGGAGGCAGGCGGGAAAATGCGATTTTCAACCAGGGTCGATTCGATCGCGGATTGGGGGGCGCTCATTGTTTATGTCTCCTGTTTGTCACTGAATGCGTGGTACTGTCTTCTGCGGCACTTACAAGCCACTGACTGGCTTGAACCTTACAAAAAGCATCGAATCCGGAGGCGGCCCGCCTCCCCCTACAATGCCGCAAACCCCCAGCTTACGCCATCATGACTGAACCTACCCAAGCCCAACCCCCCGGAAAAATCTCCCCGCTCCGCCCCCTGCCCAACCTGATTTTCGCCAGCCGCTGGCTGCAGCTGCCGCTCTATCTCGGGCTGATCGCCGCGCAGGCGGTGTACGTGATGCACTTCCTGGTCGAGCTGTGGCACTTGATAGAAGCCGCCTTCGGCAGCCAGACCGCCCTGCAATCGCTGATCACCAGCATCGGCTACAAGACCGCCATACCCGTCGCGTCGCTCAACGAGACGGTCATCATGCTGGTGGTGCTGGCTCTGATCGACGTGGTCATGATTTCCAACCTGCTGATCATGGTCATCGTGGGCGGCTACGAAACTTTTGTGAGCCGCATGAACCTCGAGGGTCACCGCGACCAGCCCGAATGGCTGAGCCACGTGAACGCCTCGGTGCTCAAGGTCAAGCTGGCCACGGCCATCATCGGCATCAGCTCCATCCACCTGCTGAAAACCTTCATCAACGCCGACAACTACACCGACAAGGTCCTGATCGCGCAGACGGTGATCCACATCACCTTCCTGCTGTCGGCCATTGCGATTGCCTATACCGACAAGATCATGTCGGGCATCGCGGCGCAAAAGCACTGAGCTTTTATTCCGGCGCCTTGGGGCCGCCTCGCAACAGCAGCAGCGTGCCCGCCACGCCGGAAAGCAGCGAACCGCAAAGCACGCCCAGCTTGAGTTGCGTTTCGTAGCCGGCGTCCTGCCCGGCGAAGGCCAGCGTGCCGATGAACAGGCTCATGGTGAAGCCCACACCGCAGAGCAGGCAGACCCCTATAAATTGCTGCCAGCTGGATTCAGCCGGCAAGCGCGCGCCGGCAAAACGGATCAGCAGCCACGAAGCGCCAAACACCCCGACCGCCTTGCCCACCAGTAGGCCGGCCGTGATCCCCAAGGGGACGCTTTGAAGCAGCGTTCCCATCGTCACCCCCTGCAAGGAAACTCCCGCGTTGGCAAATGCGAACATGGGCAACACCGCAAAAGCCACCCAGGGGTGCAGCGCGTGCTCGGCCGCCTTGAGCGGCGAGCCGCCCTTGCCGTCAGACAGGGGAATGGCCAGCGCGGTGATGACGCCCGCCAGCGTGGCATGAATCCCGGACTTGTAAACAAACAGCCAGATCACCAGCCCCACCGCCACATAAGGTCCTATCGCCATGACTTTCGCCCGGTTAAAGGCCAGCAGAACCAGCCCGCCCAGGCCTGCGGCCAGCAACGCGGCCACCGACAAGGCATCGGTATAGAAGAACGCAATGATCAGGATGGCGCCCAGGTCGTCAATGATGGCGACGGCCGTCAAGAACACTTTGAGCGAGGCCGGCACGCGGCTGCCCAGCAAAACCAGGATGCCCAACGCAAAGGCAATGTCCGTGGCCGCCGGAATCGCCCAGCCCCGCATGGCGATCGGGTCGCCGGCGTTGATGGCCATATAGATCAGCGCCGGCGCCACCATGCCGCCCAGCGCGGCACCTGCCGGCAACAAGGCCTGGCTGCGCGAAGCCAGTTCGCCATCCAGCAACTCACGCTTGATCTCCAGCCCCACCAGGAAGAAAAACACTGCCATCCACAGGTCATTGACCCAGTGCAGCAAGGACTTGGAAAGCACCAGCAGGTCGCCGCCTACACGCACCTCACCCGGCAGTTGCACAAACCGGTTGTAAGCCTCACCCCATGGAGAGTTGCTGACCACCAACGCCAGTACGGCCGCCAGCGCCAGCACCACGCCAGAAAGCGATTGCGAATTGATGAACTGGTTGAGGGTGCGGTGGACGAATTTCAGCATGGCCCATTGTCCCAGAGACACGCGAGCCGGCAGCATTAAATGCCCCGCTCCCCTGCAAGCAGGCGCCGCGGAACTGGCTTTGCCCGGCCGCAGGCGCCGCCCCCTGAAAGGGGGGAACAGGCTACACGAAGTGAGCCTGGACGGGGGTGTGCCTACCTACCGGCCGACCATGTCGGCCGGTACCACCCACTGGTCGAACTGTTCCGCTGTGACGTGACCCGAGGCCAGCGCCGCGTCGCGCAGGCTGCTGCCTTCCTTGTGCGCCTTCTTGGCGATGAAGGCGGCCTTGTCGTAGCCGATGTGGGTGTTCAGCGCCGTCACCAGCATCAAGGAGCGGTCCACCAGTTCGGTGATGCGTTCGCGGTTCGGCTCTATGCCCACGGCGCATTGGTCGTTGAAGCTCACCATGCCGTCGGCCAGCAGGCGCACGCTCTGCAGGAAGTTGTGCGCCACCATGGGACGGAAGACATTGAGTTCGAAGTTACCCGAAGCACCGCCGAAGTTGATGGCCACGTCGTTGCCGAACACCTGGGCCGCCAGCATTGTGACGGCTTCGCTCTGCGTCGGGTTGACCTTGCCCGGCATGATGGACGAGCCGGGCTCGTTCTCGGGAATGCTGAGTTCACCGATACCGCTGCGCGGTCCGCTGGCCAGCCAGCGCACGTCGTTGGCGATTTTCATCATGCTGGCCGCCAGGGTCTTGAGCGCGCCGTGCGCGTGCACCAGGCCGTCCACCGAGGCCATGGCCTCGAACTTGTTGGGCGCCGTGACAAAGGGCAGGCCCGTGAGCACGGCCAGCTCGGCCGCCACCTGCTCGGCATAGCCCTTGGGCGCGTTCAGGCCGGTGCCCACGGCGGTGCCGCCCAGCGCCAGCTCGCACAGGTGCGGCAAGGCGGCGCGCACATGCTTTTCGCCGTGATCGAGTTGCGCGACGTAGCCTGAGAACTCCTGGCCCAGCGTGAGCGGCGTGGCGTCCTGCAGGTGGGTGCGGCCTATCTTGACGATGCCGTCGAAGTCCTTGGCTTTTTTCGCCAGCGTGGCGCGCAACTTCGCGATGGCCGGCAGCAGCTTGCGGGTCAGCGCCTCCACCGCGGCCACGTGCATGGCGGTCGGGAACACGTCATTGGACGACTGGCTGCGATTGACGTCATCGTTGGGATGGACCAGCCGGCCTTCGCCGCGCTCGCCGCCCAGGATTTCGCTGGCCCGGTTGGCCAGCACCTCGTTGACGTTCATATTGGTCTGCGTGCCCGAGCCGGTCTGCCAAACCACCAGCGGGAACTCGTCGGCGTGCTTGCCTGCGATCACCTCATCGGCCGCGGCTACGATGGCTTTAGTTTTTTTCTCGTCCTGCAGGCCCAGCGCGTGGTTGACCCTGGCCGAAGATCGCTTGACCTGGGCCAGCGCCTTGATGATCTCGCGCGGCTGTTGTTCACCCGAGATGTCGAAGTTCTGCAGCGAACGCTGCGTCTGCGCGCCCCAGAGTTTGTCGGCCGGCACCTCGATCGGGCCGAAGGTATCGCGCTCGGTGCGCGTGCTGCTGCTTGTCGTCATGGAATGTCCTGCGCTGTCAAAAAAGAAAGGGAGAAAGTCGAAGTATGACGGCAAACAAGAAAGATTCTCATCTAAGGGGTTTTGCCAAAAGCCGCCGGCCGGCCCCGGGTGCCGAGGGCGGATAATTACGGGGTTTGCCCGAAATCCCCTAAAACGACGATCCCCACCCCACCATGACCACGATCAAGCAAGCCGACCTCATCGAGTCCGTAGCCGCCGCGCTGCAGTACATCAGCTACTACCACCCCACCGACTACATCGCCCACCTGGCACGCGCCTACGAACGCGAACAAAGCCCGGCCGCCAAGGACGCGATCGCGCAGATCCTCACCAACAGCAAGATGAGCGCCACCGGCCAGCGCCCCATCTGCCAGGACACCGGCATCGTCAACGTGTTCCTGAAAGTCGGCATGGACGTGCGCTGGGAAGGCTTCAGCGGAAGCCTTGACGACGCCATCAACGAAGGCGTGCGCCGCGGCTACAACCACCCGGACAACACCCTGCGCGCCTCAGTCGTGGCCGACCCGCAGTTCGACCGCAAGAACACCAAGGACAACACGCCGGCGGTGATCTTCACCGAGCTGGTGCCCGGCGACAAGATCGACGTCACCGTGGCCGCCAAAGGCGGCGGCAGCGAAAACAAAAGCAAGCTGGTAATGCTTAACCCCGGCGACTCGGTGGTCGACTGGGTGCTCAAGACCGTGCCCACCATGGGCGCCGGCTGGTGCCCGCCCGGCATGCTGGGCATAGGCATAGGCGGCACCGCCGAAAAAGCCGTGCTGATGGCCAAGGAAAGCCTGATGGACGACCTCGACATGTATGAGCTGCAGGCCAAATCGTCCTCGGGCGCCAAGCTCAGCAAAACCGAAGAGCTGCGCCTCGAACTGTTCGAAAAAGTCAACGCGCTGGGCATAGGCGCGCAGGGCCTGGGCGGCCTCACCACCGTGCTCGACATCAAGATCAAGATGTACCCCACGCACGCGGCCAGCAAACCCGTCGCGATGATCCCCAACTGCGCTGCCACGCGCCACGCCCACTTCGTGATGGACGGCAGCGGCCCGGTCTACCTGGACCCGCCTTCGCTGGACCTGTGGCCCAACGTGAACTGGGCGCCCGACTACAACAAGAGCAAAAAGGTCGACCTCAACACGCTCACGAAAGAAGAGGTCGCCAGCTGGAAACCCAGCCAGACCTTGCTGCTCAGCGGCAAGATGCTGACCGGCCGCGACGCCGCGCACAAGCGCATTCAGGACATGCTGGCCAAGGGCGAAAAGCTGCCGGTCGATTTCACCAATCGTGTCATCTACTACGTCGGCCCGGTCGATCCGGTGCGCGATGAAGCCGTCGGCCCGGCCGGCCCGACCACCTCCACCCGCATGGACGGCTTCACCGAAATGATGCTGGCCGAGACCGGCCTGATCTCCATGATCGGCAAGTCCGAGCGCGGCCCGGTGGCCATCGAAGCCATCAAGAAGCACAAAAGCGCCTACCTGATGGCCGTCGGCGGCGCCGCCTACCTGGTCAGCAAGGCCATCAAGACCGCCAAGGTGGTGGGCTTTGCCGACCTGGGCATGGAAGCGATCTACGAATTCGACGTGGTCGACATGCCGGTCACCGTCGCGGTCGATGCGGGCGGCACCAGCGCGCACATCACCGGCCCGGCCGAGTGGCAGAAAAAAATCGCCACCGGCGAGTTCAAGCAGATCCCGGTCACCAGCGCTTAAGCAAGTGCCTGATCGCCCTCCCTTCAAGTTGGGGCCGCGGGACTGGCTTTGCCAGACCGCAGGCGCAGCGGCCCCCTCGGGGGGCAGGGAGCTACACGCAGTGAGCGACCATGGGGGCTCTTCTTGATCGGCGTGTTCGACAGCGGCGTGGGCGGCCTCAGCATCCTCAAGGCGCTGCGGACGCAACTGCCCGCCGAGGCTTTCGTCTACCTGGCCGACGCGGGGTTCGCGCCCTATGGCGAGCGCGGTGATGCTTTTGTCATTGAGCGCACGCGAGCCGTCGTGCGCAAGCTGCGCGACGAGCATGCGATCAAGGCACTGGTGATCGCCTGCAACACCGCGACGGCGGCCGCCGTCCATCTTGTGCGAACCGAGCACCCGGACCTGCCGCTGGTCGGCGTCGAGCCGGCGCTCAAGCCGGCCCTTGCCTTGAGCCGCACACGCCGCATCGGCGTGATGGCGACGCGCGGCACGGTGGCCAGCGCCAAGCTGCGCGCCTTGCACGATTCGCTGAAAGGCCAGGCGGAATTCATCCTGCAGCCCTGCGATGGTTTGGCCGATGCGATCCAGAACCATGATGCCGCGCGTATCCACGCCTTGTGCGCGCAATACACGCAAGCCATCGGGCCGTTCGGCGAGCAGGCAGGGCAAGTCGACACCCTGGTGCTGGGCTGCACGCACTACGCTTTCGCGCGGGACACATTGCAGGTGCTGGTGGGACCCGATGTCAGCCTGATCGAAACCGGCGAGCCGGTCGCGCGGCAGACACGCCGTTTGCTCCAGGCGGCCGGGCAGTTGCAGCCGGGCGAAATACCCGGCCACGTCACCCTGCTGACGACGGGCTCACAAGAAGCGCTGGAAGCGGCCGCGCGGCGCTGGCTGGAATGGCCGGCGCCGGGGCCCATGCTGAACTGACCTTATTGCGGCTTCAGTCCCACGTTGCGCGCCAGGGTGCGCCAGCGCTCGGACTCAGCCCGGAGGAAGCCGCGCAACTGGTCGCGCGAAGTGCCCTTCATTTCCACACCCAGGGCGGACATGCGCTCCACTACCTTGAGGTCCGACATGGCGGTGAGGAGTTCCAGGCGAAGCCGCTCGGTGACTTCAAGCGGCGTGGTCGCCGGAGCCACCAATGCCCACCACTGGGCGACGTCCATGTTCTTGAGGCCGAGTTCCGTCATCGTCGGCAGGGAGCGCAGGATGGGGACATCGGAGCGTTTGCGGCCCGTCACCGCCAGCGCCTTCACCTTGCCGGCGGCCATCAGGCTGGAGCCGGTCGCCAGCGTGGCGAAGTAGGAAGACACCTGGCCAGCAGCCAGGTCCACCATGGCCGGCGCGCCGCCGCGGTAAGGCACCATGTTGAACTTGATTTTGGTTTCCTGGGAGAACAGCTCACCCACCAGGTGGCTGATGGAGCCGGTGCCGCTGTTCGCCATGGCGGGGGGCCCGCCCTTGGTGGTCGAGGCGGTTTTCAGGAAAGTCTTGAAGTCGGTGTTTTCAGGGCCCATGCCGGTGAACAGCACCATGGGCGACGTGCCCACCAGCGTGATCGGCGTGAAGTCGCGCAGCATGTCGTAAGGCAGGTTGGCGACAACCGCGGGCGCATACACATGGGACAACTCGACAATCGCCAGCGTGTAGCCATCGGGCGCCGACTTGGCGGCCTGGTCAATGCCGACGTGGCCCGCGCCGCCCGGCCTGTTGTCGACGATCACGGGCTGCTTCAGTCCTTCGCTCAGGCGCTGCGCAAGCACGCGGGTGATGGCGTCGGTGCTGCCCCCCGTTGCCCAGGGAACGATGATCTTGATTGGCTTGTCGGGGTAGGCGGCCCATGCGGGTGAGGCGCCAAGCGCCAGGGTGGCCGCGGAGCCAGCAAGCAGGGTGCGCCGCTTGATGGGAAACGATGAAACAGACATGAACTCTCCTTGCATTTGTTCTCAGGTACGCTGCAACCCCGACCCATGCCGGGCATTGTCAACGAGCGGCAAGCGTAACCTCGAACCATGCAAGCAGCGCATTCGCGTGCGAGTTCGACCGCTTCATGTGGCTTGCGTCCAACATTTTGTTACGGCGCTTCTTTCGAGGTCTTACGGTGGCCGTTGATTCGCGCGCACGCGCTCTTTGGAAGTAAGAAAAAAGTCGACAGGATGATCAGGCCCTGGACACCTCGGCCCCGCGCCCTTGCACATCAGGTGTCAGATTCCCCTGACCGGGGGCCATGCCGGAGAGGCCGGGTCCGCCGCGCTGCGAATCAAACCGAGGTTGGCCTTGAGCATCTCGAACACCTTGCGCGTGACCGGGTTGATGACGTTGCGGCGAATGAAAAGATAGTAGTCAAGGTCGGGCAAGCGCGGCAGGCCGTCGGTTTCGCCGAGCACGCGCAGGTCGCTGCCCGCCGTCTCGATGCCGCGCGCGGTCACGCCCAGCCCCGCGCGCAGCGCCGCCTTGATGCCGATCAGGCTGGACGCGGTGTAGCTGGGCGTCCATGGGATGCCGGCGGCGTCCAGCGCCTCGCGCGCCAGCCGGTGGAACACGCTCGGGCCTTCCACCAGGATCAGCGGGACCGGTTTGCCGCGGTCGTGCACATAACTCGCCGAGCACAGCCACACCGTCGGAGAGGTACGCAGCACCACGCCGTCCAGCCCCGGGTCGTTGCGGTTGGAGATGCTCATGTCGATCTCGCCGCGCTTGAGCGACTCCATCAGGAAGGGGCTGCGCCCCACGTGGATGTCGAGCTGCAGCAAGGGCGAGACGCGCGCCACCTGCGCCAGCAAGGTCGGCAGCATGTTGTCGGCCACGTCGTGCGGCGCGCCTATGCGCAGCACGCCCTCGAGGTTGCCCTGCTGCAGGCTGCGCAGCGCATCGTCGTTGATGGCCAGCAGATGGCGCGCGTATTCGAGCAGCTTGTGGCCGTGCGGCGTCAAGCGCTTGCTGCGGCCGTGCTTTTCGAACAGCGGATGGCCGATCTGGTCCTCCAGGCGCTGCATCTGCTGCGTCACCGCCGACTGCGTCTTGCCCAGCTGGACGGCGGCGCCGGCAAAGCTGTCCTGCTCGTCAATGGCGACCAGGGACCTCAGCAATTCCAGGTCAAGGGTTTTCATGCAAGGGCCTCCACTGCAGCGTCTTCATATTACGAATGCTAATGCGTTTATCTCTATTTCTGAGTTGTTTGAAAAATATGACTTGACTATATTAGGCTCACCAAACCGCAATTTCACTCAGGAACATGCCCATGAACGCAGCAGCAGAGCGCAACCAGGTGGTTGGCGCCGCCATTCAAAACATTAAAGTTATTGTTGGAAGCGGTGAGGCGACGCGCCCCTCCCTGGCCAAGGTATTGGCGGTACTGAACCAGCTGGCCGGCCGCAAGGACCTGTGGAGCGAGGCCGATTTCAATGCGCCCGTCAGTCCCGAACTGCAGGCGCGCTATCTGATCGCCGAAGACGCCGACCAAAGTTTTGCGCTGTACCTCAATGTGATGCGCCCCGGCAAGCGCATCGTGCCGCACAACCACACCACCTGGGCTTGCATCAGCGCCGTGGAAGGCACGGAACTCAACCGCGTGTACGAGCGCCAGGACGACGGCTCCGTGCCCGGCAAGGCACAACTCAAAGAGGTCAGCTCGGTCGTGGTCGAGCCCGGCACGGGCATCGCGCTGCTGCCCGAAGACATCCACTCGGTGGAAATTCCCGCAGGCCAGGTGATACGCCACCTGCACATGTACGGCCGCGCGCTCGAAACCCTGACCTCGCGCACCAGCTACGACATGGAAAAAGCCACCTACGAAACCATGGGCATCGGCGTGCAGACCCGCCGCTGATCACCCGCGCCTTCTTTCCTTCTTCGAATTTTCTGAACTCACACGCCCTTATTCCATGACACGTTTTGTAGACGCGGCCACGCTCAAAGCCTGGTTGCACGACGGCGAGGAAATCGCCTTGTTCGATGTGCGCGAGCACGGCCAGTACGGCCAGTCGCATCTGTTTTACGGCATCCCCCTGCCCTACAGCCGGCTCGAACTGGACGCTCCGCGCCTGGCGCCGCGCAAAGGTGTGCGGGTCGTGGTCTATGACGGCGACGGCAACAGCGCGGCACCCCTGGCCGCGGGCCGCTTCAGCGCGCTCGGCTACGGCAACGTGCAGGTGCTGCAAGGCGGCACGGCCGGCTGGCAGGCCGCCGGCTTCGCGCTGTTTGCCGGCGTCAACGTGCCGTCCAAGACCTTCGGCGAACTCGCCGAACAGGTCTACCACACGCCCCGCGTCAGCGCGATCGAACTGGCCGCCATGCTGGAACGCAAGGACGACGTCGTGGTGCTGGACGGGCGGCCGTTTTCAGAGTTCCGCAAGATGAACATCCCGACGGCGATCAGCTGCCCCAACGGCGAGCTGGCCCTGCGCATCCGCGACCTGGTGCCCAGCGAAAGCACCCACATCGTCATCAACTGCGCGGGCCGCACGCGCAGCATCATAGGCGCGCAGACCTTGATCAACCTGGGTGTGCGCAACCCCGTGTCGGCGCTCGAAAACGGCACCCAGGGCTGGTACCTGGCCGACCTGAAACTGGAGCACGGCGGCACACGCCGCTACCCGGAAGCAACGCAGCCTCTCGGGACCGCCGGCATGCGCGCCGCGGCCCAGGCGCTGGGCCAGCGCTTTGGCGTGCCCATCGTCGACGCGCAGACGGTTCGCGGCTGGGCGGGCGACGCGCAGCGCACGCTTTTTCTGTGCGACGTTCGCAGTCCCGAGGAATTTGCGCAAGGCAGCCTGCCCGGCGCGCAACACACGCCCGGCGGCCAGCTGATCCAGGCCACCGACCAGTACGTGGGTGTGCGCAAGGCCCGGCTGGTGCTGTTCGACAACGACGGCATGCGTGCGCTCACGGTGGCGAGCTGGCTGCGCCAGCTGGGCCACGACGCCAGCGTGCTGGACCAGGGCCTGGCCAGCGGCCTGGCCTTGCCCGCCGCGGCGCCCGTGGCCCTGCCCGCGCTGCCCGCCACCAGCGCGCAGGCGCTGATGGACGGCCTGGCCGACGGCAGCTTCGCCGCCATAGACCTGCGCCCCAGCATGCAGTTCCGCCAGAAGCACATCGCGGGCACACGCTGGTCTATACGGCCGCGCCTGGCGGCAACCCTGGCCGGCGAACGCCGCCCGGTGGTGCTGATTGCCGAGGAGCCCGCCGTGGCCGCCTGCGCGGCCGTCGACCTGCAGGCGCTGGGCTTGAAGGCCAGCCTGCTGGCAGGCGGCCTGGACGCCTGGCGCGCCGCCGGCCTGCCGCTGCAAGCTTCCGAAAACATTCCGGCCGACAGCGACTGCATCGACTACCTGTTCTTCGTGCACGACCGGCACGACGGCAACAAGGAAGCGGCGCGCCAGTACCTCGCCTGGGAAGTCAACCTGATCGGGCAGCTGGACGCGCTTGAACTGAAGGCGTTTCACTTTCCCGACGCCACGGCCGCGCACGCGCACGCCTGAGCTCCGCCGGCCCGGCGACCCCATTTTTCTTTTCCCCTTTTTGCTTCCATCCATTCAGGAGCCCCCATGTTTGCCAAGCTGAAATTCACCGCCGCCTCGCTCTGCTGCGCCCTGCTCGCCGTACACGGCGCCGCCTCCGCGCAGCCCATGCCCCAGGTCGGCGGTTTCCCGAACCAGGCCATCAAGTTTGTGTCGCCCTTCCCGGCCGGCGGCGGCAATGACGCCACCACGCGTTTTGTGACCACCCGCCTGTCCGACATCACCGGCCAGACCGCGATCGTCGACAACCGCGGCGGCGCCGGCGGCAACATTGGCGCCAAGGCCGTGGCCGATGCCAAACCCGACGGCTACACCGTGCTCACCGGCCAGGTATCGCTGATGGCCGTCAACCCCACGCTCTACGCATCGCCCGGCTTCGACCCGCTGAAAAACTTCCTGCCCATCACCCAGATCAACGCCGCGCCGCTGGTGCTCGTGGTGCCCAGCAATTCGCCGCTCAAAAGCTTTGCCGACCTGGCCGCACAAACCAAAGCCCCCGGCGGACGCGTCACCTATGCCACGCCCGGCAACGGAACGCTCTCGCACCTGGTCGGCGTGGTTCTCGAAAAGGACAGCGGCATCGGCATGACCCACGTGCCCTACAAGGGCGCGGCCCCGGCCATCACCGACCTGCTGGGCGGCCAGGTGGACGTGCTCATCACCTCCACCGCCTCCGTATCCAGCTTCATCCAGAACGGCAAGATGCGCGCACTGGCCGTCACCAGCCCGCGCCGCATCGGCGTGTTCACCAAGGTGCCGACGCTCGAAGAGCTGGGCTACAAGAACACCACCTTTGAAGACTGGTACGGTTTCTTCGCGCCGGCAGGCACGCCTCCCGAACGCGTGGCCTACCTGCACGACAGCATCGTGCGCTCTCTGAAGACGCCGGAAGTCAGCAAGCTGATCACCGACGGCGGCAGCGAAGTGGTCGGCAACACGTCGGCGGCCTTCGCCGCGCAGCTCAAGGCGGACATCGCCCGCTGGTCGCGCGTCGTCAAACTGTCGGGCGCCAAGCTAGACTGATCGCTCATTCACCAAGGCTTTCCCGACATGAACAAAAAATCGCCGCCGGCAGCTTCCCCTCTGACCCGCCTGGTTCACGCCGGCAAGCAGCCGGCCTTTGAGGGCGGGCGGCCGGTCAACCCGCCGGTGGTGCGCGCCAGCACCGTGCTGTTCGACAGCACGGCGCACCAGCGCGAGATGCGCCAGCGGCGCGGCGAAGAGCGCGTCTTCACCTACGGGGCCCGCGGCAACCCGACCAACTACGCGCTGGAAGACCTGGTGAGCGAACTCGAGGGCGCGTACCGCACGCGGCTGTTCCCTACGGGCCTGGCCGCCATCGCGATGACGCTGCTGGCCTACCTCAAGCCCGGCGACCATGTGCTGATGTCGGACAGCGTCTACGAACCGGCACGCAAGCTGGTTGACTCCTTCCTCACGCCCTACAACATCCGCTGCACTTTTTTTGCGGCCGACGGCAGCGACGTGGAAGAAAAAATGGAAGCCGGCACGCGCATGGTTTACACGGAATGCCCGGGTTCGCTGGTGTATGAAATGTGCGACCTGCCGCGCCTGGCCGCCATCGCGCATGCGCGGGGAGCGCTGCTGGTGGCCGACAACACCTGGGGATCCGGCCACCAGTACCGGCCGCTGGCGCTGGGCGCCGACGTGTCCGTCATGGCCGCCACCAAATACCTGTCGGGCCATTCCGACGTGATGATGGGCACTGTCGCCACCACGCAGGCCGCGTGGCAGGCGCTGAACGAGCGCAGCGACGCCTTCGGCATGACGGTGAGCCCCGACGACGCTTACCTGGTGCTGCGCGGCGCGCGCAGCATGGCCGCGCGCCTGGCCCTGCATGAAAGCCACGCGCTGAAAGTGGCGGCCTGGCTGCAGGGGCGCAGCGAGGTGGCCACCGTGTTCTGTCCGGCCCTGCCCGGCGACCCGGGCCATGCCCTCTGGCAGCGCGACTGCAAGGGCACCAACGGCCTGCTGTCTTTCGAGCTTCAGCAGGGATTCGATCAGGCCGCCGCCGAGCGGCTGATCGACGGCCTGCGGCTGTTCGGCCTGGGCGCCTCGTGGGGCGGCTATGAAAGCCTGGTCACGCTGGCCAACCTCGGCAATGCCCGCAGCGTGACCGACTGGTCGGGCCGCGGCCAGATCATCCGGCTGCACATCGGGCTCGAGGACCCGGCCGACCTGCTGGCCGATCTGCAGCAAGGCTTCGCCGCACTGCAAGCCTGAGCACCGGGGCCTTCAGGCCCCTACCCCCCCTATCCCCGCGCCTCCTGTGGCGCCTTTCCTTCTTCGCTTTTTCCACGAGGTTTGCACGACCATGCTCAGCCCTGCGCGCCCCTGGCTCCTTCATGCCCGCAGCCTCTGGCCCGGCCTCGCTTTGCCGCTGCTCATCATGCTGGCGGCGACTTTTCTTTCCGAGCACTACGGCGGCCCGCAACTGCTCTACGCCCTGCTGTTCGGCCTGGCCTTTCACTTCCTGTACCAGGACGTACGCTGCAAGCCCGGCATCGAGTTCTGCGCCAGGACGCTGCTGCGCATAGGCGTGGCCTTGCTGGGCGCGCGCATCACGCTGGCGCAAATCGGGCAGCTGGGCATAGGGCCGCTGGCCACCGCGGTGCTCGCCATTGCCAGCGCCATCGCGCTGGGCGCCTGGCTGGCGCGGCGCCTGGGCCTGAGCACCGACTTCGGCCTGCTGTGCGGCGCGGCCGTGTCGATCTGCGGCGCTTCGGCGGCCCTGGCCGTGGCGGCGGTGATGCCCAAAACGCAGGACAACGAGCGCCACACGCTGCTGACCGTGGTCGGCGTCACCGGCCTGTCGACGCTGGCGATGGTCAGCTACCCGCTGCTGGCCAGACTCCTGCGGCTGGACGACGCCGGCGCCGGCATTTTCCTGGGCGGCACCATCCACGACGTGGCGCAGGTCGTGGGCGCGGGCCTGATGATGTCGCACGAGACCGGCGACGTCGCGGTGATCGTCAAGCTGTTTCGCGTCACCTTGCTGGTGCCCGTGGTCGCGGTGCTGGCCTGGTACTGGCGGCGGCGCAGCAGCGGCACCGGCGATGCCGGCCCGCGCACGCCGCTGCTGCCTTTTTTCCTGGTCGGCTTCATGGCGCTGGTGATGGCCAACAGCCTGGGCGTGGTCACGCCGCGGCTCAACGAGACGATGGGCCAGGTCTCGCGCATCTGCCTGGTGGTCGCCATCGCGGCGCTGGGCATCAAGACCTCGTTCGAGGAACTGGTCAAGCTCGGCTGGCGGCCCATGGCGCTGATGGTGGCGGAGACCCTGTGGCTGGTCGCCATTTTTGCGGTCTACCTGTGCTTCCTTCGGTGACCCGCCGCTAAGCGCTTCAGGCCAGCAGGCAGGCCGCTTCCGTCTGCTCGCTCAGGCGGCGCAGCGCCGGCACCTCCTCGGCACAGCGCGCAATCGCCAGCGGGCAGCGCGTGCGGAACACGCATCCCGAAGGCGGCGCCATGGGCGAAGGCAAATCGCCCTGCAGCAGCTGGATGACTTTTTTGCGTTCCAGTGCCGGGTCGGGAATCGGGATGGCCGACAGCAGGGCCCGGGTGTAGGGATGGCGCGGCGCCGCGTACAGCGCTTTTTTGTGGGCCACTTCCATCTCATGGCCGAGGTACATCACCAGGATGCGGTCGCTGATGTGTTTGACGACGGCCAGGTCGTGGGCGATGAAGATCAAGGCCAGGCCCATGGTTTTTTGCAGTTCCTTGAGCAGGTTGATGATCTGCGCCTGGATGGAAACGTCGAGCGCCGACACCGGCTCGTCGCAGATGATGAGCTTGGGCTCCAGGATCAGCGCGCGCGCAATGCCTATGCGCTGGCACTGGCCGCCGGAGAACTCGTGCGGGTAGCGGTTGATCTGCTGCGGCATCAGGCCGACGCGGCCCATCATGGCCTTGACGCGCTGCATCACCTCGGCCTCGGGCATCGCGGGGCGGTGCGTGCGCAAAGGCTCGGCGATGATTTGCGCAATGGTCATGCGCGGGTCCAGCGACGCCAGCGGGTCCTGGAAGATCATCTGGATGTCCGCCCTGGCTGCCTGCCAGGTTTCGCTGGAGGCCCCCGCCATCTCCCGGCCCATCCAGACAATGCTGCCGGCGGTGGCCGGAATCAGGTTCAGCACAGCGCGCGCCAGTGTCGACTTGCCACAGCCCGACTCGCCCACCACACCCAGGGTTTCACCCGCGTGTATGTCGAAAGAAATGCCGTCCACGGCTTTGAGGGTGCGGGCCGGCGACCAGGGCCAGGCACGGCCCGCCTTGATCCTGAAGTACACCTTGAGATCGCGTACCGAGAGAATGGGTGGAGCGGCCTCACGCATGACTGGCCTCCTTCACCGCAAGCTCAGAGACAGCCTGCACGGACCGGTGGCAGGCCCGCAGCACGGCCGGATCGTGTTCGGCCGGCAACAGCGCGGGCAGCAGGTCCACGCATTGCGCGCTGGCCAGGGTGCAGCGCTCGCTGAACGGGCAGCCGCTGGGCAGCTTCGCCATATTGGGCGGCGCGCCCGGAATGGCGACCAGCACCTCCTCTTCCGCGTCCAGCCGCGGGATCGCGCCCAGCAGGCCGACGGTATAGGGATGCGAGGCGCGGTAAAAAATACTGTCGGCGCTGCCCTGCTCCATCACGCGCCCGCCGTAAAGCACCATCACCTCGTCGCACAGGCCCGCCACCACGCCCAGGTCGTGCGTGATCATGACAATGGCGGTGCCGAAGTCGCGCTGCAAGTCCCGCAGCAAGGCGATGATCTGCGCTTGCACCGTCACGTCCAGCGCGGTCGTGGGTTCGTCGGCGATCAGCACCTCGGGCTCGCACAGCAAGGCCATGGCGATCATCACGCGCTGGCGCATGCCGCCCGAAAACTCGTGCGGGTACAGGCCGATGCGGCCCGCCGCATCGGGAATCTTCACGGCGTCAAGCAACTGCACCGAGCGGGCGCGCGCCGCCTTGCGGTCCAGGCCTTTGTGGAACTGCAGCACCTCGGTCATCTGCCGCTCCACCGTCAGGTAGGGATTGAGCGAGGTCATGGGGTCCTGGAAGATCATGGCCACACGGTTGCCGCGTATCTTGTTGAGTTCGGCCGGCTTCATGGCCAGCAGGTCCCGGCCCTGGTAGAGGGCCTGGCCGGTCGCCTTGCCGTTGCTGGCGAGCAGGCCCATCATGGCCAGCACGCTCTGGCTTTTACCGGATCCGCTTTCGCCGACGATGCCCAGGGTCTGGCCGCGGTCCAGCGAAAAATTGATGCCGTTGACGGCGTAGACCAGCCCGTCCTGGGTCTGGAACTGGACGCCGAGATTCTTGACTTCGATCAGGCTCATGGCGTGCTCAGCGTTCCTTGGGGTCCAGCGCATCGCGCAGGCCGTCCCCGATGTAGTTGAAGCAATAAAGGGTCAGCGACAGCAGGCCGGCCGGGAACAGCAGCATCCAGGACGAGACCTCCATGACGGACGCGCCATCGTGAATCAGCACGCCCCAGCTCGTCATGGGCTCCTGGATGCCCAGCCCCAGAAAGGACAGCACCGACTCCACCAGGATCACGGCCGGCACGGTGACCGTGGTGTAGATCACCACGATACCCAGCAGGTTGGGCACGATGTGCTGGAAGATGATGCGCCGCGTCGGCACGCCCAGCGCGCGCGCGGCTTCAATGAACTCACGCGAACGCAGCGAAAGGGTCTGGCCGCGCACCACGCGCGCCATGTCCATCCAGGAGAACACCGTGATGGTGATCACCACCAGGTAAAAGGCGCGCCCCAAAATGGTCACCATCAGGAGGGCGATCAGCAGGTAGGGCACGGCATACATCATGTCGACCACGCGCATCATGAAGGCATCCACCCTGCCGCCCAGAAAGCCCGCCGTGGCGCCCCAGACAATGCCCAGCGTGACGGCCGACAGCGTGGCCAGGAAGCCCACCATCAGCGACACGCGGCCGCCGACCAGGCTGCGCACCAGCAGGTCGCGGCCCGACTCGTCGGTGCCGAAAAAATGCGCGTTCTTGAGCGTGGGCGGCAGACTCATGGCGTCCCAGTCGGCGGCGTCAAAGGCATGCGGCAGCAGCCACGGCCCGGCGATGCAGGCCAGGGTGATAAACGTGAGAAGGCACAGGCTGAACACCGCCGCCTTGTTGCGCAAAAAGCGCGTCCGCGCATCGTCCCAGGGGCTGCGCCCCGCGATGTCGGCCGGTGCCGTTCGCAGCGTATTGCCCAGCGCCGCGGCCAGCCGGTCTTGTTTGTCTTTGTTCCTGAACAGCATGGGAATTCGCTTCAAGAGTGGCTTCAGTAGCGGATCTTCGGGTCAAGCAAGGCGTAGGCCAGGTCGACCAGCAGGTTCAGCGTCACGGCGATCACGGTCACCAGCACCACCAGGCCCAGCACCAGGGTGTAGTCGCGGTTGGCCGCGCCGTTGACGATGAGCTTGCCGATGCCGGGCAGCGAGAACACCGATTCGGTCACGATGGCCGCGGTGATGGATGAAATCGCCAGCGGGCCCATGACGGACACCACCGGCAGCAGCGCGGGCTTGAGGGCGTGGCGCAGGATGATGGTGCGCGTGGGCAGGCCCTTGGCGCGCGCTGTGCGTATGAAATTGCTGTGCAGCACCTCGATCAGGCTGCCGCGCATGACGCGCCCTATGGTCGCCACGTTGATGAAGATCAGCAGCAGCATGGGCAGCACCATGAAGCGCGGCGAAAAGTCGTCCCAGCCGCCGGCCGGCGCGACCTTGAGCCAGACGGCGAACACCAGGATCAGCACCGGGCCGATCACGAAGGAGGGAAACACATGGCCCGCGTTGCCGAGCAGCATCACTCCGTAGTCGATAGCGCTGTTCTGCCGCAGGGCGGCCATGGTGCCGAGGAAGACCCCGACAAACAGCGAGATCAGGATGGCGCCGCCGCCTATCGCCGCGGACACCGGCAGCGCCTTGGCCACCAGCTCATTGACCGACCAGTCGGCATAACGGAAAGACGCGCCGAGGTCGCCGTGCAACAGGCTGTTGAGGTAGTACAGGTACTGCTGCCACAGCGGCAGGTCGAGGTGGTATTTGGCCTGCAGATTGGCCAGCACCGCCGCGGAGACCTTGCGCTCGTCGTCAAAAGGCCCGCCCGGCGTGCCGTGCAGCAGAAGGTAGCAGACGGTGACGACGGCCAGCAAGGTCGGGATCGTCGCCAGGATGCGCCTGAAGGTGTAAGACCACATGAGGAATCTCCGGGCTAGTCAGTGTGAGCGCATGAAGGTGTGGGCCGGGTACAGCTTAGCCCTGAACCGCCCGCAAGGCATCAGAATATTTCGGGAAATGGAAGAAGCGGATCAGGGACGGGCAGGCGCGGCGGCGCCTGCCCATGGCCGTCGTCAGTGCTTGACGATGTACAGGTCCTTGCCGCGGTAGCGGTCCAGCGCGTTGGTGGTCGAATAACCGCCCACATAGGGCTTGACCAGGCGCGGTACGGTGTACTGCAGCAGCGGGATGATCGGGTAGTCTTCCATGATCATCTTCGCCGCCTGGGTCAGCAGCACCTTGCGCTTGGCCGGGTCCAGTTGCTGATTGCCTTCGTCGATCAGCGCGGAAGCCTTGCGGTTGCAGCTGTTGTGGTAGTTCTGGTCGGAGTCGCATTGCACCAGCGTGAGCCAGGTGGTGGCGTCGTTGTAGTCGGCGATCCAGCCATTGCGGGCGATCTGGTAGTCCTTGTCGGTGCGCTTCTTGATCAGGACCTTGAACTCCATGGCGTCGAGTTCCACGTCCAGGCCCAGCTTGGTCTTCCACTCGGAAGCCGCGAAGATGGCCATCTTCTTGTGGTAATCGCTGGTGTTGTAGGAGAACTTGAGTTTGGTGCCGGCCGGAAGCGCGGCCTCCTTGAGCAATTTTTTGGCTTCGGCAATGCGTTTGTCGGCGGGCCACTTGGCCCAGTCGTAGACAGTGACGTCGGCGCCCGAGGTGCCCTTGACGATCACGCCGTATGCCGGGGTCTGCCCGTCGGCCGTGACGCGCTGCGCCAGGATGTCGCGATCCAGCGCCATCGACAGCGCCTTGCGCACACGGATGTCCTTGAGGGCCGGATCCGCGTTGTTCAGCGAGTAGTAGCGCAGGCCCAGCATGTCGGTGTTGCGAATTTCCTTGGGGTACTGCGCCTTGTACTTGTCGTAAGTCCCGGGCGGGAGCTGGTAGACCCAGTCGTTCTCACCCGACTCATAAAGCTTGACGTCGGCATTGCCGTCCTCGACCGAGAGGTAGGTGATCTTGGTGAGCTGGACGTTCTTCGCATCCCAGTACGTGGGATTCTTGGCCAGGATGATCTTGCTGTTGACCTGCCAGTCCTTCAGCGAGAAGGCGCCGTTGTTCACCATGTTGGCGGGCCGGGTCCAGTCCTTGCCGAATTTTTCGATGGTGGCCTTGTGCAGGGGCGCCAGCTGGGGGTTGGACACGACTTCTGGCAGGAAGCTGACCGGGAAAGGCGTCTTGATTTCCAGGGTGTAGGGATCGACGGCCTTGACGCCCAGTTCGGTGACGGGTTTCTTGCCTTCGATGATCTCTTTCGCATTGAGCAGGAAGACGCCGTAGGTGGAAGCGTACTTCGAGGCTGTCGCCGGGTCGACGAAGCGGCGCATGCTGTAGATGAAGTCGTCGGCGGTCACGGCGTCGCCGTTGGACCACTTGGCGGTTTTGCGCAGCTTGAAGACCCAGGTTTGCGGGTCGACCTGCTTCCAGCTCTCGGCCACGCCGGGCACGATCTTGCCGTTGTTGTCCGCGGCGCACAGCCCTTCGAACATCTCGCGGATCACGTTGTTGGCCGGAACGCCGGTCGCCAGCGCGGCGTCCAGGGTTTCGGGCTCGGAGCCGTTGTTGCGGACCAGCTCCTGGGTCTCATGCAGTTTCACGCCGGCGGGCACCGTGGCCGCGGCGGCCAGGCCGGCAAAGGCCAGCAGCACAGCGCCGGCCAGGGTTTTCATCGTCCAGTTTGGGTTCATGCTGGTTGCACTCCTTGAATAAAACTGGCGGGCTTGTGGCCCGCCGTGGTGGATGGAGCGTCTCGCCTCCCGTGGGGGTGGCCAGACGTTTGGCCTGTCGGTCGGCGCGAATATACCGCCGCCCCGGAGGCCGCTCCGTAGGGAGTAACCCTTCAGCAATTAGCGTGCCTTGTCACTTGAGAGACCCCGCATGGCAGGCCTGGGCATGGATACATTCGGCACACCTGCTAACAAATGAAATCCAATTTCGGGACGCGCACAGCGACCTCAGCCGTAGCCGGGAATAAAAAAGCCCGCCCCCTGTGACAGGGAGCGGGCTGATTTAACGACGACCGGCTTCAGCGGCTGAGCTGGGTGTCGGACTTCAGGCTCAGGGCCGGTTCGGGAGGCGGCTCCTTCCAGCCACCGCCCAGTGTCTTGTACAGCGTGACCTGGCTTTGCAGCTGGGCCAGGCGGGTTTGCACCACGGCCTGGCGCGCGGTGAACAATGCGCGCTGCGCGTCGAGCTGGTCCAGGTAGCTGGCCACGCCGTTCTGGTAGCGCAGGTCCGCCAGCTTGAAGCGCGTGGCCTCGGCATTCGCCTGGGCCTGCTGGGCGCGCAGCTGCTCACCCAGGGTGGCGCGGCCGGCCAGGGCATCGGCCACCTCGCGGAAAGCCGTCTGGATGGACTTCTCGTACTGGGCGATAGCGATGTCGCGCCCGGCGTTGGCCGAATCCAGGCCCGCGCGGTTGCGGCCCGCGTCAAACAGCGGCAGGATCAGCTGCGGCGCCATGGTCCAGCCGTAAGAGCCGCTCTTGAAGAGGCCGTTCAGGTGCGAACTGGCGCTGCCGGCGCTGGCCGTGAGCGAAATGCGCGGGAAAAATGCCGCACGCGCCGCGCCTATGTCGGCATTGGCGGACAACAGCAACTGCTCGGCCTGGCGCACGTCGGGGCGCCGGGTCAGCAGGTCGGAAGGCAGGCCCGCGGGCACGTCGACCATCAAGGGCGCATCGGCCAGGCCCTTGCCGGCCGGCAGGGCCACGGCCAGCTCGCCGGTGAGGGGTTGCCCGATCAGCAAGGTCAGTGCATTCTGGTCCAGCGCGCGCTGGCGCACCTGCTGGGCCAGCGAGACACGCGCCGCCTCGGTCAGCGACTCGGCCTGGCGGAAGTCCAGTTCGGAAGTGACGCCGTTGTCAAAACGTAGCTTGCTGAGCTTGAAGGATTCCTCGCGTGTCACCAGCGTCTGCTGCGTGATCGCCAGCAGTTCTTCATCGGCCAGCAGGCTCAGGTAGGTATTGGCCACCGCGGCGATCAGGCTGATCTGGGTGGTCTTGCGTCCTTCTTCCGTCGCCAGGTATTGCGCCAACGCCGCCTCTTTGAGGCTGGCGACGCGGCCGAAAAAATCCAGCTCGTAGGACGTCATGATCAACCCACCGGTGTAGGCGCTGGTGATGCTGCCGTTGCCGTTGGGATTGGGCTGGCGCGAACCGGTGATGCCGGCGTTGATGGTCGGGAACTGGTCGGCGCGCTGGATCCGGTATTGCGCGCGCGCCTGCTCGATGTTGAGCACGGCGATGCGCAGGTCGCGGTTGTTGCGCAGCGCGGCGTCGATCAGCTTGCGCAGCTGCGAGTCGCTGAAAAACGCCTGCCACTCGATGTCGGCCGCGGCCGGCGTGTTGGCGGTGGGCTGTGTCTGCGCCGACTCGGCAATCCAGCCCGAGGCGGTGGGGTATTGGTCGGCCACCGGGGCGGCCGGCCGTTCGTACTTCGGAATCATGGAACAGCCGGCGAGCATCGCCGCCGCGGCCAGCGCCAAAAGTTGTGGGAGCCTTGTCTTAGTCATGGGCCTTACCTTCATTTCCTTCATCTCCGCTGATGCCTGCCGCTTTGGCATGCTCGGAATACATCCTGTTCTGCCGTTCGCTGCCCTTGAAGAGGCCGCGCACCACCACAAAGAACACGGGGACAAAAATCACCGCCAGGGCCGTACCGGTGATCATGCCGCCTATCACGCCGGTGCCGATGGCGCGCTGGCTCGCGGAGCCTGCACCCGAGGCGATCACCAGCGGCACCACACCCAGGCCGAACGCCAGCGAGGTCATGACGATGGGACGGAAACGCAGGTGGGCCGCCGCCAGCGCGGACTCGATCACGCCCTTGCCCTGCGCCTGCAGGTCCTTGGCGAACTCGATGATCAGAATCGCGTTCTTCGCCGACAGGCCGATGATGGTGATCAGCCCGACCTGGAAGTACACGTCGTTCGCGTAGCTGCGGAACAAGGTGGCGAGCAGCACGCCGATCACGCCCAGTGGCACGACCAGGATCACCGCCAGCGGAATGCTCCAGCTCTCGTACAGCGCGGCCAGGCACAGGAACACCGCCAGGATGGCGAAGCCGTAGAGCAGTGTGGCCTGGGAGCCGGCGAGTTTTTCCTCGCGCGACTGGCCGGTCCATTCAAAGCCGAAGCCCTGGGGCAGCTGGGCCGCGAGCTTTTCCATCTCGGCCATCGCGGCGCCGGTGCTGTAGCCCGGCGCGGCGCTGCCGCCTATGCGCATCGCGGGGTAGCCGTTGTAGCGCACGGTCTGCATGGCGCCGGTGATCCAGCGCGTGCTGGCAAAAGCCGACAGCGGCACGGGCTGGCCCTTGCTGTTGCTGGCGTTGAGCCTGAGCAGGTCGTCGGGCTGCATGCGCGCCGGCGCGTCGGCCTGCACCACCACGCGCTGCAAGCGGCCCTGGTTCGGGAAGTCGTTGATATAGCTCGAGCCCAGTGAGGTCGACAGCACCGAATTGATCGAGTCGAAGGTGACGCCCAGTGCGTTGGCCTTGTCGCGGTCGATGTCGATCTGCAACTGGGGCGCGTCTTCCAGGCCGTCGGGGCGCACCTGCGCGAGCACCGAGCTCTTGGACGCCAGGCCCAGCAACTGGTTGCGCGCATTGACGAGCGCCTGGTGGCCCGCGCCGCCGCGGTCCTGCAGGCGGAAGCTGAAGCCCGAAGCTGTACCCAATTCAGGAATCGGCGGCGGGCTCAGCGGGTAGATGAAGGCGTCACGCACACCCATAAGCGCACCGAAGGCGCGGCCCGCCACGGCGCTGGCCGAATGCTGTTCGCCGTCGCGCTCCTTCCAGTCCTTGAGCGTCACGAAGGCGAGCGCGGCATTCTGGCCCTGGCCGGAGAAGCTGAAGCCAAGCACGCCGACCATGCTTTCGACTTCGGGCTGCTTGAGCATGAAGCCCTCGACGGTCTGCATCACCGAGAGCGTGCGCTCGTAGGTCGCGCCCGGCGGCAGCTGCACGTTCACCAGCAGGTTGCCCTGGTCTTCGTTGGGCAGGAAGGAGGTGGGCAGGCGCAGGTAGACCACCGCGACCGCGCCGATGATGGCCACGTAGATGATGAGGTAGCGCGCCGCGCGCTTGAGGATGCGCGCGACCATGCTTTCATAGCTCTTGGCCGTGCGCGAAAAACCGCGGTTGAACCAGCCGAAGAAACCGGTCTTGGCATGGTGGTGCCCGGCTTCGACCGGCTTGAGAAGCGTGGCGCACAGCGCCGGCGTGAGCGACAGGGCCATGAAGGCCGAGAAGGCGATGGACGAGACCATCACCGCCGAGAACTGGCGGTAGATGTTGCCGGTCGAGCCCGCGAAGAAGGCCAGCGGAACGAACACCGAAATCAGCACCACGGTCACGCCGATGATGGCGCCCGAAATCTGGCCCATGGCTTTGCGGGTCGCCTCCAGCGGTGGCAAGCCCTCCTCGGTCATGATGCGTTCGACGTTCTCGACCACCACGATCGCATCGTCCACCACGATACCGATGACCAGCACCATGCCGAACATGGTCAGCACGTTGATTGAGAACCCGAGCGCCAGCAGCGTGGCAAAGGTGCCCAGCAGCGCGATAGGCACGACGATGGTCGGGATGATGGTGTAGCGCCAGTTTTGCAGGAACAGGAACATCACCAGGAACACCAACGCCACCGCCTCGAACAGCGTCTCGGCCACTTGCGAGATCGAGATCTTGACGAAGCGCGAACTGTCGTAAGGGATGCTCCACTTCATGCCTTGCGGGAAGTAGCGCTCGAGTTCGGTCATCTTCTCGCGCACGGCTTTAGCCGAGGCCAGGGCATTGCCGCTGGGCGCGAGCTGCACGCCGATACCGATGGCCTGCTTGCCGTTCAGGCGCGCCGAGGTCGCGTAGGACTGGCCGCCGAGTTCGATGCGCGCCACGTCCTTGAGGCGCACCGCCGAGCCGTCGGTGTTGGCGCGCAGCACGATGTTGCCGAACTGCTCGACGTTGGCGAGCTGGCCGTTGACCACCACGGTGGCCGCGATGCCCTGCCCCGCCACATTGGGCCGGTCGCCGATGCTGCCGGCGGATACCTGGGCATTCTGGGCGCGGATCGCAGTGTTGACGTCGTTCGCCGAGAGGCTGACGCCGCGCAGCTTGGCCGGGTCCAGCCAGATGCGCATGGCGCGCTCGCTGCCGAACAGCTGGGCCTGGCCGATGCCTTTGACGCGCTGCAGTTCAGGCACGATGTTGCGCGAGGCATAGTCGCCCAGCGCAACGGGGTCATGCGCCGGGTTGTCGGACGAGAGCATGGTGAACAGCAGGAAGTTGGAGCGCGACTTGTCGACGCGCACGCCTTGCTGCGTCACCGCGGCGGGCAGGCGCGGCGAGGCGCGCGAGAGCCGGTTCTGCACGTCCACCTGCGCCAGGTCGGGGTTGGTGCCGGGCTCAAAGCTCAGCGTGATGCTGCCGGTGCCGTCGGCCTGCGCAACCGACTCCATGTAAATGAGGCCGGGCGAACCGTTCATTTCGCGCTCGATCACCGACAGCACGCTGTCCTCCAGCGTCTGGGCCGAAGCGCCCGGGTAGGCGGTATTGACGACGATGGCGGGCGGCGCCACGGGCGGGTACTGGGAGATCGGCAGCTGCGTGATCGCCACGCCGCCCATTACCAGGATGAACAGTGCGATCACCCAGGCAAAGATCGGCCGATCAATGAAAAACTTGGCCATGTGCGGGGCTCCTTACTTCGCTGCCGCGGATGCTGCGGAAGCGGCGGGTTTCGCGGCGGATGCGCCTGATGCCGGTGCCGCCGGGGCGGATGCCGCGCCAGCCGCTGGCTTGGCGCCGGGCGCCTGCCACGGCACGGGCTTGACGGTGGCGCCGGGCTGCAGTTTCTGGAAGCCGTCGACCATGACCTGCTCGCCGGTCTTCAGGCCGTCCAGCACCACCCACTGGTTGCCCTGAGCCGAACCGATCTTGATGGTGCGCGGGCTGACTTTGCCGTCGGCGCCCACGACCATGACGGTGTCGCCCTGCGCCGTGCGTGTGACGGCCTGCTGCGGCAAGGTGACGGCATTGCTGGCTTGCGCCTGCTCCAGGCGCACGCGCACGTAGAGGCCCGGCAGTAGCTGGCCGCCGGGGTTGGGGACTTCGGCGCGCAGGGTGATCTGCCCGGTCGTGGCGTCGACCGTGAGATCGGAAAACAGCAGGCGGCCGGGACGCGCGTATTCGCTGCCGTCTTCAAGCACGACGCGCACGCTGGCGGCTTCGGCGCCGCTGGCGCGCTTGAACTGGCCGCTGTCCATCGCGGCGCGCAGCTTCATGATCTCGGGCGCCGACTGTGTGAAGTTGACGTACATGGGATTGATCTGCTGGATCACGGCAAGCTGCGTGGCCTCGCCCTGCCCGACCAGCGCGCCTTCGGTCACCAGCGCGCGGCCGATGCGGCCTGAGATTGGCGCCGTCACCGAGGCATAACCCAGGTTGATGCTGGCGGTCTGCACGCTGGCCTTGCCCACGGCCACGTCGGCTTCGGCCTGTTTCTGCGCGGCCACGGCGGTGGCGTATTCCTGCTTGCTGACGGCGTTGGCTTCGACCAGCGGCTTGTAGCGCTCGGCCAGCGAAGTGGCCTGCGCCAGATTGGCTTCAGCGCGGGCCTGACTGGCCTTGGCGCTGGCGGCCGCGGCCGCGTAGGGCGCGGCATCAATGCTGAACAGTTGCTGGCCTTCCTTGACGTCGCTGCCCTCGCGGAACAGGCGCTTCTGCAGGATGCCGGCGGCGCGCGCCCTGACTTCGGCGACGCGCGAAGCTTCCAGGCGGCCGGGCAGTTCGGTAATCAGGCCCACGTCGCCCTGTGTGACCGTGACCACACCGACTTCAGCTGGCGGCGGCGCACCGCCGGGTGCGCCGCCGCCTTTGCCGCATCCGGCCAGGAGCAAGGCCAGTGCCGCTGCGACAGCAAGAGGCTGGTATTTCAGGAGTTGAGGGGGTACAAATGAAGGGGCAACGCGAAACTTGGGCATGCTATTCCTCGAAATTTTGGGAAAAAAGCGCAAAGCGGGAGAGGCAGTCGGTAATTGAGGCAAAGCTCATTCACCGAAAACGAAAAGAATAAGGGTTTTTGCGAGTGTTATAGTTTACATACATTTATGAATGTATAACAACAATCCGGGGATTTACCCGGAATTTACCTTGGAGGCAGTCAATGGCCCGTCGAACAAAAGAAGAAGCTTTGGCCACCCGCCACAAGCTGCTGGATGCGGCCGAGCACTTGTTTCAATCCCAAGGGGTGTCGCGCACCAGCCTGCAGGACATCGCCCGGCGGGCAGGCGCCACCCGCGGCGCCGTTTACTGGCACTTCAAGGACAAGGCGGACCTCTTCAACGCGATGATGGAGCGGGTCACGCTGCCCCTGGAAGAGTCCTTCAACCATGAGAACGAAAAACAGGAAACCCCCGGCGAAGCCGGCCTCAACGCGATAGAGCGGATACGGCTGTCCACCGTCAATGCCCTGAGGCAGATCGTGACCGATGCGCAGACCCGCCGGGTGTTTGAGGTCGCGACGCAGAAAGTCGAATATGTGGAAGAACTCCAGGCCGTGCGCCTTCGCCATCTCGCGGTGCGCAACGGCTTTCTGGAACGCATCCAGCAGGGCATGGAAACCGCCGCCGGCCAGATGAGCCTCACCTTGCCGGTGCCAGCATCGGTGGGCGCGCAGGGCCTGCATGCCCTCATTGACGGAATCATCCAGAACTGGCTACTGGACCCGCAGGCCTTTGACCTGCTGGAAGTGGGCCAGTGCGCGATTGACGTCTACCTGCGCGGCCTGGGCTTTCCCGGGGAGGCGCAGAGCGCCACAGCCCCCTGCGGCGTTTCCACGCCCTAGCGCCCTGCTAGTGCAGGTGCCTCGGCTTGCGGCCGCCGCCGTGACCTGAGCCGCCCTGCGGCCCGCCCAGCCCGCGTGGCGGCTTGCCGAGCTGCATGGAGTTGACCAAGGCGTCAAAGCGCTGCTCAAACAGCTTGTCGACCGCCGCGACAACCTCGCCGAGCTCGGAGCCGTCGAAGTGGCGCTCCATCAGGCCAATCATGTCCTGCACCAGCAGGTCGCGCTGGACCTGCATGATGGCAGCCGGGGTCGGGCCGACGAAGTACATCGCGAAGTCGTCACGCGCTTCTTCATCCTCGTCGCTTTCGTCCTCGTCGAAGTCGGAATCGTAAAACGTCACTTCGATGGGCGCACCCGCCTCGGCAAGATCGTTGAGGCCCATGCACATTTCGTCGAGCGCCTGGCGGAAGTCTTCATCGCCCGGCACCGTCCAGCACATCTGCAGCAAATGCTTTTGGACGTCGAAACGGATGCCCGGCTCTTCCTCATAGGCGCTCGCGGCGGCTGCCGCCAGGGATTTGGAACCCGCGTACTTCCACAGCGGCTTCAGAGCCTCCTGCAGCTGCTCAAAGGTAACGTCCACACGCAAAGGCACTTCGCCGTGCACGTGGATCTCAAAAGGTGTGTTGTAACGGGACATGATGGAATTTATCTTACCCAGTTTTCAAAAGCGCGCCCGGCGCATGGGTGAGCCGCTGTGGTGCCTGAGACCGGAATCGAACCGGTACGCCCGCTATTCACGAAGCGGCGGATTTTAAGTCCGCTGTGTCTACCTATTTCACCACTCAGGCTCAAACGCTTTACGCAAGGCTCCGTGCAGAACATCAGGCCCGGCGTCTCACAACGTATTGTTAAACAAAAAAGCCCCATGGCTGGGGCTGATTGCAAGGGTTTGGTGGAGGCGCGGCCCGGAGTCGAACCGGGCTAGCCGGATTTGCAATCCGGTACATAACCGCTTTGTTACCGCGCCGTATTCTGTCTGCATCGACAAGCCCACTGGCTTGCCGACTATTTATATGAAACCCCCAATGAAAAAGGACAGCATTTTGAAGTGCTGCCCTTTAAATTGGAGCGGGAGAAGAGTCTCGAACTCTCGACCTCAACCTTGGCAAGGTTGCGCTCTACCAACTGAGCTACTCCCGCGATAACAGCCTCAAATTATAGCGTAGTTTTTCGGCTTTTCCAAATTGTCCAAAAAAACTTTGCCAAAGACTTAATGTTTGACCGTGCCTGCGGCTTCCGCCGGCGCAACCGCGGCGGCCGGCGCGGCAACGGCGGCTTCTTCATCCGTCAAGGGAACGGGCTGGCGCTCAAGCGCGACCTGCAGTACCTGGTCTATCCATTTCACGGGCACGATCTCCAGGCCGCTTTTGACGTTGTCGGGAATCTCCTGCAGGTCCTTGGCGTTTTCCTCGGGGATCAGCACGGTCTTGATGCCGCCGCGCAATGCCGCCAGCAGTTTTTCCTTCAGGCCGCCGATCGCCGTGACTTCACCGCGCAGCGTGATCTCGCCCGTCATGGCCACATCGCCGCGCACCGGGATGCCAGTCATGGCGGAAACAAAAGCCGTCGTCATCGCGGCGCCGGCGCTTGGGCCGTCCTTGGGCGTCGCGCCATCGGGCACGTGGATGTGGATGTCGCGCTTCTCGAACATCTCGTCCTTGATGCCAAGCATCTTGGAGCGGCTGCGCACCACCGTGCGCGCGGCCTCCACGGATTCCTTCATGACGTCGCCCAGCGAACCGGTGCGCGTGATCACGCCCTTGCCGGGCATCATGGCGGCTTCAATCGTCAGCAGGTCACCGCCGACTTCGGTCCATGCCAGGCCGACGACCTGGCCAACCTGGTTTTGCTGCTCGGCGCGGCCATAGTTGAATTTACGCACGCCCAGGAAATCGTTGAGGTTGTCCGGCGTGACGATGACCTTGGGCTCCATCTTCTTGAGCTGGATGCCCTTGATGACCTTGCGGCAGATTTTGGAGAGCTCACGCTCGAGCGAGCGCACGCCGGCTTCTCGCGTGTAGTAGCGCACGATGTCGCGCACGGCCTGCTCCTGCACTTCCAGCTCGTCTTCCTTCACGCCGTTGTTCTTGACCTGCTTGGGCAGCAGGTAGCGCATGGCGATGCTGGTCTTTTCATCTTCGGTGTAGCCGGACAGGCGAATCACTTCCATACGGTCCAGCAGGGCCGGCGGAATGTTCATCGAGTTCGAGGTGGCGACGAACATCACGTCGCTCAGGTCGAAGTCGACCTCGACGTAGTGGTCGCCGAAAGTGTGGTTCTGTTCCGGGTCCAGCACCTCCAGCAGCGCACTGGAAGGGTCGCCGCGGAAGTCGGTACCCAGCTTGTCGATCTCGTCGAGCAGGAACAGCGGGTTGCGCGTACCGGCCTTGGTCAGGCTTTGCAGGACCTTGCCCGGCAAGGCGCCGATGTAGGTGCGGCGATGGCCGCGGATTTCCGCCTCGTCGCGCATGCCGCCCAGGGCCATGCGCACATATTTGCGGCCGGTCGCCTTGGCGATGGACTGGCCCAGCGAGGTCTTGCCCACACCGGGAGGCCCGACGAGGCACAGGATGGGCGCCTTGAGCTTGTCGACGCGCTGCTGCACCGCGAGGTATTCGACGATGCGGTCCTTGACCTTCTCGAGCCCGTAGTGGTCTTCGTTGAGCACGTTCTCGGCATTGCCCAGGTCGTGCTTGATCTTGGTCTTCTTGCTCCACGGCAGGCCGGTCAGCACGTCGATGTAGGTGCGCACCACCGTCGCCTCGGCGGACATGGGCGACATGAGCTTGAGCTTCTTGAGCTCGCTCTCGGCCTTCTTGCGCGCTTCCTGCGGCATCTTGGCGGACTTGATCTTCTTTTCGATCTCTTCGATGTCAGCGCCCTCTTCGCCTTCGCCCAGTTCCTTCTGGATGGCCTTGACCTGCTCGTTGAGGTAGAAGTCGCGCTGGTTCTTTTCCATCTGGCGCTTCACGCGGCCGCGGATTTTCTTGTCGACGTTGAGGATGTCGACCTCGCGCTCGAGCTGCTCGTAGAGGTTCTCGAGCCGCGCCTTGACATTGGCCAAGTCCAGGATCACCTGCTTCGCGTCGAGCTTGAGGGGCAGGTGCGCGGCAATCGTGTCGGCCAGGCGGCCGGCGTCGTCGATGCTGGAGATCGACGTGAGGATTTCCGGCGGGATTTTTTTGTTCAGCTTGACGTAGTGGTCGAACTGCTGCATCACCGCGCGGCGCAGGGCCTCGATTTCACTGGTCTTGTCGCCGGCGATCACGACCACCGTTTCGACGGGCGTCACGTTGGCGGAAAAATGCTGCTCGCCTTCTTCAATCTTGTTGACGGTGGCGCGCTGCTGGCCTTCGACCAGCACCTTCACCGTGCCGTCGGGCAGCTTGAGCAGCTGCAGGATGGTGGCGATACAGCCGACTTCGAACATGTCCTCGACGGAGGGCTCGTCCTTGGCGGCGGCTTTTTGCGCCACCAGCATGATGCGGCGCTCGGCCTCCATGGCTGACTCCAGCGCCTTGATGCTCTTGGGGCGGCCCACGAACAGCGGGATCACCATGTGCGGAAACACCACCACGTCCCGCAAGGGCAGGAGCGGCAGGTCGATGGGGGTGGAAGGCAATGAAGTTTGTCCGGACATATAAACCTTAAACGTTGGCCGTGGCAGCCAGTTGCATGGCCCGGCGAAACACAATCAACCCAGACATGGGGCGCGGGAGGCGCTTTTCAAGCATTCCGGCCAGCCTTTGTGATCTTCAGGCTTTCTTGGCCGCTTCGCGGTATACCAGCAAGGGGGCCTTGCTCTCTTCAATTGTGGACTCATCCACGACAACCTTGTCGACATTGCTGGCATTGGGCAGGTCGAACATGGTGTCGATCAGCGACTGCTCCAGGATGGAACGCAGGCCGCGCGCGCCAGTTTTGCGGGCCAGGGCCTTGCGCGCGATGGCCTTGAGCGCGGACGGGCGAATCTCGAGATCCACACCTTCCATGGCCAGCAGCTTGCTGAACTGCTTGACCACGGCATTTTTCGGCTCGGTCAGGATCTGCACCAGCGCATCTTCACTGAGCTCAGCCAGCGTGGCGACCACGGGCATGCGGCCGACCAGTTCGGGGATCAGGCCGAACTTGATCAGGTCTTCCGGCTCGACTTCCTTGAAGGCGTCGGTCAGGGTGCGGGACTTCTTGCTTTTGACGGTCGCCCCGAACCCCATGCCCGAGGCTTCGGTGCGGTTTTCAATGACTTTTTCCAGGCCGGCGAAGGCGCCGCCGCAAATGAACAGGATGTTGGTGGTGTCCACCTGCAGGAAATCCTGGTTTGGATGCTTGCGGCCGCCCTGCGGCGGCACCGAGGCCATGGTGCCTTCGATCAGCTTGAGCAGCGCCTGCTGCACGCCCTCGCCCGACACGTCGCGCGTGATGGAGGGGTTGTCGGACTTGCGCGAGATCTTGTCGATTTCATCGATGTAGACGATGCCCTGCTGGGCGCGCTCGACTTCGTAGTTGCAGCTTTGCAGCAGCTTCTGGATGATGTTTTCGACGTCCTCGCCCACATAGCCGGCTTCGGTCAGCGTGGTGGCGTCGGCCATCACGAACGGCACGTTGAGCGTGCGCGCCAGGGTCTGGGCCAGCAGGGTTTTACCCGAACCGGTAGGGCCGATCAGCAAGATATTGCTCTTGGTCAGCTCCACGTCGTCTTTTTTGGCTTTTTCCTTGTGGCGCAGCCGCTTGTAGTGGTTGTACACCGCCACGGCCAGCGTGCGCTTGGCCGGCTCCTGGCCGATCACATAGCCGTCCAGCGTCCCCTTGATTTCCAGGGGGGTGGGCAAATCGGTGCGGGTTTCGCGGACATCTTCGCCGGCGGGAAGTTCGTCGCGGATGATCTCGTTGCAGAGATCGATGCATTCGTCGCAGATGAATACCGAGGGGCCAGCGATCAGTTTTTTAACTTCGTGCTGACTTTTACCGCAAAAAGAGCAGTGCAAAGTCTTTTCGCTGGAGGAGCCTTTTTTCTCGGCCATTGGTGGGGATGCCTTTAAGGTGCCTGTAGGGAACTGTTACCTAATGATAACCAATAAAAAAACGGCGTTTCTGTTACAGAAAACGCCGTTGTTGCTGAGCAACTTGAGGGGTTTAAGCCGTTTTGGCCGGCTTTACCGCCCCGGACGCTCAGGGCCGCTTGGCGATGACCTGGTCGACCAGGCCGTATTCCTTGGCCTCGTCCGCAAACATGAAATAGTCCCGTTCTGTATCGCGTTCGATCTTTTCAACCGGCTGGCCGCAGTTGGCTGCCATGATCCGGTTGAGCTGGTCACGCGTCTTGAGAATGTCGCGGGCGTGGATTTCGATGTCCGTGGCCTGGCCTTGCGCGCCGCCCGAGGGCTGGTGAATCATCACGCGCGAGTTCGGCAGCGAGAAGCGCTTGCCCTTGGTGCCGGCCGACAGCAGGAAAGCGCCCATGCTGGCCGCCATGCCCACGCAAAGGGTGGAGACGTCGGGCTTGATGAACTGCATGGTGTCGTAAATCGCCATGCCGGCCGTCACGGAACCGCCCGGCGAGTTGATGTAGAAGGAAATGTCCTTGTCCGGGTTTTCGCTTTCCAGGAACAAGAGCTGGGCCACCACCAGGTTGGCGGTCTGGTCGTTGACCGGGCCCACCAGGAAGATCACGCGCTCTTTCAGCAGGCGCGAGTAAATGTCGTAGGAGCGCTCGCCGCGGCCGGACTGCTCGATGACCATGGGCACCATGCCCAGGCCCTGCGCATCCTGGGCGCCGGCTTGCGGGCCGGTATAGGCGCCGCCGTAAATACTGTTTCGGACCATCATGTTTTCTCCAGAGATGTTTGTACTGTACCCAAAAACTCCCTCAGGGAATTTCGGCGGGGGCTGACAGCCGGTTCGCAGGCCGCCAAACCGTAGCCCAATGAAATTGGGGCCTGCGCCGCAAAGCGCAAGCCCCAAGGTCAGGAAAGATCAGGAAAGGCGGTGAAGAATCAGTTCTGGCCCATCAGGTCGTCGAAGGAAATAGCCTTTTCGGTAACCTTGGCCTTGCCCAGCACGAAGTCGGTGACGTTGTTTTCGATCACAACGGCCTCGACTTCGGCCATGCGGCGGTTGTCGCTCAGGTACCAGCGCACCACATCTTGCGGCTTTTCGTAGCTAGCGGCCAGCTCTTCGATGTGCGCCTTGAGCTGGTCAGGCTTGGCCTGCAGGTCGTTGGTGCGCACCAGTTCGGCCACCACCAGGCCCAGGCGCACGCGCTTTTCGGCTTGCGGGCGGAAGATTTCTTCGGGAATCGGCGCCTTGTCGGCGTCCTTGATGCCGCGCTGTTTCAGGTCGGCGCGGGCGCCTTCGATCATGCGGTCCAGTTCAGCCTGAACGCTGGACTTTGGCAGGTCGAGTTCGGCGTTGGCGACCAGCGCGTCCATCACGGCGTTCTTGTTGCGGGCCAGCAGGCGGAACTTGACTTCGCGCTCGAGGTTTTTCTTGATGTCGGCGCGCAGCCCTTCAACCGTTGCCTCGGCAATGCCCAGCGACTTCGCCAGTGCTTCGTTGACTTCGGGCAGGTGGGCGGCTTCGACCTTCTTGACCGTCACGAGGAAGTCGGCCTGTTTGCCGGCCACGTCCTTGCCGTGGTAGTCGGCCGGGAAGTTCAGCGGGAAGGTCTTGCTTTCGCCGGTCTTCATGCCACGCACGGCGTCTTCGAATTCCTTGAGCATCTGGCCGTCGCCGATCAGGAACTGGTAGTCCTCGGCCTTGCCGCCGGCAAAGGGTTCGCCGTCGATCTTGCCTTCAAAGTCGATGGTGGCGCGGTCGCCGTCCTGTGCCGGCGCGTCGGCTGCGCGCTGGGCGAAGGTGCGGCGCTGCTTGCGCAGGATGTCCAGGGTCTTGTCGATGGCCGCGTCGCTGACGTCGGCGCTGACTTTTTCCACCTGGGCGCCCGACAGGTCGGCGATCTTGACTTCGGGATAGACCTCGAACACCGCGTCGAACGCGAGTTCGCCTTCGGGGGCGCCCTCTTTTTCGCTGATGCGGGGCTGGCCGGCGACGCGCAGCTTGGCCTCGTTGGCGGCCACGGCGAAGGCTTCACCGACCTTGTCGTTCATGACTTCGTAATGCACCGAATAGCCATAGCGCTGGGCCACGACGTTCATCGGGACCTTGCCCGGACGGAAGCCGTCCATCTTGACCGTGCGGGCCAGGCGCTTCAGGCGGGTGTCAACTTCCGACTGGATGGTGTTGACGGGCAGCGTGAGCGTCATTTTGCGCTCGAGCTTTTCAAGGGTTTCAACAGTCACGGCCATGATGGTCTTCCTAAGATCAAAAAATAGTCAAAACAGGTTTTCACCTGGCATGTCGCGGATTTTCCGCAACGCCTGAGCGCATGGCCGCAAGAACTGCCGCCCGCAAGCCTCAGGGTGGTGCGCGGGGGGGGACTCGAACCCCCACACCATTGCTGGCGTCAGGACCTAAACCTGGTGCGTCTACCAATTTCGCCACCCGCGCGCCGGAAATAAAAACGGGAATCCGAAAAAACTCCGAATCCCCGCTTGAAATCGGTCAACTCTCTATTTTAGCCGTATCGCGCCCGGTTTTTGCGTCCGGGCGGACGGGCCAGGGAGAATCAGGCCGGCAGTGCTGTTTCGGCCGGGTGTGGCTTCGTTTCCTGCTTGTCTTCGCGTTTGACGCGGAACCAGGCTGCATACATGGCCGGCAAGGCCAGCAGCGTCAGCACCGTCGCCACCACCAGGCCGCCCATGATGGCGACCGCCATAGGCCCCCAGAACACGCTGCGAGACAGCGGGATCATGGCCAGCACGGCAGCCGCCGCCGTCAGCACGATGGGCCGCAACCGGCGCACGGCCGATTCGACGATCGCGTCCCAGGCCGGCACGCCGCGGGCGCGGTCCTGCTCGATCTGGTCGATCAAAATCACGGAATTGCGCTGGATCATGCCCATCAACGCGATAACGCCCAGCAGGGCGACGAAGCCGAAAGGCCGTCCCAGCAGCAACAGCGCGGCGGCCACGCCTGCAATACCCAGCGGGCCGGTCACAAAGACCAGCATGGTCCGGCTGAAGCTCTGCAACTGAAGCATCAGCAAGGTAAGAATCAGGAAGCCCGCGATTGGCAAGCCGGCAACAATCGAAGACGAACCCTTTGAGCTTTCCTCCACCGCACCGGCCACCTGGATGCGATAGCCCGTCATGCCCTTGTCCAGCCATTTGGCTTCCAGCGCCTTGAGCTTGGGCATCAGTTCCTGCGTGACGGTGGCACCCTGCAGGCCTTCGACGATGTCGCTCTGGACCGTGATGGCGTAGTCGCGGTTCTCGCGCCACATCACGCCCGGCTCCCAGGTGAACACCGGCTTGGCGATCTGCGTGAGCGGAATCGACTTGCCCGACGCCGTGGGCAGGTAGGCATTGCCGATGTCGGTGATCGCGTTGCGCTCGTCCAGCGGCTGGCGCAGCACGATGTCGATCAGCTTGTCGCCTTCGCGGAACTGGCCCACCTGTGTGCCCGCCAGGATGGTGCGCGAGGCCTGGGCGATCGACTGGCTGGTTACGCCCATCGCGCGCGCCTTGGCCTGATCCACCTCAAGGCGCAGCACCTTGACCGACTCATTCCAGTTGTCGTTCACGCCGCGCGTGTTGCCGCTTTCGCGCATCACCGCCTTGACCTCGTCGGCACGCTCGCGCAGCACCAGCGGGTCTATGCCCACCACGCGGAACTGCACCGGGTAAGGGACAGGCGGGCCGTTGGGCAGCAGCTTGACGCGGCCGCGCACCTCGGGGAATTCGGTGGCCAGCAAGGCCGGCAGCTTGATGCGCAGCGATTCGCGCACCTTCAGGTCCTTGGGCAGCACAATCATCTGCGAGACGTTGGTCTGCGGAAAGACCTGGTCCAGCGGCAGGTAAAAACGCGGCACGCCCGAACCTATCCAGGTGCTGACCGTGGTGACGCCCTCTTCCTTCATCAGGCGCTGTTCGACGCGTTTGGCGGTGGCCTCGTTGGCGGCGAAAGAGGTGCCTTCGGGGAACCAGATGTCGACCATGATCTCGGGCCGGCTGGAGTCGGGGAAGAACTGCTGCTGCACCTTGCCCATGCCGACGATGCCCAGCGCGAAGATCAACACCGTGGATCCGATGGTGATCCAGCGATGCTCCACGCACCAGCTCACCGTCTTGCGAAAGTTGCTGTAGAACGGGCTGTCGAACATTTCGTGCGGGCTGTCCTGGCCCGCGGCCACTTCCTGCACGTGCGGCGGCACCTTGAGCAACAGCGTGCCCAGGTAGGGAACGAAGTACACCGAGACGATCCAGCTGAGCACCAGCGCGATCACCGTCACCGCGAAAATCGCGAAGGTGTATTCACCGGTCGTGGATTTGGCCAGGCCAATCGGCAGAAAGCCCGCGGCGGTGATCAGTGTGCCCGTCAGCATGGGCATGGCGGTGATCTCGTAGGCGAAGGTGGCGGCGCGCACCTTGTCGTAGCCTTCTTCCATCTTGCGCACCATCATCTCGACGGCAATGATGGCGTCGTCCACCAGCAAGCCCAGCGCGATGATCAGCGAGCCCAGCGAGATCTTGTGCAGACCTATGCCGTAGTACCACATGGCCAGAAAAGTCAGGCTCAGCACCAGCGGGATGGTGATACCCACCACCAGGCCGGGCCGCATGTCGATGTAATAACGCTTCCACAGCGGCAAGGGGCCTCCGCCATTGGTCGGGCGCTTGTGAAAACCCAGGCTGATGAAGCTCACCGCCAGCACGATCACCACGGCCTCGATCAGCACGCGCACGAATTCATTGACCGAGGTGGCCACCGCCTTGGGCTGGTTCTGCACGTTCACGAGCCTGATGCCGGCCGGCAGGGTTTTTTCGATGCGGCCTGACAGCGCCGTGAGCGACTTGCCCAGCGCGATGATGTCTCCGCCCTTGGCCATGGAGACACCCAGCGCGATCACTTCCTTGCCCTGGTGGTGCACTTTCACGGAAGGCGGGTCCACATAACCGCGCTTGATCTCGGCGATGTCGCCCAGCTGCAGTTGGCCGCCCGAGCTGCCGCGTATCGGCATGGCGCGCAACTGCTCTATCACCTCGAACTGGCCCGCCACGCGCACCTGCACCACGTCCAGCGGCGTCTGCACCGCGCCGGCCGATTCGATGGCGTTTTGCTGGCCGAGCTGGGCCAGCACCTGGTTCAGGTCCAGCCCCAGTTGCGCCAGGCGCTTTTGCGAAATCTCGATGAAAACTTTTTCGTCCTGCACACCGAAGAGCTCTACCTTGCTCACGTCAGGCACGCGCAGCAGCTGCTGGCGCACATCGTCGGCGAAGGTCTTGACCTCGGCGTAATTGAAGCCGTCGGATTCGAGCGCGTAGATCACGCCGTAGACGTCGCCAAACTCATCGTTGAAGAACGGCCCCTGGATGCCGCCCGGCAAGGTGCCGCGCATGTCACCTATCTTCTTGCGCACCGAATACCAGACGTTGGCGACTTCGGCCGGCTTGGAGGAGTCCTTGATCTGGAAAATGATCTGCGACTCACCGGGCTTGGAATAGCTGCGGATGCGGTCGGAATACGGTGCTTCCTGCAGTGTGCGCTCCAGCTTGTCGGTGACCTGCTCGGCCACCTGCTGCGCCGTGGCGCCCGGCCAGTAGGTGCGCACCACCATGGCGCGGAAGGTGAAGGGCGGATCCTCGTCCTGCCCGAGCTGGAAGTAGGATGCGAAGCCCAGGATCATCAGCACCAGCAGCAGGTAACGCGTGAGCGCCGGATGGTCCAGCGCCCATTTGGAAAGATTGAAGCGGGTCGAGGGCGAAGCGAGTTCGCCGGCAGGGTTGTTGCCGTCTTGGTGGGCTTGCGTCATGGCCGCCTCACTTCGCGCCGGAGGCAGCGGATGCGGGCGCCGAAGCGGCGCCAGCGGAGACCGGAGTCACTCCCGCCGCCTGCACCGGCGTGGCACCGGCCAGGGCCACACTGGGCTGGTAGAGCGTGACCTTCTGGCCCGGCGACAGCACATGCACGCCGGCACTCACCACCAGCATGCCTGGCTGCAGCCCGGCCCCCACGACCACCTCGTTGCCGTCGGCCGTCGCGACCTGGATGATTTGCGGCTTGACCGTCATGGTGGCCTTGTCGACCACCCACACAGCCGTGGCCTTGCCTTCCTGGCGCAAGGCCGTGGTCGGGAGCTTGATCACCGGCGCGCCCACGGCACCACCCGATTCAGGCACCACATACACCGTGGCGCCCAGAGGCGGCGGCTCCTTGGCATCGATAGAAACCTTGATGGTGTAGGTGCGCGTGACCGGGTCGCTGCTGGCGGCCACCTCGCGGACCTTGCCGGCCAGATCGGCGTTTTGCGACCAGACGCGTATCTTGACCGCCGAGCCGGTCTTGATGCCGGCTACCTTATCTTCGGGCACCGAAAACACCACGTCGCGCACGCCGTCCGCCGCGATGCGCACCACCGGCGCGCCCGCCGCCACGACCTGGCCCGGTTCGGCCTCAATGGCAGTCACCACACCCGATACATCAGCGACCAGCGCCGCGTAATTGGCCTGGTTGCCCTGCACTGCGAACTGCGACTGAGCCTGCTCGAGCTGGGCTTGCGCCGCCTTGAGCGTGGTTTCACGGCGCTCCAGTTCGGCGCCGCTGATGAAGTTCTGCTCCTTGAGCTCCTTGTAGCGCTTGAAGTCGGCGGCCGCGAGGTCGCGGTTGGTGGCCGCCGCAGCCACCTGGGCGCGAGCCGAATCTGCAGCCAGCCTGAAGTCCTGAGGATCCAGCTGGGCCAGAACTTGCCCCGCCTTCACGCGCTGGCCCAATTCGGCCTGGCGCTTGATGATCTTGCCGCCGACCCGAAAGCCCAGCCTGGACTCGACCTGGGCTTTGACCTCGCCCGCATATTCGTGGCTGGACGAAAACGCGTTGATCCCCACGGTGACCACCTTCACGGCGCGAACCGGTTCCTCAGGTGGGGCGGACTTGGAACAGGCTGCCAGCAACACGGCGGCGCCCACCAGGGAGAAAACGGTTTTATTCATGGTCGAATGGGTGTGAAAACTCGGACGGCAAGCAGCCAGGAAAAGCTTGCAAAACTCACTACTGACTGACCGGTTAGTAATCTAGGGTAAATGCCAGGGCTTGTCAAGCGACAATCGCCCGCATGACCCCAGGCCTCCAACAGCCCAGCGCGCCCGTACCTCTTCAGGGGGTGTCGCACTACGAAAACTTCCCAGTCGCCTCGCTGCTGTGCCCGCCACGCCTGCGCCCACCCATCGCGGCGATTTACTGGTTCGCCCGCACGGCCGACGACATCGCCGATGAGGGCGACGCAACGCCAGAGACCCGCCTCGCCGATCTCGCCGCCTACCGCGCCGACCTGATGGCGACCGCGACGGGTTTTCCTGCCTCGCCGCGCTGGGCCGCGGTCTTCGGGCAACTGAAACCCCAGCTGGCCTGGTTTGAACTTCCCGTCAACCTGCTGGCCGACCTGCTCAGCGCCTTCGAGCAGGATGCGGTCAAGCAGCGCTATGCCGATGAGGCGGAACTGCTGGATTACTGCAAGCGCTCGGCCAACCCCGTGGGCCGGCTGCTGCTGCACCTCTACGGCCTGCAGGACGCCGCGTCCTTGCAGATGAGCGACGAGATCTGCACCGCCCTGCAACTGATCAATTTCTGGCAAGACCTCGGCGTGGACATCCCGCGCGGCCGCATCTACCTGCCCGCCGACGCGTGGGCCCGCCACAGCGTCGACGAAGCGCAACTGCTGGCGCTGCAGGCCAGCCCGTCCACCACAGCGCTGATCGCCGAGCATGTGTACGCCGCCCGCGCGATGATGCTCAGGGGCGCGCCCCTGGCCAAAAAGATACCCGGACGCGGCGGCTGGGAACTGCGCCTGGTGGTGCAAGGCGGCCTGCGCATCCTGGACAAGATAGAAGCACAGGGCTTCACCACCCTGCAGCGGCGTCCCAGGCTCAATCCCTGGGACCTCGTGGTGATGGGCTGGCGCGCGCTGTTCATGTAGCCAGTGCAGGTCCGCTCGAGCCTCCTTGGCCGCGCGCGAACCCATGTGACAATTACCGCATGACGCCTGAGCAGTATGTCCAGCAAAAAGCCGCCGCATCCGGCAGCAGTTTCTATTACGCCTTCCTGTTTCTACCCAAAGAGCGCCGCGCCGCCATCACGGCCTTCTACGCTTTTTGCCGCGAGATCGACGACGTGGTCGACGAGGTCACCGATCCCGGCGTGGCCCGCACCAAGCTGGCCTGGTGGCAAACCGAAGTCCTCAAGTCCTATGCCGGCGAACCGACGCACCCGGTGATGAAGGCGCTGATGCCGCTGGCCGCCACCTACCGCATCGAGGCGCGCCACCTGCAGGCCGTGATCGACGGCTGCCAGATGGACCTGGAGCAAAACCGTTATCTCGATTTCCCCGGCCTCAAGCAGTATTGCCACCTGGTGGCCGGCATCGTGGGTGAAGTGGCCGCACGGATTTTCGGCCAGACCGACGAAGCCACCACCGCCTACGCCCACAAGCTGGGCCTGGCTTTCCAGCTCACCAACATCATCCGCGACGTGGGCGAAGACGCAATGCGCGGGCGCATCTACCTGCCCGTCAATGAACTGCAGCAGTTCGACGTGAAAGCGCACGAACTCCTCAAGCGCCAGTACTCCGACCGCTTCAGCGCACTCATGAAATTCCAGACCGAGCGCGCCCTCGCGCTCTACGACGAAGCGCTGGCCATGCTGCCCGAAGCCGACCGCCGCACGCAGAAGCCCGGTCTCATGATGGCCAGCATCTACCGCACGCTGCTGCGTGAAATCGCCGCCGACGGCTACCAGGTGCTGCACCAGCGCGTCAGCCTGACGCCGCTGCGCAAATTCTGGTTGGCCTGGAAGACACAGGCCTTCGGACGAGTGGTATAGATATGAGAGTCGCCGTCATAGGCGCAGGCTGGGCCGGCTGCGCCGCCGCCGTGGAAGCCACACGCCTGGGCTACCAGGCCACGCTGTTTGAAACCACCCGCATCGCGGGCGGGCGGGCGCGCCGCGTGGGCGGCACCCTGTCGGGTGAGCCGGTGGTGCTCGACAACGGCCAGCACATCCTGATCGGCGCGTATGCCGAGACCCTGCGCCTGATGAAGGACCTGGGTGTGGACGCCGACGCCGCGCTGTTGCGGATGCCCCTGACCTTGCAATTCCCCGACGGCGGCGGCCTGAAGCTGCCGCAGCTCCCGGCCCCGCTCGATGCGCTGGCCGGCATTGTCATGGCGCGCGGCTGGTCCCTGGCCGACAAGCTCTCCATGCTCAAGGTCGCGGTGGGCTGGCAGCTCAAAAAATTCCAGTGCGAACCCGGGCAGTCAGTCGCCGACCTGTGCCGCGGCCTGGCGCCCGGCGCCATGGCCGCGCTGATCGAACCGCTGTGCGTCTCGGCGCTCAACACACCCGCCGAACGCGCCAGCGGCCAGGTCTTCCTGCGCGTGATGCGCGATGCACTGTTTTCGGAAAGCGGCGGCTCCAACCTGCTGCTGCCGCGCACCGACCTCAGCGCCCTGCTGCCCGACGCGGCGCTGGCCTGGCTAGCCGCGCAAGGCAGCGCGCCGCAGCTTGGCGCGCGCGTACAGGCCATCGCGCCCCTTGGTTCAGGTTGGGCCGTAAGCACCGATACCAGTGAGGCTTTCGACTGCGTGGTGCTGGCCTGCCCGCCACAGGAAGCAGCACGGCTGGTTGAAGGCAGTGGCGTCGCCGCCCCGGACTGGCTGGCGCAAGCGCACGGCCTGCAGCACGAAGCCTTGACGACCGTCTACGCCTGGGCGCAGGACGCGCGGCTGGAGCTGCCCATGCTGGCACTGCCGGCCGGCCCCGGCGAGCCCGCCCAATTCGTCTTTGACCGCGGGCAGCTGGGTGGCCCGGCCGGCCTGCTAGCCTTTGTGATCAGCGCCAGCACCGGCGACAGCGCCACGCTGACCGCGCAGGTGCTGGCGCAGGCGAAATCGCAACTGTGGCATCTGGGGCTGGGCGCCATGCAGGCGGTGCAGACCATTGTCGAAAAGCGCGCCACCTTTGCCTGCACGCCCGGCCTGCGGCGCCCGGGCGCCGATGTCGCGCCTGGCCTCTGGGCCTGCGGCGACTATGTCGACGGCCCCTACCCCGCCACGCTGGAAGGCGCCGTGCGGTCGGGCCTGGAAGCGGCCCGGCGCCTCCACTAAGGCAAGTTTGCCGCGGCGCGCCGGACTCAGGCGCTCTTGGCCATCAAACGCACCGTGCGATAGGCCGGCCGCGACAGGCAACGCTGCAGCCACTCATCCACGCGCGGGCACTGCGCCATCAGGCTGGCACCGCCCTGCACCCAGGCAAGGACCGACGCCACGCAGATGTCGGCCGCGGTGAACCGCTCACCAGCCAGGTAAGGCCGGCCCAACAAATGCTGGTCGAGCACCCGCAGCGGCGTCAGCAGGTGGCGCTCGGCGTCATCGGCCAGTTGCGGTTTACGGCGGTCCGCCGGCATCATGATGCGGTGCATCAAAAACGCCAGCGCGTCTTTCTCGCACTCGGTCACCACCCAGAAGCTCCAGCGCAGGATCTCGGCCTGCTCTGCATGGTTTTGCGCGGCCAGCAGCGGCGCATCGGGCGCCTTGAAGCGCTCGGCCAGGTAGAGCACGCACGCCATGGACTCCCAGACCAGCACGCCATCGTCGTCCACCACGGGGATACGGCCGTTCGGGTTGATGGCAAGAAATTCCGGTGTGCGCGTGGCGCCGCCCGCGTAGGGCAGCGCGATGTGTTCGTGGGCCAGTCCCATTTCGTGGACCAGCCACAGCGGACGCGCCGCGCGCGAGGCTGCCGTGCCATAGATCTTGAGCGTCATGAAAGCCCCTTCGAGAAAAGCTCTGGAGCGCCGGCCAGGGTCAGCGCGGGAACAGGTCGCACAACTCCGTCAGCGTGGTCACCGTCTCGTGCGGCACGGCCGGGTGGGCCCACAGCTGGTCGGAGCGGTTGACCCAGACCGTCTGCATGCCGCAATTGAGCGCGCCCAGCACGTCCAGCGTCGCATCGTCGCCCACATGCAGCACCTCGGCCGGCAACACCTCCACCGCGCCCGCGGCGGCATGGAAGATGCGCGGGTCGGGTTTGCCCACGCCGAACTGCTGGGCGCTGATGCTGGCCTTGAAATAGCTGTCGATGCCAATGCGCTTGACGTCGGCATTCCCGTTGGACACCGCCACCAGCGGGTAGCGGCCGGACAGGAATTCGAGCGCCAGCACCGCATCCTCAAACAGGGTGACCTTGTTGCGCTCGTCGTAAAAAACATCGAATGCAGGCTCGGCCAGCAAGGGATCCTCGCGGGAGCGGTACAGCGCCAGCCGTATCGCCTCGCGGCGTATGGCGCTGAGGTTGTACTTGAGCTCGGGACGCGAGCGCGTGACGTGCTCGCGGATCTCATGTCGCGCGGCCGGGTTGGAAAACAGCGCCGCGGTCATGGGCGCATGCTGGCTCAGCCAGTCATCCAGCGCTTTCTCGGCTCTTTCGATGGCCGGCCAGATAGGCCACAAGGTGTCATCGAGGTCTAGCGTGATGGCTTTGATGGTGGTCAGGTCTAGCATTGGTGAAAGCAGGATGGATAGGCGAGAATAACCCATGTTTTTTCGCCCCCGCTTCGCTGCAGAGCCGCCCTTCTCCCACGGCGCACCGCCCGTCGGCCCGGCCGCTTCTTCCACCACCGCCGTCCTGCTGTGCAACCTGGGAACCCCTGACGAAGCCACGGCGCCGGCGCTGCGCCGCTACCTCGCCGAATTCCTGAGCGACCCGCGTGTGGTCGAAATCCCCAAGCCGCTGTGGTGGCTGATCCTGCACGGCATCATCCTGCGCGTGCGGCCCAAAAAGTCGGCCGCCAAATACGCCAGCATCTGGATGAAGGAAGGTTCGCCGCTGCGGGTCTGGACGCAGAAACAGGCTGTCATGCTGCGCGGCTACCTGGCGGTGCGCGGCCATCCCGTTGAAGTGCGCTACGCCATGCGCTACGGCAGCCCGTCCATCGCCTCGCAGCTGGACCAGCTCAAGGCCGATGGCGTGGAGCGCGTGCTCATCCTGCCGGCCTATCCGCAGTACAGCGGCACCACCACCGCCAGCGTGTTCGACGCGGTCTACCGCTGGGCAGCACGCATACGCCGCATCCCCGAGTTCCGCTTCGTCAACCATTACCACGACCACGAGGGCTACATCAAGGCGCTGGCCGCCCGGGTGCGCGAGCACTGGCGCACCCAGGGCCGCGCCGAACAGCTGGTCATGAGCTTTCACGGCGTGCCCGAACGCACGCTGGCGCTGGGCGACCCCTACCACTGCGAATGCCACAAGACCGCGCGCCTGCTGGCCGCCCAGCTGGGCCTGGAGCCCGCGCAGTACAAGGTCACCTTCCAGTCGCGCTTCGGCAAGGCCAAATGGCTGCAGCCCTATACCGAACCCACGCTGGTGGCCATGGCGCAAGCCGGCGTCAAGCGGGTCGACCTGGTCTGCCCGGGTTTCACCGGCGACTGCCTGGAGACGCTGGAAGAGATCAACATGGAAGCGCGCGAAGCCTTTCTGCACGCGGGCGGCAAGGAGTTCGGCTACATCCCCTGCCTCAACGACAGCCATGAATGGATCGCCGGGCTGGCCGAAATCGCGCAACAGCACCTGGCGGGCTGGCCGGTGCAGCAGGCCGATGCCGCAGACACCGCCAGGGCAAAAGCGGCTTCGCGCGAGCGGGCCCTGGCCCTGGGCGCGGCCAAGTAAGCCCTCAGGTCTTTAGGCTTTGAGCTTGAGCAGCTGCACCATCAGCTGCGTCGTCTTCACGTCGAAGTCGATGAAATTGCCGAGGTCCGGCCCCGACATCCAGGACTGCTCCCAATAACTTTCCTTGAGCGTCTTCTTCCAGAGCTCATAGGCCAGCGAGGCCTTCACGCCCTCCACCATCTCGGCCTGGCGCGCGGCCGGCACGCCGGCGCCGGTGAACACGGCGCGCCAGTTGGTGAGGTCGACGTCCAGGCCCTGCTCGCGCACCGACTTGACGCCGTAAGCGGCCTTTTTGGAAGAGACGCCGAGGGCGCGCAGCTTGCCGCCGGCCAGCTCCGCCCTGAAAGTGCCGAAGCTGGAAACACCGGCCGCCGCCTTGCCGCCCATCACCGCGTCCACCAGCTCGAAGTTGCGCGCGAACGGCAGGTAGACCGCGTCCTCTGGCCTGGCGCCGGCGGCTTTTGCCAGCAGCCCCGCGAACACATGGTCGGCGCCGCCCACCGCGCCTATGGCCATGGTCGTCTGTTTGGCATTGGTGCGCAGCCGCTCCACCAGTTCGTTGATGGTCTTGATCGGCGAGGCGGCCGCCACCACCACTACCGGGTAGTCGCTGGTCAGGCGAGCCACGGGCTTGACCTTCGTAAGGTCCACGACCGGCTTTTGCAGCGCGATCGCACCGACGAGGTTGCTGTCGCCCATAAAAAGCGTGTTGGGATCGGCGTTGTACTTCTGCACATACCAGGCCAGCCCGGCGGTGCCGTTGCCGCCTTCCTTGTTCTCGTATTCAATCTCATCGCTCAGGCCCTGGCCCACCAGCGCATCGCCCAGGGCGCGGCCGGCTTCATCGAGTGAGGTGCGGGACATGGCGGGAATGACGATGCGCAGCTTGGGCGCCAGTTTGCCCTTGGGCGCGGACTGGGCCCAAAGCGGTGCGGCCACTCCAAGCCCGGCGAGTCCGCCGAGAACCGCGCGTCGTTGGATAGTCAGCATGTTTTCCCTCCAAGGCCATGGTAGATGCAGTTTTCAGGCAATGGCTAGGTGTTTCATCCAGTACCCGGTCAATTGCATCTGAGCACTTTCCATGCCACACGCGGCGTGCACCAGCGCGGCGCCGGGCCCGGCGCGCAGCCGGGCCTGCGTGGCTCAGGCCTTGAGCTTGAGCAGGTGCACCATGACCCGCGAAGTGGTCAGGTCAAAGTCGATAAAGCTCGCGAGGCTGGGGCCCGACAGCAGCGAAGACTCCCAGTGGTTCTGCTTCAGCGTTTTCTGCCAGGACTCATGGCCTGTGGCGGCCTTCACGGCTTCCAGCATTTCCGCCTGGCGGGCTTCCGTCACGTTCTGGCCGGTGAAGACACCGCGCCAGTTGGCCATGTCCACGTCCACCCCTTGCTCGCGGATGGAGGGGATGCCGAACACCGTGCGCTTGGACGACACACCGATGGCGCGCAGCTTGCCGCTGGCCAGTTCGTCGGCGAATTCGCTGTAACCGGAGATACCGGCCGCCGCCTTGCCGCTGAGCACGGCCTGCACCACCTCGGCACCGCCGGCAAAGGGCAGGTAGACCAGCTCTTCCGGCTTGCTGCCGGCCGCACGGGTGAACACCCCGGCGAACACGTGGTCCACGCCGCCGGCGGAACCGCCCGCGATGGGCACGTCCTTGGGATTGGCGCGCATGCGCCCGGCCAGGTCGGCGATGGTGCGCACCGGCGAGTTGGCGGCCACCACCACCACGAGGTAGTCGCTGGTCAGGCGCGCGATCGGCCGGATGCGGCTCATGTCGACGGCCGGCTTCTGCAAGGCGACCGCGCCCACCATGACCATGCCGCCCATCAGCAAGGTGTTGGGGTCCGCGCTGTATTTTTCGGCGTAGTAGGACAGGCCTATGGTGCCGCCCTTGCCGCCCTTGTTTTCATACTCGATCTCATCCGTCGCGCCGGCGCCCACGAGGGCCGTGCCCAGGGCGCGGCCGGTCTGGTCCCAGCCGCCGCCGGCATTGGCCGGGATCACGATGCGCAGTTTGGGTGCCAGTTTGGCCGCCCTGGCTTTGGGCTGTGCGCCCGCCGCCGGCGGCTTGGCCGCCGTCTGCGCCCACGCGGGGATGGCCCCGCCCAGTGTCGCCAGCCCCAGCCCTATCCCTCCCAGGGCCGCGCGTCGTTTGAGGTTCAGCATGTCGTCTCCTTCTGTGGTTGGAACTTTCAGCTTGCGGTCTTCCTCGTCGTCCAGTATTTAGCCAGGCGCGGGAGCACCAGCACCGCCACCACGATCACGACCAGCGTGATCGACATGGGGCGCTGGAAGAACACCATGGCGCTGCCCTCGCCTATCGACATGGCGTTGCGCAGCTGCGCTTCGGCCAGGGGACCCAGGATCATGCCGACCACCACGGGCGCGGTGGGGAAGTCGAACCGGCGCATCAGCACGCCCAGCAGGCCGATGGCATAGAGCAGGAACAAATCGAACGCGCTCTGCCGCATGCCGTAGGCGCCCACCGTCGCGAAAATCAGGATGCCCGCATAAAGCTGCGGCTTGGGGATTTTCAGCAGCTTGACCCACAGGCCCACCATGGGCAGGTTGAGCACCAGCAGCATGACGTTGCCGATATAGAGCGAGGCGATCAGCGCCCACACCAGCGCGGCGGAGGTGGTGAAAAGCTGCGGCCCGGGCTGGATGCCATAGTTCTGGAACGCGCCCAGCAGGATGGCCGTGGTGTTCGATGTCGGGATGCCCAGCGTGAGCAGCGGAATCAGCGCCGCCGTCACCGTGGCGTTGTTGGCCGCCTCGGGGCCGGCCACACCCTCGATGGCGCCCTTGGTGCCGAACTCGGCCCTGATCTCAGGGCTTGCGAGCTTCTTTTCCGTGGCGTAGCTCAGGAAGGTCGGTATCTCGGTGCCGCCGGCCGGGATGCAGCCGAAAGGCGTGCCGATCGCGGTACCGCGCAGCCAGGCCGGAATCGAACGTTTCCAGTCGGCCTTGGTCATGTGCACGCGGCTGAGCTTGTTCTGGTCTTCCACCGTTTTGCCCTCATAGAGCACGGCATAGAGCACTTCCGCCACCGCGAACAGGCCGACGGCCACCAGCACGATTTCAATGCCGTCGAGCAGCTCCGGGATGCCCCCGGTGTAACGCCCCTGGCCCGAGATCTGGTCCAGGCCGACGCAGCCGGCAGCCAGGCCGACCAGCAACGCCGTCATGCCGCGCAAGGTGCTTTTGCCCAGCACGGCGCTCACCGTGGTGAAGGCCAGCAGCATCAGCAGGAAATACTCGGGCGGACCGAGCTTGACCGCGAACTCCGCCACAAAGGGCGCGAACAGCGTGACGATGACGGTGGCGATGGTGCCGGCAAAAAACGAGCCGATCGCCGCCGTGGCGAGCGCGGCGCCAGCGCGCCCGCTCTTGGCCATCTTGTTGCCCTCCATGGCCGTGACCATGCTGGCGGTTTCGCCGGGCGTGTTCAGCAGAATGGAGGTGGTGGAGCCGCCGTACATGGCGCCGTAATAGATGCCCGAGAAGAAGATCATCGAGGCGGTGATGTCGACCTTGGCGGTGATGGGCAGCAGCATGGCCACCGCCACCGCCGGGCCTATGCCGGGCAGCACGCCCACGGCAGTACCCAGGGCACAGCCGACCAGGCACCAGAGCAAATTGACCGGCGTGATCGCTGTCGCGAAACCCGCCATCAGGGCATTGAAGATTTCCATATCAGATCCACCCCGTGCTGGTCAGGCCTGGCAAGTTGATGGCCAGGAATTTCGTGAACATCCAGAACACTGGGGCGGAAATCGCGAGCCCCACCAGGAAGTCTGTGATCCAGGTGCGCGGCGCATTGACGCCCGTCTGGCCGCCCGCGCGGCGCAAGCCTTGCACCGCCAGCAGGTAGCACAGCGTGCAGCTCAGGATGAAGCCTATGGTGGTGATCAGCGCCGCATTGAGCAACAGCCCCGCCGAGACCCAGACAAAACCCGGCCAGTAGGCCCGGTCGGCGCCGGGGGGCGCATCGAGTTCGCGAAAGCCGCCGTTGCGCGCTTCCCAGATGATCCAGGCGCCGCAGACCGTGAGCCCGATGGAGACCAGCCAGGGAAGGAAGTTGGGGCCGACGCCGCCGTAGCCGGCTTCGGACGAGATGCCGATCGCGCCGAAGGCCAGCGCCAGGCCGGTCAGCAGCACGCCGGCTCCGACCAGGGTTTGCGGCCAGGCGGCCGAGGGATCTGAGTTTGTCATCGTTATAGTTCCCGAAAGACGTGGGGCGGACACAAGCAGTCTGGCGGTACGCCGCCCTTTCGTCAAATTTCATCGAATTTGAGCCCGGGGCGGCGTTCCGCCGCTACACGCGAAGGCGAAAGCGTGAAGGGTCAGACCATGCCGGACTTGACCATGGTGGCGCGCAGGGCGGCGAAGTCGTCGTCGACGAACTTGGCGAAGGCGTCGCCCGACAGGACGGCCGGCGTCCAGTCGTTTTTCTTGACGGCTTCAGCCCAGGCCGGCGATTTCAGCGCGGCCAGCACCAGGTCGGTCAGGGCCTTGCGCTGCTCGGCGGTGATGCCGGGCGCACCGTAGACGCCGCGCCAGTTGCCGATTTCCACGTCGATGCCCTGCTCCTTGAGCGTGGGCACGTCCACGCCGGGCAGGCGCTTGCCGGACGTCACGGCGATGGCGCGCATCTTGCCGGCCTTGATGTACTCGGCGAACTCGCTATAGCCGCTGCCGCCCACCGTGACGTTGCCGCCCAGGATGGCCGCCGTGGCCTCACCGCCGCCGCGGAAAGCGACGTAGTTGATCTTGGAAGGATCGGCGCCGACCTTCTGCGCGATCATGGCCGCGGCGATGTGCTCGGTGGAGCCGCGCGAACCGCCGCCCCACTTCACGCTGCCGGGGTCTTTCTTGAGCTGGTCGACCACGTCCTTCATGGTCTTGAAGGGCGAATTGGCGGGCAGCACGAAGACGTTGTATTCGCTCGACAGGCGCGCAATCGGCGTGGCCTGCGACAGGCTGACCGGCGGCTTGCCGGTGATCAGGCCGCCCAGCATCACGGCGCCCATCACCATCAGCGCGTTGGGGTCGCCCTTGGAGCCGTTCACGAACTGGGCCAGGCCCAGCGCACCGGCGGCGCCGCCCTTGTTGTCATAGGTGACGGTGTCGGCCACCTTGGCGTCAGTCATGGCCTTGCCGAGCGCACGGCCCGTGGTGTCCCAACCGCCGCCGGGATTGGCGGGAATCAACATCTTGATGTTGGAGGCTGCAAGGGCCGACATGGGCAAGGCACCGGTCGCGGCCAGGGCCGCCAGGGATTTGAGAAAGGTATCGCGACGCATGTAGATGTCTCCTGTGGAATGGGCGCCCGGGGCGCCCGGATGGCTGATAACCCGCCTATCATGCACCCCCTGGCTGTCAAACGGCTGTCCGCCGGGACTGGGGAAAGTGCTAATGTCTAGGGCCTGTCAACAGGCCCTAACCCATGATGTCCACCCTGATTCCCACGGTCAAACTGCTGCTGGTGGAGGACGACGCCTCCATGCAGGCGGCGCTGCAGCGCGCCCTGGGCCGGCGCGGCATGGAGGTTTCCGGCTGCACCGATGGGCGGCAAGCGCTGGCGCAGTGGACGGCCACGCAGCCCGACGTGGTGGTGCTGGACCTGACCCTGCCCGGCCTGGACGGCCTGCAGGTGCTGGCGCAGGCGCGCGGCCAGGGGTTGACGACCCCGGTGCTGATCCTCACGGCCCGCGGCACCGTCGGCGACCGCATCGTGGGCCTGAACACCGGCGCCGACGACTACCTGCCCAAACCCTTTGACCTGGACGAACTCGAGGCGCGGCTGCGCGCCCTGAGCCGGCGCCGCCCCGCGGCCGGGGCTGAGCCCGGTGCCGCGCCGCAGTTCGTGGGCCACCTGCGTTATGACAGGGAAAGCGGCGCCATCTACCACCGCGACCAGGTGCTGGAACTCACGCCGCGCGAGCTGGCCCTGCTGCAGACCCTGATCGCCAAGCCTGGCCATGCCGTGTCCAAGGAGCGGCTCTTCGAGCTGGTGTTTCCCGGCGAAACCGACGTGCAGTACGAGGCCGTCGAAGTGGTGGTCTACCGGCTGCGCAAAAAGCTCGCCCACACCGGCGTCACGCTGGTGACGCTGCGCGGCCTGGGCTACCTGCTGAAAGTGGATGCATGAGCGGCCGGGAGCCCGAGCCGCTGGATCATTCGGCCCCTGAAACCCCTGCGTCGCGTACAGCCACGGTCCAGCGAGCGATTTCCCTCAGACGCTACCTGCTGACCGGCATCCTCCTTCCCGTCGGCGTGCTGATCATCGTGAACACCGCCAGCCTGTACCGCCAGGCGCTGGCCGCGGTCAACACCGCCTACGACCGCACCCTGCTGGCCTCGGCCAAGTCCATCGGCGAACAGCTCGACGTGACGGGCTACGACGAACAATCCGAGCTGCGCGTGACCGTGCCTTATGCCGCATTGGAAGCCTTCGAGGCCGACAACCAGAGCCGCTTGTTCTACCGGGTGTCCAGCCTCAAGGGAGACATGGTTTCCGGTTTTGCGCAGCTGCCTTTCTGGCACGGGGAGATCCCGATCCGCCCGCCGTATTCGGCGCTGGTGGATTTTTACGACGACGTGTTCCGGGAGGAACCGGTCCGGGTGGCCGTGCTGCTGCAGCCGGTGGCCAGCGGCAAGGGCCGCGCCATGGCGGTGGTGCAGGTGGCCGAGACACTGGAGCTGCGCAAGACGCTGGCGCGCAAGATCCTGTTCGATACCTTGTGGCGCCAGGCCATCCTGCTGGCGGTGATCGCCCTGGTCGCGGTGGTGGTGGTGCAGCGCGCCACCCGGCCGGTGCGCCGGCTCAGCGCCGAACTCAAGGCACGCCCCGAGGGCGACCTGACGGCCATCGCCGCACCCGACGCGCCGCGCGAACTGCTACCCCTGATCGAGGCGACCAACCAGGTCATGGGCCGCTTGCAGCACCTGCTGGACAACCAGAAGCGCTTTGTGCGCGATGCGGCCCACCAGCTGCGCACGCCGCTGGCGGTGCTCAAGGTTCAAGTGCAGTCGGCGCTGCGCGGCGACATGGAGGCGCGCGACGCGCTGGGCGAGATCAACCAGACCGTGGACCGCGCCACCCTGCTGGCCAACCAGATGCTGGCCCTGGCCAAGGTGGAGCAGTTGCGCCAGCAGGCCGACCTGCAGGCCATAGACCTGGCGCAGGTGGTGCGCTCGGTGGCGCTGGACCTGTCGCCGCTGATCGCCGAAAAAGACATCGACTTCGAGATTGAAACCGTGCCCGCGCAGGTCCGCTCGCACGAATGGATGCTGGGCGAACTCACGCGCAACCTGCTGCACAACGCCATCAAGCACACGCCGGCCGGCGGCACGCTGGCCGTGCGCATCGTGCGCGATGCCAGCTTTGTCGCGATGACCCTCAGCGACAGCGGGCCCGGCGTGTCGGCCGAATTGTCGGCGCGGCTTTACGAGCCGTTTTCGGCGGGCGACGTGCGCCACGGCTCCGGCCTGGGCCTGGCCATCTGCCGCGAGATCGTCGAGACCATGCACGGCAGCATCACCCTGGAAAACCGGATCGTGCATGGCCAGGTGACCGGGCTGGACGCGGTGGTCCGTCTGCCCACGGCTTGAAGCGCCCACGCGCCCGACAGGGGTGTTGGGTATTGGTTCAAAATAGCCGCCAATGGATAAATTGCGCATCGACAAATGGCTGTGGGCGGCCCGCTTTTACAAAACCCGCGCGCTCGCAGTCGAGGAAATCGACAAGGGCCGGGTCAAGGTCAACGGTATCGAGGCCAAGCCCGCGCGCGAGGTCAAGTCCGGCGATACCGTGTCGCTGCGGCAGGGGCCGATCAACCGCACAGTGGTGGTGCGTGGCATCAGCAACCAGCGCGGCGCCGCCCCGGTTGCCCAGCAGCTCTATGAAGAAACCGAGGAAAGCCTGCGCCTGAAGGCCGAGGCGGCCGAGCTGCGCCGTCTGTCCGGCGACCCGGCCGGCGCCCAGGAGCACGGCCGCCCCACCAAGCGCGACCGCCGCACCTTGGACAAGGCCTGGAATAACCGCTGGAGCGCCTCGGCTGATTAAGCCGTAGCGTACGCGCGTTGCGCCAGAGCCTGGGCCAGCAGCGCGGCCGGGTCCACCAGGTCCAGCGCCTCCATGCCGGGCACCACGCTGAGCGCCAGCGGTATTTCGGTGCAGCCCAATATCAGCGTGGAAAGCCCATGCCGCGTGGCCAGCGCCCCGGCAACGCCCGTGAAGCATTCACGCGCCAGGGCCATATTGCCCACCTTCACGCCGTCGTAGATGCCACGCATCAGCTGTTCGCGCTCGTCCGCCGAAGGGATGTGGCATTGAAGCCCCGCCTGGCGCAGCGCCTGGTCGTAGAGCCCCGCGCGGTAAGTGCCTTCGGTAGCCAGCAGGCCCACTTCCCGCACACCGCGCGCGGCCAGGGTATGCGCGACCTCGCGGGCCACGTGCAGCACTTCAAGCTGCGGAAAGCGCTCCTGCAACTGGCCGTGCCAGGCATGGGCCGTGTTGCAGGCCACGGCCACCGTGGTGGCGCCCAGCGCCGCGAGTTTGCCCATGGCCTGCAGCATCGGGTCCAGCGGCTGGTGGCCGCCCGGCCCGGGTAACTCCAGCGCCGTGCTGCGATCGGGCACCGGCACCTGGGCCAGCCAGTGTTCGGGAAAGCCCTGGTCCGACACCGGGATGTCCAACGCGCGCATGTGGTTCGCGCAGGCCTGGACAAACAGGCGCGCGAAATCCGCGCCCGCGGCCGGGCCCATGCCGCCCAGGATGCCGACCACGCGGGTTTTATGCATGCCCCGCCTTTCAATGCTGCTCATGGCTTGAACTCCAAAACACAAATATCCCCACCTGTTCACGCACGCACCCATCCGCAGGAGCGCATGGCTCCGGCCCGGGATTCATATTGGGGAAGAGAGGCTGCCAGCCCGACCGGGCGCGGCAGCTGTGAAAGCAAAGTGGCGGGAAGCGGCGCGCGGCGCCCCCGCCATCAGGCTTACATCGCCGGCTTGTCGCTCAACGCTTTCAGGTTGGCCTTGAGGTCTTCGCTCATGGGCAGGTTCAGGTTCACACCCTTGGGTGGGATCGGCGAGGTGAACCACTTGGCGTACATCTTGGCGAATTCACCGGACTTCATCAGGCGGGTGATGGTGCCGTCGACCAGCTTCTTGAACTCGGGATCGTCCTTGCGCAGCATGCAGGCATAGGGCTCGACCTGCAGCGAGTCGCCAACGACTTCCAGCGACGCCGGGTTCTTGGAGTTGGCCATCAGGCCGAACAGCAGGATGTCGTCCATGGCAAAAGCCACGGCGCGGTCGCTTTCAACAAGCAGCAGCGAGTCGTCATGGTCCTTGCCCAGGATCAGCTGCATGTCCAGCTTTTTGTCGGCGCTGTACTTGCGGATCACCTGTGCGTTGGTGGTGCCGGTGGTGCTGGCCACCGTCTTTTTGGCCAGGTCGGCGTAGTTCTTGATGCCGGACGATTTTTTGACCAGCAGGCGTGTGCCGGTGTAGAAATGGTTGATGGCAAAAGCCACGTCCTTGCCGCGCGCGGTGTTGTTGGTGGTTGAGCCGCACTCCAGGTCGTAGGTGCCGTTGACCAGCAGCGGGATGCGGTTCTGCGACGTCACGGGCATATAGGCGACTTCCAGGTTGGGCTTCTTGAGCTTCTTGCGGACGTCGTCAATGATGGCTTCGGTCAGTTCCGCGGAAAAGCCCACGGAGGTCTTGGAGCCGATCAGGTAGCTGAAAGGCACCGATGCCTCGCGGTAGGACACCGTGATCTTGTTGCTGTCGGCGACCTTTTTCAGCGTCGGGGCGGTCTGCGCGCCTGCGGTGGCGGCCAGGCCGGCTGTCAGCAGCACGGCGGTCATGAGGTGGGTCAATTTCATGCTTGTCCTTTCGGGGGCGGTAAGTGGGTCGTTTCGGGAAACTGGCATCGCTAGTGTAGGAACAGCCGCGCCAGACGTGTCATTCATTTTCGCGTCAAACCCATGACAAAAACTCATGGTTTACCCAATCGCACCGCCGTAGCCCCCAGGGCATAACCGCAGGTCATGGCCGGTGGCGAATTCAGCATTGTTCAAACCCGCGCGCGCTGCGTACAGTGGCGCCCATCCAAGGAACAAAAAAGGTTTTTATGCATGTGTGCGTGCTCGGTGCGGGAATCGTGGGACTCGCGACCGCCTACAGCTTGCGCCGCGCCGGCCATGAGGTCACGGTGGTGGACCGCGCCAGCCCCGGCAGCGGCGCCAGTGGCGGCAACGGCGCCCAGCTGAGCTACTCCTATGTCCAGCCGCTGGCCGACCCGGCCATCTGGCGGCAGTTGCCCAAGCTGCTGCTGTCGCCCTCTTCGCCGTTCAAGCTGCGCCCGCGCCTGGACATGCGCCAGTGGCTCTGGGGGCTGCAGTTCCTGGCCGCGTGCAACAGCAAGACCTCGCGCGACACCACCGGCCAGTTGCTGTCGCTGGCGGCGCTGAGCCGCCAGTCTTTCGACGCCATGATGGCCGAGGAAAAACTCGATTGCGATTTCTCCGCCACCGGCAAGCTGGTGCTGTATTCCAGCGAGGACGCCTTCGCGGCCGCCCGCCGCCAAATGCTGCTGCAGCGCGAACTGGGCAGCACACAGGAAGCCGTCAACGCCGACCGCTGCGTGGAGATCGAGCCCGCACTGAAAAGCCGCCACGCGCAGATCGCCGGCGCCATTTACACGCCCGGCGAATGCGCCGCCGACTGCCAGAAGACCTGCGACGCCCTGCTCCTGGCGCTGCGCCGGATGGGTGTGCGTTTTTTGCTGGACACACCGGTCGAGCAACTGGTGCAGCGCGGCAAGTCCATCGCGGCCGTGGCCACGCCGCAGGGCCACATCGAAGCCGAGCGCTTCGTCATGGCGCTGGGCGCCGACTCGGCCCTGATGGCCCGCGACCTGGGCCTGCGCCTGCCGGTCTACCCGCTCAAGGGCTACAGCATCACCGTGGACGTTGCTCCCGAAGAACATGTTGCGCCCTCGGTCAGCGTGACCGACAGCGCGCGCAAGGTGGTGTTCGCCCGCATAGGTTCGCGCCTGCGCGTGGCCGGCATGGCCGAACTCTCGGGCTACGATACGGCCATAGACCCGGCGCAGATCGCTTCGCTGCAAGCCTCGGCCCGGACGGTGTTCCCGGCCTGCAGCCGTTTCGACGAACTGAATCCGTGGGCCGGCATGCGCCCGGCCACGCCCACCGGCCTGCCGGTAATAGGCCGGCATGCCAAGGGGCCGGACAACCTGCTGTTCAATACTGGGCACGGCGCGCTGGGTTTCACACTAGCCTTCGGCTCCGCGCAGCGCATCGCCCGCATGATCGGGCACTGATCACCCAGGGCGCTCAGGCGCGCTGCGTCAAGGCTTGCTGGAAGCAGCGCACAAACGCCCTGACGGCCACAGAGCCCGGTTTGCCGGCCGGCAGCAATGCCTTGATGGGCACGGGAATCAAGGGCTCCAGCTCGAGCACATCCACGCGCGACGGATCGGCCGAGGCCGCGGTGCAGGTGTCGATCACGGCGATGCCCAAGCCGTGGTGGGCCAGCGCCAGCGCCGAGTGGTAGGTCTGCACCGTGATGGGGAACTGCAGGCCCACGCCGGCCTCGCGGCAGGCCTGGTTGAGGCTGCGGCCCACCGGGTCCAGCGCATCCAGCCCGACCACCGGCGACTTGCTGAGATCGGCCAATGTGACGCTGCCGCGCTTGACCAGGCGCGAAGCCAGCATGCCCTTGGGCGCCACGCACACCATACGGCCGTCGGCCAGGTGTTCCTGCGCGAGCGCCGAATGCGCGACCGGGCTGAAAAGAAAGCCGACGTCGGCCTCCTGCAAAGCGAGTGCCGAGACGATTTGCGGCGAATGCAGGGCCTGCAGCGTGATGGCCACGTCCGCATGCTTGACGCGAAACAGCTTGATGGCGTGCGGGAGGATTTCATAGCTCAGCGCCAGCACCGTCAGGATACGCAACTCTTTGGCGCTGTCGCCGGTCTTGAGGTTGGCGGCCAGGCGCTGCACTTCGTCGAGCTGCGCGAACAGGCGCTCGATGTGCGGGTATAGCGTCAACGCTTCGGACGTCGGCGTCAGCCGGCCCTTGCTGCGCTGGAACAGCGCGAAGCCCAGCTGCAGTTCCGCGTGCTGCAGGATGCGGCTCACGGCCGGCTGTGTGACGTTGATCAGGCGCGCGGCCCCGCTCACGCTGCCGGTCAGCATGACGGCGTTGAAGACTTCGATGTGGCGCAGGCGCATGGTGGATTCCGTAGTCTGTTTCGGCGGGGAACACCGCGGATTATGGCGAACGCGACTTTTGCGACCGGCTTCGGCCCGTAAAAGCACTCATGCGGCGCGGCGTGGGCATTATTCACGCTTTGTTTCAAAATCACGGGCCCACGTTTTTCCCAAGTCGGGAATGGGCACACGCTCAGTACACTGCAGCGTATCCTCCCGGACCTCAAATCCCCGTACCTCAGCTGCATGCGCCTCAGAATCTACCTGGTTGAAGACAGTCCCGTCATCCGCGACAGCCTCTCGGAATCGCTGGAGGAATTGGCGCGCGCGCGCATCGTCGGCTGGGCCAGCAGCGAAACCGAAGCCATTCAGTGGCTCAAGGGCAACAAGGCCTCCTGGGACCTCGCCATCGTGGACCTGTTCCTGCTCGAGGGCAGCGGCCTGGGCGTGGTGATGAATTGCCGCGAGAGGGACCTGCGGCAAAAGGTGATTGTGCTTACCAACTACGCCACGCCCGCCGTGCGTGAACGCTGCCTGGCCATAGGCGCCGATGCGGTGTTCGACAAGTCCAACGAGATTGAGGAGTTCACCCGCTACGCACTCGAGGAAGTCGAGCGGGTCGCGGGCTCCACACGGTGGTGAGGCCGGCGCGCCGGCGGATCACACCTCGGCCGCCGCGGCCAGCAGCCAGTCCCTGAAGATGCGCATGCCGGCCGTGGCCCGCCGCGATTTGAGCCGGGTCAGCCAGTAGCCGCCGGTTTCTATCTCCACCGCGAACGGCCGCACCAGGCGCCCACTGCGCAGTTCGCGCGCGAACATGTTCACCGGCAGCAGCGCCACGCCGGCGCCCTGCGCCGCCGCCTCGGCCATGGTGAGAGACGAATCAAACACCACACCCCTGACCAGCGGGCAGGCGGCACCGGCCGCGGTAAACCAGCGCGCCCATTCATCGGCCCGGTAGGAGCGCAGCAGCAGTTCCCGGGCCAGGTCGGCGGGATCGCGCAAGCCCTGGGCTATCGCGGGCGAGCACACGGCCGACAAGGGCGAGGCCAGCAAGGGCTCGGCCTCGGTGCCGTGCCAGGCGCCGTCGCCGAAGCGGATCGCGTAGTCCAGGCCCTCGCCGGCCAGGTCAACCCGGTTGTTGTTGGTAAAGAGGCGGAAGTCGATGAAGGGGTGGGCCCGCTGGAAGTCGCGCAGGCGCGGAATCAGCCAGCCCACGGCAAAGGTGCCCACGGCGCCCACCGTCAGCACTTCGCGAAATTGCCCATCCTTGAACTGCTCCAGCACCGAGCCCATGCGGCCGAAGGACTCCGCCAGCACCGGTAGCAGCGCCAGGCCCTCGTCGGTCAGAGCCAACCCGCGCGGCAGGCGGCGAAACAGCGGCACGCCCATGCGCTCCTCGAGATTCTTCACATGCTGGCTGATGGCGGTCTGCGTCACGTTCAGCTCGTCGGCGGCGCGGGTAAAGCTCAGGTGCCGGGCCGACACCTCGAAGGCGCGCAAGGCATTGAGAGGAAGGTGCATAGCCGTTTTAGCCCCAGATTTACTTATGGATGACCTCGATTATTGCCGATTGCCCTCTCATCAGGCTCTTGTTATCGTCACCGCCTTGTTTATCACTTTCAGAGGAAAATTCATGCAAAGACGGCAATTTTCAGGCGCATTAGGTGGGTTTATGGTCGCGGCAAGCCTGTCTGGTTACACCCAGAAATTATTGGGCGCAGATGCACACCCCGCCAACGCCTCCCCGGCGGCCATGACCCGGCGGCTGGCCGCCATCGAGCAGGCCAGCGGCGGCCGGCTGGGCGTTTCCATCCTCGACACCGGCAGCGGCGTCGGATACGGCTACCGCGCCGGCGAGCGCTTTCCCCTGTGCAGCACTTTCAAGCTGCTGGCGGCCGCCCTGGTGCTGCACCGCGTGGATGCGGGCCAGGAGCAGCTGGCGCGCAGGATTCCCATCGCGGCCGGCGACATCCTGCCCCACTCGCCCACCACACAGCTGCACATAGGCCCGCAAGGCTTGCCGATGGCGGCGCTGTGCGAGGCGTCCATCATCGTCAGCGACAACGCCGCCGCCAACCTGATGCTGGCCAGCTTCGGCGGCCCGGCCGGGCTCACGGCCTATCTGCGCAGCTTGGGCGACAGCGTGACGCGGCTGGACCGCACGGAGCCCGAACTCAACGAAGCCATACCCGGCGACCCACGCGACACAACGACGCCCGAGGCCATGCTGGAGACCGTGCGCAACATCACCCTGGGCTCGGCGCTGTCGGACACGTCGCGCCAGCTGATCATCCAATGGCTGCAAGGCAACACCACCGGTGATCGCCGCCTGCGCGCCCTGCTGCCGCCCGGCTGGCGCGTCGGCGACAAGACCGGGTCCGGCGCGCGAGGATCCACCAACGATGTGGGCCTGCTATGGCCGCCAGGTGGACGTGCGCCTTTGCTGGTGACGGCCTACCTTGCAGAGACGAAGCAAGCGGCCGCACAGCGCGATGCCACGCTGGCCAAGGTGGGCCAGCTTGCGGCATCTTTGGTCTCAGGGTCTTGAGTGATTTGAAACGGCCAGCCGTTTTGGGTGGCTTGCGGCAAACGCAAAAAAGCCGCCCGAAGGCGGCTTTTTATACTGGCGGAAACGGAGGCATTCGAACCCTCGATGCACTCGTTACCGCCGGCCCTACCAGGCAAAACAAATAAACGAAACCGGCAAAAGCCGGTTTTTTTGCGCGACTAACCCTGAAATGCCATCATCGCGCGGCTTCCCCCATACTCCTGCATCACGGAGGGAACTATGGAAAGCCTGCACACAGCATCAGAACTACCGTGGAGCGCAATTATTCCGGAGCTAATTAAGGGTATTCCCGCAGCATTTGTAGCGCTAGTAATCGGCGTTATTGCGGCGGGAGTAGCGTGGCGTCAATACAAGGTCGCGAGAGGGAAGCTAAACCTCGACTTATTCGAACAGCGCTATGCAATCTACGAGATAGTTTGGAAATATATTTCTGACTGCACAGATAGACCAGCCGACCAGAGAACGGATTCTTATCAAGCCTTCTCCAACTCGATACCCAAGGCGTACTTCCTCTTTGGAGAAGAAGTAGGCGACTGGATGACGAAAATAAAATATGACTCAGGCGCAATGGCCTACGCACATCGTACGCTAGCAACCGCTGCACAATACTCCGACTCATGGACAACAGCCGTCGCCGATACGACGAGACTAGAAAATCAGTTCCGAGATGATCTTGACAGTCTTCGCGAACGATTCGCTCTGTATATGGACTTCAAAGAATGGCAAGGCGCAAACCGCATTGCCCGTGCAATTCACTGGTGCAAGACCACTTGGCTGCACGGACTTTTCGCCCACTAGGTTACGGCTTAAAACCTTTGGGCATGCGAACACTTACTAAACCCTGGCGCTTGAGCAACTCGGGAATTCCGCTAGGACCGAACATATGCAATGCCCCAACAACAATTAAACAGGGCCTGGGTGCTTGAGCAACCGCAAGAATTTTCGGAAGCCAGTCGAGATTTCTTTGATCTATTAACCCACTCCAAATCACCGGCTCGGTCTGCAGCAGTTCCCTAAGATATTTCTCAAACCACCAATCTTCATCCCTAGCCCAAGCCTTGACCATCTTGGCAAAACGATGAAGTTCAAAGTCATGCGCCGCCAAGATCCGTTCGAAAGCTTGAATGTGCTCACTCAAAGGACCGGAGGCGATAGCTTCGAATCCAGCATTCACTTTCTCAAGCACCTCGATTCTCTTCCCGTTAGCCTTAGCGCGAGTCAATACATGCGTCTCAACACCAAATTTCGACAGGTAACCAGCTTGCGACGCCAAACCAAGGCCTAGGTCCATGCCGGCAAAGAATGGCATCAACCTCTCAAGATCCCCCGCAGGCTTTCCAAGCCGCGCCCATACAGACGATGCCCGCTTAAATAGCGGCGGGGAAATTAACGAGCTTAGGTGTTGCCCCTCCGGCAGATGCCTAAGTAAAGGGTCCGGCGGGACTCCAAAATCAGCTTCAAAAAAAATAGTTTCGGCCTGATTAAACGCCGCCTCCGCAAGTTCGCGCAACTTGAAGTGACGCATATTGGTAAGGTGCAAAGACCCCAATAAGTATGTCTGCGAGTCCTCGATTTTCCAGAGCATGTTTATGCAACGCGCTCCAAAACCACAATCGGCTCTGCAGCGCCCCGCGCCTCCGACCCGAATATAACGGTAACGGCATCTTGGCGTCTATTTCAAGCTCGAGTGCCCGGGTTTCTTAACTCGATACAAAGCACGCTTAATAGCCGAATCAGACACACCGTATCGCTGAGCTAATCCAGCGATGGTGTATCGCCCCGTAAGATAAAGTCGCACCGCCTCAGCTTCACCATCGGGCGGTAGAGACCGAGGGCGCCCCGGCAAAACACCACGGTCCCGCGCGGCACGCTGACCCGCAATAGAACGTTCGCGAATAATGCCCCGCTCAAGCTCTGCAACAGCGCCCAAAATCTGAATGACAAATGAGCCCATGGCCGTGGTCGTATCAAGCGGCTCGGTAAGGCTTTTAACCAGCGCACCAGCCGCTTTTATATCCGCCAAGATAGACAGCAGATCGGGCAACGACCGTGCAACTCTATCGAGCTTATAGATTACGAAAACGTCCCCTGGGCACAGAGCTGCAAGGCAACGGCGCAATTGAGGCCGTGTCCCCACGGAGCTGGCCTTCTCCTCAAAAATCTTCGTGACACCGGCACGCGCAAGCGCATCGAGTTGCAGGTCTGTTTCTTGGTCCCTTGTCGAGACACGCGCATATCCAATCAGCATCAATCTTCCCTATGTAGTGGGAGAAAAATCTATCAACCCCCTACCCCGCTCAGCATGTAAATAAAACCAATCGCCCCACCGGCTGAAATGCTGGTCAAACACGAGATGGCCACTCAGCAGCGAATAGCAGAACTCGACAGCCTCCCGCGCACCATCGAACTTACCGAAGTCCAGCGGCTTGTCCAGGCGCGGCGCACCATAGGAGGTGTACCGGTTTGAGTGCTTCTCGCCCTCGGTGAATTCCTTGGTGATGTACTTAGACAGATATTTGGCAATTGCGGCAGGCGTAGACAGGCTATGCCGCTTTTTCCGGGACACATCGATGTTGCCCCCGCGTTCCTTGGTCACAGAGCGCCACACGGCCCTTATGACGTCAAACGACTTAACCCGCGTGGGGACGCCGGCAGCGTTCTTCCGCAGGAAGACAGCGGGTATACCGGCAGTCCCCATGTGAACGTGGTACGCGCCCCTATCTTGGCGCTCAAAGCCGGCGACAAATCGGAAATTCGGCATCACGCGCAGCATGCGACGATTGAACTCTTTCAAGTCTTTTTTGACCTGAGCTAAATCGCGCTCATTGGCGCGGTACGTCAAGGTAAGTAGGGTAGTGACCCCCAAAGCCTTGCAGAGCCTCCTGACCTTGGTTTTGGCCCGATTGGCCGCTATCGAGAGGCGGCGGGCCGCACGTTCTGCTTGCACCTCGGGGTCAAGCTCCTTTTCGGCCAGCATGTCGAGATAGTCCTGCAGGGCGAAGGCGTCGAGCTCAAGCTCCTTCCAGTCTGTGACCCTGACCGCAGAGACCTCAAGATGCCCATTGCCCAGGTCGTGAGCCGTAACCCTCAATTGCTTGCCGGGTTGACCCCGGTACGCGATGCCGTCTATGATTCTCAGCACGAGTTAACCCCTTTTTAACTTGTCATGTCCCCGGGAGGCCTGCCAGCCTTCGCGGGGATTTTTTATTTCCGAGACCGAGAAACCGGTCTATGTACCAAAGTGTTTATTGGATAAATCTAGCGGCGCTTCGCGCCGCCCGCGCCTGCGGCCATGCGGGCGGCATCAAACAGCGCCCGATAGCACACGCCGTAGTCACCATGGGGGAAATCCCCCATCCGCTTCGCTCCCCCGGACTTCCGGTCTATCAGTAAGTGAATTAGCGGGCAGCCGGCGCATTCGCTTTGCCCTTGGGGTTGTTCATAGCCGCGATCACGGCGCCGTCGCGCAGGCCGTAGCCGGTGCCGGACACCTGGGCCTGTTCTGCGGGCGCCTCAGGAACGGCGGAGAGCGGGAAAGACGGCGTACCCCTGCCCGTGGGCCACATGGCCGCGTACGGGTCGAATTTGGGCACCGCTAGACGGTCCTCGCACATGTCCTTGGGCATGGGCACCGGGGTTGCGTTCTGGGTGTAGCAAGTGCACCCGAGCTTTGCGGTGCGAAGGCACCCGGCCACGCGAGGGACGGCGACTATCTCGCGCTTTTCGTCGTACATAGGCCGGTCGCCCGGGTCGTGCATGTCGCGCACACGCGGCGCGGCCGTGGCGACTGTTGCGCCTGGTGCTTGAGCGCCGGCCAGCACGGTAGCGCCAGGCTTACCTGCAGGTGCCGCAGCAGAGGCGGCGGTAGCATCAGAGCCGGTGAACCGCGTTAACAGCCTGTTGCTGGTGAAGTACAGCGAGATAGGCAAGGCGATAAGGCATGCGCCGAGCATGTAGACCAGGGGCGGCATTTTGATGCCGGACTTGGTGTGCGCCTCAGCGCTTTTGTAGAGCTTGTATCCCCACTTCTTGTATCCCCAAGTGCCGATCTGGGCAGTCTTAGGGCTCTCCGGTGAACCGCAATGATCCCAGGTGTAGGTAATGGCCCGCGCGCGGCCCCACATGCGGCGCATATGAATGTGCTGACCGCAGAGCCGCCGAATGTTCACATCGATCAGCTGGGGATGCTGGGTAATCACGACGATATCGACGCCGTGGTGCCGGTGGACTTCGAGCGCTGCTATCCAGTCTGGCGGTTTTTGCGAGGCCGGACGAGGCCGAGCCAGGCGCTGAATCTCATCAATGAAGATGACTTTATTTTTGACATCGAAAGACGGCAGCGGAGGCGGCTGAACAACATTACCGGCCTCATCAAACGTGGTCGGCTGTTCGACCGGGCACCCGCCTTTGTGCCAGAGTTCCACGTCCGCATCGCTGATCAGCTGATGCGGGACCAACAAGCCCGGAATGCCGTTGACGAGGAACTCACGCCCAGCGAAGCGTTTGTGCATCAACTCCGTGACGGTGTAGAGGGACTTGCAGCTACCGGGTGCGCCCGTGATGATGAGAATCATGACGACGACCCGAAGAACGAGAACGAGGATTTGAGTGCCCACATCGTGAGGCTGAATGCCATCGCGCCGAGGATCCATTGAAAGCCCAGGTCAAAGCCGAATAGCCCGCCGAGCTTCAAGAGGTCGGCGGGAAAGCTGTTCACCGCCGTTTGCATGTAGCCCTTGACCTGATCAAAGGCAACATCCACGCCCTTGATGGAGATCATGCTCAAGCCCATGCTTGCGAGGACACGGGCCACCAGCGGCGACACCATGTTGTAAAGCCAACTTGTTAAATCCATAGTTATGACTTCAAAGAGCTAACGACGATTGCCATTGCGATCAGCGCGGCTGCGAGAAGGATCAACGGCTTGAGATTGGGCGCAACACCGCACATTGAGGAGAAGCTGATGTGCAGCGTTCCAACCTGGGTATCGATGTTTCGATCTGCAGGGCACTCGCTGGAGAAGCCGCTAAGACCAGT
>NZ_JBFUBN010000007.1:0-273016 GCF_056405735.1 Polaromonas sp. P1_F2 | reverse complement strand
GGGCAAGCGGGAACGGGGACAAAAGACTAAGAAAACCAAATACAACAAGGACTCGCCAAGGCGAGTCCTTGTTTCTCAGGTATTGGTATTCCTTCCCCACCCCTTGTGGATGCGCCGAGGAGCGGAGGTCCAGACGGATCAGGGATCGCGTTGTTTGAGCGAAGCGAGTTTAGCGAGACCCCGTCTGGACTGAGCACCGCAGGTTGCCCGTAGCGAAGCGAAGGGACGCAGCAACCAGGGTCGCCTTTTCTTTGGTGACTTTCTTTTGGCGAAGCAAAAGAAAGTTACTTGCCGCCGGGCAACCCCGGCCAGCAGCCCTCAACAAGAGGCGCACCGCCGGAGCAAGACCGGCCCCTACCCCGCAACCAATTTCAAAAAAGTAATTTCAGAAGGCGCCCCAAACCGTTTGGGCGGCCCCCAATATCCCGTTCCCCGACTCGTATAAACCCAAAGATTCTGCAACTTGTGCAAGCCGGCAGTAAACGGCTGCTGAAACCGCACAAACAGATTCCACGGATAGAACTGCCCGCCATGCGTATGGCCCGACAGCTGCAAATCAAAACCCGCTTTCGCCGCCGCCGCCGCGCTGCGCGGCTGGTGGGCCAGCAGCACGCGCACGGCGTTCAGCGGCGCGCCGCGCAAGGCCGCTTCGGGGTCGCTGCGGTGCGCTGGGTCGAAGTGGCCGGCGCTGTAATCCGTCACGCCGGCCAGCACCAGCGGTTTGCCGTCTTCGCGGCCGGCTGCATCTGAAGGGGGGCGAATCACCACGTGTTCATTCAGCAGCACCGTCAGGCCCAGGCGGCGCAGCTCGTCGACCCAGGCGTGCGCACCCGAGTAGTACTCGTGGTTGCCGGTGACAAAAAAGGTGCCGTGGCGCGACTTCAGATCGGCCAGCGGCGCGGTGTGGGCCGAGAGTTCGCTGACCTTGCCGTCCACCAGATCGCCGGTGATGGCCACCACGTCGGCGTCCAGTGCGTTGACCTTGTCGACGATGCGGCGCAGGTATTGCTGCTTGATGGTCGGCCCGACGTGGATGTCGCTGAGCTGGGCCAGGGTAAAGCCCTGCAGCGCCGGGGGCAGGCCCTTGATGGGCACGTCGACCTTGACCACGGCCGCGGTGCGCCGCGCATTCAAAAAGCCCAGCACGGTGACCAGCACGCCCAGCGCGGGCACGGCTTCGGCCGAGGCGATGCGCAGCCAGGCCAGCGGCAAGCGGCCGGGCGCCAGCAGGTCGGCCAGCCACAGCAGCACGAGGCCCGCGTCGCGCGCCACCGTCAGCACCAGCATCGAGGAGAACAAGCCCATGAACAGCAGGCCCACCCAGGTCAGAACATCGGCTAGCGGTTGTTTCGCGACCCGCCCTGCCATCAGGCCCAGCGGCATCAGCAAGGCCGAGAGTGCCAGGCCCCCGATGAGCAGCCACTGGCCGAGAGGATGGGCTTCAAGCCCCGGCACAAGGCGTGCGCCGATGTAAACATGGAGCAGCGCGGTTACAAGCGCCAGCGGCAGGAAGTTCATGAAAAGTCCAGAGTGATAAGCCCCGCATATGGGTGCAGGGCCCATGCATTCAATGCCGGCGCGGCTTTCTGCGACGGACGGTGACAGCGCACCAAGGCCGTGCGCGCGGCCGATAAGCGTTTCATGCGCTCACAAGTGCGACAAAGCGTGCGCACGAATATGCCGCATCGCGCGCTACCCTCGGCCATCTTTTCTTTTGCCGCCGACACGCCGGCCTCCTCCCGCCATGCGCCTATGACCGTCGCCCTCCAGGCCACCACTCCCGCCACCTTTGAAATCAAGAGCGCCAACCTGCCCCTGGTGGCCTTGCTGCTCAAGTCCACCGACCTCGTCGCCCTGGCACGCGAACTCGAAGCCCGCTTTGGCGATATTCCCGACTTCTTCGACCAGGATGCGCTGCTGGTCGACCTCTCACCGTTGCCGGACTCGGCGGGCGGGATCGACTTTCCCGCGCTGATCAGCCTGCTGGGCGGCTACCAGCTGGTGCCCATCGCCGTGAAAGGCGGCAGCGCCGCGCAGATGGCAGCCGCGCTGCAGGCGGGCTTGCTGCCCGTGCCCGACGCCCACCTGGTGGCGCCGCGGCCCACGGTGGCCGCACCACCCGCGCCGGTTCTGCTGGCGCCGGAACCGGTTCCCCCTGCCCCTGCCGCGCCCCTGGGCGCGCTGGTCGTCGACAAGCCGCTGCGTTCCGGCCAGCAGGTCTATGCACGCGGCCGTGACCTGGTGGTGCTGGCCATGGTCAACGCCGGCGCCGAAGTGATTGCCGACGGCCACATCCACGTCTATGCGCCGCTGCGCGGCAAGGCCATGGCCGGCGCGCGCGGCAACACCGAGGCGCGCATCTTCTCGCTCGCGCTGGAGGCTGAACTGCTCTCCATCGCCGGCGTCTACCGCACCAGCGAACACCCGTTGCCGCCCGGCATGGCGGGCAAGCCAACGCAGGTGCGACTCGTCCCGGGCGACGAGGGCGACAAACTAGTCATGAATGTGATGTCAGCATGAACACCGCCACTTTGCTTCCTCCTGCTCCCGCTCCCGCTGCACACCCGGCCTCCACCCAAAACATCTCTCCCGTTCTCCAAGGAAATTCAAGCATGGCAAAAATCATTGTGGTCACCTCCGGCAAGGGCGGTGTGGGCAAAACCACCACCAGCGCCAGCTTTGCCACCGGCCTGGCGCTGCGCGGCCATAAAACCGCGGTCATCGACTTCGACGTGGGCCTGCGCAACCTGGACCTCATCATGGGCTGCGAGCGCCGCGTGGTGTACGACCTCATCAACGTGATCCAGGGCGAAGCCACGCTGAACCAGGCCCTGATCAAGGACAAGCAGTGCCACAACCTCTACGTGTTGGCCGCCTCGCAGACCCGCGACAAGGACGCGCTGACCAAGTCCGGCGTCGAGAAGGTGCTGAAAGACCTGGCCGGCATGGACTTTGAATACATTGTTTGCGACTCGCCCGCCGGCATAGAGACCGGCGCCTTGATGGCCATGCACTTCGCCGACGAGGCCCTGGTGGTGACGAATCCCGAAGTCTCATCCGTGCGCGACTCCGACCGCATCCTCGGCATGCTCTCGAGTAAGACCCAGCGCGCCATCGCCGGCGGCGACCCGATCAAGGAACACCTCTTGATCACCCGCTACAACCCAGGCCGCGTCGACCAGGGCCAGATGCTTTCGCTCGAAGACATCCAGGATATTTTGCGCATCAAGCTCATAGGCGTGATCCCCGAGTCCGAATCCGTGCTGCAGGCCTCCAACCAGGGCGTGCCGGCCGTGCACATGAACGGCAGCGACGTGTCCGAGGCCTACAAGGACGTGGTCGACCGCTTCCTCGGCGACAAGGACAAGCCCATGCGCTTTATCGACGCGCAAAAGCCCGGGCTCTTCAAGCGCTGGTTCGGGGGGAAGTGATCCATGGCGTCTTTCCTGTCATTCCTGCTGGGCGAAAAGAAAAAGACCGCGAGCGTCGCCAAGGAGCGGCTGCAGATCATCCTGGCGCATGAGCGCACGGACCGCAGCCCCAAGCCCGACTACCTGCCGGCCCTGCAACGCGACCTGATCGCGGTGATCGCCAAATACATTCCCATCAACCCCGAGCACATCAAGCTGAACCTGGAGCGGCAGGATAACCTTGATGTGCTGGAGGTGAAGATTGAGTTGCCTGACAAGAAGTGAGCTCTTGCATGCTCCCGGCGGGCTTGGCTTTCTGTTTTCTCTGCTGAGGGTGGCTGGCCGGGGGTAGCCCGGCGGCTACTCACTTTTCTTTTGCTTCGCCAAAAGAAAAGTAAGCAAAAGAAAAGGCGACCCTGGTTGCTGCGTCCCTCCGCTTCGCTGCGGGCAACCTGCGGTGCTCGGTTCAGGCGGGGTCTCGCTAAACTCGCCTTCGGCTCAAACAACGCGATCCCTGATCCGCCTGAACCTGCGCTCCTCGGCGCATCCACAAGGGGTGGGGAGAGAATACCAATACCGAATACCTAAGAAACAAGGACTCGCCTTGGCGAGTCCTTGTTTGTCTTGGTTTGTTCTTTGTATTTTTCTTCTGTACCCGTTTCCGTTCCCGCTTGCCCCGTCCTGGCTGGGCCGAGGAGCGCAGACGTAGGCGGATCAGGGATCGCGTTGTTTGAGCGAAGCGCAGCGTAGCGAGTTTAGCGAGACCCCGCCGTAGTCGAGCACCGCAGGTTGCCCGAAGCGAAGCGTAGGGACCCAGACTGCGGGTCGCCTTTTCTTTGGTGACTTTCTTTTGGCGAAGCAAAAGAAAGTTACTTGCTGCCGGGCAACCCCCGGCCAGCAGGACTTAGAGGAGAGCACCCCCCCTTGAACAACCCCAAGCACAACGCTACCCTAACCCCATGCCCCAACCCCAAGCCCTCCGCCTCCACCCCGGAGAAGATCTCCGCACAAGCCTGACCAAAGCCTTCGCCGACCTGCAAGCCGGCCAGAACACGACGGCGGCTTGCATCATCTCCGCAGTGGGCAGCCTCTCCCAAGCAGTACTCCGCTACGCCGACCAGCCCGACGGAACGGTGCTGCAAGAACCGCTGGAGCTGATCACGCTGTCGGGCACGCTAAGCCCCGACGGCGTCCACCTGCATGCCTGTGTGGCAACAGCACGCGGCGAGATGCGGGGCGGCCATGTGATGCCGGGCTGCATTGTGCGGACCACGGCGGAGATCGTGCTGGCGCCCCTGCCGGGCTGGGTGTTCACGCGCGAGCATGATGCGCGGACCGGGTTCAAGGAGTTGGTGGCGAGGCCGGCAGGGCCTTCGGCGTGAACACGGCGTCGCATTTGATGTAGGCCTCTTCGCACAGCTGTATGAGCCTGCGGGCAGTGACGGGGGCGTCACAGTGGACGTAGATTGAATGGATCTCACCGCATGCGTGGTGAAAATCCGGTGTGTTCAAGCCGGAAAACAGGAGAGTTGTCATGAAAGCGTTGAACAGCGGTCTGTCGCACTTGGGTCCTCGTTCTGGCGGCGTATGTTTGTCCGCCGTGCTCGCGGCTGTTCTGGGATTTTCGCCCGTGGGTGCGCAGACCACGGGTGGCGCCGCGGGTACGACAGGTAATACAGGCATTACCGGCACCACGGGCACGAACACCAACACGGGGACCGGCACCGGAGGCACCACCATCAACGGCAACAACACCGGCACCACAAGCACCAATACCAATACGGGCACCGGCACGGGCGGCACCAATATCAATGGCGGCAATACCGCCACCGGGGTGCCCGGCACGCCCGGCGCAACGGGTACGAATTCGGGCAGGCCGCTGACCAACCCCCTGAACCGCAACCCGGCACGCCGCGCCGTTGCCAGCGAACCGGCGCAGCCCCTGCCTGTCGATCCCCGGGATTCGACCACGCGGCCGGCGACCGAGCCGGGCACGCCTGATCCGCGCGACAGCACGCGCTAGGTGCTTATGGGCGTCAGAGCCTTGAACGCTCAGTGGGGGTTGATGCGTGAAAGGTCGTGCAGCCACTCGCGGTAGGCGCTTTCGCGCTCGGGTGGCGGTACGCGCAGCAGGGCGGAGGGGTGCAGGGTGACGAGCACCTTGCGCCCGTCCTCGCGTTCCAGGATCTGGCCGCGGTTGGCCATGACCGGCACGGCCTTGCCGAGCAAGGCGCGGGCGGCGGTTGCGCCCAGGGCGACCAGCAGCTCGGGCTGCGCCATGGCGATCTCGTCTTCCAGCCAGTGCAGGCAGGCGGCGATCTCGCGTTGCGCCGGGGTCTTGTGGATGCGGCGTTTGCCGCGCAATTCGAACTTGAAGTGCTTGACCGCGTTGGTCACGAAGACCTTGTCGCGGCCTATGCCGAGCTCGGCCAGCGCGCGGTCCAGCAGGTGGCCGGCGGGGCCCACAAAGGGCTTGCCGGCCAGGTCTTCCTGGCTGCCCGGCTGTTCGCCGACCAGCATGACCCTGGCCTTGCGCGGGCCTTCGCCGCACACGGCCTGCGTGGCGTGTTCGCCGATGGGGCACTCGCGGCAGCGGTTGGTGGCGCGCTGCAGGGCTGTGCGCGAGCGCACCAGCTCGATGATGTGTGTACCGTCCGCGGGTTCCTTGGGTTCCTTGGGTTCTGTGGGTTCTTTTTCCCCTTTTTCCCGTTTGGCCGGCGATGCGGCGCACTCCGCATTCAATTGCTCAGGCCCGGCCGGCATCTGCTTGTGCATGGTTGCCTGTGGTTTCAGCCGTGCCGGAGGGAAGGTGCGCCGGTAAAAGGCCAGCCACAGCTGTTCGCCCGCGTCGGGCGGCGGTGCCTCTGCCGCCTGGGCACCGGGACCGAAGCGTAGTTGCCCGCCGTCCCATTCGAGGCTGCGCTCGGGCGTCAGGATGGCCCAGCGCATTTGTTTGTAGCGGCGCTCAAAAAAGGGCGCGACGGCTTCAATGATGTGGTGTTCGGGCTCGGACCAGGCCACATGCAGCGGGCCGACTTCGGGGTCGGAGCGGAAGGTGTCGTCCAGCACGGTGCGAAAGCGCGTAAAGGCTTTCATCTCATGCATGTCGCGCCGCACGGCCTCGGCCATGCGGCCGGCTTTCACCATGTCGGCGTCGAGCGGGTCCTGCCGCAGGCCGGGCTCGTGGACCAGGCGCCAGAGGATGCGGTACAGCAGGCCGAAGCGGCCCGGGTCGCTGTGCAGGATGACGACCTGGCACAAGGCCATGAATTCGGGCGGCACGCTGACGGCGGGCGCGCCGTTGAACGCGGCCTTGTCGTGGAAGGCGCCACCCGGCGCGCGGGCGGCGGCAAAAAGATCCTGGACAGCGGTGTCGGTGCTGTGCCAGCTGATTTGCTCGGGCAGCATTTGCTGCGCCAGCAGGCCGCGCGCGGCACGGCGGAAGCCCTCGAAGTCGGCCTGGCCCTGCAGCATGACGGGCAGCGGGGCTTGCGGAAAGAGGTCGGTCGTCAGCAGGTCATTCATCACGCCCATGCAAAGATCCTTTCTGCTTCACGTCAGACTTCATGGTGCGGCGGCGGGTTCAACCGCGGCTGTAGGCAAAGAAGCCGACTTCCTGGGTGCGGGCGTCGCATCGGCAGGAAAGAGAACACGAGGGAACATCAAAACACTGTATCAATATACAGTGTTTTGGGGCTATGGACACAGAAGTAAAGGCGAAAACCCTGGCGGCCTGTGGCTTTGGCGCCTAAATCAGCTTGAAGATGGCCGGGCGCGGGGCCCTGGCTTGTCAGCGTGTGGCCGGACGGGCGTTTCGCGGGGGCAGGGCCGCCCGGGCGGCGCGGGCGAGTTTCCGGGCATGGGCTTCCATCACCGCGTAGACCGCCGTGGCGATGCCCAGCGGCGCCAGGTAGTAGATGACGCGGTAGGCCACCAGGGCGGCCAGCAGTTCAGCCTGCGGCATCAGGTGCGACAGCAGGGCGACGAACACCGCCTCCAGCACGCCCAGGCCGGCCGGGATGTGGGTGATGACACCGGCCACGGCGGCCAGCAGCAGCACGCTGACGACGGCGGAAAACTCGATGCGGTGCTGCAGCAGGATGTAGAGGATGCCGGACATGATGAGCCAGTTGCCGGCGCCCATCAGCAACTGCAGGACGGCCAGCCGCGGCGACGGCAGTTCGAGGGTGTGGCCGCGCAGCTCGTAGTGGCGCTGGCGCGTGAAAGTGCAGATGCCCAGGTAGGCCGCGGCCGCCGCGAGCAGCGCGAGGCCGGCCAGGCGCAGGTGGAGGGTGGTGACCGGCCAGTCCAGCGGTAGCGTGGGCGGGTGCAGGCTGAACACCAGCCCGGCCAGCAGCACATACCCCATCCAGTTGGCCAGCATGCTGATGGACATGATGCGCGTGATGGCGCCGGGCTTCAGGCCCAGGCGTGAATACAGCCTGAAGCGAAATGCCACGCCGCCCACCAGCGAGCCGAGGTTGAGGTTGAAAGCATAGCTGGTGAAGGTCACCAGCATCACGGTGGGGGCGCTGAGCTTGTGGCGCGTGTAGTGCCGGCCCAGCAGGTCGAAGCAGCTGTAGAGCGTGAAGCTGGCCGCGGCCAGGGCGACGGCGCCCCAGGCGGCGGTGAGCGGATAGTTCTCGAGGGAATTGAGCACCTCGCCCCAGGCAATGCTGCGCGCCTGCGACACCAGCAGGGCGGCCACCAGCACGAAGAACACGGTGGTGGCGCCGCGCCTGAGCCACGGCCACCAGGGCCGGCTGCGCCAGGGGCCGCGGGCGGGGGGTGGGCTGCGGCTGGCCATCAGGCGCTCACACGGTTTTGGCCTGCTGGCTTACCGCTTCGGCATCTCTGCCGGTGGGGCCGGCAGGGGCGGGGAAGTCCTGGCCGGCGGGCGTGATGCGCGGCGTGTGCGCCGGCAGCCAGCCGGCCCAGGCCGGGTAGCGCCGCAGCAGGTGAAAAACGAAATAGCTGCGCACGGTGCGCCACCAGGTGGGCTCGACCAGGTCGTCGCGCGTCACTTGCTTGCAGCTGTTTTGCATGATCGCGTCCAGCCGCGCGCCCAGCTCCTGGTTGAAGGCGCGGTCGCGGATGACGACGTTGGCTTCCAGGTTCAGCGAGAGGCTCAGCGGGTCGAGGTTGCTGGAGCCGACAGTGGCCCATTCGTCGTCGATGACGGCGACCTTGCCGTGCAGCGGCCGTTCGCAGTATTCGTAAATGCGCACGCCGGCGTCCAGCAGGTGGTGGTAGAGCATGCTGGCGGCGGTCTTGACGATGGCCATGTCGGGCTCGCCCTGCAGGATGAGGCGCACGTCCACGCCGCGCCGCGCCGCGTGGCGCATTTCCCTGAGCAGCCGGTAGCCCGGGAAGAAGTAGGCGTTGGCGATGACGACGCGATGGCGTGCCGTGCGTATGGCCGCGCGGTAGTGCCGCTCGATGTCGTTGGTGTGCTTGCGGTTGTCGCGGGTGACGAACAGCGCGGAGGCCTCGCCCGCCGCTGCGGGGACGCTGTCGCCGCGCCAGGTTCCTGCGAACGAGCGCGCGCGGTTGGAAAAGCGCTCGCGCAGGCCCTCGGGCGGCTCGGCGCCGGCGTTGCGCCGGCCGGCGGCCAGGGCGCGGCGCACAAAGCTGTGGATGTCGGCGACGATGGGGCCTTCGATTTCGACGGCGTAGTCCTGCTTGGCCTGGGGCCCGAAGTCGGCCAGGTGGTCGGCCGAATAATTGATGCCGCCGACGAAGGCGCGCTCACCGTCAACCACCACGATCTTGCGGTGCATGCGGCGAAACAGGTTGGTGCGCCAGCCCCAGAGCCTGGGGCCGGGGTCGAACACATGCAGGCGCACGCCGGCCCGCGTAAGCGTCGAGATGAACTCGGGCGACAGGTCGGGTGAGCCGTAGCCGTCTATGGTCACGTCGACCTGCACGCCGCGCCGCGCCGCCTGGTGCAGGGCCGCATGCAGTTCTTCGCCGACCTTGTCTTCGAACAGGATGAAGGTTTCCAGCACAACTTCACGTTGGGCGGCGGCGATGCATTCGAACACGCGCGGGAAAAATTCCTCGCCGTTCTCCAGCAGGCGGAACTGGTTGCCGCTCACCCATCTAGACATGTCTAGAGCTCGATTTCTGCCGCCAGGGGCGCGTGGTCTGACAAGTGCGACCAGGGCCGCAGCGGCAGCACCACGGGCGCGTGGCCGATGGCGTTGCGCACATAGATGCGGTCCAGGCGCAGCAGCGGCAGGCGCGCGGGGAAGGTGCGCGCCGCATGGCCGTTGGCCTGCACGAAGACCTCGTGCAGCTCGGCGCCTTTTTCGAGCCGCGCGTGGGCGCGGTGCCGCCAGTCGTTGAAGTCGCCGGCGACCACCACCGGGGCATGCGGCGGGATGTCCTTGCGCACCAGGTCGCAGAGCATGTCCATCTGCTGCTCGCGGTGGGTTTCCATCAGGCCGAGGTGCACGCAGATGGCGTGCACGTTGACGCTGCGGCCGGGAATCTGCAGTTCGCAGTGCAGCAGGCCGCGGCGTTCGGGCCCGCTGATGGACACGTCGCGGTTCTCAAACCGCACGATGGGGAACTTGGACAGCACCGCATTGCCGTGGTGGCCGTTGGTGTAGACGGCGTTGCGGCCGTAGGCGAATTGCGGCCAGATGGTGTCGGCCAGGAATTCGTAGTGCGGCGTTTCGGGGTAGTTGTCGAACTTGTCGGCGTGCTTGGCGTGGGTGCCCGTGACCTCCTGCAGGAACACCACGTCGGCGCCCACGCTGCGCACGGCTTCGCGCAGCTCGGGCAGGATGAACTTGCGGTTGAAGAAGGTAAAGCCCTTGTGGATGTTGACCGTGAGCACCTTGAAGGAGAACGAGGACTGCGGACTCACGGCGGCCAGCGCGGTTTGCGTGTCGGCCTCCACGGCGGCCATGTCAACCCGCGTGCCCGCTTTGGGCGGCGTGACGGGTACGGCAACGGACAGCGCATCGGGCGCACCGCGGCGGGAGGCGCCGGAAGGACTTGCAACAGAAGGATCGGGAACGGAAGGTTGCATAAGAAGGGAGGCAAAAGGCAAAGGGCGGGTGATGGAAAACCGGAGGCGCGGACATATCGATACCGGCAAAGAGGCAGCATACGCGCCCGCCGATCACCCTGACGGACATTGTGGCTTCGCGGCTTTCTCCCGAGGTGTAGGACAAAACTTATTTGTACGCCCGGCTGGCGCGCCTCTTGGCCCCTCGGGGAGCCGCCTGCGCAACCACACGCCGCGGGCGCAGTGTCCTACATGGCGCGGCGTGCCTCTCCGGCAAGTCCGCCGCGGCTTGGCGCCTAAATTGAAATCAGCCCCGTTATCGCGTTATCGCATGAGGGCTTGTTTGTTCCACACGCCTTGTTTCTGGGGCCAACCGAAGAGGAAATGACCATGAAGAAGTTTTCAATGAAATCCGTTCCCGTAGCCGCTGCCATCGCAACCGCCTTGCTGATGGGCGGGCAGGTCCAGGCGCAGACCGATACCACGACACCGCCGGGCACGACCAAGCCCAAGGACCAGACCACCGCGGCCCCTGCGGGCGGTGTGGCCAAGACGCCTGAAGCACGCACGGCCGCCAAGGCCGACCGCGCGGCAGCCAAGGCCGAGAAGCGCGAGAAACGGGCAGCCAAGCGCGCCCAGAACTCCGCCGCGCGTGATGCGGCCGCCACCTCGACCGGCGGTGCGCAAGGCCCTGCCGCAGGCGGCACCAAGTAAAACAAGACACCCGCTTTGGGGGAGTGATCCCGCGACCGCGAAGCGGCATGGGCGGGCCACAACGGTCTTCGTTGCGGCCCTGCCGGGTGGTTTGCCCTTGAGGCAGTCCATCGTTTTTTGAAGGAGATTGAAATGTCCAAGTTCTTGATTCGCTCAATTCCCGGCGCCGTGGCGCTGACCCTGGCGGCCGCGCTGGCTGCCCCTGGCGCTTTTGCGCAAAGCCTTGGGGTCGGCGTGGGTGTGGGCGCCGGTGCCGGTGTGAGTGGCAACAGGGCCGCCGGCAACGCCGATGCCGGCCTGGGGGTGAACCTGGGTGTCAATGCCGGCCAGAACGCCAATATTGATGCCTCGACGCGCGCGAACGCAACCGGCGGCGGCGACAGCGGCTCCGGTGCGGTCGGCGGCCGTGTGGGCGCGGGCGTAGGCGCGGGTGCCAATGTCTCCGGTGCGGTGGACGACACCGCACGCGCTACAGGACGCGCGGCAACCCGCACGGGCAACGCCGTGAAGAGCGGCGCCCGGCGCACCTACAACGGCGTGAGTAACGGCGTGGGCAGTGCGGCAGGCAGCCTCCAGGGCGGCGTGCAGGGCAGTGTCCAGGGTGGCGCGGGCGTCAGTGGCGGCACCCATTAAAAACCGGGCCTGAGGCCGGCCGCCCGTTCGCGGGCGCCTCGGCCCAGATCTTCAAAGCCGGGCGCGGGCATGTCCTGCGGGCCGGCTTTTTGCTGCCCCTTTTTTATTTGGGACGCGGCTGCGGTAAATCCTTGTCGGGCTGCAACAGCGTGCCGGCGCGCAACGCCTTCACGGCGCCGGCCACCGCGCTGGCCGCGTTGCGCACCTCGGCCAGCACGGCCTTGTCGGCATCCAGCGTGTCGTGGCTGGTGGCATAGGGTTCGTAATAGCCGATGTAGCGGTCCAGCCGGGCCTGGCTGCCGGCGTCTATCAAGCCCATCCAGTCCAGCCAGTCGCTGAGGCCGCGCCGCGTGCCCTCGATGCCGGCGACGTCGCCGTGCACCACCAGGCCGTAGGCGCGGCCGGCCAGGTGTTTGGGGTAGTCCCAGCCTTTCATCTCGAGCGCCTTGGCTTCTTCCGGCTTTTTGCCGTGGGTGCTGGTGGGGTCGGGATTGCCGCCGTCGGCGCAAACCAGTCGGTCCATCATGAGCTTGAGCGGGCTGGGCGACTGGTACCAGTACACCGGGGTGAGGATCAGCACGCCGTGCGCGGCCGTCCAGCGTTCGTAGATCTCGGCCATCCAGTCGCTGGTCTGCCCCAGCGCATGGTTGGGGTAGCAGCTGCAGGGCCAGTGGCACAGCGGCATCGCGGTGGAGACGCAACCCTTGCAGGGGTGGATGCGCAACTGGTAATCGGAGCTGAGCAGGCTCAGATCCAGCACGTCGGCGTGCATGCCCGCACCTTCCAGCGCGGTTTTGGCGGTGTTGAGCAGGCGCCAGGTCTTGGAGATCTCGCCGGGGCAGGTGCCGTCGTTGCGGGCCGAGCCGCAGACCAGCAGCACGCGGGACGGCGTGGCGGGGTTTTCCCATACAGCCTGCGTCTTCTGCAGGCGCGCGCGGGTTTCCAGCCATTCGGTCGACAGGTCGTAATCAGGGTCGGCGAAACCCTCGCCGGCCTTGCGCGTATGCGGCGCCTTGCGGCCTTCCTTGTACGCATCCCAGGCCAGCGCTGCCAGCCGCTCCAGGGCTTCATCTTCCGCGCGAAAGGCCGGGTCCACAAAAGACTGCATGAAGCGTTCGTGGAACGCCTCGCGCGACAGGACGGCCGGTGCCTGGCCTTTTCGGACTTCGCTCATGGGCCCAGTTTAGTCAGGCCGCGTGGGACAAAGAAGGGCATTCGATAACGTCCTACGCGGGCTTTGGGCGGCGTCCGGCGAAAGCGGATAAGGCACAAAAAAAGCCCGCACCGGTTTGCGGTGCGGGCTTTGGGGAAAGCTCTTCAGTGCGCCGGTGGCTTAGCCCTTTTGCGGGGCCATGCCGCCGTGCTCACGGTGGCCGCCGCGCGGGCCGTGCTTCTTGTGCTCGGCATCAAAGGTTTTTTGCTGCTCGGGGCTCAGCACCGCGTAGAAGGTTTTGGTGGCTTCGCCGCGCTTGTCCATGGCGGTGTTCATTTCAGCCATGCGCTGGGTGCGCATTTCCTTCATCTTGTCGATGCGCTGGGGCGTGGTCAGCTTGTCGAACTCGGCGCGCTGCTCGGGCGTGGGACGCGCGCCGTGGGCGGGCGGCTGCATGGCGGCCGTGTAGCTGGTCCACGCGCCTTCCTGGGCCGGCGTGATCTTGAGCTTGGCCTTGAGTTCGGCCTGGTGCTTGGCGATCATGGCCTGCATCTTGGCGGGGTCATGGCGGCCCATGCGTTCGCCGTGGGGGCCGGCGGGTTTGCCGGCTGCTGGCGGCGAGCCAGCAGGTGGTGCGGGCGGCGTTTGCGCCATGGCGCCGGCGCCCACGGTTGCCAGCAGGCCGGCCAGGACGAGGCTGTTGAGGGAAGCGGAGGGCTTGAATGCGAATTTCATGGAGAACTTCCTTTCAAAGAGAAGATGCCTGAAATCCATCGTCGTGACATACGGCTTTTGGCTTCAGGTTGAAAGCAAGTGTGGTGGTGCTCTGTATCCCCGCCGTTGCCGAGGCGATGAGGGTTTGTAAAGTTAAGGGAAAGCTCACCCCTATCGACACTCACTTCGTGTAGTGCCTTTTCCCCTTCCAGGGGACGGAGCTTGCGTTAACCCCTGTTGGGGCTCACTGCGTGTAGCCCCCTCTCCCCTTGCAGGGGACGGGCGCCTTGCGGCCGGCAAAGCCGGACCGCGGCGCCCGCTGGCAGCATGGCTCACCCCTGCCGTCAGGCGGTGCCGTACAGCAGGGTTTCGAACAAATCCTCGCCGCCCATCTGCCCGCCCTTGAGCATGATCTCCAGTCCGTCGAGCGCGGCTTCGTCGCTGTGCAGGCGGCACAGGGCGACGCCGGGCGCGAGTTGCGCGGCATAGGAAAGGCCCCAGGCCTTGAGCGCCTGCACGGCCAGGCTGGAGGTGTCGCCGCCGGCGATGCCGAGGCGGCGCAGGGGCACGGCCCGCAGCACGCGCCTGAGCAGGGCGCCGCTGGCCTGCGCGAGCGCGCGGCCGTCCACCGGCCAGTCGCAGGCCTGGCCGTCGGCGGCGGTGCAGGCCAGCACGTGGCGGCCCTGGGCCAGCAGCGCCGCGATCTGCGCAGACATCTGCCCGGCATAGGCCGCGTCGGCGGTGAGGCGGGCGGCGTCCAGCGCGACTTGCCGGTAGGAGCTGGCGGCCTGGACCTGCTGCGCCGTCACTGGCGACAGGCTGCCGGCCAGCACCAGCACCGGGCCTGTTGCCGGGGCGATGCGGGGTGCGGCGGCCGGGTCGCCGGACGGTTGCCAGTGCGCGGCCAGGGCCTGCACCACGCTGCTGGGCCCGGCGGCCAGCAGGCGGTGCTTTTGCGCGTGTTGCCAGATCAGCCGGCCGACGGTGGCCAGGTGGCTGTCGTCGGCGACGTCCAGCAGGACCGCATCGGGCTTGCGCGCCAGCAGGCCGGCCAGTTGGCTGTCCAGCGCTTCGGCGTCCTGGCCGTAGTCGGGGTAGGCGATGCCGGCGACTTGCGCCAGGCCCTGCGCGGCCAGGTGGCGCCGCAGGTCGGCCTCGTGCATGGGCGTGATCGGGTGCCGGCTCATGGTGGGATGCCGGTCCAGGCGGTGCACCGCAGGGCCAGCGCCTGCGAACAGGTTGCCGAACACGCAGTAGCGCCGCAGGTTGGGCTGGCCGCCGACGATGGGCACAAAGCTGTTGCCGGCATGCGGCCGCAGGATGCGGATGGCCGCGCCTATGCTGCCGACTTCGGGGGCGCTGTCAAAGGTCGAGCAGGTCTTGTAGTGCATGACGGGCGCGCCCAGGCGCGCGAACAGCCGGCCCACGGGTTCAAGCTCGGCGCGCATCTCGCCGGGGTTCATGGCGCGGGCCGCGCCGGCGATGCCCAGGCAGTCCAGCGGGCCGGCGCGCTCCAGCTGCGCATCGGTCGGCAGGCCGAGGAAAAGCAGGCTGCGCAGGCCGGCGCGCGCGGCTGTGGCCAGGGTATCCGTGGCGCCGGTGAAGTCATCGCCGTAGTAGGCGATTTTGAGAGCGCCGTCGTTCAATCCCATGGTTTATTTGCCGAAGAAGGCCAGGGCTGCCGCGAGTTCAGGCGCGTTACGCGCATGCTCGGCCAATGCCACGCCGGCGCGCGCGGCTTCCCAGGCCTGGCGGATGCTGGCCACGCCGGCCGCGGGCCCGCCCGGGTGCGCGAGTATGCCGCCGCCGGACATGAAGAGCAGGTCGTCGCTCCGGATGGCGGCCCAGGTCGCGGGCACGGTGCCGGCCCACTGGCCGGACGAGAAGGCCGGCATGACGCGGTCGTCAAAACCGGCGGTCAGTGGCGTGTAGCAGTCTCGCGCGGATTCGATCACCTCTTCATCGGCCTGCGAGAACTTGCCCTGCAGGCCGTGCACGTGCATGTGGTCCACGCCGGCCAGGCGCCACAGCGTCTGGTAGGCCTGGAAGGACATGCCCAGCAGCGGGTGCCGCGACAGCGCGCCGTAGCCGTTGCGGTGGCCGTGGAGGGCCAGGCCGGTGTGGCGGCGCAGCGTCTGCATGCCCGAGTAGCCGCACCAGTTGAGGCTGGCCATGACGCAACTGCCGCGTTCGCGCTCGACCAGGTCGGCGTGGCGTTTCATCGCGTCGGTTTCGTCGGTGATGTTGAAGGCCACCATCACGTGCTTGCCGGTGCGCTGCTGGTGATCCCGCACCACGGCCATCACGGCCGGCACGCGCTCACCCAGCGGCGCATGGGCCGGGTTGGCGCAGACCTCGTCGTCCTTGATGAAGTCCACGCCGGCGGCGCACAGGCGGGCGACGAGCTCGGCGGTCTGCGCGGCGCTGAAGCCGACGTTGGGCTTGAGGATGGTGCCGACCAGCGCGCCGCTTGCCACGCCGGTGGCATTGCGTGTGCCGGCGATGCCGACATGCGGCATGTCGAAGAAGGCGCGGTAGCCGGCGGACAGCTTGAGGCTTTCCAGGCGCAGGCCGCTGGCTTCGCCAAGGTCATAAAGATTGCCCGACACGGTGGCCGCCAGCGTCGGCAGGTTGGCGCCCACATTGGCGACCGGGAAGGAGATGCGCACGCGCGCGCGCCGCCACGGCCCGGTATGGCCTTTGCGTTCGAGCAGGGCGTTGGGCAGGCTGGGCGCGTTGACGGATTCGAGTTCGTCGATCTGCTCGACCGTGGCGCGCGCGCGCAGGCGCAGCTCGTCGGTCTCGCCTTCGACGCGCGTGAAGGTGCCGCAGGACTGTTCGCCCGCCATGACTTCGGCGACCTTCTCGGGGGCCAGCGGGGTTTCGATCAGGTAGGTGGCTTCAAAGCGGTCGGCTTGCATGGCGTGCGTCTTTTTTTAGGGGAATCAGAGTTTGCTGAGGTCGGGGAAGGGCCGCACCGGTTCGCTGCCGTCCCAGTTTTCGGAGGAGGCGCGTATCAGGTCGAACATCTTGCCCTTGGGGCCGGCGACTTCGGACAGCTCGATCACGGTCCCGGGGTGGTATTCGGTGTCGAAGTAGATGAAGCGGCCTTTTTCGCCGACCTCGCCGCTCATGACGGGCTTGAAGCCTTGCTTGAGCAGGCGCGCCAGGTCGGCGTCGTAGTCGCTGGTCCAGTAGGCGACGTGCTGCAGGCCGGTGCGGCCGGCGCGCAGGAAGTCGCGGTACATGGAGGGCACGTCGTTGCGCGTCTGGATCAGCTCGACCTGCACAAAACCCGAGTTGGCCAGCGCCACCGAGTTGTGTGGCTCGTGCGCTTCACCCCTGTAACTGTAGTTCTTGATGGGCACCTTGGGGTTGTAGAACCAGGGGCCCACGCCCAGGGTTTTGCTCCAGTAGTCCATCGCGGCTTCGATGTCGGGCACGACGTAGCCCAGCTGGCGGATCTCGCCAAAAAATTTGCTCATGGGTTTGCTCCAGTGAAAGGGTGTTTAGTTTTTAAGGAAGCCGGTGGAGAACCAGGGCACGGCGGCCACCAGTGCCAAGCCTATGAGCAGCGCGCCCATATAGGCCCAGATGTAGGGGATGCCTTCGTCGGGGTCGACCTTGCTGACCGCGCAGGCGCCGTAATAGCCGACACCGAAGGGCGGCGCGAACAGGCCTATGCCCATGGCGAAGATCACCACCATGGCGTAGTGCACGTCGTGCACGCCGACCATGCGGGCGATGGGAAACAGCAGGGGGCCGAACAGCACGATGGCGGGAATGCCTTCGAGCACGCTGCCGAGGATCACGAAGGCGACGATGGACACCGCGAGGAAGCCGTAGGCGCCGCCGGGCAGGCTGCCCATGACGCGCGCCAGGTCCTGCGAGAAGCCCGACTGCGTGAGGCCCCAGGCCATGGCGGTGGCGCAGCCGATGATGAACATGATGGCGCCGGTCAGCGATGCGGTTTCGATCAGCATGGGCATGAGCCGGCGCCACGGGAACTGGCGGTACAAAAAGAGGCCGGCCAGCACCGAATAGAAGATGCCGATGGTGGACACCTCGGTGGCGGTGGCCACGCCCTCGACCACCGCGGCGCGGATCACAAAGGGCAGGATGATGGCGGGCAGGGCGATCAGCAGCAGCTTGCCGATTTCGCGTTTGCTGTGGCGCGCGACGCCGCTCAGGTCTTCATGGCGGTAGCGCCACCAGACGACGGTGCAGAGCGCCGCGCCCAGCACCACGGCCGGCAGCAGGCCGCCGGTGAACAGTGCGGCAATCGACACGCCGGTGACCGAACCTATGGTGATCAGCACGATGGAGGGCGGGATGGTTTCGGTCTGTGCGCCGGTGGCCGACAGCAGGGCCACCAGGTCGCCGGGCTTGGCGCCGCGCTTTTTCATCTCGGGGAAGAGTACGGGCGCAATCGCCGCCATATCGGCGATCTTGGAGCCCGAGATGCCGGAGACCAGGTACATCGCGCCTATCAGCACATAGCTGAGGCCGCCGCGCACATGGCCCAGCAGGCTGGCCAGGAACTGGATCATGGCTTTGGCCATGCCGGTCATCTCGATCAGCGCACCCAGGAAGATGAACAGCGGCACCGCCAGCAGGATCATGTGCGACATGCCTTCGTCCATGCGGCCGACCATGACCAGCAGCGGCGTGGACGTCGTGAGCGCGAGGTAGCCGAAGGTGGCCAGCGCGAAAGAGAAGGCAATCGGCACGCCGGACAGCACGGTGCCGGCGACGACGGCCACAAAAAAGAGGATCAGGTTGAGTTTGCCCAGCGGCTGCAGCAGCGGCTGCGCGAACCAGAACAGCAGGACCACGGCGGCCGTGCCGGCCAGGGCGATGCCAGTCTGTTTGAAGGTGCTGATGCGCAGCAGGCGCAGCACGGCGACGATGACCATCAGCGCCATGCCGATAGGGATGGCCGAGGCACGCCAGGCGTTGTTGACTTCCATCGCCGCGGTGACGATGAAGCTCTCTTCATAAGCGTATTCCGAGGCCGGGTAAATCACCAGCACCAGGAAGGCAATCGACGCTGTGATCGCCAGGGTGTCGAGCAACGCGCGGGTGTGCGGCTGGACCTTGTTGACCAGTGCCGTCATGCGCATGTGCTCGCCGCGGCGCAGCGCGACGACTGCGCCGAGCATGGACAGCCAGAGGAACATGATGGAGGCGAGTTCGTCCGACCAGACCAGCGGCGCATGGAACACGTAGCGCGAGACCACGCCGGCGAAGAGCACAAAGATCTCGGCCAGCACCAGGGCGGCGGCGATGGACTCCACCACAGAACCCAGGCCGCGGTCTGCCTTGTGCGCGAGGTGGCTCAGCGCGTTGGCGGGCGGGGCATCGGCGGGTGCTTGGGGGGATGCGTGGGACATTGGGCGTGAACTCCGGGAAAGGCGGGCGGAAACAGTGAGGCGGTTTGGGTCTTGCTCCTTCCCCCGCTGGGGGAAGGTGGGGATGGGGGCTTGCGGCCGTGGAAAAAGCGCTTGCTCCACCGCCGTCGGCCCCCACCCCTGCCCTCCCCCAGTGGGGGAGGGAGTAAGAGAGGGGAAGAACTCCTTACGCGAGCTTGCCTACGGACTGCTCCAAGAGGCCCCATGCTTCAGCCCCAAAACGCTCTTTCCACTCGTTGTAGAAACCGGCTTCGCGCAGCTTGGCGCGGAAGCTGTCGGCCGTCGGGCGGTTGATGGTGAGGCCCTTGGACTGCAGGTCGGCGACCACGGTCTCGTTGAGCTTCTTGATGTCGTCGCGCTGCTGCAGGCCGGCTTCGTTGATGGCACGGGCCACGATGGTCTTGAGGTCGGCGGGCAGCTTGTCCCAGGCGCGGCCGTTGGCGATGAACCAGTAGCCGTCCCAGATGTGGTTGGTCAGCGAGCAGAACTTCTGCACTTCATACAACTTGGCAACCTGGATGATGGGCAGCGGGTTTTCCTGCGCGTCGACGATTTTGGTCTGCAACGAGGAGTAAACCTCGCTGAACTGCAGGCTGGCGGGCGCGGCGCCCAGGCCCTTGAACATGGAGATGGACAGCGGGCTCACGGGCACGCGGATCTTCAGGCCGTCCATGTCCTTCGCCGTGGTGACCGGCGCCTTGCTGCTGGTGGTCTGGCGGAAACCGTTGTCCCACATCTTTTCAAACGCGTAGAGGCGCGACTTGCTGATGGCTTCGCGCACGTGCGCGCCCAGCTTGCCGTCCATGGCGCCCCAGACCTGGTTGTAGTCGCTGAAGGCAAAACCCACGGCGTTGATGGCGGCCACCGGCACCAGCGTGGCGATGACCAGCGCCGAGGGCGTGAAGAACTCGATGCCGCCGGAGCGCACCTGGGCCAGCATGTCGGTGTCGCCGCCCAGCTGGTTGTTCGGGAAGATCTTGATTTCGACGCGGCCGTTGCTTTCTTTCAGGATGCGGTCGGCGGCCTGCTGGGCGCGGATGTTGAGCGGGTGGGTGACGGGCAGGTTGTTGCCGTATTTGTAGGAGAACTCGGCGGCGCGGGCCATGGAGGGCAGGGCGGCGGCGATGCCGGCGGCGGAGGCTGCGGACAGGGTGCGCAGCACGCTGCGGCGGGTGACTTCGGTCATGGTTTGTCTCCAGTTTTGTTTTGATGTATTTTGATGCATCATTGGGTGAAAGCAGCGCAACGATAGGCGCGGGGCATTTAATCGTCAAACCGAAAAAATGATGGATTTTGATGTATGAGGGTTATCCCTGATGGGTCTGAGGGGCCGCAGCAGCGGGCACGCGTGGTGGACATTGCGCGCGCCGCCGGCGTTTCCACTGCCACTGTAGACCGGGTGCTGAACCAGCGCCCCGGCGTGCGCGGGGCCACCGCGCAAAAAGTGCTGAAGGCTGCGGCCGAGATGGACTACTTGCCGGAGACGGGCCTGTATGCCGCGTTGGCGGCGCCGCCCATGCGGCTGACGTTTTTGTTGCCCGACGGCAGCAACCGCTTTATCCGCATGCTGGGCGACACGGTCGGCTACTCGCAGGAGCACCTGACGCCCTTCAACGTGAAATGCCGCACCGAGCTGTTTGAAAGCTTCAACCCGCAGCAGCTGGCCGCCAGCCTGCAGCAGCAGGGCAAGCGCAGCGAGGGCATCGCCTTCATGGCGCTGGAGCACCCGGCGGTGCGCGAGGCCGTCAGCGAACTCGCCGAAAAAGGCGTGCCCACCATCACGCTGATCTCCGACCTCTCAGGCTCGCAGCGCGCCGGTTATGTGGGCCTGGACAACCGCGCGGCCGGGCGCACGGCCGGCTACCTGGTGGGCCGCTTCATCGCGCCGGGCGCGCGCGGCGGCAAGGTGGCGCTGATCGCCGGCTCGCTGAGCTATCGCGCGCATGAGGAGCGCGAAGCCGGTTTCCTGCATGTGATTGAAGAGATGTTCCCGACGCTGCAGGTGGTGGGCCTGCGCGAGGGGCAGGACGATGCGCAGAAAAATTACCAGCAGACGCGCACGCTGCTCGAGCAATACCCGGACCTCGCGGGCATTTACAACATCGGCGGCGCCTCCGACGGCGTGGCGCGCGCGCTCAAGGAAATGGGGCGCGAGCACAAGGTGGTTTTCATAGGCCACGGCCTCACGCCCGACACGCGCGCCATGCTGATAGACGGCAGCATGGACGCGGTGATCACCCAAAGCCCGCAGTCGGCCATGATGAGCTGCGTGCGCATGTTCACCAACCTGCGTGATGGGCGCGATGTGATGAGCGGGGTCGACGCGGTGCGCAGCCAGGTCATCTTCCGGGAAAACCTGCCCTAAAGCCGGCTCTTGATGGCTGCCGTTGCCACGAAAGGCCTGGGTGCATACAATGGCCCTAGCTTGTCGGGGTGCCAAGGATGTTTCGTAAGGAACGCCAAGGCTGAGATCGCAGTATGCGAGACCCGCTGAACCTGATCGGGGTCATCCCCGCGTAGGGAACAACGCAATTGGCTCCGGCACTCCGTAGCGGCACCCCCAGACGCCGCCCATGGACCTCCCGGCTCCCCAGCAGGCACCCCACCTCCTGGAGAAACACATGGCCAAAACCCGACTCACCGTTGACACCCAAGACCTCACGAGCCGCATCACGCGCGCGCCGTTTCCCGGCTCGAAAAAGATCTACATCGAGGGCTCGCGCCCCGACATCCGTGTGCCTTTTCGCGAAGTCACGTTGACCGACACCCTCGTGCACGAAGGCGCCGGTGAGCCGCGCCGCGAAGCCAACCCGCCCCTGCGCCTGTACGACGCCTCCGGCGTCTACACCGACCCGGCCTCTCCCATCGACATCACGCGCGGCCTGCCGCCGCTGCGCGGCGCCTGGATCAACGAGCGCCAGGACACCGAGGCCCTGCCCGGCATCAGCAGCGCCTACGGCCGCGAACGCCTGAACGACCCGGCCCTGGCCGCGCTGCGCATGGCGCATGCGCCCGTGCCGCGCCGCGCCAAAGCCGGCGCCAACGTGTCGCAGATGCATTACGCGCGCAAAGGCATCATCACCCCCGAGATGGAATACATCGCGGTGCGCGAAAACCTGGTGCGCGCGCAACTGGCCGAGCGCCTGGCGACCGAGCGCATGCCGAAGAAGGGGCACTCTTTCAACGCGTCCATACCCGAGCAGATCACCGCCGAATTCGTGCGCGACGAGGTGGCCCGCGGCCGCGCCGTCATCCCGAACAACATTAACCACCCCGAGAGCGAGCCGATGATCATCGGCCGCAACTTCCTGATCAAGGTCAATGCCAACATCGGCAACTCGGCGGTCACTTCGAGCATCGAGGAAGAAGTCGACAAGCTGGTCTGGTCGATCCGCTGGGGCGCAGACACCGTGATGGATTTGTCGACCGGCGAGAACATCCATGAAACCCGCGAATGGATCTTGCGCAATTCGCCGGTGCCGATTGGCACGGTGCCGATTTACCAGGCGCTCGAAAAAGTCAACGGCAAGGCCGAGGACCTGACCTGGGAAATCTTCCGTGACACGCTGATCGAGCAGGCCGAGCAGGGCGTGGACTACTTCACCATCCATGCCGGCGTGCGCCTGGCCTATGTGCCGCTCACCGCGAACCGCCTGACCGGCATCGTTTCACGCGGCGGCTCCATCATGGCCAAGTGGTGTTTGTCGCACCACAAGGAAAGCTTTCTGTACGAGCGCTTTGAAGAGATCTGCGAGATCATGAAAGCCTACGACGTGTGCTTTTCGCTGGGCGACGGCCTGCGCCCGGGTTCTATCGCCGACGCGAACGACGAAGCGCAGTTCGCCGAGCTGCACACGCTGGGCGAGCTCACGCAGATCGCCTGGAAGCACGATGTGCAGGTGATGATCGAGGGCCCCGGCCACGTGCCGCTGCAGCTCGTGAAGGAAAACGTCGACAAGCAGCTCGAAGCCTGTTTCGAGGCGCCTTTCTACACGCTGGGCCCGCTGATCACCGACATCTCGCCGGGCTACGACCACATCTCCTCGGCCATGGGCGCGGCCAACATCGGCTGGTACGGCACGGCCATGCTGTGCTACGTGACGCCCAAGGAACACCTGGGCCTGCCGAACCGCGACGACGTGAAGCAGGGCCTGATCGCCTACAAGATCGCTGCGCATGCGGGCGACCTGGCCAAGGGCTACCCGGGCGCGCAGATGTGGGACAACGCGGTCTCCAAGGCGCGCTTCGAGTTCCGCTGGGAAGACCAGTTCCGCCTGGCGATAGACCCCGACACGGCCATGGCCTACCATGACGAAACGCTGCCGAAAGAGAACGCCAAAGTGGCGCATTTCTGCTCCATGTGCGGGCCGAAGTTCTGCTCGATGAAAATCTCGCAAGAGGTGCGCGAGTTTGCGCGGCTCAACCCGGCCACCACTACACTGGCGCCGGCGGCGGGGACGATTCCGATCAAGCAGATCGCGACCGGGTTTGAAGAGAAAGCCAAGGAGTTCCGCGAAGGCGGCAGCGAGATTTATTCTTGATGAAATAGTCCCCCTCCTATCCCCTCTCCCTCTGGGAGAGGGTTAGGGTGAGGGCTCCCCGAGTTTGATGGATTTTTATGGTTGACATGCCGCTGGCCCCCACCCCAACCCTCCCCCAGTGGGGGAGGGAGTAAAACCATGAGCGCACTCCACATCGGCATCGCAGGCGCGGGCCTGGCCGGCCGCACGCTGGCCTGGCGCCTGCTGCGCGCCGGCTGCCGCGTGAGCCTGTTCGATGCGCGGGCGCGCGGCGATGCCGCGACGGCTTCCATGACGGCGGCGGCCATGCTGTCGCCGCTGGCCGAACTCGCGGTGTCCGACGCCGCCGTGTTCGCGCTGGGCCAGCGCTCCATGCAGCTGTGGCCGCAATGGATAGGCGAGCTGGCCGATGCGGGCCTGCCGGTGTATTTCCGCCATGAGGGGACGCTGGTCGTGGCGCATGCGCCCGACCAGAGTTCACTGTCGCATTTCGCGGGCTTGTTGCAGCACAAGCTGCCCGAGGCCGTGCGCGCGCAGGTGCACACGCTGGACGCGGCCGCGCTGGCCCGTGCCGAGCCGGCGCTGGCCGGGCGCTTTGGCAACGGCCTGCTGCTGGACGGCGAGGGCCAGCTAGCCAATGACCAGTGGATGGCCGCGCTCGCGGTGGAGATAGACCGGCTGGGCGGCACGTGGCTTGAAGGCGTGGCGGTCGACGCCGTGGAAGACGATCACATCGAGTGCGCGGGGCAGACCTACGGCGTGGATGTCGCGGTCGATGCGCGCGGTGTGGGTGCCAGGGAAAGCTGGCCGCAACTGCGCGGCGTGCGCGGCGAGGTGCTGACCGTTGAATGCGCGGGCGTGAGCCTGCAGCGCCCGGTGCGCCTGATGCACCCGCGCTACCAGCTGTATGTGGCGCCGCGCCCGAATCACCAGTTCGTGGTTGGCGCGACGGAACTTGAATCGGAAGACACCGGGCCGGTGACTTTGCGCTCCACGCTGGAGCTGGGCAGCGCGCTGCACAGCCTGCACCCGGCCTTTGGCGAGGCAAGGGTGTTACGCCTGGCGGCAGCTTTGCGCCCGGCGCTGGATGACCACCGGCCAACGATTGCGCAGCGGCATGGCGTGTGGCATATCAACGGCCTGTACCGCCACGGCTACCTGTGCGCGCCGGCGCTGGTCGAGGACCTGGTCCATCAACTGTTGGGACAGAACCATGAGTGACATGACAACGACGATCAACATCTCGCTGAACGGCGAAAGCATTCAAACCGACGCGCCCACCTTGCAGGCCTTGCTGCTGGCGCGCGGCTACCCGTTGCAAGGCGCGTTTGCCTGCGCCATCAACAACAGCTTTGTGCCGCGGCCGCAATGGCCGGAACGCGCCTTGAACAACGGCGACCGCATAGACATCGTCACCCCCATCACCGGAGGCTAGGCCATGGACACCACCACTGTTTCATCCCCCATCGCCCACGGCAATCCCTGGACCGTCGCCGGCGTCACCTTGTCCAGCCGTTTCTTCCTGGGCACCTCGCACTACCCTTCGCCGCAGGTGCTGGGCGACGCGGTGCGCGCCAGCGGCACCGAGGTGCTGACGGTGGGCCTGCGCCGCCTGCAGCCCGAAAGCGGCGGCGGCAACAGTTTCTGGCAGCGCGTGCAGGCCATGAACTGCCGCATCCTGCCCAACACGGCGGGCTGCCATAGCGCCGAAGAGGCTGTCACGCTGGCGCAGATGGCGCGCGAGATTTTCGGCACGCCCTGGATCAAGCTCGAAGTCATAGGCGACGACTACACGCTGCAACCCGACACCGTGGCGACGCTGGAAGCGGCGACCACGCTGGTGAAGGAAGGCTTTGCCGTGTTCGCCTACACCACCGACGACTTGGTGATGGCGCAGCGCCTGCATGCGGCGGGCTGCGCGGCCGTGATGCCCTGGGCCGCGCCCATCGGCACGGGCCGTGGGCCGCTGAACCCTTATGCGCTTGAAACCATGCGCCGGCGTTTGCCCGATGCGGTGCTGGTGGTCGACGCCGGCCTGGGCCGGCCCTCGCATGCCGCGCAGGTGATGGAGCTGGGCTTTGACGCCGTGCTGCTGAACACCGCGGTGGCACAGGCCGGCGACCCGGTGCGCATGGCGCGCGCCTTTGCCGACGGTGTAGCGGCCGGCCGCGCGGCGTATGAGTCCACGCCCATGCCTGAGCGTGCGGCGGCACAGGCTTCTACCCCCACGGTCGGTGTTCCCTTTTGGCACGCACCTTGATACGTGACCGGTCCGTTCACTCTTGCTCCCTCCCCCACTGGGGGAGGGCAGGGGTGGGGGCCGACGGCGCTCGATCATTTCAAATGCTTCAGCTTCCCCTTCGCAGAGCCCCCATCCCAACCTTCCCCCAGAGGGGGAAGGAGTAAAAAAACCAGTCCGGAATGACTCTCATGAATCCAGCCCCTTTTGCCCCACTCACCGGCCCCATCGGCTTTTATCCTGTCGTGCCCGATGCCGCCTGGGTGCTGCGCCTGCTGGGCTGGGGCGTGCGCACCATCCAGCTGCGCATCAAGGCGGCGGACCACGACGCGGAAGAGATCGCCTGGGAAGTTCGCACCGCCGTGGCGGCCGGGCGCGACGTGCCGGGCGCGCAGGTGTTTATCAACGACCACTGGCAAGTGGCACTGGAAGCCGGTGCCTACGGCGTGCACCTGGGCCAGGAAGACCTGGACACGGCCGACATCGCGGCCCTGCGCGACGCCGGCTTGCGCCTGGGCCTGAGCACGCACACGCCGGCTGAACTGGCGCGGGCCAAGGCGGTGAAGCCGTCCTATCTCGCGATAGGCCCCATCTACCCGACGACGCTCAAGGTCATGCCTTATGAACCGGTGGGGCTGGAGCGCCTGAAAGCCTGGGCGCAGGATGCGGCGCCTTACCCGGTGGTGGCGATAGGCGGGATCTCGCTGGCGCTGGTGCCTGGCGTGATGGCCTGCGGCGTGGATGGCGTGGCGGTGGTCAGCGCGGTGACGCTGGCACCGGACCCGCAGGAGGCCGCGCTGCACGGCTTGCGGCTGGCCAAACGCTAAAAAGAAAAGGGCTGCGGGGAAATCCGGCAGCCCTTTTGCAGTGAACGCCCGCGGCGATCAGGCCGACAGGGCGGGATAGTCGGTATAGCCTTTTTCGCCGCCGCCGTAGAAGGTGTTCTTGTCGGGCGTGTTGAGCGGTGCTTTGGCACGCAGGCGCTCCACCAGGTCGGGGTTGGCGATGTAGGGCTTGCCGAAGGCGATGAGGTCGGCGCCGTCGGCCACGGCTTTTTCAGCGAGTTCCTGGTCATAGCCGTTGTTGACCATCCAGGCGCCCTTGCCGCCGGCCTTGCGGTAGGCGGCTTTGAGCGCTGGGTAGTCGAAGGGCCGGTCATCGAGTTCACGCGGGCCGCCGGTCGCGCCTTCGATGACGTGGACGTAAGCCAGGTTCAGGCCGGCGAGTTGCTTGACCACGTATTCAAACAAGGCCTGCGGCTTGCTGTCGTGCACGTCGTTGGCCGGGGTGACGGGCGACAGGCGTATGCCGGTGCGGCCGCCGCCGACCGCGTCGGTCACGGCGCGAGTGACTTCGAGCAGCAGGCGTGCGCGGTTTTCGATGCTGCCGCCGTAGTCGTCGCGGCGCTGGTTGCTGCCATCCTTGAGGAACTGGTCGAGCAGGTAGCCATTGGCGCCGTGGATTTCCACGCCGTCAAAGCCGGCGGTCTCGACGGCATTGCGCGCCGCCGCCGCGAAGGTATGCACGATGCCGGGTATTTCGCCGAGATCAAGCGCCCGCGGCTCGGAAGTCTCGACAAAGGTCGGCACGCCGTTTTCGATCAGCACCGTTTTCGTCTTGGCGGTGATGGCCGAAGGCGCGACCGGCTTGCCGCCATTGGGTTGCAGCTTGGTATGCGAAACACGGCCCACATGCCACAGCTGCACAACGATCTTGCCGCCTCTTTCATGCACGGCATGGGTGACTTTTTTCCAGCCGTCCAGCTGCTCGCTGCCGTACAGGCCAGGCACGTCGGCATAACCTTGGCCCTGGTGGCTGACGGCGGTGGCCTCGGTGATCAGCAGGCCGGCGCTGGCGCGCTGGGCGTAATAAGTCCGGGCGATGGCCGGCGGCACGGCGTTGGGTGAACGGTTGCGCGTGAGCGGCGCCATGACGATGCGGTTGGCAAGGACGAGGTCACCGGCTTTGTTGGAGTCGAATAAGGTGGGCATGGAAAGGTCCTGAATGGGGGCTGAATGAAAAACAGGGCCAGTTTGGCCCTGTTTCGATTGGCTTGCCCAACACGGGTTGCTGGTTTCGTGCTATTGACCGATGTCCTGTCCCCCCTCCCCGATCCCGATCCCGACCCCGACCCCGACCCCGATCCCGATCCCGATCCCGATCCCGATCCCGATCCCGATTGCCCCGTCCTGGCTGGGCCGAGGAGCGCAGACGTAGGCGGATCAGGGATCGCGCTTGTCTGAGCGAAGCGAGTTTGCGCGAGACCCCGCCGTAGTCGAGCACCGCAGGTTGCCCGTAGCGAAGCGTAGGGACCCAGACTGCGGGTCGCCTTTTCTTTTGCTTACTTTGCTTTTGGCGAAGCAAAAGAAAAGTGAGTTGCCGCCGGGCAACCCCCGGCCCCGGAACGCAACCCAACATCAGCGTCCGAGACGCTAAAAATTATTTAAGCAGCCCTTCATGTTTCATAGCCGCCTGAACAGCAGGCCGCGCAGCAACGCGGTCACGAAAGGACGCAATATTAGAAAACCCAGAAATATCCACCCCAACCCGAGGCGCCCACCCAGTAACAGCAAACAGGTAAGGGTCGGCAACACTAAAGACATCGCCCATCAGGTACTGCTTGCCGCCAAGCTGCCCCTCCACCCACTTGAGCCGCGACAGCACCTTGTCGATAACGATGGTCTTGTAGTCGGCCGGCGTGGCGGCATTGAACAGCGGGGTGAAGCCACGGTGCAGTTCCATGCCGATGAAGGTCAGCCAGGACTGCAGCTTGTAGCGCTCCAGCGTGCCGTTAGCCGGCGCGAGTTTTTTCTCCGGCACCTGGTCGGCGATGTACTGCACGATGGCCGGGCCTTCGGCGATGCGCGTGCCGTCGTCGAGTTCGAGCAGGGGCACGTAACCGAGCGGGTTGATGGTGTAGTAATCGGTGCCGTCTTCCAGCTGGTGGGTCTTGGTGGGCGCCAGCACGTGTTCGAATTTCAGACCGGACTCATGCAGCGTGATGTGCGGGGCGAGGGAGCAGGCGCCGGGGGAGTAATAAAGCTTCATGGTGTCTCATCCTTTGTGGTGGGTGGCGGACTGTGGCGGGAATGTCGCACAGCCCCCGATGCTAGCCGGATCGGCGGGTTTTTGCTGCGGGCGCGCGCCGAGCGCAGGCCACAATAGCCGCATGGCAAAAGTTTTCAAATGGGTGGTGTTCCTGGCGCTGGGCTTGATGGTGTTGCTGGCGGTGGTGGCGTTCACGCTGCACCGCTGGGTGAGCACCGACGGCTTCAGGCAGCGGATGGAGCGCGAGGCCACCGCCGCGCTGGGCGTGCCGGTGGCGCTGGACCGCGTCGCCGTGGACGTCTGGCCGCTGCCGGCGGTGGCGCTCAGCGGCATTTCGGTGCAGAGCAAGCCGGCCATCACGGTCGAACGTGTGGAGGTGCGGCCGCAGTGGCAACCGCTGCTGCAAGGGCGGCTGGTGGTGTCGACCTTGCTGGTGCGCCGGGCGGTGCTGCCGCAGCAGGGCATTGATGCTGTGCTGCTGCTGTTGCAAAAGAAGAAACCCGCGGCGGCCGCCGCGCCCGCGCAAACGCCGGCCGGGCAGCCGCAAACCGCGCAGCTTGACTGGCTGCCGCGCCGCACGGTATTGGACGAGGTGACCTGGATCAGCGCCGCGGGCGCGCCCACCACGGTGCAGGCCGACGCCCGCTTTGGCGACGACGGCCTGCCCGACAGCGTGGCGCTCAAGCTGCTCAAGGGCAACCTGCAGGGCCTGGAAGCCAGCCTCAAGCGAGAGGAGGCAAAGCCCGCAGCGCCGGGCGCCGCCGCCGCCGGCGACGAATGGGGTCTGCGCATCGACGTGGGCGGGGGGAAGGTGGAAGGCAAGCTGGGCTTGAAGAAGGTTCCATCGGGTTCCGCCGCGCGCCCCGGTGAAGAGCTGATGCTGCACGGCAAGTTGCAGACCCGCGATGTCGAGGTGGCGGCGCTGACCGCGCCCAGCAAGTCGCTGACCGGCAAGCTCGAGGCCGACACCACGCTCAGTTCACGTGCCGCGACCACGGGCGCGCTGGTCGATGCGCTGCAGACCCAGACCACCTTCACCGTGCGCAACGCCGTGCTCAATGGCTTGGACCTGGCCAAGGCGGTCAGGACCATAGGCCTGAGCCGCGGCGGCCAGACGCAGCTGGACACCCTGGCCGGCCAGGTGAGCACGCAGGGCAAGTCGGCGCAGCTGACCAACCTGGTGGCGAGTTCGGGTGCGCTGAGCGCGACCGGCAATGTCGCCATCTCGCCGGCCAAGGCGCTGAGCGGCCGTGTCAGCGTGAACGTGGCGGGCGACAGCAAGCTGGGCAATGCCATAGGCGGCGCGGTAGGCGTGCCCCTGACGGTGGGCGGCACGCTGGACAACCCCGAAGTCACGCTGTCGCGCTCGGCCCTGCTGGGCGCGGCCATAGGCACGGCCCTGCTGCCCGGCGTGGGTACCGGCGCCGGCGCCAACCTGGGCGACCGCGTGGGCGAGGGCTTCCGCAGCCTGTTCGGCAAGTGACCTTCGTGCGGCCTCGCACAGTGGGGCTGCCGCGCTAGCAAAAGAATAGCGATCCGGGGAACCGCGTCCTTGTCCTACAGCGGCAAGCGGGCGCTGCTGATGGGGCCCCCGGCCATGCACTTTTAGCATGGGGACTCACCGCGGCGCTTTCGTCGCGGCGCACAACCTGGGTCCCCGGGCCGCATGCCGTTTGCGCATGGGCCGGACCCTGACACCTTCTACAGGAGGCCAAGATGCTCAAGTACGCGATTATTTTTGCGCTGATTTCACTGATTGCCGGTGCCCTGGGCTTCGGCGGCGTGGCGGCGGGCGCCGCCGGCATTGCCAAGATCCTGTTCGGGCTGTTCCTGATCCTGGCCGTCATCTTCCTGCTCCTGGCGGCCCTGGGCGTGGGCGCGGCGAACAAGGTGCTGAAGTAGATGACGCTGCAAAAGGCGGATCGTGCCCTCGTGCCGTCATCGATGGTGTCGCGGTTCCGGCAACGGCTGTTCCAGCCGTGGTCGGGGCCGCGCGCACCGGCGGTGGCGCAGCCGCCTGAAGCGGTCGCCAAACGCAAGATCACGTTCCAGGCCAGCATCGCCGAATTCCTGCTGGTGAACCGCCTGCGCGCACGCCGCCGCGCCGCGCCTTCCGCCGACGTGCTTGAGCGCGCCGCGCGCATTGTTTTTGTGACCTGCCAGAACTGGTTCACCAAACCGGGCCGCGGCAGCCCCGACCACCGCACCCGCCTTTGACGGCTCCCACACCCCAACCCATGCACACCGCCCGGATTGAATCCCTGCTGGAATACGAAGTCGGCAGCCCCGCGCACTTCCTGTTCAACATCGAGACGGCTTTTCATGAAGGCCATCATGTGGTGGAGGAGCGCCTGACCATCACGCCCAGCATGAAAGTGCGCAACTTCTGCGACGAGCGTAGCGGCAACCGCTTCATACGCCTGGATGCACCCAAAGGCCGCCTCTCCGTCAATTACTGCGCGAGGGTGGAGCTGCACCCGGCGCCCGTCCCGCTGCACCTGGACGAAACGCCGGTGACCGGAGTGCCGGACGACGTGCTGCGCTACCTGATGCCCAGCCGCTATTGCGAGTCGGACGTCATGAGCCGCGCGGCGCAGCAGCTGTTCGGCCAGCTACCGCCCGGCATAGGCCGGGTGCGCGCGATCGAGGGCTGGATCCACGAATCGATCGGCTATCTGCCCGGCTTCAGCAATTCCACGACCACGGCGCAGGAGGTGTTCGTGCAGCGCGCGGGCGTGTGCCGCGACTTCGCGCACCTGGGCATCACGATGTGCCGCGCCCTCAACATCCCGGCACGGCTGGTGGTGGGCTATGTGCATTTCGAGGAGCCGCCGCAGGATTTCCACGCGGTCTTCGAGGCTTGGCTGGAAGGGCGCTGGGTGATCTTCGACCCGACGCGCATGGCGCCCATAGACCGCCTGGTGCGCGTCGGCACCGGGCGCGACGCCAAGGACGTGGCCTTTGCCACCATCTTCGGCGACGTGCAGATGATCCGCAAGGAACTGACGGTGGACGAAGGCGACGAGCCGCCGCACCCGCCCGGCGCCACGCAGCCGCACCCTGTGCTGACCGTGGTGAGCGCCTGACTTTTACGGTTGTGCCTGGGCCGTGGCGACCGGCGCGCCCTGCCGCTTGAGCACCAGCAAGCCGAACAGCGTGGCCGTGACGTACATGCTGAAGGAGTAGATCGCCGCGGGCAGGGCCAGCTGGAAGTTGTTCAGCACGGCCAGCGCGATGAAGATCGCCAGCGTCGCGTTGTGGATGCCGATTTCATAGCTGATGGCGGTGGAGATCGGCTTGTCCAGCCCGGTCGCCCGGGCCACGTAGTAGCCGGCCAGCAGGCTCACGAGGTTGAAGGCCAGCACGGCCGGGCCTATGGCCGCGAAGCCGCCGCTGAGCGACTGCCATTCCTTGACGACCGCGCCCACGGCCACCACCACCAGCACGATGATGCTGAAGATCTTGGTCGGGTTCTCGCTGCGCGCGGCCCAGCCCGGCTTGACGGTGCGCAGCCACATGCCGACGGCCACCGGCACCAGCACGATGACGATGACCTCCACCACCTTGCCGAACTGCAGCGGCACCACCTGTCCGGTCTTGGCGAAAGTGTTGATGGCCCAGTTGGCGATCACCGGCATGGTGACGATGGACAGCAGGGTGTTGATGGCGGTCAGCGAGATGTTCATCGCGACGTTGCCGCCGAACAGGTGGCTGAACAGGTTGGCCGAGATGCCACCGGGCGAAGCCGCCAGCAGCATCAGGCCCACGGCGAACAGCGGCGGCACATTCAGCAGCACGATGATGGCGTAGCAGGCTACAGGCAGCACGATGACCTGCAGCAGCAGCGCCACGATCACGGCCTTGGGGTATTTGAGCAGGCGCGTGAAGTCCTCGAGCTTGAGCGTCAGGCCCAGGCCCAGCATGACCAGCGCGAGCGCCGCGACCAGCATCTGCGCGACGACGGGTGAGCCGCTCATGACTTGTAGCTTTCATCGAGTTTGTCGAGCTTGCGGATCAGCGAGGGCCAGACGAACGCTCCGCCCATGCCGCCGGTCTGCACGCGCATGGCCTCGGCCACGCCCTTGACGATCAGCGGGTTGACTTCCGTGAGCGGGCCGCCCGCTTGTGCGTCGAGCTGGATGCGGCAGGTGTTCTCGAAGGTGTACATGCTGAGGAAGGCGTCGGCAATCGTCTTGCCCACGACCAGCAGGCCGTGGTTGCGCAGCATCAGGAAGTTGGCATTGCCCAGGTCGGCCTGCAGGCGCGGCTTTTCGTCGTCGCGGAAAGCCACGCCCTCGTAAGCGTGATAGGCCAGCGAGGCCAGCACAAAGGTCGATTGCTGGCTGATGGGCAGCACGCCGCACTGCTGGGCGCTGATAGCCACGCCGGCGCGCGTGTGGGTGTGCAGCACGCAGCCGGCGTCGGCGCGGGCTTCATGCACCGCGCTGTGGATCACAAAGCCGGCCGGGTTCACCGGGAAGGGCGAGTCGATCACCTTGTTGCACTGGCCGTCGACCTTGACCAGGCTGGACGCGGTGATCTCGTCGAACATCAGGCCGTAGGGGTTGATCAGGAAGTGGTGCTTGCCGGCGCCCGAAACCGATTCGGGCAGCTTGGCGCTGATGTGGGTGAAGACCAGGTCGCTCCAGCCGTAGAGCGCGACCAGGCGGTAGCAGGCGGCGAGGTCGCAGCGCAGCTGCCATTCTTCGGCGCTGACGACTTCTTTCAGAGAGGGGATGTGCATGGGGTTTGTCTCCGGGAGTAATGGTTTTAATGAGCTCAGGTGCACGATACGTCTGTGCTTGACGTGGAACTGTCAAAAATTTGACAATTGGCCGCATGCCTATCGTTCCCGCGACACCTCCCCCGCTCTCGCCCATGGCGCGCATGTCGGCCAATCCCTGGTTTGGCGCGCTGCCGCCGGCGGATCGGGAAGCGCTGCTGGGCTCGGCCGAGGTGCTGCGCCTGCGGCCCGGCGAGATGCTGTTCCGCCAGGGCGATGCGCCGGGCGGCTTTTACGGGCTGCTGGGCGGGATGCTCAAGATCTCTTCCCTGCGTGAAGACGGGCGCGAGGCCATCCTGGTGGTGCTGGAGGCCGGCAACTGGATAGGCGAAATCTCCTTGATGGACGGCGAGCCGCGCACCCACGATGCCACCGCGATGTCGGCGGCCGAGGTGCTGGTGGTGCCGCAGGCGGCTTTTGCCGCGCTGATGGAGGGCGCACCGTTTGCCCGGGCGATTGCGGGGCTGCTGGCGGCACGCGTGCGCTCGCTTTACGGCATGGTGGAAGACGCGGCGCTGCGGTCGACCCGCGCGCGCGTGGCGCGCCGCCTGCTGCTGCTGGCGCGCGGCGACGCCACGCTGGCACTGAAGGCCCGGCCGGTGGTGCCGGTGTCGCAGGAGGCGCTGGCCATGATGCTGGGCGTCAGCCGGCAGACGCTGTCGGTGGAACTCAAGGCCATGGTGGCGCAGGGCGCGATCGCGCTGCGCTACCGGCGCATAGAGATTGTTTCGGCGGCTCGGCTGGAGGCGCTGGGAAACGTTTCTCGCTAACCCGCAGTGGGCCGCGTGTCGTGTTCAAGCCGGCCCAGCCAGGCCATGGCCGCGCCCGCGTCGGCGCCGCACATCTCGGCCGAGGGCATGAGCTGGCCGCAGACGGCGGGCCGCTCGGGCCGGCCGAAGATCAGGCACTGGTTGGCATCACCCAATTGCACACAGCGCACGCCGGCCGGCTTGCCTTGCGGCATGCCGGGGATGGCGGAGCTGATGGACGGCGCGATGCAGCAGGCGCCGCAACCGGGGCGGCAGTTCATGGGGGATGGCTCGTGTGAGATCTAGGGAAGCCGGGTTTAGTCAGGCTTGATTTTCGCGCGTTCGGCGACCAGCTTCCAGCGCGCCTGCTCGGTCTTGATGAAGGCGCCGTACTGCGCCGGCGTGTCGCCTATGGGCAGGGCCGTGTCGCCGCGCAGGCGCTCGGTGGCCTGCGGGTTGCGCATGGCCTTGTTGCAGGCTTCGGCGATGCGGTCTATGTTGGCCTGCGGCATGTTGGACGGGGCGTTGAGGCCGTACCACTGGGTCATTTCAAAACCGGGATAGCCGCTTTCGGCGACCGTGGGCACGTCGGGCAGCTGGGGCAGGCGTTCCTTGGTGCCGGTGGCGATACAGCGCAGCTTGCCCGACTTGATGTGCGCCAGGATGGCGGGTGCGCCCACGCTGGCGGCTTCAAGCCGGCCGGCCAGCAGGTCGGTGAGTTGCGGGCCGGTGCCGCGGTAGGGCACGTGCAGCACAAAAATGCCGGTGGCCATCTTCAGGTATTCAAACGCCAGGTGGCCGGCGCTGCCGTTGCCGGCCGAGCCGTAGTTGAGCTGGCCCGGTTTGGCTTTGGCGAGGGCGATGAACTCTTTCAGGTTGTTGGCCGGCACGCTGGCATTGATCACATAAAGGCTGGGCACCTTGGCCAGCAGCGAGATGGGCTTGAAGTCCTTGTTGGTGTCGAAAGGCAGCTTGTCGAAGATGAAAGGGTTGACCGCCATGGTGCCAATGTGGCCCAGGATGATGGTGTGTCCGTCGGTGGAGGCCGCGCATTCCTGCATTGCGATGTTGCCGCTGGCGCCTGGCTTGTTTTCGACAAACACGGTCTGGCCCAGGCTCTTGGTCAGTTCATTGGCGGCCGAGCGCGCGACGATTTCCGAGCTGCCGCCGGGCGCGAAAGGCACCAGCAGGCGTATCGGTTTGCTGGGCCAGCCGGCCTGCGCGTGCAGCAGCCCCGGAAAGGCCGAGACCGCGGCCAGTGCGCCGCCGGCCTTGAGGCCGAATTGCAATGCGCCGCGGCGCGTGTTCGTCTGTTTCATCTGATGTCTCCGGATCGTTGTCGTTGGTCCAATATAGGACCGTACGCGAGGTGTGCCGCTACGTGATTCCGCTAATGAGGCTAACCCCATGCGCTACATGAAGGATGCGTCGAAGCGTTCGCGCGCGGCCTTCAGGCTCTGGTGGTTGCGCTCGGCCCAGTTGTCGAGCGGGATCAGGGTTTCGCTGAGGGACTGGCCCAGCGCGCTGAGCTGGTATTCCACATGGGGCGGCACGGTCTGGCGGTCAAAGCGCAGGACCAGGCCGTTGCGCACCAGTTCCTTGAGCGTCTGCGTCAGCATCTTTTGTGAAATGCCTTCGATCTTGCGCATCAGCTCGTTGTTGCGCACCGGGCCCTCGGCCAGCGCCGGGATCACCAGCAGCGCCCACTTGCTGGCGACCAGCTCCAGCGCCTGGCGCGAGGGGCAGGCCTGGCTAAACACAGTTGAGGAATCGGCGGGGAGGTCGTGGGGAATTGTCATGGTTACCAGAAGGTGCGTACTTGTCTATGGGTAATCGTAAACCTAAGCTGGCGGCTCTTTGATTTTTTCCCTCTTTAACCCTCTTAACCCTGTTACCGAAAGAACGACCTCCATGGCCTGGTTTTATCTACTCGCCGCAAGCATCGTCGAAATCGCGATGGCCTTGCTCCTCAAATCCTCACAGGGCTGGACCCGGCTCCTGCCCAGCGTGCTGGGCGTCGCGGCGGCGGGCGCCAGCATTTTCTTTCTGACGCATGCCGTCAAGACCTTGCCGGTGGGCACGGCCTACGCGATCTGGACCGGCATAGGCTCGGTCGGCGTGACCGTGATCGGCATCCTCTGGATGGGCGAGAGCGCCTCGGCGCTGCGCCTGCTGTGCGTGGCGCTGGTGGTGGCCGGCATGGTGGGCCTGCGCCTGCTGGACGGCACGGCGTGATGAAGCCGGCACGGAGAAAACCATGACCCATCTGCTCTTTATAGAAGCCTCGCCGATGCGGGCCGCATCAACCTCGAGCACCGTGGCTGCTGCCTGGCTGGAGGCGTATCGCGAGGCGCATCCTGAGGACACAGTGGACACGATCAATGTCTGGGATATTGATTTGCCGCCGTTTGACGCCGACATGATTGCCGCCAAGTTCGCCGTCTTGCGCGCGCAGAATGCGAGCGCTCCGCAGCAGGCGCTGTGGGCGCGTGCGGTGGCGGTGTCGCAGCGCTTCAATGCGGCCGACTATTACATCTTCAGCCTGCCGATGTGGAATTTCGGCATCCCTTACCGGCTCAAGCATTTCATCGACGTGGTGACCTTGCCGGGGCAGAACTGGAGTTGGTCGCGGCAGGCCGGCTACCAGGCCCTGCTGCCGGGCAAGCGCGCGACACTGGTGTATTCGAGCGCCGGCGCTTACCCGCTGCAGCCTGATGAAGACGATTCGGATTTCCAGAAGCCGTATATGCGGCGCTGGCTGCGTTTTCTGGATGTCGCGGTCGACGCGGAAATCAGTGCCGCGCCGACATTGGTGGCGCCCGAGGAGCTGGCGGCGACCAAGGCTGGTGCGATGGAACGCGCGCGTGCCCTGGCCTCAATTCTTTAATTAGTCAGGCCGTCAGCCGGGCGCTGGCGAACAGCACTTGGTCGATCACGGCCTGCACGTTCTTCACGTGCGCTTCGTTGCCCATTTTTCCGTCGACATCAAACGCATCGGCGGCGCGGCCCAGGGCAAAAGCCTTGGGCGCCACCCAGCACTGCGCGTTGAGCAGCAGCGGCACCAGGTGGCTTTGCGAACGCAGGCCGCCCAAGGCGCCGGGTGAGGCGCTGAGCACGCCCACCACCTTGCCGGTAAAAGACTTGAAGCCTTCATGCCAGGCCGGGTCGCTCTTGACCGGGCTGGAGACCCAGTCGATGGTGTTTTTCAGCAGGGCGGTATAGCTGCCGTTGTATTCGGGTGAGCAGATGATCCAGGCCGGGTGTTCGTACATGAGCTGCTTGAGTTTCATGACGTCGGGCGGCGTGCCTTTGGCCTCAAGGTCGGCGTTGTACATGGGGATGTCGTAGTCCGCCAGTTCAATATGGGTGACTTCGGCGCCGCTGGCGCGCGCCAGGGCAGCCGCGACATGGGCCAGTTTGCGGTTGTAGGAGTTCTGGCGGATGCTGCCAGCGAAGATCAGGAGTTTTTGGGGGGCGGTCATCGTCCGATTTCACCACAGGCCGCAGGGTGAAAAACTGCGTGCAGGGTGCCTTGCAAGCACGAACCCGTTAAAATGTACAAAACATTGAAATTTGTACAAAATGCATACCATTGCTCTCAGTGAATTCCGCGCCCACGCATCTGCCATGCTTGACCTGGTGGAGCAGGGCGAAACCGTCCGCATACTCAGGCACGGCAAGCCGGTGGCTGAACTGGTGCCTCTCAAGGCCGAAGAAGACGCCGCCAAAGTACCGAGCTGGAAAACCCCGTTCGAACCCGTGGTCCTGCCGCCCGGCGTATCGCTGTCACAGGCGGTGCTCGACGAGCGGAATGAATCACCATGGTGAAGAAGGCGCAAGCCGCTTATGCGGCACAGGCCGCTACCGCCACCCGGGCGGCGGCGCGCGACGGCGAAGCGCGGCTGATGTTTGATGCCTCGGCGCTGACCAAGCGCTATGCCAGCGAAGCCGGGCGCGACCGGGTGCTGATGTTGTTCGAGGCGGCCAGCGAACTGCTGGTGGCGGCGCACTGCAAGACCGAGGTGGCCTCCGCGCTGCTCAGGCGCAGGCGCGATGGCAGCTTGCCGGCACCGGAATTTGACCGGGCCTGGGCGGCCGCGCAACGCGACGTGGCCGACATGACCCTGGTCCCGCTGGACGCGCATGTCGAGCGCTTCGCTTTTGCCGCGATGGAGCAGGGCCCTTTGCGCGGCATGGACGCCCTGCATGTGGGCAGCGCACTGGCCAGCCGGGTGGACCTGTTCGTCACGGCGGACCGGCGCCAGGCACAGGTGGCGCGCGGCATGGGCCTGGCCACCGAATTGATCGAGAGCTGAGAAGTTAATAGAGTGAGTAGCTGGTCGCAAGGCCCAAAGGTTGGATATGTTTTACCCCCAAGAATTTGATGTGATCGTGGTTGGCGGCGGCCATGCCGGCACCGAGGCCGCCCTGGCTTCGGCCCGCATGGGCTGCAAGACTTTGCTGCTCTCGCACAACATCGAGACGCTGGGCCAGATGAGCTGCAACCCGTCCATCGGCGGCATCGGCAAGGGCCACCTGGTCAAGGAAGTGGACGCCCTGGGCGGCGCGATGGCGCTGGCCACCGACGAAGGCGGCATCCAGTTCCGCATCCTGAACAGCTCCAAGGGGCCGGCCGTGCGTGCGACCCGGGCGCAGGCCGACCGGATTCTTTATAAGGCAGCCATCCGCCGCAAGCTCGAGAACCAGCCCAACCTGTGGCTGTTCCAGCAGGCGGTCGACGACCTGATGGTGGAGGGCGACCGGGTGGTCGGCGCCGTCACGCAGGTCGGCATCAAGTTCCGATCGCGCACCGTGGTGCTCACGGCCGGGACTTTCCTGGACGGCAAGATCCACGTCGGGCTCAACAACTACTCGGCCGGCCGGGCCGGCGACCCGCCAGCGGTTTCGCTGTCGAGCCGGCTCAAGGAGCTCAAGCTGCCGCAGGGCCGACTCAAGACCGGCACGCCGCCGCGCATCGACGGCCGCACGATTGACTTCAGCAAGTGCACCGAACAACCCGGCGACGGCATGCCCGGCGGGATCGAAGGCCCGGTGCCGGTGTTCAGTTTTATGGGTGGCGGCATCGCCCACCCGCGGCAAATGTCCTGCTGGATCACCCATACCAACGAGCGCACGCACGACATCATCCGCTCGGGTTTTGACCGCAGCCCCATGTTCACCGGCAAGATCGACGGCGTCGGGCCGCGCTACTGCCCCAGCGTCGAAGACAAGATCAACCGCTTCGCCGACAAGGACAGCCACCAGATTTTCCTGGAGCCCGAAGGCCTGACGACCCACGAAATCTATCCCAACGGCATCTCGACCAGCCTGCCTTTCGACATCCAATACGAGCTGGTGCGATCCATGGCCGGCATGGAAAACGCCCACATCCTGCGGCCCGGCTACGCCATCGAGTACGACTACTTCGACCCGCGGGCGCTGAAATCCAGCTTTGAAACCCGGGCGATTGGCGGCCTGTTCTTCGCCGGCCAGATCAACGGCACGACCGGTTATGAAGAAGCGGCGGCCCAGGGCTTGTTCGCCGGCGTCAATGCCGCGCTGCAATGCCAGGGCAAGGATGCCTGGCTTCCCAAGCGTGACGAAGCCTACCTGGGCGTGCTGGTCGACGACCTGATCACCAAGGGCGTGACCGAGCCCTACCGCATGTTCACCAGCCGGGCCGAGTTCCGCCTGATGCTGCGCGAGGACAACGCCGACATGCGCCTGACCGAAAAAGGCCGGGAATTGGGCCTGGTCGACGACGCCCGCTGGGACGCCTTTAACCGCAAGCGCGACACTGTTTCACGTGAAACAGCCCGGCTCCGGGCGATCTGGGTCAACCCCAACAACCTGCCGGTGGCTGAAGCCGAACGGGTTTTGGGCAAATCCATCGAACGGGAGTACAACCTGCTCGACCTGCTGCGCCGCCCGGACGTGAACTATGCCGGGCTGATGTCGCTGGAGGAGGGCAAGTATGCCAACCCCGAACTGGCGGCCGAAGCCGCAGCCAGCGACGACATCGCCAAAAGCGTGATCGAGCAGATCGAAATCACGGCCAAATACGCCGGCTACATCGACCTGCAAAAGACCGAGGTCGAGCGCGCCGCCCACTACGAAAATCTCAAACTGCCGGCCGACCTGGATTACCTGCAGGTCACGGCCCTGAGTTTTGAGGCACGCCAGACCCTGGCCAAACACCGGCCCGAAACCCTGGGGCTGGCTTCGCGCATCTCGGGCATCACACCGGCCACCGTGTCCCTGCTGCTGGTGCACCTGAAAAAGAACCTGTGGAAAAACACGGTTCCGCTCCAGGCGGCTGACGTTTCTTCCGAAAAAGCCCAAGCCTGATGCGGGCCGGTGAACAGGAATTGCGCGCCGGCCTGAAGGCGCTGCAGCTGGACCTGGGCGATGTCCAGGTCGGCCAGCTGCTGGATTACCAGGACTTGATCGGCAAATGGACCAAGGTCTACAACCTGACGGCCGTGCGCGATCCGGCGGAAATGATGACCCATCACCTGCTGGACAGCCTGGCCGCGGTGCTGCCGCTGCGCCGCCATCTGCAAAAAACCGGGCTGGGGCAGGGCGCCCGCTTGCTGGACGTGGGGTCAGGCGCCGGCCTTCCGGGCGTCGTCATCGCCATCTGCTGTCCGGAAGTGGCGGTCACCTGCGTGGACACGGTCGCCAAAAAAGCCGCTTTTATCAAGCAGGCGGCGCTGGCGCTCAAGCTGCCCAACCTCTCGGGTTTGCATGCCCGGGTCGAAACCATCACCACGCCGTTTGAGGTGATTTGCTCCAGGGCCTTCGCTTCGCTGGTGGATTTCACCAACTGGTCCGCCGCTGCCTTGGCCCCGCAGGGTGCCTGGATGGCGATGAAGGGCAAACACCCGGCCGACGAAATCGCCGCCTTGCCGGCCGGGGTTGAAGTGTTTCACGTGGAACAGTTGCAGGTTCCGGGGCTGAATGCCGAGCGCTGCATTGTCTGGATGCGGGAAAAAACCAACGCCTGAACCGGGTGGGTCGGGAGCTTGATCCCGCCCGGCCCGTTGTTCGGGCACAAAAAGAAACCTTCGCGGACGCCGAATCGGGCCTGATCGGCCTCCTTTGGCATTCCGGCGGCACACCCCTGTCGTAAACTCGAGCACTCGCGCTTCCTCCTCTCTACTTTCTGGAGAACCTCCATGTTGGGCTCATTCGTCGGCATTGCCGACTACGGCGCTTTTGTCGTTGCGATCATTGTGTTTCTGCTGATTCCCGGCCCGGGCAACCTGGCGCTGATCACCTCGACCAGCAAGGGCGGGATCGCGGGCGGCCTGGGTGCGACCTTCGGCGTGATCGCCGGCGACCAGGTTTTGCTCTGGGCGGCGGTGGCTGGTGTGTCGGCCATCATGGCGGCTTACCCCACGGCTTTCCATATCGTCCAGTGGGCCGGCGCCATTTACCTGGCCTGGCTGGGCATCAAGATGCTGATGGCCAAGCCCGGCGACGCGCCGCTGCTGAACATCAAGCCCCGCCACTACTTTCAGCAGGCCATGATGATCACCCTGCTCAATCCCAAGGCGATTGTTTTTTACATGGCTTTCTTCCCGCTGTTTGTCGATCCGGCCCAGCACCAGGGCCTGAAGACTTTTGCCGTGATGGCGGCCACGATTGCCGGTCTGACTTTCCTGTACGGCCTGTGCTCGGTCATGATCACCTACCACCTGGCCGAACGCATACGCGCCAACCCCAAAATCACGGTCGTGCTGAACAAGCTGGCCGGCGTTTTCCTGATCGGCTTCGGCCTCAAGCTCGCGGTCTCCAAGTAAGCCGTCATCGCATTTCGCGTCCTCTTTCGAACAAAAACTAAAAACACACATGGCCAAAATATTCTGCGTAGCCAATCAAAAGGGTGGGGTAGGGAAGACGACAACGACAGTGAACCTGGCCGCGGGCCTGGCGAAAGTCGGCCAGCGGGTCTTGATGATTGACCTGGACCCGCAGGGCAATGCGACCATGGGTTCCGGCGTGGACAAGCGCAAGCTGGAGATGACGGTCTACGACGTGCTGCTCGAATCCGCTTCGGTGGCCGAGGCGCGTGTGCACAGCGAGAAATGCGGCTACGACGTGCTGGGCGCGAACCGCGAACTGGCCGGCGCCGAGGTTGAGCTGGTCGACGTCGAGCGCCGCGAAAAACGCCTCAAGCTCGCGCTGGCCGAAGTCGACAGCCAATATGACTTCGTGTTGATCGACTGCCCGCCATCCCTCAGCATGCTGACCCTCAACGGCCTGTGCTGCGCCCACGGCGTGATCGTGCCCATGCAGTGCGAGTACTTCGCGCTCGAAGGCCTCACCGACCTGGTCAACACCATCAAGCAGGTGCACGCCAACCTCAACAAGGACCTGCAGATCATCGGCCTGCTGCGCGTGATGTTCGACCCGCGCATCACCCTGCAGCAGCAGGTCAGCGACCAGCTCAAGGAACACTTCGCCGACAAGGTTTTCAACACCGTGATTCCGCGCAACGTACGACTGGCCGAAGCGCCCAGCTACGGCCTGCCCGGCGTGGTGTTCGACCCGGCCTCCAGGGGCGCGCAGGCCTTTGTCACCTTCGCCGAAGAGATGGTCGACCGCATCAAGGTGATGTAAGGTGGGCGGCTGAAAGTCCCCGAAAACAGGCAACTTTCAGCTATTAATTTAATAGCAAATCAGTGTTGCCGATCTTCCCGAGCATGAACCCCCGCAACGTCCTCATACTTCCCGGCTGGAAAAACAGCGGCCCCGGCCATTGGCAAACCCTGTGGGAAGAGGCCGACGGCTACACCCGCGTGGAGCAGCACAGCTGGATGCATCCGCTGCGCGGCGACTGGACGGCGCGCCTCGAAGACGTGCTGCTGTCCTGCGACGAGCCCGCGGTGCTGGTGGCGCACAGCCTGGGCTGCATGCTGGTGGCGGCCTGGGCCAGCCATTCGCGGAATGTTCACCGCGTCAAGGGCGCGCTGCTGGTCGCGCCGCCCGACGTGGAACGTGACGACGTGCGCGAGATGCTGCCCAGCTGGGCACCGGTGCCGCTGCAAAAACTGCCGTTTGACAGCGTGGTGTTCGCCAGCAGCGACGACCCTTTCTGCGGGGCAGGGCGGGCGCGGCAATTCGCGGCGTCCTGGGGCTCGAGCTTTGTGGACGCCGGACCGCGCGGCCACCTCAACGCCGACAGTGGCCTGGCTGACTGGCCAGAAGCCTACCTGCGGCTGCTCCAGCTCAAGGAGCTGACTTCCCCGGCCATCGAGCCTTCACCCAACATCACGCCCCGGCCATGAGCTCATTTTTTCACCCTCGCCCGCGCGCGCGTTGCCTGCAAATTGCCCTGGTAGTGCTGGCGGCCTGGGCAAGTGCCTCACTGCACGCCGAGCCCGACGAAGAGCTGCTAGGCAAGGCGCAGGGCTACCCCCTCGGCAACACCAGCACCTGGTACAGCAATCCTTATCGTGTCGGCTCCTGGTCGGCCATGGACAAGGTGCCCGGTGTGCGGGTCCGCGTGGTCGCGCGCCCGGCCGAAGCCAGCCCACTGCCGCGCGCGGCCAGCCCCGCGTCCATCAGCTACCGCTACAAGAACACCAACTACACGCTGGCCGACTACCTGGACCGCCAGCGCACCACCGGCCTGCTGATTCTGAAAAACGGCGAAATCATCGCCGAGCATTACCGCTACGGCCGCAAGGACGACGCGCGGTTTTTGTCCTTCTCGATGGCCAAGAGCGTGACCTCGCTGCTCATCGGCAAGGCGCTTTCGATGGGGTTGATTGCCTCGCTCGACGACCCGGCCGAGAAATACGTCAAAGATCTCGCCGGCAGCCCTTATGGCGCCACCACCGTTCGGCAGCTGCTGCGCATGAGTTCTGGCTTGACGTTTACCGAACGCTACGACGGCAAGGACGACATCGCGCGTCTGTCGCGTGCCAGCGCCGGCGCACTGGGCGCTGGCAAACCGGTGGATGTACTGAAGTCCATCACCGACCGGCATTCCCCCGCGGGCGAAAAATTTGTTTACGCCAGCGGTGAGACCGACGTGCTGGGCCGCGTGGTGGTGGCCGCCACCGGCAAGAACATGACCGAGCTTACGACCGAGTGGCTGTGGAAACCGATGGGCGCCGAACACGATGCCTTCTGGCGTGTTTCCAGCGATGGGCAGGAACAATCCTTCGGCGGCTTCAACGCCAGCCTGCGCGACTGGGCGCGGCTGGGGCAGTTGCTGGCCAATGACGGCCGTGCCATCGATAAGGCCACCGGCAAGCCGGGCGCGCTGCAGGTCCTGCCGCTGGACTACCTGCTGGACGCCACCGACGCAACACGCCAGCCGCCGGCATTCAAGCCGCGCACGGCCACGCCCTACTTTGGCTACGGCTACCAGTTCTGGCTCATGCCGATGCGGTCGCGCACTTTCGCCATGCAGGGCATCCACGGCCAGACGGTCTATGTGCAGCCCTCCACCGGCATCGTGCTGGTGATGACCTCGGCCTGGGAGCAGGCCAGCGGCAAGCAGGACGCACAACCTTACGAAGAGCGCGACGCCCTGTGGCGCGGCGTGCTGCAGTCCCTGGGTGGCAGCCTCACGCCCCCCTGAACACTGCGCCATACATACATAAACATTGACGAATTGAAGGAAAAGAAAACATGGTCACGAAAAAACCCAAAGGCCTGGGCCGCGGACTTGAAGCACTGCTGGGCCCCAAGGTCAGCGAAAGCGCGACTGACGCTGAGAACGCCAGCAGCACGGCCAACAGCCCCGGCCTGCCGGCCTCACTGCGGCTGGAAGACATGGTCGCCGGGCAGTACCAGCCGCGCACGCGCATGGACGAGGGCGCGCTCTACGAGCTCGCCGAATCCATCAAGGTGCAGGGCATCATGCAGCCCATCCTGGTGCGGCGCCTGACCTCCGGCAGCAACGACGGCAAGTATGAAATCATCGCCGGCGAGCGGCGTTTCCGCGCGGCAAAACTCGCCGGCCTGGACAGCGTGCCGGTGCTGGTGCGCGACGTGCCCGACGAGTCGGCCGCCGCCATGTCGCTGATCGAAAACATCCAGCGCGAAGACCTGAACCCCCTCGAAGAAGCGCATGGCCTGCAGCGCCTGGTCAAGGAGTTCGGCCTCACGCATGAGCTCGCCGCGCAGGCCGTGGGCCGCTCGCGCAGCGCAGCTTCCAACCTGCTGCGTTTGCTGAACCTGGCCGACCCGGTGCAGACCATGCTGATGGCCGGCGACCTGGACATGGGCCATGCACGCGCCTTGCTGGTCCTGGACCGCGCCGCACAGATCACCGCGGCCAACCAGATTTCCGCCAAAAAGATGTCGGTGCGCGAGGCCGAAAGCCTGGTCAAAAAACTCAGCGCCGAGTTCTCGCTCAAGCCGCAAAAAGCCACCAAGGAAAAATCCCGCGACACGCGCCGTGTCGAGGAAGAACTGGCCGACCTGCTGATGGCCGACGTGGAAGTGCGCGTCAAAAAACAGGTCAAACGCAACGGCCGGCGCGAAGATATGGGCGAGGTGGCCATCCAGTTCGCTTCGATGGACGAACTCAACGGGCTCATAGAGCGGTTGCGCGGCGGCAAATAGCAGGCTGGAAGTTTCCCCAGTATTCGTCTTCCGCCCCCGTGTCCTCGCTCCCGATTGCCCCGTCCTGGCTGGGCCGAGGAGCGCAGAGACAAGCGGATCAGGGCAAAAACTTGTTTGAGCGAAGCGAGTTGTTTTTGACCCCGCTTGGCTCGAGCACCGCAGGTTGCCCGTAGCGCAGCGAAGGGACGCAGCAACCAGGGTCGCCTTTTCTTTGGTGACTTTCTTTTGGCGAAGCAAAACAAAGTTACTGGCCGCCGGGCCACTCCCGGCCAGCAGGTCTTAGAGGAGGGCGAGGGCGCGCAAGCCTGAGTAAGACCTGGCCCGCTCTCAGGACAGCGAGAAAATCTTCCCCGGGTTCATGATGTTCTTCGGGTCCAGCGCGCGTTTGATGGTGCGCATCATGTCGACCGCGCCGTCACCGGTTTCCGTCACCAGGAAGTCCATCTTGTGCAGGCCCACGCCGTGCTCGCCCGTGCAGGTTCCTTCCAGCGCCAGCGCGCGGCTCACCAGCTTGTGGTTCAGCGCCTCGGCGACTTCGCGTTCCTTGGGAATCGTCGGGTCTATCAGGTAGCCGAAATGGAAGTTGCCGTCGCCGACGTGGCCGACCAGGAAGTAGGGGATGCCGCTGGCATCGACTTCGGCCACCGACTCGAGCAGGCAGTCGGCCAGGCGCGAGATCGGCACGCAGGTGTCGGTGGAAATCGCGCGGCAGCCGGGCCGCGACTGGATGGCCGCGAAGTAAGCGTTGTGCCGCGCCGTCCAGAGGCGGGTGCGTTCTTCCGGCGTGCTGGCCCATTCAAAGGCATTGCCGCCGTGGCCGCTGGCGAGCTCCTGCACCAGCTCGGCCTGCTCTTTCACGCTGCTGGGGGAGCCGTGGAACTCCATCAGCAGCATGGGCTCTTCGCGCAGCGAGAGCTTGGAGTGCGCGTTCACCATGCGCACGGTGTTGTGGTCGATCAACTCGACGCGCGCGATCGGCACGCCCATCTGGATCACCTCAATCGTGGTGCGCACGGCGGCTTCGATGCTCGGGAAAGAGCACACCGCGGCCGAGATCGCCTCGGGCAGCGGGTAGAGCTTGACGGTGACTTCAGTGATCACGCCCAGCGTGCCTTCGCTGCCCACCATGAGGCGCGTCAGGTCGTAGCCGGCCGATGATTTTTTGGCGCGTGTGCCGGTGCGTATGACGCTGCCGTTGGCCGTGACGACTTCCAGCGCCAGCACGTTCTCGCGCATGGTGCCGTAGCGCACGGCATTCGTGCCGCTGGCGCGCGTGGCGCTCATGCCGCCCAGGGTCGCGTCGGCGCCGGGGTCTATCGGGAAGAAGAGGCCGGTGCTTTTGACTTCCTCATTGAGCTGCTTGCGCGTGACGCCCGGCTGCACGGTGACGGTCAGGTCTTCGGCGTTGATGGACAAGACCTTGTTCATGCGGCTCACGTCGATGCTGATGCCGCCCTGCACGGCCAGCAGGTGGCCTTCGAGCGAGGTGCCCACGCCGAAGGGGATCACGGGCACGTTGTACTGGCCGGCCAGCTTCACCGCATCGGCCACGTCCTGCGTGCTTTCGGCGAACACCACGGCCGAGGGCGGCGGTGCGGCGAAAGAGGATTCGTCGCGGCCGTGCTGTTCGCGCACCACGAGGGCCGTCGAGCAGCGCTCTGCAAAGCGGGCCTTCAGGGCGTCGATCAATGCCTGGGGCGTTTCACGTTGCTGGATTTCAGGGAGCAGGTGCTGGGGAAGGGGGGCGTTCATTGTTGTCTCCGGGTCGGTGGCACAGTTTACGACGTGTACGTAGTTTCTGCCACTGAAGGCGCCGGAGCCCGCAGCCAAGGCCGCGGGGGGAGCTGCGTGCTGGTGTTGTGGAAGGCGAAAAAAGCGGGGCGATGGTCACCCCGCAAGAATCATCAGGAACCCAGCGCGGCCTTGGTGAGTTCGGCCAGCGAGATAAAGGAGTCGTGGTTGGCGTCGATCTGGTCGAAACGCAGCGCCACGGCCGGCAGGTGCTCGGCCTCCTGGCGGTCCAGCTTGCCGTCCTTGTTGGCATCGGCGCGGCCGAAAGCCGCCTCGACGTCCTGGGGCGTGGTGCGGTTTTGCGGGACTGCGCCCGGGGTGGCGGAGGGCGCCGTCTGGGAGGGCGGGCTGTTGGGGCTGGCCGGCGAAGGCGGGGCGGTCTGGGCCCGCGCGGCGCCTGCGGCACCCGCGGCCAATGCGGCCACCAGCAACACGCTGCGCAACTCAAAGCCGGGAATAGAATGTTTTGAATGTTTTGCAGCGGATGTTGATGTTGCTGTCGTGTGCATGATCATGCGGTGAATCCTTCAAAGAGTGAACAATCGGCCATTGCAACGCAGGCGGCGCAAGCAGGCCAGCAGTTTTTCAGGGTGTTGCCTCACTCACATGATGGGCTACGACGACACATTTTCTTGCCTGGCGTAACGCTGCCCTGGTCCCTTTTTAGTCCCTTTGCTCCATTGACTTTCTTCACAGCGCCTTCAACGCGCCTTCGCACCATGGCCAACAGACTTTCACAGATCGCAACCCGCACCGGCGACAACGGCACCACCGGCCTGGGCGACAACACACGCGTGTCCAAGGACAGCCTGCGCGTTCACGCCATGGGCGACGTTGATGAATTGAACTCGCATATCGGCGTGCTGCTCTGCGAAGAACTGCCGGCCGGCGTGCGCGAGCTGCTGGTGGAGGTGCAGCACCAGCTCTTCAACCTCGGCGGCGAGCTGTCCATCCCCGGCTTTGAATTGCTCAAGCCCGAGGCCGTGGCGCTGCTCGACGAGGCGCTGGCCGAACATAACGCCCATCTGCCGCGCCTGGCCGAGTTCATCCTGCCGGCCGGCTCGCGCGCCGCGTCGCTGGCCCATGTATGCCGCACCGTGGCGCGCCGCGCCGAACGCGCCGTGGTGGCGCTGGGCGCGGCCGAGCCCCTGAAGGAAGCACCGCGCCAGTACCTGAATCGCCTGAGTGATTTGCTGTTTGTGCTGTCGCGGGTGCTTAACCGCATGAACGGCGGCGACGACGTTTATTGGAAGAGCGAGCGAATGGCGCGCGCGGCGACTGAATAAGAGACGCTAGATGTCATAGCTCGCGGCGCCCGGCTCATCGCTCAAGGTTTTCTCGACCACGGCACGGTTCAAGGTGGGCGCGAACGATTCGATAAACGCATAGACATAGCCGCGCAGATAACCGCCGCGGCGCACCGCCAGCTTGGTGAGGTTGATGCCGAACAGCGCGCCCGCGTCGAGCGCGCGCAGGGCCGTATCGCGTTCGGCCTCATACGCAATGGAGGCGACGATGCCGACACCCATGCCCAGTTGCACATAGGTCTTGATCACGTCGGCGTCCATGGCCGTCAGCACGATGTTGGGTGACAGGCCGCGCTGCGTGAAAGCGCCGTCGATGTGCGAGCGGCCGGTGAAGCCGGTGTCGTAGGTGATCAGCGCGAAGCGCGCCAGGCTCTCCAGCGTGAGCGGGCCGTCCAGCAGCGCGTGGCCGGGCGGCACGATGACCGAGTGCGTCCAGCGGTAGCAGGGCAGGGCGACGAGTTCGGGGTAGTCGTTGAGCGCCTCGGTGGCGATGCCCACGTCGACCTCGCCCGACATCAACATGTCGGCCACCTGTTTGGGCGAGCCCTGGTGCAGATGCAGTTTCACATTGGGGAACTGGCTGCGGAACTCCTGCACCGCGGGCGGCAGCGCATAACGCGCCTGCGAGTGTGTGGCGGCGATGGACAGCAGGCCGCTTTGCTGGGCCATGAATTCCTGGCCGGCTTTTTTCAGGTTGCTGCTCTCCAGCAGCAGGCGCTCGATGATGGGCAGCACATGGGCGCCCGGCTCGGTCAGGCCCGTCAGGCGCTTGCCGGCGCGCACAAAGAGTTCAATGCCGAGCTCTTCCTCGAGTTCGCGGATCTGCCGGCTGACTCCGGGCTGCGAGGTGTGCAGGGCATTGGCCACGTCGGTCAGATTGAAATTGCATCGCACGGCCTCGCGCATCGAACGCAGCTGCTGGAAATTCATGGTGGCGAAGGCGCGCGGCGCGCGGTGTTGAAGAAGTCAAAACACCGGATTGTGGGCAGCCGTTCTTATTTGGGGAACGACTGATTAGTTCGTTTTAAATCACTAAAACATCCTAAGGCTCGTGCTCGAGGGAATGCGGACCAGCCCTAGACCCGCGTCAGCATGCGCTTCGGCAGCCAGCCGGAGAAAGCGGGCAGCAGCGCGTTGATGCGCCGCACGGCCTCGTCCTGGCAGAACTGGCGCGCGACCAGCTGGAATATCTCCCCGCGCAACAGCCACAGCTGCTGAGCGGTGTAGGCCTCTTCGATGCGCCAGCGCATGCGCTCGCACATAGGCCCTTCGCATCGGTACAGCGCATCCTGGACCAGAAACCGCAAGGACTCCAGCTGCTGCCTGGGTGCTTCCTCGGCGCTCTCATGCAGCCAGCTGTGCAGCGACTTTTTCCATGCCATGGCGGTTTTCACTTGTGGATGGGCGCTGATGCGGCGGAAGATTCAAAAGGCCGGCGTTCAGCGCGCGAAGCGGCCTTCACGGTCCACGATGGAGAGGTCCGCGAACTCCAGGCCGGTATGGTCTTCGGGACCGAAGCTCACCTCCAGCCCGCCCAGGTCGAAACGCTTCATGCCTTCCAGGGCCGCCAGCAGCGTCTCGCGCGTGGGGTTCTTGCCGGCGCGCCGCAGGCCTTCCACCAGCACCTTGGCGGCGGCATAGCCTTCCAGGATGGCGGGCGACAGTGCGATCTTTTTGGCCTTGGCCAGTTCCGTGGCTTCCTGCACCATCGTGTAAGCGTAAGAACGCTCGGACGGATAGACCTGCGTGACGATGACGCCGCGCGCGTGCTCCCCCAGCGCCTTGACGAAGCCCGCCGATGCGTTGTTGGACAAGGTCACCACGCGCACGGACGTCTTGGCGGCGCGCAGGGCCTTCACCCCTTCGGCCACGGCGTTGGCCGATCCTATCCACAGCACGGCCTGCGCATCGCTTGCCAGGATGGGCGGGACGAGCAGGCTGTAGTCCGGCTTGCTGCGGTCGGCTTTGAGGACCACCGTGGGTTTCAGCTTTGCCTGCGTGAAGCCCTTGTTGGCGCCTTCCAGGCCGTCACGGCCGAAGGAGTCGTCTGCATGCACCAGCGCGATGCGCTGTATGCCCAGTGTGTGCAGGTGCTCGATGGCTTTCTCGGCTTCGCGCTGGTAGGTTGCGCGCACATTGAAGACATAACGGTTCACCGGCTGGTGCAGCACCATCGCCCCGGTGGAAGGGCCCACCAGCGGCATGTGGTTGGCCAGCAGCACCGGCAGCACGGCTTCGGTGGGGGGCGTGCCGCGCGTCAGGAACAGGGCGATCGCGCCACGCTCGGCCAGCTGCTGCGCGTTCTCGCTGGCCAGCTTGGGATCGAATTTGTCGTCCAGCGACACCAGTTCCAGCTGCCGGCCTGCGATCCCGCCCTTGGCGTTCACCGCATCCAGCCACAGGCGCGCACCCTCGGTGTTCTCCTTGACGCCTGCGGCGACGGGGCCGGTGAAACCGGCTGTCTGGCCGATCAGGATCTGCGCCTGCCCCGCGCCACACAAGACGGCTAATAGCGCCGCGACCCATCGTTTTGCGTTTTTCGTGTCCATTTGTTACCTTTCCGCCTAATTGAGCCGAACGATACGAAGGAGCACTCATAAGATCAAATACGAGATGGAAGGACTTTCAAGATAAAAAAAATATGGAGCAGCCCATGGATGCAAGCCTCAATCGTGTGGCCGTCGCAAGCTACTGTGTTGTTTTTAAAAGGGAAAACTCCTGGGAAACCCAGACAGGGGTGCTTGACGAGTGCCGCGATGCGGACCCATTCAGGTGCCATAACCGAGGTGGCCGTGCGGAGGCCGTAATTCGTTTCAATAAGTAACTTGGCGCGTGAGCAGGCATCAAAGCCGGCGCGCCGTCACCCCATGTGGACCTTGAACCGCGTCACTCCGGCCGCAGCATCGCCATCGTGATGCGCGAGACGCAGGTCAGTTCGCCCGCGTCGTTGTGCAGCTCTATCTGCCAGACCTGGGTGCTGCGGCCTATGTGCACGGGCCGCGTGATGCCGGTGACCCAGCCGCTGGTCGTGCCCTTGAGGTGGTTGGCGTTGATGTCCAGCCCCACGGCGCGGTGGCCTGCGGGCGCCGCAAAGGCCGCGCCGCAGGAGCCCAGGGTTTCGGCCAGCGCCACCGATACGCCGCCGTGCAGCAAACCATAGGGTTGCACCGTGCGGCGATCCACCGGGACTCGCGCGCGTATGAAGTCGTCCCCGACCTCGAGGAACTCGATGCCCAGGTGCGTCACCGCGGTATCGGCATTGGCGGCGGTGAGTAGTTCTACAGAGATAGGCTGCTTCCAGATGCGCATGATGTCGGGGTTCCACGGGATGTCGGTCTCCCGACTATACGGTTGCGGCCTACAAGAGGTGGGCAGCTTGTCGCCTCGGCAAGCGCCGCGCCGGGGCCTAAGCTGACAGGCATGAGAGACCTGCTTCGATGACACGCGCGAACAAGTGGCTGCTGGGACTGGGCGTCGCGGTGCTCGTGGTGGGCGCGGCGTGGGTCGCCCTGCTGCGCTGGCTGCCGTCCGACGAGGAGCTGGCCCGCCGCGCCTCGGTGGAGCTGGAGGCCCGGCTGGGCACCAAGGTGCGCGTGGGTGCACTGCACTGGCGTTTGTTTCCCTCGCCCGCGGTGGTGATGGAAGACGCCGCCACCGAGCAGCCCCAGCCCATCCTGATCAAAAAACTCACGGCCTATCCCGATGTGTTCGCGCTGTTGCAGCGCCGCATCAAGATAGACCGGGCCGACCTGGAGGGCGCGGTAGTCCCCCAGCTCTCGCTGCGCGGCCTGGGCAGCGGGGGCGAGAAAGACGAGGCGGCGGCCGAAGAACTGCCGCTGGCGCGCTTTGTGTTCCGCGACGTGACCTGGATCTCGCGGCGCGGCATTGCGGTGGTGTACGACGGAGAGGTCGACTTCGACCCAGGCTGGCGTCCGCGCAAGGCCGAGTTGCGCCGGCCGGGCTTCAGGCCGGCCACGGATCTGGCGCTGACCCGCCAGGGCCAGGAGGACCGCTGGGCCGCGCGCATCCATGTCGGCGGGGGCACGGCGGACGGCGAGATCAGGCTCGACTTCCGCGCCGGCGGCCGCATGCACCTGGAAGGTGAGCTGCAGCCGAAGGACGTCGAAGTCGAAAGCATGTTGGCCGCCTTCAACCGCCGCTCCATCATCGCCGGCAAGGCCTCGGGCGAAACCACGCTGTCGGCCAACGGCGATACGGTGGGAGAGCTGGCGCGGTCGCTGCACACGCAGACACCCTTCACCATCGGCAAGTCCACCTTGCTGCGCTTTGACCTGGACAAGGCCGTGCGCACCGCCGGCAAGGAGCACGCCGGCCAGACGCCGCTCGACTCGGTCACCGGCCGGCTCGATACGCAGAACACGCCGCAGGGCATGGTGGTCACGTACACGGACCTCAAGGCGGCATCGGGCTCGCTGACCGCGTCGGGCCAGGCCAAGGTCGCCAACCGCCGGATCGAGGCCGAGTTCGCCGTCGACCTGGTGGACGGCATTGTCGGCGTCCCGCTCAGCGTCAGCGGCCCGCTGGATAATGTCGCGTTCTCCGTGCCCAAGGGCGCCATCGCGGGCGCCGTGGTCGGCACGGCCGTATTGCCGGGCGTGGGCACCGCCATAGGCGCCCGTGTAGGTGCCACGCTGGGCAAGATCTTCAGCCCTGGGCCGGCGCCGCCCGCGTCCGCGCCACCGCCGGCCCGCGCGGCCAAGCCTCCCGCCAAGGCCCGTTGAGCACCTGGGAGGGGTGGATACCCTGTCCCGCCCCAATGCCTTTGCAAGCCCGCGCAGGCGGCAAACGCGTAAAATCGCCCCTGAATCCCGAGCGCCATTTGTAAGCCCTCGCTTTTGCACAGGCTCACCAGCGGCAACGATCCCGCACCATCCATCAAGGCCCTTGACATGCCACAGCAGCTACACGTCGTGCCCACGCCACTGGAACGAGCGCTTGACCAGAACGAGTCCGTGAAAGACACCGTGGAGCAGTCGGCCGCCGAACTGCTGGTGATCAACACGGTGCTCAAACAGGAAGTCCCGCCGCATGTGCAGACTGGCGACGTGGCCCAGGCACTGAAAAAAACCGACGCGCTGGAAACCCGCATCCAGGAATCCGCCGAAGACCTGGCCCAGGTCAACGAGGTGCTGGAGCAGCAGATCGATGAACGCGCCGACCTGGAGCGCGAACTCAGGGCCACCAAGGCCGCCCTGGCCAAGGCTACCGGCCAGTCTCCGGCACGCTAAGCGCGCAACACGCCGGGTCCTGCCCCGGCTTCGCGCCGTCACAGCGCAGTCATCGCTGTGTCATCCATTTGTCAGGGTTTCTACCTAGAATCGTTGAGAGTTAAACGATTTACCTGCTGCTTTGCGCGTCGCCGCGCCGAGTGGCGGGCCGTTTTTAGCCCGCAAGGCCGCACGGCCTTGTCCTCTCCGGCTTCACGGCCGTCCCCCTTTTGTTTTGGAGATTCGCGATGTTTCGCCGCCGCTTCCTTTCGTTCGCCCCTCAATTGACTGCCCTTGCCGCCGCTCCCGCTTTCATCCGCAATGCCTACGCCCAGGACGGCCTGACCGCCAAGGCCATCACCATCGGTTGCACGGGCGCGACCAGCGGCCCGCTGGCCGGTGTGGGCGCCGAACTCAAACAAGGCGTGGACGCCGCCATGGGCCAGATCAACGCCAAGGGCGGTGTGAACGGCCGCACGCTGCAGTTCCAGATGATGGACGACGCCTATGTGCCGCAGCGCAGCGCCGACAACGTCAAGAAGATGATTGGCGACGGCAGCATTTTTGCGCTGATGTCCTGTATCGGCACGCCCAACAACACCGCCATCGTGCCGCTGATTGAAGAGTCCAACCTGCCTTACGTCGGCCCGCGCTCGGGCGCTTCGTCGCTGCGCAAGCCCGGCATGCGCAACGTGTTCCATGTGCGCGCCAGCTATACCGAAGAAACCCAGCGCCTGGTGCAGCGCATCGTGAGCATGGGCATCAAGGACCTGGCCGTCGTCTACCTGGACAACGACTACGGCAAGGAAGTGTTGATCGACGTCAACCGCGCGCTGCAGGCGCAGGGTGCCAAGGCCGCGGTCCAGGCGGCACTGGCCGTTGACGGCAAGAACCTCAATGACGTCGTCGGCCAGGTCGTCGCGGGCAAGCCCGGCGCCGTGTTGCTGGGCACCGCCGGATCGGCTTCCGTCGGCCTGATTGCCGCGCTCAAGAAGGCTTCGCCCATGCTGCCCATTGCGGGCCTGAGCGTCACGCTGGCGGGCGACGGCATCAAGGCGCTGGGCGCGGCCGGTTCCGGCTTGGCGCTGACCATGGTGTTTCCCGATCCGTACCGCGCCAAGCTGCAGGTGGTCCGCGACTACCAGGCCGCGATGCGCGCCACCGGCCAGCAGGAGTTCTCGCCTGTCAGCTTTGAGAGTTACATCAACACGCTTGTCATGGCCGAGGGCCTGGAGCGCGCCGGCCGCGAGGTGACGCGCGCCAAGCTGCGCAATGCACTGGCCGGCCTGCAGAAGTTCGACCTCGGCGGGTTCAGTGTCGATTACGCTGCGCCGCCGTTCGCGGGCTCGAAGTTTGTGGAGCTCGGCGTGCTGGGCGCCGGCGGCCGTTTTATCGGTTAAATCCGCCACGCTGGGGTTAGAAAGGCCCGGCCGGTCCTATGGACTGGCCGGGCCTTTGCCATTTCCGCCCTTCGGCCGGACCAACGGCAGCGCGGCGTCGCCGAGCGGACAGGCCCGCGATGTGCAATCATTTAGACTTAAAGTATTCGGCCGCCACGCGGCCGTTGTCCTGTATGGGGTCCGCGCGGCCCCGTCTTTTCTTCGGCCCGCCTGGCCGTCCCCACTCCGGAGATTTTCGCGATGTTTCGCCGCCGCTTTCTTTCGTTCGCCCCTCAACTGGCCGCCCTCGCCGCCGCTCCCGCTTTCATCCGCAATGCCTACGCCCAGGAAGGCTTGAGCGCCAAGGCCGTCACCATCGGCTCTTCGGGTGCGCTCAGCGGCCCGCTGGCCGGCTTCGGCGCCGATCTCAAGCTCGGCGTGGAGGCCGCCATGGGCCAGATCAACGCCAAGGGCGGCGTGAACGGCCGCGTGCTGCAGTTCCAGATGGTGGACGACGCTTATGTGCCGCAGCGCACCTCGGACAACGTCAAAAAAATGATAGGCGACGGCAGCGTCTTCGCGCTGATGTCCTGCATAGGCACGCCCAACAACGCGGCCATTGTGCCGCTGATCGAAGAGTCCAACCTGCCCTACGTCGCGCCGCTGACCGGCGCCTCCTCACTGCGCAAGCAAGGCATGCGCAATGTGTTCCACGTGCGCGCCAGCTACACCGACGAAACCCAGCGCCTGGTGCAAAAGCTCGTGGGCATGGGCATCAAGGACCTGGCCATCGTCTACCTGGACAACGGCTTCGGCAAGGAAGTGCTGGCCGACGCCTTGCTGGCGCTGCAGGCCCAGGGCGCCAAGGCGGCCGCGCAGGTCGCGCTGGCCACCGACGGCAAGAACCTCAATGAGGTCGTGAGCCAGGTCAGCGCCGCCAAGCCCGGCGCCGTGCTGCTGGGCACGGCGGGCGCCGCCTCGGTGGGCCTGATCGCCGCGCTCAAGAAGTCCTCGCCCATGCTGCCGGTGGCGGGCCTGAGCGTCACGCTGACCGCCGACGGCCTGAAGGGGCTGGGCGCCGCGGCTTCGGGCCTGGCGTTGACCATGGTGTTCCCCGACCCTTACCGCGCCAAGTCCCAGGTGGTGCGCGACTACCAGGCCGCCATGCGCGCCATCGGCCAGCAGGAGTTTTCGCTGGGCAGCCTGGAGAGCTACGTCAACACCCGTGTGCTGGCCGAAGGCCTGGAGCGCGCCGGTCGCGACGTGACGCGCGCCAAGCTGCGCACCGCGCTGGGCAGCGTGCAGAAGTTCGACCTGGGTGGCTTCAGCGTGGACTACGCCCCCGCATCGCCCTTTGTCGGCTCCAAATTCGTGGACCTCGGCGTGCTTGGCGCCGCCGGGCGTTTCCTGGGCTGATCCCGCTACGGCATCCATGAAAAAGCCCCGGCTGGTCATGCACCAGCCGGGGCTTTTTTGATTGGAGCCACTTTAGAGCTTGCGATTCAGCAGCGCGTACAGCAGGATGGCGCCGAAGGTGGCCGTGCCTATGCCGCCCAGCGCGAACTGGCCGAAGCGCAGCGTGAAGTCGCCCGTGCCCAGCACCAGCGTGATGGCCGCGACGATGAGGTTTTTGTTGTCCGAAAAATCCACCTTGTTGTCGACCCAGATCTTGGCGCCGGCCACCGCGATCAGGCCGAACACCACGATGCTCACGCCGCCCATCACCGGCAGCGGGATGGCCTGGATCAGCGCGCCGAACTTGGGGCTGAAGCCCAGCACCACGGCGATCAGCGCCGCCACCACGAAGACGGCGGTCGAGTAGATCTTGGTCGCGGCCATCACACCGATGTTCTCGGCATACGTCGTCACGCCCGTGCCGCCCGCCGTGCCCGAGACCATGGTGGCCACGCCGTCGCCGATGAAGGCCCGGCCCATGTACTGGTCCAGGTTCTTGCCGGTCATGGCCGTCACCGCCTTGATGTGGCCCAGGTTTTCCGCCACCAGAATGATGGCGACCGGCGCGATCAGCAGCATGGCACTGGCACTGAATACCGGCGCCGTGAAGCCCGGCAGGCCGACCCAGGCCGCATTGGCGATGCCCGAGAGGTCCATCGGCTTGCCCAGCCCCAGGCCGTTGGTCAGCACCGCATAAATCACGCTGGCCGCGATCAGCCCGACCAGGATCAGCAGGCGCTGCACCATGCCGCGCGTCATCACAGCCACCAGGGCCACGCTGACAAAGGTCACCACCTGCATCCATGCGTCAAAGTTGCCGGCGGCCATGTTCTTGACGGGAATGCCCGCCAGGTTCAGGCCTATCACCGCCACCACCGCGCCCGTGACCACGGGCGGCATGAAACGTTCTATCCAGCCCGTGCCTATGGACTGCACGACCACGCCGATCAGCGTGTACAGCGCGCCGCAGGCGATGATGCCGCCCAGCGCCACGCCCAGGTTGGCGTTGGGCCCCTTGCCGGCATAGGCCGTGGCGGCGATCACCACGCCGATGAAGGCGAAGCTGGAACCCAGGTAGCTGGGCACCTTGCCGCCGGTGACGATGAAGAAGATCAGCGTGCCTATGCCGCTCATCAGGATGGCGATGTTGGGATCAAAACCCATCAGGATGGGCGCCAGCACCGTGGCGCCGAACATCGCGATCACGTGCTGCACGCCCATCACCGCGGTCTGCGGCCAGGGCAGGCGTTCGTCGGGGCCAATGACGCCGCCCTGTTGCAGGATCGCGCTGCTTTTTTCCGTCCAGTCCAGCATTCCCATCATGTCTCCTCTTTGTAAAAGTGAGGCAATGCTAGGGGGAATGTCGTCTGTGCACAAGGCTGACGCTCCTATTCCCTCTCCCCCTGGGAAAGGGTTAGGGTGAGGGCCGGCGGCCTTCAATCAAGCAAGGCGAAACACCAACGCCGCGAGCCCTCATCCCAGCCCTTCTCCCAGAGGGAGAAGGAGCGACCCCGGTCAGGCCAGGAAGGCGGCCACCTGCCTCAGCACCTCGTCGTCCTTGAGGATCTTGCGGTGGCCCAGGCCTTCGGTGGCCAGCAGGCGCGCGCCGGCGATCGCTTCGGTATAAGCCACGCCGTCGGCGAAGCGGTTGATGCTGTCCTGCCGGTCATGCACCACCAGCGTGGGCAGGTTGATGCGCGGGCCGACCGCCGCGGGCTCGAACTGCGGCATCAAAATGCCTTCCCGTGCCTCGATGCGCCGCTGCATGGCCGCGCGCGTGGATTCGCGCAGGCCAAATACGTGGGCGAACAGCCGCGTGTATTCGAGCGGCGAAGCAGGCGGCGCCAGTAGCACCAGCCGGCCAGCGGCCAGCCCGCGGCTGGCTGCATAAGCGCCGGCGTTCGCCGACAGCGAATGCGCCACCACCGCGCGCAGGGTGTGGCCCTGCTGCAGCAGCCGCGCCGTCACGTATTCCAGCACACGCGCGAACTGCGGCAGGTTGCTGACCGAGCCGCCGCTGCGGCCGTGCGCCGGCATCTCGACGATCACGGGACGCAGGCCTTGCGCGCTGAGCTGGTCGGCGAGCGCCAGCATCTGCCCGGCATGGCCGCCCCAGCCGTGCACCAGCAGCACGACAGGGCCGTGCGGCGCGACGGGGCGCGAATACAGCGTGAGGCTGGCATCCTCAAACGGCCATTGCTCGATGTGCCAGTCAGGGCTCCAGCCACGGCGGCGGCTGATCCACTTCGGTGGCAGCGGTGTGCCGAACAGGCGGTAGGCCGCACGCACGGCCAGTGCCGGCCACAGCTGCTGCGAGGCGCCCAGGCCCCAGCGGAAGATGCGCGTCAGTGGGCTGGCGTTGTAGAAGGCCGAGGTGGCCTGCAGGGAGGTGCGTGTCATGGCGTTATCCTCTTCTTTTCTTCTCTGTGGATGTCAGTACCAGATCCAGTCTTCGTTGCTGCGCGGCAAACTGCGCAGCGAAGCCAGAACCGCCGTCCCGGCGCGAACGCCAAGAAACACGCCTAAAGCAATGATCAGAATCAACATGATTTCCTCATTTATCCGCACAGTCGTGCGAAATTAAAAGTTACCCAAACACTGAAAAAGGCGTTGCCGCCCCTTTCGCCTTTTTTTGTCTCTTATTGGTTGGTGACTGCCTCGGTCTGGTAGCTCTTGATCAGGCGCTTCCAGGATGCCTGAGCCCGTTCGGCCGCGCGGGGGTCGCGCAGAAAACGGGCATCGTGCAGCATCCCCATGGCGATGCTGCTGATTTCCATGACCAGCTGCTCGGCGTCGGTGCCGTCCTTCAGGTGGCCGGCCTCCACGGCCTGCAGCACGGTGCGCCGCAACGCAGCGCGCCAACGGGTGATCTCGCTGAACAGTGCGTCGCGCAGTTCGCCTTCGCGGTCGTCCAGCTCAAAGGCGCCCGCAGTGTAAATGCAGCCCGACTTGGCCTCGACATCGCGCGTGCGCACAATCCAGCGCTGCACGATCGTCTCCAGCCGCGGCAAGCCCTTGGGCTGCTGCATGGCGGGCACAAACACATCGGCAATGAAGCGCCGGCCGAATTCTTCAATCACGGCCTTTTGCAAAGCCTCGCGTGAGCCGATGCGTGAAAACACGCCGCTCTTGGAAAGACCGATGCGGTCCGCCACAGCCTGCAGGGTGATAGCCTCCAGGCCGTCCGCCGCGGCCAGGTCAAGACCTGCGCCGATGATGGCGGCGCGGGTCATTTCGCTTTTCTGGGTTTTGGCGTCCATGGCGCGAATATTAGCACGATTGTGCGAAAGAGTAATCCCCTCCCGAAAACCCGGTTTTGGACACTTCTAGCAGGCGGCCACGCAATCGATCTCAATGTCAAAGTGGCCCGGCCAGGCGGGCACACAGACAAAGATCCGGGCCGGCGGGTCTTTGGGAAAGTACCGGGCATAAATCGTATTGACTGCCGCGAACTTCTCGACCGAGGTGCAATAGACGTTGCATTTGAGCACCTGCGCCAGCGAAGAGCCCGCCGTTTCCAGGCAGCGCTTCATCTGCTCCAGCACCAGCTCGGTCTGGCATTCAAGGGAGGCATTGATGACTTCGCCCGTGGCCGGGTCAAACGGTGGCAGGCCCGATACGTAAACGGTGTCGTCATGGCGCGTAACGACCGAGGTGGGCGCTTTCCATCGCTCCAGCCAGGTGGAAATGGGTTCGACGCGAATGATTTCTTTGGCCATGGCGATGCTCCGGGTGAGGTGTGGGGTACTGTTGTCTTTGTACCCCGCAAGGGAGCGGCCATGCTTCGCGCCAGGACGAAGCATGGATCTGCCGCTAACGGCGGCGCCTGGCAGGCGTGGCCGGCTTCTTGGGCAGCAGCCCCACAGCCGCCCTGGCCAGGGCATCGGCCTCGCGGTTGCGGTGGCGCGGGATCCACACCAGCCGCGCTGACGCGAAAGACCGCAACTCGGCGCGCACTTCGTCAAACAGTGCGGCCAGGCGCACAAAGGGCTCGAGGGCGGTCCCGGACAGGTGTTCCACGACCACGCTGTTGTCGCAGTGAACGACCAGCTCGGTGGCTCCACGCTGCCTGGCTTCCTGCAGCGCCGCCATCAGCGCGCGCAGCTCCGCCTCGTTGTTGCAGCCCCGGCCGTCCGCCTGGGTAGACAGCGAGTGCCGCGTGCCGTCAGGCGCCGTGAGCACCGCGCCCAGACCCATGCGGCCGGGGTTGGGCACGGCGCTGCCGTCGCAGTGGATCAGCCAGGGCTCGTTGTTCAACAGGCGCTTTCAGGCGGCCGTCTCCGCAAGGCCGGACGGCCTACTTCCAGCCCGGCAGTGCCGGTTCGCAGGCGGCTGCGGACGGGCCGGCCACGGCCGGTGAGGGAACCGACATCAGCCAGCCGCGCAGTGTCCTGATCACCTGGCGCTCGCACGCCTGGCTGAGGACCTGCGCCCGCTCCATCTTCTCGGCTTCGCCTTCGCGGTAGCGCACCGTGCGAAAGGCGGTCGCATCACCGGTCACGGGCGGCGCCGTCTCCTGCAGCGCCAGCGCCAGGGAATGCGCCAGCAGGCTTGCGCTCTCAGCCTTGAGTGCAGCGCCCGCGTCGTCCTTCCAGTACCTTTGCATGTCCGGCGCCATCCGGGGCTGCGACACCACGCGTACCGTGGACTGGTAAAGCGGTTTGTTCATCTCGCCGGGCGGGTATACCGACACGACGTTGTCCAGCACCAGGGCCCGCTGGTCCTGCGTCATGGAAAAGAAGGGCAGGCTTTCCACCACCCATCCCGTGCCGCGCGCCTGCGCCGGGCCGGCCAGCGTCTTGGCGCCGCCCCATGGCGTCTTGTCGAGGGCGGCTTGCATCAACTCCGTGTGCTTGTAGTCGTCCAGCACCGGCCGGTAAGGCCCTAGCACCATGTCCGCCTTGGCTTGCAGCGCCTGCTTCTGCCGGTCATTCTGGGAATCCGCCAGCAGGCCGTGCGTGATGATCGCCGCGATAAAGCCCCCCACGTGAGGTGCGGGATACATCATGCCTGCGCCCTGGCTACCGGCCGCATCCATGCTGGCCAGGCCCCGGTAAGCCACCGCCTCTTCCTTGGGCGAGAACAGCGACCACGAGACATCGGCCGGTATGGCATGGGCCGGCGACAAGCCCAGGCCCGCGAGGGCCACGAGGGCCGAACCGAGGAAACCTGTTTGCCGGTGTTTCATGGGCGCTGTTTCAATTGGCCAGCGGCCGGAGGAAATTGTCCTTGCCGATCTCCAGCGCCTGGTAGTAGGCATTGGTCAGGCCGGGGAACGCCGTGGGTTCGTCCCACTTGCCGTCGGCGCTTTTGGCCACGTACACCGGCAGGTACCACTCATAGGTATTGGTCGTGAGGTTGACCATATAGCCCGTGCCGCGCACAAGCGCCTTGGGGTCGCCGCTGGCGATGTAGCCCGAATAATTCCTGACGAAACCCACGGAGTGGACATCAAGCACCAGCAGGCTGTCGACGCCGTACTTTTGTTTGAATGGCGCGAAATTTTTGGCCGCGGCATTGGGGCTGGTTGAACTGGTGTCCAGCAAGGCGGTCATATCCAGCGGCTCATCGATAACGATGGCGTTGACTCCCTTCTGGCGCAGCGCGGCGGCCGCCTTGTCCTTCAGCCCCGGCAGGTCTTCCAGCGCCAGGGTGGCCGCGTGCTTGTTCAGGGTGGAGTTGGCCGCGTTGGCCGTGATGATGCAAAGCAGGCAAGCGGCCCCGTTGATATGCATTTCAGGTTTGGGCAACTGCGTCATGGCCACACCGACCCGCTGATTGTTTGACTTCAGCGCGGCCGGCGCAAAGCTCACCGGCGACTGGACCTTGGTGGCGCAACCCGAGAGGATCAGGGCGGCCGCGGCCCACATAAAGGCTGAAGAGCGAAAAAACATGAAACGTATCCAGGAGTTACAGACACTGGGAATATAAGCGACGGCCTGCCCGTCCGACTTGGTTTATGGTTGCGCCCATGTTCCAGATACGCCACTACCAGAACTGGCTGCAGGCCACACGCGGCCTGTCCTTCGACAACTACGATGCCTTGTGGCGCTGGTCGGTCAGCGACCTCGACGCCTTCTGGCAAAGCATCTGGGATTTTTTCGAGGTCCAGTCGCCCACGCCGCACACGGCCGTGCTGGGCCGGCGCAGCATGCCGGGGGCGGAATGGTTTCCCGGCGCGCAGGGCAATTACGCGCAGCAGGTGTTCCGCCATGCGGCCGCGGCCGAAGCGGCGGGCGTGCCCGCCATCCTGAGCCACGGCGAAGCCAGCCTGGCGAAGGGCGAGGCGGCGCACGAACTCGGCTGGGCCGAGATGCGCCGCCAGGCGGCCTCGCTGGCTTTGCACTTGAAGGCCCAGGGCGTGCAGCCCGGCGATCGCGTGGCGGCCTACCTGCCCAACACGCCTGAAACCATGGTCGCCTTTCTCGCGACGGTCAGCCTGGGCGCCGTCTGGAGCGTCTGCGCGCCCGACATGGGCACGCCCGCCGTACTGGACCGCTTTCGCCAGATCGCGCCCAAGGTGCTGATCGCCTGCAACGGCGTGCACTACGGCGGGCGCGACATGGCGCGCGATGAGGCGGTGGCCGAACTGGTCGCGGCCCTGCCCAGCGTCACGCATGTGCTCATCCACGAGATTCTTCCAGCCTTTGATCTGCCGGTCGGCCACGCGCGTTTCGCGCAGGCCGTCGCGCGCGACGATGCCCAAACCGCGGACTTCGAGCCGCTGTGGCTGCCCTTCGACCATCCGCTGTGGATCGTCTATTCCAGCGGCACCACCGGCCTGCCCAAACCCATCGTCCACGGCCATGGCGGTGTGGCCTTGGTGGGGCTGGCGCTGCTGCGCCTGCACAACGACCTGGCGCCCAGCCATGCCGACCCGGCGAACCCCGAGCGCTTTCACTGGTACAGCTCCACCGGCTGGATCATGTGGAATGTGCAGGCCGCCAGCCTGCTCAACGGCACGACCTGCTGCATCTACGACGGCAACCCGGCCGGCACGAACAAGGACAAGCCCGACTGGACCACGCTGTGGCGCTTTGTCGCGAACACCCGCGCGACCTTCTTCGGCGCGGGCGCGGCCTTCTTTGCGAACTGCATGAAGGCAGGGATCGACATTGCGCAATGTGGAGATTTGAGCCGACTCAGAACCCTGGGGACGACGGGCTCGCCGCTGAGCGAAGACACGCAGCGCTGGGGCACTGCGCAATTCGCAAAGATTGGAAACCCCAACATCTGGTGGTGCAATATTTCTGGCGGGACTGATTTCGCCGGCGCCTTCATAGGCGGCAACCGCGAGCTGCCCGTGGTTCCCGGCGAAATGCAATGCCGCATCCTCGGCTGCGCCGTCGACGCCTGGAACGACAAGGGCGAGTCCGTTGTCGATGAAGTCGGCGAACTGGTCTGCACCCAGCCGCTGCCTTCCATGCCGCTCTACTTCGTCGGCGACAAAGACAACCAGCGCTACCTGGCAAGCTACTTCGACACCTACCCCGGCGTCTGGCGCCACGGCGACTGGCTCAAGGTCACGCGCTCGGGCAGCTGCATCATCTACGGCCGCAGCGACGCCACCATCAACCGCCACGGCCTGCGCATGGGCACCAGCGAGCTCTACAGCGCCATCGAGGCGCTGCCCGAAGTGCTGGACTCCATGGTGGTCGACCTCGAATACCTGGGGCGCGAAAGTTATATGCCGCTCTTCGTTGTGCTGCGGCCCGGCCAGGTGCTCGATGAGGCGATGAAAGCCAAGCTCAACCAGGCCGTCAAGACCGCGCTGTCGCCTCGCTTCGTGCCCAACGACATCTTTGCCGTGCCCGAAATCCCGCGCACGCTATCCGGCAAGAAGCAGGAGTTGCCGATCAAGAAATTATTGTTGGGCCAGCCGCTGGAGAAGGTGCTGAATCGCGACGCGATGGCCAACCCCGCTTGCCTGGACTGGTACGTGGCCTTTGCGCAAAAACGTGCCGCAGGTGATCTGCGGGATTGAGCAGGGGGCTCACACCCGCGCGCGCAACCACTGCGCCAGGTCCGTCATGACCCGCAGGCCGACAGGCGACACCGCCGTGAAATGGATACAGGCATGAATCGCCTCCGGGTAATGCCGGTGCGCCACCTCCACGCCGGCCGAGGCCACGCGCTGTGCGAGGGCGTGGCCTTCGTCGCGCAGCGGGTCGTGGCCCATGGTGGCGACCCAGGTGGCGGGAAGGCTGGCCAGGCCGCCTGAGTCCAGCAAGGCAAAGTCTGGGTGCTTGGCCGCATCGGCCTGCTTGCCGAGGTAGCTGGCCATAAACCACTGCATCACATCCATGGTGAGAAATTTGCCTTCGTTCTCTGGATAGGACGCGCTGGGTTGGCTGGGGTGCTGCGCTACGGGATAGATCAGGCCCAGGGCACGGACGGCTTTCGCGTTCACGCGGCGCGATGCCACCAACGCGAGTTGCGCGCCGGCGCTGTCGCCGGCCACCGCGATGCGACCGGCGTCGCCGCCCAGCGCGGCGGGGTTCGTGAGCACCCAGCGCAAGGCGGCCTCGACGTCGTCCGGCGCGGCGGGGAAGGGATGTTCGGGCGCCAGCCGGTAATCCACCGCCACGACCAGCATGCCGCTGTGGTGGCACAGCGTGCGGCAGACCTTGTCATGGGTCTCCAGGTCGCCTATGACAAAACCGCCGCCATGTGCGTAGAGCAGCACGGGCCAGGGGCCTGGGGCGTCGGGGCTGTATGCGCGCAGGCACAGCGGGCCGCCCGGTCCGGGGAAGCTGATGTCTTTTACCTTCCCGATGGCCGGGGCCGGCAGGCCCAGTGTGTCGGCAAGTTCGCGGTACACCTGCCGTGCGATGGCGGGGGGCAGGCTTTCCAGGGGCGGGTTGCCCTGCGCGGCGGCCTGGGCGAGAAAGCCGGCCAGGCCAGGATCCATATCGGCCGTTTCCAGCACTGGCTTCACAACAGCATTCATTCGGGAGTCTCCTCGTGGGTGGGTCATGTGGTCATCTAATTAATTTGCCGTCGCGCGCGCGCATGCCGATCTCGACATGGTCCGATGCGTGGTGCCGCTCCCGGCCGAACGAGAGCCTGAAGCCGCCCAGGTCCAGTGCGCCAAGGCTTTCAATCGCCTCGCCGAGGCGCTGGCCGTCGGCGCGCGGGCCGGCACGGCGCAAGGCTTCCGTGCAGACACGCAGGTTCAGGTAGGACTCCAGGCCTTCGAAGGTCATCGCCTCGGGGCCGATGAAATCGTCGGCATCGCGTTCCAGTTCACGCACGATGGGCAGGCGTGCCACCTCGGGATTCGGCACCACGCTGGTGTAGCCCACCAGCCGGTTGCGAAACAGCCGTGTCAGCTGCGTGAGCCCGGCCGTCGACAAGGTGGCGACGGTGGACGGCACGCTGTCATAGGCCGAGGCCGGAAGCCGGCCCAGCGCATCCAGCACCTCGTTACCCAGGTTGAGGACCAGCGCTTGCGGCGCGGCCTTGGCCACGTCACGGAACGCGGCTTCGATGGACGCCAGGCGCGCGTCGGCCGTGATGCGCGTGACCTGGCGGCCGTCGCGCTGCAAGGCAGCCATCAGCGCCGCGGTGCGCGCCGGCTCGGAATCGTCGGCGAGTACCGCCACCCGGGTGACGCCTATGGACGCCAACTGGCGTGCCAACGCATCGGCCTCCCGCGCATCATCCGGCCGCAGGCTGAAAACATGGCGGACATCGGGAGAACGCAATGCCGAAGCGCCCGACATCGGTCCGACCAGCGGCACGCGAAGTTCGCGCGTGGCCTGGGCGGCTTCAAGGCAAGCCCGCTCGCCCAGGCAATTGGCGATCAGCACCGCCTTGTGCCGGCTCACCAGGGTGCGCAGGTTGGCCGCCACACGCCTGGGGTCGCCGCCGTCATCCAGCGTCACCAGCTCGATGGGTCGCCCGGCAATTCCGCCCGACGCGTTGATGCGCTCCACATGCGCGCGGGCACCGGCCAGCACACGGTTGGCGACCGGAAAACCCGCGCCGGTGAGCGGCAGCGACTGGCCGATGACCAGTGCCTCGGGCGCGGCATGGCTTGCCGCGGCCGCGCATAGCAGCATCGCCGCCGCAAGAAGCCTGCGCGTGTGGCGGGCCAGCGTGTCGCTACAGCGGCTCATACCGGCACTCGTGCATCGATCGGCGTGGGCAGGGCTACTGCCGGCCGCAGCAGGAAATACCCGAGCGCAGGCAGCAGCACCAGCGCCCCTACCATGTTCCACACAAACATGAAGGCCAACAAGATGCCCATGTCGGCCTGGAACTTGATCGGCGAAAAAGCCCAGGTGCCGACGGCCAGAGCCAGCGTGATGCCGGTGAGCAGCACGACGCGGCCAGTGAACTGCAGCGCGTGGTGGTAGGCCTCGGACAGGCTGGCGCCTTCACGCATGCGGGCCAGCGTGATGCTGAGCACATACAGCGCGTAGTCCACACCTATGCCCACACCCAGCGCGATCACCGGCAGCGTGGCGACCTTCACCCCCATGCCCAGGCCCACCATCAGCGCTTCGCACAGGATCGAGGTCAGTACCAGCGGCAGCACCGCCACCACCACCGCACGCCAGGAGCGGAAGGTGATCCAGCACAGGATCACCACCGCCGCATACACCCACAGCAGCATCTCGCGCATGGCCTTGCCCACCACGATGTTGGTGGCCGCGTCTATGCCGGCGCTGCCAGCCGCCAGCTTGAAGCTCACGTCGGGCGTGTTGTTGAAGGCCGCGAAGCGCTCCACGTCGGCCACCACGCGCGCCAGCGTCTCGGCCTTGTGGTCTTTCAGGTAGACGTAGAGCGCCAGGAATGAACAGCTCTGGTTGAAGAGCTCGCGCGGCGCCCGCGTCTGCACGCCGCCCAGGGCGCCTTCGTTGGGCAGCAGTTCAAACCACTTGAAGTTGCCCTCGTTGTAGCCCACCATGGCCAGCTTGGACAGCGCGGCCATGGAGTTGGTGGATTCCACCCCGGGCAGTTGCTCCAGCTGCCAGGCCAGGGCGTCCACCTTGGCCAGCGTGCCATAGGCCGTGCACTTATCCGCGGGTGTGGTCACCATTACGGTCAGGATGTCGGCGCTGGCCGCGTAGTGGGCGATCTGATAGGCGTTGTCCTGGTTGTAGCGCGAGCCGGGCCGCAACTCGGAGGCGCCGGGATCCAGGTCGCCGATTTTTAAATGCAGGCTGGCGGCATAGCCACCCGCGGCCATCAGAGCCGCAACCACCACCGCCGCCGTGGCCCAGCGCTTCTGCGTGAAATGGTCCAGCAAGGCCCACAGCCATGAACGTTGCGTCCCTTGCGAGGTTTCCTGGCGCAGGCTGCGCGCCGCCGCTGCGGGCGCCACACCCACATAGGACAGCAGGATGGGCAGCAGCACGAGGTTGGTGAAGATCAGCACCGCCACGCCTATGCTGGCGATCAGGGCCAGGTCCTGGATGACCTTGATCTGGATGATGACCAGCACCGCGAAGCCCACGGCATCGCAGAGCAGCGCGGTCAGGCCCGCCACGAAGAGGCGCCGGAAGGTGTAGCGCGCGGCCACCACCCGGTGCGTGCCGCGCCCTATGTCCTGCATGATGCCGTTCATCTTCTGTGCGCCGTGGCTCATGCCGATGGCGAACACCAGGAAAGGCACCAGCACCGAATACGGGTCGAGCTCGTAGCCCAGCAGCGCCAGCAGGCCGAACTGCCAGACCACCGCCACCAGCGAGCAGGCCACCGCCAGCGCCGTGCTGCGCTTGCAGCGCGTGTAGCCGAACAGCACCACCGTGGTGATGGCCAGGGCCAGCAGGAAAAACAGCAGCACCTGGTGCAATCCTTCGATGAGGTCGCCCGCCACCTTGGCGAAGCCGGTCACGCGGACCTGCAGCGTGTCGCTGCCGTATTTGGCGCGCAGGACTTCGATCTGCCGGGACAGCTCGCCGTAATTCAGCGCTTGCCCCGTCTCGGGGTTGCGGTCCAGCAGCGGCACGAACACGATACTGGACTTGAAGTCGCCCGCGACCAGCTGGCCGATCTCGCCCGAACGCTCGACGTTGGCGCGCAAGCCGGCCAGGCTGGCGGGCGAACCGTCGTAGGCATCGGGGATCACCGGCCCGCCGTCCAGGCCTTCCTCGGTCACGGCCACCCAGCGGGTATTGGAGGTCCACAGCGACTTCATGAAAGGACGGTCCACGCCGGGCAGCAGGAAGATCTCGTCATTGATCTTCTGCAGCGCGTCGAGGTAGGCCTTGTCGAAGATCGTGCCCTGCCGGGCCTGCACCACCAGCCGCAGCGCATTGGCCTGGCCGCCCAGGTCGCTCTTGTGCGCCAGGTAGTTGACGATGTAGGGGTGGCCCGTGGGAATGGTTTTTTCAAAACTGGCGTTCAGCCGCAACTTGGTGGCCTGCCAGCCCAGCAACAGGGTGAGCAGCACGCACACCGCCATGACCCAGGGCCGGTGGTTGAAAAAAGCGCGCTCAAGCAGCGTGCCCGAGCGCGTGTCGAAATCTTCAAGCCGCGCGACAACGGGTTGGGTGGAGGAGGATGAATCGGCGTGCATAAAGTCTTGCCGCGTGCGCGGCGCTGGTCTCCGGAGGTTCTCTTCTTTTTTCTTTTAGCTGGCGGGCAGTTCCACACGCCGCATGCCGCGCAGGCTCGCCAGCACCAGGCCGCCGTCGGCCGCCAGGGCGGCACCGGAAACCGGAACGGCTTCACGCGCCGGGATGCGCTTGAGGGCTGGCCCGTCCGCGCCGCCCAGCAGGGCATCGCCCGCCTGGCTCACCAGTACAAAGCCGCCGCCCGGCAAAGCCATGCCGGTCCCGATCGCCATGGGCAGGCCGGTGTCCAGCTTGTCCCAGTGCAAGCCTTCATCGGTGGAGCGATACGCCGTGCCGCGCAGGCCGTAGGCCACCAGCGCGCCGCCGCGTGTTTGCAGCAGGCCGAAGAAACTGCCCTTGTAAGGCGACGCGAGCGCGCTGAAGCTGGCGCCGCCGTCGGTGGAGCGCAGCAGCAGGCCTTGTTCGCCGGCGATCACCAGCGTGCGGCCGCGCGCGCGCACGCCGTACAGGTGCAGGTTCTTGGCGTTCGGCAGCCGCGGCCCCAGGGCCGTCCAGTTCTTGCCGCCGTCCGTGGTGGCGAACATCAGGTTGTAAGCGCCAACGGCAAAGCCGCGCTGGGCGTCGATGAATTCGAGGTCGAAAAAAGGTTTGTCCGCGCCTTCTTCCACCAGGCGCTGCGCCTGCGCCATGGCGCCCGCATCGCCTGAACGCTCCGCGGCCTGCTTCACGAGTTCGGCCGCCTGCACGCCGTCGAGCTGTTTCTGCCAGGTGGCACCGCCATCCACGCTGTGCAGGATCACGCCCAGGTGGCCCGCGGCCCAGCCGTTACGCGCGTCGGTAAAACACACGGCGGTCAAGGTGGCTTGCACAGGTACCTGCGCCTGCCGCCAGCTTGCGCCATGGTCGTCCGACAGCAGCACCGTGCCGCGCTCGCCGACCGCCACCAGCCGGTCGCCGGCCCGTGCCACGGCCAGCGTGGCCGCGGCCAAGGCCTTGGGTGTGAGCAGCGCGGCTTGCGACAGCACGGCCGGCGCACCGGCCGCCCAGGCGGGCAGCGCGGCAATCCCGCCCAGCCCCGCCAGGACGGCCTGCCGACGGGTGGGTCCGGCCATCAGCGCGCACCTTCGCTGGCGAGCGACTCGGCGCTGAAGAAGGAGCGCGGGATCGGCGGCTGCACTTCGTACTGCTTGGGCAGTTCGTTGGAGGCCATGTTCAGGTAGTAGGCGCCGGTCTGCATGTCATAACCGCCCCACAGCACGATGTTGGTCACCGCCGGAATGTCGGGCGCCGTCAGCATCAGCGCGTAGTTGGTGCGCCAGAGCTGGCCCTTGGCGTCCCAGCCGTCGAACAGCGCGATCTGCCAGGAGTCCTCGTCGATGTAGTACTTGCGCTTGGGCACCACGTGGCGCTTGCCGGCCGCCAGCGTGGCCTCGACTTCCCACACGCGATGCAGCTCCCAGCGCACCTGCGCGGGGTTCAGCGTGTTGGGCGTCACCAGGTCTTCGATCTTCGCGGAGGCGGCGCGGTTGTTGTTGTAGGGGATGTAGATTTCTTTCTTGCCGACCAGCTTGAGCTCGTGCTTGTCGATGGGGCCGAACAGCGTGAACGCCTCATCGAACAAACCTATGCCGGAGGTCACCGAGTCGGGCGTGTCATAGGCCACGGAAGGCGCCTTGCGCACGCGGCGCTGGCCCACCAGGTATTGCCACAGCCCGCGCGGCGCGGCTTCCGAAACGCCGTCGAGCGCCAGGATGGCCTCGCCCGCCTTGGAGCCCGGCGCGTTGACCACCAGCTTGCCGTACTGGTAGTAGCCGTCGAACTTCTCGGCGCTGCCGTCCTTGTCGTAGAAGGCCTGGCGTATGGTCTGCGTGCCGCCGGAGGCCATGGTGCGTTTGCCGTCGGAGGTCACCACCCACACGCGCATCGGCATGGCGAAGTTGCCGCCGCGCCAGGCCGTGCGCTGGTTCCACATGGCTTCATAGCCGTCCTTGGGAATCGGGAAGGGCGTGCCGCCAAAAGCGCCTTCCATGCCGTAGCCGCCCTCGATGGTCTTGGCCCGCGTGGCATTCTTGAAGGTGTTGTCGTACACCGACTGCGGCGCCGCCGCGGTGCGGTGCGTGGGGTAGACGTCGATGCGGAAATCGGGGTACTTCTTCATCAGCGCCTGCACGCCGTCGGTCAGCTTGTCGGCATGCTGCGCCATGTTTTTGGCGTTGATCGACAGGATGGGTTTTTCGTTGGGATACAGGTCGGGCCGCGCATCGCCGTTCTTGTAGCCCGGCGCGGCCTTGGCCAGGCCCCCTTCCCAGGGCGGGATGCTGCCGTCCTTGTTGCCGGCTTTCTCGGCGCCCATGGGCGTCAGCGAGGACTTGAGTTTGGCGGCCTCTTCGGCGGTGACGGCGGCCTGGGCGGACATGGCGCCGGCCAGCAGGGCGGCCACGAGCCATGAATGTTTTGCGGTGTGCATCATGATGGTTGTCTCGGTAATGTTTTTCAGAAAGTGCGGGAAGCGGTGAAGGAAACGTAGTTGCGGTCTTTCAGGCTCTGCCCATAGGACAGCATGCGGGTGGGGGTGCTGGGGTCCGTGACGGTCAGGGTGTTTTCCTTGCCGAAGAAGGCGGTGTAGTTCAGGGCGAAGTTCCAGACGTTCTGGTATTTGCCCTTGATGCCTATGCTCACGTCGCCCGCGTTGCTGGCGCCGCCGGCAAAATTGATGACGGCCGAGGAGCGGCCGCCGAAGTTGTAGCCCAGGCCCAATGGGATGGACAGGTCCAGGCCCGGCAGCACCTGGAAGTACTGCGGCTCGAAGATCATGCGAAAGGCCGCCGCGTCGCGCGTGGCGTTGGGGTCCAGCCCGCCGAAGCCGACGGCGCTGGGGTTTTTGCTGACGCTCAGCAAGCGGTTCCAGGCCAGCTCCGCCACCAGGGCGCCGCCGTCCCACAGGCCGGACTTGTTGAGCACATAGATGCCCGACAAATTCACGTGCGCCGTCCTGCCGGTGGCATAGCAGGGGTTGGAAGCCGAACCGTCGCAGTTGGCCGGCGGCATGAAGGGCGCACCGCCCAGCACGGCCGGGTCGCTGGCCAGCGGCGCATTGCTGCGCAGCGAACCTTCGAGCGCCCAGTTGAGTTGCCCTATCGACGAGGTGACGCTGGCGCCCACGGTCTTGATGCCCTTGGCATAGACGTTGTGCACATTGCCGTTGATCAGGTCGAACACCGGGACGGCCGGGGTCTTGTCGTTGTAGCGCGCCGCGTACAGGCCGAACTCATAGTTGCCGCCGGCCGGCGCCCAGCGCAGCTGCGCGCCGAACTGGCCGCTGTCGCCCGGCTTCTGGTCGCGGCTGGTGTCGGTGGGCAGCACCGGCCCGCCGAGGTAGACGCGGCCGCCGCCTATGTAGTCCTGGTTGGAGAAATAACTGCCGACCCCGGGGATCTTGCTGGGCCGCCACTTGAGCTGGTAGTAGCCGCCCAGCGTCACGCCCTCGGCCACCTGCAGCGTGCCGGAGATCTGCTCCACCGGCAGCAGCACTTCCTTGAACTGCCAGTTCGGCACCGAGACGATTTTGGCGATGTCCACCGGGCCCTGCGCGTTGGCGATGCCGTTCTGGCCGAAGAACACGCTCTCGCCGTACTGCAGCGCGTGCTTGCCGACGCGTATCGAAGCCGGCATGCTGCCGAGGGATCCCTTGCCCCAGACAAAGGCGTCGAGGAACTCGTCGCCGCGGCCGTGCTGGTCCCGGGTGGCGGGCACGAACTGGTTGACGGGCTGGCCGGCGAAGTTGCTGACGCCGGCCGTGCCGTCGTTGGCGTTGGCGCGCAGGTACTGCGAGTCGTACCAGGCGGAGTGGCTGATGCGCAGGCCCCAGTTGCTGCGGCTGTAGTCGAACTCGGTCAGCAGGTCGGCGCGGTTGGAGATCAGGCCCTTCTTGAAGTTGAGGTCGCCGTCGTTCTCGTTGGTGACGCCGCCGTCGCCGCGGGCGGCCGGCGAGGTGAGCAGCGCGGACGGGTCTTTCATCCGCCAGGCCAGGCTGTACTTGGGCGTGAAGTCCAGGCGGATCTTGGTGTCGGGGTCGCTGGACTCCAGCTCGAAGGCATGGGCCGGCAGCATGCAGGCCAGGCAGCTCAGCGCCAGCGTGCTGAGCCTGAAGGGGGTGAATAGTTTTGTCATGATTTTGTCTCCTCGTTATGTGTCGTGTTTGTCGTGGGTTGGGGATGGATGCCCTCGCATCCTTGGCGTGCCGTCGCTAGAGGTAGTCAGATATAGGTGGAGGCCAGGCCGCCGTCGACAGGAATGTTGGCGCCGCTGACCCAGCGCGCGGCATCGCCGCACAGCCAGGCGATGACGGGTGCGATTTCGTCGGCAAAACCGGGGCGCAGCATGCGGTGGGCATCGGCCTGGACGCGCTCCTGGCCCAGCATGGCCACGAAGTCGCCCAGGATGGGCGTAAACACCGGGCCGGGCGCCACGCAATTCATGCGCACGCCTTTGCCCAGGAACCACTCCTGCGATTGCGTGGCGTTCCAGACGATCAGGGCTTCCTTGAAATACTGGTAGCAGGTGGCCTGCGGCACCGGGTGGCCGCGCAGCCATGCGGCGCCGGCTTCGAAACCCTTGGCGGCCGCCAGCTCCTTGTGCAGGGCCAGCCGCTGCGGCCATTCGGCGCCCAGGATGGACGCCACGTTGACGATGCTGCCGCCGCGCGGCATGCGCGCCAGCACTTTTTCCGTCAGGTGCCGCAGGCCCAGGTAGTTCACGCGGGCCACTAGCTCGCCGTCGGCCGTGCCCGGCACGCCGGCGATGTTGCACAGGGCGTCGACGTGCATCGGCAACTGGGCCACTGCGGCGTCTATCGCCGCGGCGGTGCCGAGGTCGGCCTTGATGAAGCCGTCCAGCGTCAGGCTGGGATCGTTGCGGTCCATGCCGATGACCGCCGCGCCCTGGAAGCGCGCCAGCCGGGCCACCTCGGCGCCTATGCCGGACGAGGTGCCGGTGATGACAATGGTTTTGCCTTGCAGGCTCATAGAGCCTCCGCTAGCGTTGGGCCGGTATCGGCATGGGGTTTCATCGGTGTCTCCTTGAAATAATTTGGGGGAAAGCCAGCTCAGAACGGGAACATGGGCGCGGTGTCCTTGACGGTCATCCACTGCCATTGCGTGTACTCCTCCCAGTCGGACGGGCCGCCCACGCTGCTGCCGTTGCCCGCGATGCCGGGGCCGCCGAAGGGGTTGACGCAGTCGTCGTTGACGGTCTGGTCGTTGATGTGGACCATGCCGGCCTTGAGTTGCTGCCCCACCGCCATGGCGCGGCCCACCGAGCGCGAGATCACGGCGCAAGCCAGGCTGCCGCTGTTGTTGTTGGCCAGCGCGACCGCTTCCTCGTCGCTGCCGAAGGTGACGATGTTGGCCACCGGGCCGAAGGTCTCCTCGTCGAACACGCGCATGCCGGGCTTCACGCCCGACAGCACCGTCGGCTTGTAGAACAGGCCGTCGTAGCTTCCGCCGGCTTCCAGCTTGGCGCCGGCCTTGATGCTGTCCTGCACGATGGCATGCACGCGGTCGCGCTGGCGCGCGTCGATCAGCGGCCCGAGCGCGACCTGGCCGGTGGCGCCGTCGCCGACAGGCAGGTGCGTGGCCTTGGCGACCAGGCGCTGCAGCAGCGGGGCCGCGATGCTCTGGTGCACCAGGATGCGGTTGGCGGCCATGCAGATCTGGCCCTGGTGCAGGTAGGCGGCCCAGGCGGCGTTGCTCGCGGCGATGTCCAGGTCGGCGTCGTCCAGGATGATCAGCGAATTCGCACCGCCGAGTTCCAGCGACACTTTTTTGAGGTGCTTGCCCGCGAGCTCGCCGATGCGCCTGCCCACCGCGGGCGAACCGGTGAAGGCGATCATGGGCACCCGCGGGTCGGTGACCAGAGCCTCGCCGGCTTCGGCATCGCCGGGCAACACATGCAGCAAATCCCTGGGCAGGCCGGCTTCCGCAAAAATGCGCGCGATCATCAGGCCGCCGGTCACCGGTGTGCGGATGTCGGGTTTGATCACCACGGCATTGCCCGCGGCCAGCGCCGGCGCCACCGCGCGCAGCGTCAGGATCAACGGAAAGTTGAAGGGCGAGATGACACCCACCACGCCGTGCGGCACGCGGCGGGCGATGCTGGTGCGGCCCGGCACGCTGGGCAGCACATGGCCCTGGGGCTGCAGCGGCATGGCGGCGGCCAGGTGGCAGATGGTGATGGCTTCGCGGATTTCATGCTGCCCCTTGGGCAGGATGCCGCCGGTTTCCCGCGTGGCATACAGCGCGAGTTCGTCGAAGTGCTGCTGAAACAGCGCGCCGGCGCGGCGAAAGACGTCGGCCCTTTCACGCGGGGGAAGGGCGGCCCAGGCTTGCTGCGCGTTGGCCGCCGCCCGCGTGGCTGCGGCCACATCCGCCGCGTTGGCGATGCCCACCGTGCACATCACCTTGCCGGTCGCCGGCTCGACCACGTCGCGCTTCCCGCCGCCCAGCGGCGCTTGCGCCAGCGCGGAAAAATCCAGAAATGCCATCGCGTCGGATACACCCATTTGCTTTTGTCCTTACGGTTGTTTGATCAGCTCGCCACATCGGCGCGTCGTGCTCCTGTATCGCAATGCATGTACCAGCGCCGCGCGCCAGGGCCCGCTTGCTGCGCCGCACCCAAGGCGTTTTCACTGGGAAAACCGGGACATACCCTAGGTGTGTTTGCTGCGGCGCAGCACATGGAAATCCCCCATGTTTTCTTGATCAAATAGTTATAAAGTTGAATCAAATTTCACCAATTGATCAAATCAAATCAATCAAATCGAGGAGCAAGGCCATGCGTGTATCCGATCGCATTTCCCTGGCCGAGGTGGCCCGGGCCACCGGGGTCGCGCTGGGCAGCTTCGACAGCGCATCGGTGGCCAAGGCCTTGGGCGGGTTTGCCAGCACGCACATAGGCGGCGACACGCACCCGACGATCGCGGACATCAGCGAATGCCTGTTCTTTTCGCCGGGCGACGGGCGCATCTGGCTGCAGGACCAGCGCATGGTGCTGCTGCACACCGAGGCGCTGGGTTCCATGCGCCGCGAAATGATCGACAGCCTGGGCATCGAAAAAGCCCGCGGCCTGTTCACCCGCGCCGGTTACGTCAGCGGCGCCCGCGATGCCCAGCTGGTGCGCAAGCACTGGCCCGACGCCGACCCGCCGGCGGCCGCCATGGCCGGCACGCGCCTGCACGCGCTCGAGGGCGTGGTCAAGGTCGAACTGGTCAGCGTGACCTACGATCCGGACACCAGCGGCTACGAAGGCGAATTCATCTGGCACAACTCCAGCGAGGACGATGAACACATCGCCGCCTACGGCATAGGCGGCTCCCCGGCTTGCTGGATGCAGGTGGGTTATGCCACGGGCTACGTCAGCACGCTGTTCGGCCGTCTCATCGTTTTCCGGGAAACCATGTGCCGGTCCATGGGCCAGGCGCAATGCCGGGTGGTCGGCAAGTCCGCCGACAAGTGGGAGAACATTGAAGAGGACATGCGTTACCTGAACGCGAGGGAGTTTGTCGACACCGCGGCCTATGCGCGCAGCGAAGCGGGCCCGGCCGACCTGGCGCCCAGCGAAGCGCCGGCCGGCGACGCGATGGTGGGCGCTTCATCGGCCTTCAACGCGGCCTGCCACCAGTTGAGCCGGGTGGCGCGCACCACCGCCACCGTGCTGTTCACGGGTGAGTCGGGTGTGGGCAAGGAGAAGTTCGCCAGCATGCTGCACAGGATCAGCCCGCGCAAGGACCAGCCTTTCATTGCTGTGAACTGCGCGGCCATCCCGGAAACCCTGATCGAGTCCGAGCTGTTCGGCGTGGAGCGCGGCGCCTACACCGGGGCCAGCCATTCGCGGCCGGGCCGCTTTGAGCGGGCCAGCGGCGGCACCCTTTTCCTGGACGAAATCGGCATGCTGAGTTTTGTGGCGCAAGGCAAGCTGCTGCGCGCCCTGCAGGAGGGCGAGGTCGAGCGCGTGGGCGGCACGCGCGGCATCGCGGTCGACGTGCGCGTGGTGGCCGCCACCAATGAGGACTTGCGCCAGGCCGTGCGCGAAGGCAGGTTCCGCGAAGACCTGTTCTTCCGGCTCAATGTGTTCCCCATCCACCTGCCGCCGCTGCGCGAGCGGCGCGACGACATTCCGTTGTTGATGAACCATTTCCTGAACCACTACCGGCGCAAGCACGGCTGCAACACCGGCGGCTTCACGCAGGCCTCGGTGCGCACCCTGCTGAACTACGGTTTTCCCGGCAACATCCGCGAACTGCAGAACCTGATCGAGCGCGCGGTGATCATGGCCGATGCCGACGGCTTGATCGACGTGCACCATTTGTTCACCGGCGGCGAGACCTTGAGCACCGAGGTCATGACCTTGCGGCTGCAGGGCAGTTCAGGCACCTTGAACTTCGATGGGGCACAGGCATGCGCGAATCCCGTGCCCGCGAGCACCGCCGCTTCATCGCAGTCCCTGGAGCAAACCGAGCGCGACACGCTGGAACGCGCCATCTCCGCCTGCCAGGGAAATCTTTCGGCGGCGGCGCGGCGGCTCAACACCACGCGTGCGAAGCTGGCCTACAGGGCCAGGAAACACAGCCTGATTTGAGTCGTCCAGGGCGCCGCGCGCGGCGGCTTGTCCGTCATGGTCGCGGCGGGCACAATCCGGCGGGATACCGGGGGTTTTATTGGACGACTTTGATTTTCGGCGCCTGGCGCGCAGCGACTTTCCGCTCCTGAGTGGCTGGCTGGCCCAGCCGCATGTCGCCCGCTGGTGGGACGCCGACCCGTCCCTCGACGCGATCGAGGCCGATCACGGCGGCTGCATTGACGGCACCGAACCGGCGGAGGTGTTTATCGCCTTGCGCCAAGGTGAACCGATCGGCTTTGTCCAGCGCTTCCGGCTGGACAGCTACCCGCAATACCTGGCCGAACTCGCCCCGATTCTTCCCGTGCCGGCTGCTGCGTGCAGCATCGACTACCTGATTGGCCCGCCCAAGGCCCTGGGCCGAGGCTGGGGCAGCGCAATGATCGCCGCATTTGTGCGCCAGCTCTGGCGCGATGACACCGATGCGCCCGCGCTGGTCGTGCCGGTGCATGCCGACAACACCGCCTCATGGTGCGCGCTGGAGCGTGCCGGCTTTGTGCGCGCGGCCAGCGGCTTGCTGACGCCCGACAACCCGGCCGACAACCACAAGCATTTCATTTACCAGCTGGACAGGCCTGAACGCGTGTGAGCTGCTGATCAACGTGCCGGCGCCAGCGCCCCCAGGTAGGCCCGCACCCTTTCGTCGCGCGCCAGCGTGTCGAAATCCGGCGCCTCGCTGACCGCGCCCTTATGCACAAAGATGAAACGCTCGCAGCATTGCCGCAGGATGTCGACGTGATAAGGCTCGTTGGGATGCAGGCATAAAAACACCAGCCGGCCGTTGGCCTTGAGCTTGGCGAAGAAGTCGAGCATGAAGCCGATGTAGCCGTCCTGGGTGTTGAACTGCGGCTCGTCGAACAGGTGCACCAGCGGCGAATCGCTTTGCGCGTGCGCCAGCATGAAGTCGGGTTTGGTCTTCTGGAAGGACCGCACCTGGTAGGACTGGTGGTAGTGGATCGCCAGCCGGTCGCGTTCACGCGTGCGCACCTGGTGGATGTCCTGGCCGTTGACCAGCACGCGGCCCGCGCTCGGCAGGTTGCTGCCGGTGATCAGCTCGAACAGCGTGGTCTTGCCGGATCCGTTGGGGCCCATGACACCGACCACGCAGGGTTTGTGTACTTCGAAATCGGCGTTCAGTGAAAAGGTTGTGGTCTTGCGCAAGAGGCCGCGCTGGTATTGCTTGGCGACGTTCTCGACACGTAAAAGTGGATGGCTCATGCTGGCTCAAACTCCCAAAAGCTGCCGGCACAGCGCGGCGTCGTTGCGCAGGTCGGCCGCGGGGCCCTCGTGGACGATCACGCCCTGGTTCATCACATAGGCGCGGTTGGCCACCCGCAGCGCGCTTTGCACGTTCTGCTCGACCACCAGCACCGCGATGCCTTCGGCCTTGAGCCGGCTGATGGTCTTCATCACGTCCTGCACCACCTTGGGCGCCAGGCCCTGGCTGGGCTCATCAAAGAGCACCAGGCCGGGCGAACCCAGCAGCGCGCGCGAGATCGCGACCATCTGCATCTCGCCGCCCGAGAGGTTTTCGCACTCCCGGTGCATCAGGTACTCGAGCGCGCTGAAGATTTCAAAACACTCTTTCTCGTGCCAGGAGCGGAAGCGCGTGGCCTTGCGCGCGATGGCCAGGTTGCGCGCCACTGTCAGCGTCGGGAAGATGCGCCTGTCGTCAGGCACCCAGCCCATGCCGGCCTTGGCGATTTCGTGCGTGGGCAAACGCGTGATGTCGCGCGCGTCGAAGGCAATGGCGCCCTTGCGCGGCGGCGTCAGGCCCAGGATGGAGCGCAGCAGCGTGGTCTTGCCCGCGCCATTGGGGCCCAGCAGCGCCACCACCTCACCGGCGCCGACTTTGAGCGACACGTCGAACAGCACCTGCGTTTCGCCGTAAAAAGTGTCTATACGTTCCACGGCCAGCATGTCCGCCGGCTGTGACACGGCCTGGACGACGGATTTCAGCACCGCGCTCATGCCAACGCTCCCAGGTTGGAGCGGCGCACCCATTCGTTTTGCCGCAACTGGTCTGGCGTGCCCTGGCTGATGACCTGGCCCCAATGGATGACGGAGATCTGGTCGGCGAGCTTGAAAAGAAAGTTCATGTCGTGTTCGATGATCACAATCGTGAGCTGGCGCTTGAGTTCTTTCACCAGCTCCATGAGGCGGGCCGTGCCTTCGGCGCCCAGGCCGGCGGTGGGCTCGTCAAGAAACAGCATGCGCGGCTCCGCCGCCAGCGCCACGCCGATCTCCAGCGCGCGGCGCTCTCCGTAAGACAGGCTGCTGGCCAGCGTGCGCTCCTTGCCCTTGAGGCCCACGCGTTCGAGGATGGCAGCGGCCAGTTGCTGCGCCGTGCTGTCGGCGCCCAGGTCGCGCCAGGGGTTGAAGCCCTGCCTGCGCACATGCGGCGTAGCCACCAGCACGTTGTCGAGCGCGGTGTAGCTGTCGAACAGATTCATGATCTGGAAAGAGCGCGATACGCCCTTGCGCGCGATCTCGCGCGGCGACAGGCCTGTGATGTCTTCACCGGCAAAGGTCACGCGGCCGCGGTCGGGCTTGTAGCGGCCCGTCAGCACGTTGAAGCAGGTGGTCTTGCCCGCGCCGTTGGGGCCCATGATGCCGTTGAGTTGGCCTTCCTCGAAGCTGAGCGTGATGTCCTGCAGCACCACCTGGGCGCCAAAACGTTTGGAAAGGCCGCTGGCCTCGAAGAGCTTCACAGCGCACCTCCCGCGTGGACCGGCTTGGCCGGCGCGTTGCGGCGCGGCCTGGCTTTCCAGGCTTGCCATGCGCCGGCGACGCCTTCAGGTTTGAACAAGACCATGGCCATGAAGATCAGCCCGTACCAGAGCAGCCAGGTCTCGGTGTAGGCGCCGAGCAGGTCGCGCGCCAGGATAAAGAAAGTCGCGCCTATGACGGGCCCCCAGAAGCTCACCAGCCCACCGCCTATCAGCACCATCATCACGACAAAACCCGAGTTGTGCAGGCTCATCACGTTGGGGTAGGCCGACTGCTGCGCCATGGCGAACAGTGCGCCGGCCAGGCCCGCGACGGCGGTGGAGAGGGTGAAGGCCAGCCACTTGTAGAGCCAGACGTTGTAGCCCACAAAGGCCGCGCGCATTTCGTTCTGCTTGATGGCGCTGAAGATGCGGCCCAGCGGCGAATGGATCAGCCGCCACAGGCCCAGCAGCACCAGTGCGAACAGCGCCAGGCAAAAGAAAAAGAGGGCGTTGTTGCCCGAAAGGTTGAAAGACACAAAACCGAAATCGGCAGGCAGGCGCTTGATGTTGAGCAACCCGTCTTCACCGCCCGTGACGGTATGCCATTTGTTGGCGATGAACCAGAACACCTGGCCGAAGGCAATGGTGAGCAGCGCGTAATAAATGCCGCGCCGGTGCGAGATGAACAGCGCCACCAGCGCGCCCAGCGCCGCCGTGACCAGCACCGCGCCGGCCAGGTCGAACCACAGGTTGGGCCAGACCTTGAGCTGCAGCAGGCCGAAGGCGTAAGCGCCCGTGCCGAAGAAGGCGCCGTGCCCGAAGGAGGGCAGGCCGGTGAAGCCCAGCAGCAGGTTGTAGCCCAGCGCGAACAGCACCCAGATCATGATTTCCAGGGCCAGGTATTGGTACAGCCCGACGCGACCCACCCATAGCGGTGTGGACAGCAGCACCAGCAGGGTGGCGAGCATCGGCAGGGGGATCAGCGGCGCGCGGCCGGAGGCGAGTTGCATGGGGACCTTGTCTCTTCGTTTGTTCTGGCTGATTGGATGAAGGAATAAAGCGCTGGAAAAGAAACGTTGAAAGAAAAGCTGAAGAAGGGCTGGACAGAACAGAATATACGTTCTATTATTTAAACAAGCAAGAACATTTATTCTAATTTGATGCGACGCAGGCCCGGCCCGTCCATCGCATTCCCCAGGCGACAACGACATATGGACTCTGCAACGACTTACGAAGAACTCAAGGCGCTGATTGGCCGGACTTACCCGGACATGTCCAAGCAGCTGCAGCGCATCGCGCGCTTCGCGCTTGAGCAACCCAACGACCTGGCGCTGGGCACGGTGGCGACGGTGGCCGAGGCCACCGAGGTGCAGCCTTCGGCCATGATCCGTTTCGCCAACGCGCTGGGCTATGGCGGTTTTTCCGAAATGCAGCAGGTGTTTCGCGGCCACCTGCTGGAGCGTTCCGACAGCTACCGTGAGCGCATAGACCAGATGCGCCGCAAGCAGCTCAACGGCGAGCGCGCGCCGGCCGGTGTACTGCACCAGCTGGTGGGCGAATCGGTGGCCGAGCTCGGCCACCTGGAGGAAAGCATCGCCCAGGCCGACCTCAAAGCGGCCGTGAAACTCATGGCCTCCGCGCCGCGCATCCACGTGCTGGCCCAGCGCCGCGCTTTCCCGGTGGCGGGCTACCTGGCTTATGCGCTGAGCCAGCTTGAACTGCGCACCCATCTGCTCGACGGCACGGGCGGCATGCTGCGCGAAAGCCTGCGCTCCATCGCGCCCGGTGACGTGCTGATCGCCGCGAGCTTTCGCAACTATTCGCCCGAGGTCATCGAGGCCGCGGCCATCGCCGCCAAACTGGGCGCCTCGGTGATCGCCATCACCGACGGCCCCATCTCGCCGCTCAAGGCGCACGCCAAGGTTTGCCTGGAGCTGGCCGACGATTCGTCCAAGCCCTTCCGCTCGCTGGTCGCGCCGCTGTGCCTGGCGCAGGCGCTGGTGGTCAGCACCGGCCACCAGCTGGCCGAGCAGGGCGCCGCGAAAACCAAGGCCAAGCCGGTAGCAGCCAAGGCCACGCGCAAGGGGGCCGCATGACCCGTCCGCTGGATTTGATCTGCATGGGCCGCGCCGCCGTCGACCTGTATGGCGAACAAATCGGCGGCCGGCTTGAAGACATGCAGAGCTTCAGCAAATACCTGGGCGGCTCACCCGCCAACACCGCCGTGGGCGTGGCGCGCCTGGGCCTGAAGCCCGCCATGCTGACGCGCGTGGGCGACGAGCACAACGGCCGCTTTGTGCGCGAAACCCTGGCGGCCGAGGGCGTGGACGTGAGCCACGTCGCCACCGACCCCAAGCGCCTGACCGCGCTGGTTTTCCTGGGCATCCAGGACCGCGACACCTTCCCGCTGGTGTTTTACCGCGACAACTGCGCCGACATGGCGATCGGCCCGGACGATTTCGACGCGGCCTTTATCGCCTCATCCAAGGCCTTGCTGATTTCGGGCACGCACCTGTCGCAGCCGCTCACCTATGAAAGCTGCACCCGCGCCATGGCGCTGGCCAAGGCCGCGGGCACACGCGTGGTGCTGGACATCGACTACCGCCCCGTGCTCTGGGGCCTGACCAGCCCCGGCATGGGTGAGCAGCGCTTTGTGCCCTCGGGCGAGGTCAGCGCGCACCTGCAAACCGTCATCGGCCAGTGCGACCTGGTGGTCGGCACCGAGGAAGAGATCCACATCGCCGGCGGCAGCACCGACACGCTGGCCGCCTTGCGCCGCCTGCGCGAGCTGACGGCCGGCACATTGGTCGTCAAACGCGGCCCCATGGGTTGCGTGGTGTTCGACGGCGCGATTCCCGATTCGTTGGAAAAGGGCCTGCAAGGCCCGGGCTTTCCGGTCGACGTCTACAACGTGCTGGGCGCGGGCGATGCTTTCATGTCGGGCTTTCTGCGCGGCTGGATTCCGGGCGAGCCGCTCACGCGCTGCTGCGCCTATGCCAATGCCTGCGGGGCGCTGGTCGTGTCGCGCCATGGCTGCGCGCCGGCCATGGCGAGCTGGGAAGAGCTGCAGTTTTTCCTGGAGCGCGGCTCGGCCACGCGCCGCTTGCGCGAAGACGCGAAACTCGAACACCTGCACCGCGCCAGCACGCGCACACGCCGCTGGGAAGAGCTGGTGATCCTGGCCTTCGACCACCGCATGCAGCTCGAAGAAATGGCTGCGCGCCACGGTGCGGGCAATGAGCGCATCCCTGTCTTTAAATCCTTGATCGCCGAGGGTGCGCGCCGCGGCGCCGGCCAGCGCGCCGGTGTGGGCGTGATCGTCGACGGGCGTTTCGGCGAAGACGTGCTTCCTTCGGTCACCGGCAAGGGCTGGTGGGTGGCGCGACCGGTCGAGCTGCCGGGCTCACGCCCGCTGCAGTTCGAAGCCGGCGCCGGCCTGGGCGCGGCGATGCGGACCTGGCCCGGCGAGCACGTCGCCAAGTGCCTGGTGTATTACCACCCGCACGACACGCCAGCCCTGCGCGAAAGCCAGCTGGCCAAGCTGCGCGACCTGCAGCGCGCCAGTGTCGACAGCTTCCACGAATTCCTCATCGAGGTCATTCCGCCCAAGGACATGCCGGCCGACGACGACACCGTGCCGCTGGCGCTGGAGCAGATCTACCAGGCCGGCATCTTCCCCGACTGGTGGAAGCTGCCGCCCGCCGCCAGCGCGGCCGCCTGGGAAAAGATCGCCACGGTCATTCACCAGCACGATGCCCATTGCCGCGGCGTGCTGGTGCTGGGCCTGGAAGCCAGCGAGGAAAAGCTAGCCCAGAGCTTTCGCATCGCGGCGCCGCACGCCATCTGCCGCGGCTTCGCGGTGGGGCGTTCGATTTTTGCCGATGCCGCGAACGGCTGGTTCTCGGGCGCCATGGACGATGCGGCGGTCGTGAAAGACATTGCCGAGCGTTATGCGCGGCTGATCGTGCTGTGGGACCAGGCGCGGGCAGGCAAACGGAGCGGCGCTTCAGCCGGTGCGGCTGAAGCCGTGAACTGAAAACAAGAAACAAGACGGAGACAACATGACACCTAAAATCGGATTTATCGGCATCGGCATGATGGGCCACGGCATGGCCAAGAACCTGCTGGCCAAAGGCTTCGGCCTGACATTCAAGGTCAACCGCAACCGCGACAACCTGGCCGACCTCATCGCCGCCGGTGCGAAGGAAGCCAAAACCAACGCCGAATGCGCGCAGGCATCGGACATTGTGTTCATCTGCGTCACGGGCTCGCCCCAGGTCGAGGACATCGTCTACGGCAAGGATGGCTTGCTGGACAGCGGCCGCAAAGGCCTGATCGTGGTCGACACTTCCACCGCCGAACCGGCCTCCAGTACCCGCATCCGTAATGACCTTGCGGCCAAGAGCATCAAGCTGGTCGATGCGCCGCTGGCGCGCACGCCCAAGGAGGCCGAGGAAGGCCGGCTCAACACCATGGTGGGCGCCGAGCCTGAAGACTTCAAGACGCTGGAGCCGGTGCTCAAGGCCTTCTGCGAAAACATCTTCCACGTCGGCCCGCCCGGCCATGGCCATGTGCTCAAGCTGGTCAACAACATGATGGCCATGAGTTTTGCCGCTTCGATCGCCGAGGCCTTCGCGGTCGCGGCCAAAAGCGGGCTGGACCTGAACCGCCTGTACGACGTGATCTCGGCCGGCGGTGTGAACTGCGGCATCTTCCAGATGATGGCGACCAAGACGCTCAAGGAAGGCGATGTCACCGGCTTCAAGTTCGGCATCGCCAATGCGCAGAAAGACCTGCGCTACTACACCCACCTGGCCGAGATGCTGCCCGTCACCAGCTTTATGGGCGAGGCCACGCACCAGAGCCTGATCCAGGCCAGCAACGCCGGCTTCGGCGACAAGCTGATCGCCTCCCTTTTCGAAGCACAGGAAAAACTCAACGACGTCAAGATCGTTCCCCGTTAAGCCCATCCCTCAACACGCAGGAGACAAAACCATGAGCGACATCAACAACAACGACACAAGTCCCGAATCCAAACCCGAGGCCACGGCCACTTCGCGCCGAACGCTGCTCAAGCATTCCAGCCTGGCGCTGGTGGGCGCGGGCCTGTACGGCGCGGCACCTTTTATGGGCCCGTGGAAGCACAACCACGCCTGGGCGCAGAGCGGCCAGAAGAAGCCGCTGACCATTGGCCTCACCATGGACGCCTCGGGGCTGTACGCGGCCTCGGGCGCCGAGGAGCGCCTGGGCGCCATGATGGCGATCAAGGAATTCAACGACAAGGGCGGCGTGCTGGGCCGGCGCATCGAGGCCATCCACATCGACACCGAAACCACGCCGGCCACCGGCTCGCGTGTGGCCGAACGCATGATCACGCGCAACGAGGCGGCCTTCCTGATAGGTGCGGTGCACTCGGGCGTGTCCAACGCCATCTCGCAGGTCGCGCAGAAGTACGGCACGGTGTTCCTCAACACCAACTCCAGCAGCCCGACCGAGGCCGGCAAGGACTGCCACCGCACCAAGTTCGTCTGGGACGGCAACGGCACCAATTTTTCCAACGCCATCGTCAAGAACGCGATCAAGGCCAGTGGCAAGAACTGGGTGCTGCTGACCAACGACTATGTGTGGGGCCACACCACCTCCAAGGCGACACGCGCCATCGTGGAAGCAAACGGCGGAAAGATCGTCGATGAGTTGCTGGTGCCGCAGAACACCCGCGACTTTTCGTCCTACCTGCTCAAGCTGCAGCAGCTCAAGCCCAATGTGGTGGCCACGGCCGTGGGCGGCGACGACATCAAGGCGCTGCGCCAGCAGGTGGTGCAGCTCAAGATGAACCAGACCATGGCCTGGATCAACAACCAGCAGGACTGGCCCGACGTCTATGGCCTGGGCCCCGAAGCTATCTTCGGCGTCTTCGGCACCACCTGGTACTGGCGCCTGAACCTGCCCGGCGTGAAGGAGTTCGTCGCGGCCTACCAGAAGCAGTTCCCGGGCATGGCGATACGCGTGCCGGGCAATGTGTACCACAACGGCTACATGGCCACGCGCGAACTGCTGCGCTGCGTGGAAGAAGCCGGCACCACCAACAACATCGCCGTCATCAAGAAGCTCGAGGGCCGCAAGATGAGCGCCGCCGACCGCCTGCAGCACTACGACGCCTGGATGGACCCGGTCACCCACCAGTGCCAGCAGACGATTTACATGGCCAGCTACAACGACCAGCCGGCCGAGAAGGACGACATCTTCAAGATCCTCACGCAGGCCGATCCCAAGGACGTGATGGACAAGGATTCCGCGGGCGCCTGCAAGCTCGAGAGCTACGACGCGACGCCAAGCTACGAAGCCTGACCGGCCCTTGACCTTCAAAGACCGACATGGATTTCCTGCTCCAGCTTATTCCGCATCTCGTCAACGGCATCTCGCTGGGGCTGTTGTTCGCGCTGATCGCGCTGGGCTTCATGCTGATCGTGGGGGTGATGGAGACCATCAACCTCGCGCACGGTTCGCTGTTCGCGCTGGGCATGTACTTCGCGCTCTTCCTGATCGCGCCGCAGCTGGGTATGTTTCCCAACCTGCAGGCCTGGTACATGAGCTTGCCACTCGGAACGCGCTACGGCGTGGCGCTTGTTTTTGCGCCGATTTTTGTCGGCATCTTCGGCATGCTGCTGGAGCTGTGCATGCGGCGTACCTACGGCCGCGACCCGCTGTACGGGCTGCTGCTGACCTTCGGCGCTGCCCTGGTGATTGAAGAGGGCATACGGCTGGTGTGGGGCTCGTCGGAAAAGCAGCTGATGCTGCCCGAGGTGATCTCCGGCGCTTTCCTGATGGGCGACCTGGTCTATTCAAAGTACCGCTTCTTCGCCAGCGGCTTTGCCGTCCTGATGATTGTGCTGCTCTGGGTGTTTTTGCAAAAGACACCCTACGGTGCCATCATCAAGGCCGGCGCGCACGACAGCGAAATGGTACGCGCCCTGGGCATCAACCTTTCGCGCCTGCGCCTCTTCGTCTTCGGCCTGGGCGTGGCGCTGGCCGCCATCGCGGGTGTGGTCATGGCGCCGATCTGGGGCATACGCCCGCATGTGGGCGTGGATGCGGTGGTGCCGGCTTTCCTGATCATTGTGCTGGGCGGTGTCGGTTCGCTGTGGGGCGCGGTGATTGCGGGACTGATGGTCGGCATGGTGGTGGGGCTCACAGGGTCCTATGCATCCGAGTGGTCGCTGATGTCCATGTACCTGTTGTTCATTGCCGTTGTGACTTTTCGTTCGCGCGGCCTCTTCGGAAAAAAGAGCGTTTTAGACGCTTGATTCACTCGTCTCAGCAGAAAGCTATTTGAATGAAATCGCTTCAAGACAAAGTCGCGCTGGTCACGGGCGCGGCCGGCACCATGGGCCTGGCCGTCGTCAAGGCCTTGCTCGAAGACGGCTGCAAGGTCGCGATGGTCGATGTGAGCCATGAGCGCAACCGCGCGCTGGCCGATGAGCTGGGTTCGCGTGCCCTACCGTTCTCGTTTGACATCAGCGATGCGGCCGCCGTCAGCGACGGCCATGCGCTCATCGTCAAGGCCTTCGGGCCCGTCGACATCCTGGTCAACAACGCCGGCATCCTGTCGAACAACAAGGTCGAAGCCACCGAAGCCGGTGAATGGCGGCGCGTGCTGGGCGCCAACCTGGACGGTGCGTTTTACCTTGCGCAGCAGGTGGTGCCGGCGATGAAGGCGCGGCGCTTCGGCCGCATCATCAACACCAGCTCGCTGGCGGCCAAGACCGGCGGCCTGACGGCGGGTACGGCGTACTCGGTGTCCAAGGGCGCGATGAGTTCGTTGACCTTCTCGCTGGCGCGCGAGCTCGCACCCTTTGGCGTCACGGCCAACGCCGTCGCGCCGGCTTACGTCAAGACGCCCATGATCACCGAACAGCTCAACGAGGAGCAGCGCCAGAAGCTGCTCAAGGACATCCCGGTCGGCCGCTTTTGCGAACCCGAGGAATTCGCGCATGTGGTGCGCTTCCTTGCTTCGCCGCTGTCGGGTTTCATTACCGGCGAAATCATTGATCTCAATGGCGGCCTGTTGATGGACTAGGGCCTGTTAGCACTATGTTTGCAAGATGCGTTGCGAGTCAAAAAGGCCTTGAGCAAGGCGCAAAACGCAGGCGGGGTGAACCCCGTCAAGGCTTTGCAACGCCGCGCAAGGCCTTTTTGATCGCAACCCGAAGGGAATGGGGTGAAAACGGCGCCACTCGGCGTTGCGCTCCTAGCGCAGACACCCGGTCTGGGCGTCGTCGCGCGCCTTGATTGGCGCCGTTTTCACCCCATTCGCATTTGTAAACATAGTGCTAACAGGCCCTTGGCAGGGAAAGCCCTTTCGCCGCCCGCCCGCTTTGCGCCCACAATTTCGCCATCCATGAGCAGCATCACACCCTCCATCGATTTCAGCACCGCGCTGACAGGCCTGTTTGACCTGCACGGCAAGACCGCTTACGTACCCGGCGGCTACGGTGGCATTGGCGAGGCGATTGCCTGGGGCCTGGCGATGGCCGGCGCGCGTGTCGCGGTGTCGGGCCGCGACGAGGCCAAGGCGCAGGCCGTGGCCTCGGCCTTGCAGGCGGCGGGACATGAAGCCATGGGCCTGGCCATGGACGCGCATTCGGTGACGCAGATGCAGGCTTCCGTCGACGCGGTGGCCGGGCGATGGGGCGGCCTCGACATCCTGGTGAACTGCGTCGGCATGCAGCGCGAGCAGGCCTTGCTAGAGGTCACCGAAGAAGCCTTTGACGAAGTGCTGCAGGTTAATCTGAAGGCCGCGATGTTTTTAGCGCAGGCGGCAGCCAGACAGCAGATCGCAGGCGGCAAGGGCGGCGCGCAGGTGCATTTGCTCTCGGTGCGCGCGCAGCTCGGTTTGCGCGGCCGTGGCTACTCGGCCTACAGCAGCAGCAAGGGTGGCCTGGTCATGCTGATACGCCAGCACGCCAGCGAACTCGCGCCGCACGGCATCACCGTCAACGGCATCGCGCCCACGGTGGTACAGACCGAGATGGCGCGCCACTGGCTGGAAAATCCCGAGACGCGCAAACAGGTGCTGGAGCGCATTCCGCTGGGCCGCGTGGCGGACCCGCAGGACGTGGCCGGCGCGGCGGTATTTTTTGCGGCGCCCGCATCCCGGTTTGTCACGGGCCAAGTGCTTTACCTCGACGGCGGTATTACCGCTTCCCAGTAACTCCACCCGCCAGTGCCGCGACGGCATGCTGCACGCCGCCGCTGCCGATGGGAATGCCCTGCACCCGCAGGGCTGCTTCCACGCCGGCCAGGCAGCCCAGGATCATCGCTGGGTTCATGTCGCCCAGGTGGCCTATGCGAAAGCTGCGGCCGGCCAGCGGGCCCAGGCCGCCCGCGATGGCGACCTGGAACTGCTCGCGCGCGACCGCGCGCAAGGCTTCAGGGTCTATGCCGGCAGCCACGGACACCGTGGTGACAGAGACCGAGCGCGCGGCCGGCTCGCGCACAAACAGGCTGAGCGCACCGCCTTCACTCCAGCCCTCGACGGCGGCATGCACGGCGCTGGCGATCATCCGGTGGCGGGCGACGACTTGCTCAACGCCCTCGTGAAAAATCAATCCCAGTGCGGCCTCTAGGCCGAAGAGCAGGCTTTGCGGCGGCGTGCCGCAGAACTTGCGATAGCTCAGCGGGCTTTGCCGACGCGCCCAGTCCCAGTAGAAGCGCGGTGAGGGGTTGGCCGCGGCGACCTTCATCGCGGCGGCGTCTGCGGCCACAAAGGCCAGGCCGGGCGGCACCATCAGGCCTTTTTGTGAAGCGCCCAGTACGACGTTGGCGCCCAGCGCATCCATGGCAAAGGGCGCCGCGCCCAGCGAGGCGACCACGTCCACCACCAGCAGCGCGGGATGCGCCGCGGCATCCAGCGCCTGCCGGATCCGGGCGAGGTCGCTGGTCATGCCGCTGGCGGTGTCGGTGTGGACTGCAAACACGGCCACGATGGCGTGCGCGGTGTCGGCGCGCAACGCGGCTTCTATCGCCGGCACGTCAATCGGATAACCCTCGCGCCAGGGCGTGCGCAGCACTTTCGCGCCCATGGCCTCGGCCTGCACGGCCCAGGATTCGGAGAAATGCCCGGTGCCGGCGATGAGCACCTGCTGGCCGGGTGCGAGCAGGTTGGCGATCACGGCCTCCCAGGCGCCGTGGCCGTTGCAGGCATACAGGAAGACGTCGGCCTTTTCGGTTTGCAGCAGCGCCTTGAGCCCGGTCTCGCAGGCCTGGATCACACGATCAAGCCGCGGGTCGGCCAGGTCCATGGGCTGGCGCCGCATCGCGTCCATGACCTCGTCGGGCACCCGCGTGGGGCCGGGTGAGTGGAGGAATCGGTGGCCGGGGATGCGTGGGTGGGGCGTCATGCGGAAAAATTATGCGCCTGCCGGCTTGCGGTTGACCAGTACGATGCCGGCCGCCACGGTGGCCAGCGCCACCAGCAGGCCGGTGGTCACGCTTTCTTTCAGCCACAGCGCGCCGAACAGCAGCGCGAACAGCGGCGTAAAAAACACAAACACTGAAATTTTGGTGGCCGGGTAGCGCCCCAGCATCCACATCCAGGCCAGGTAGCTGGCAAAGGCGCCTATCACCGTCTGCAGCAGCAGGGAGGTGATGGCGAAGGGGCTGAAGTGCCAGGACCACTGCTCGCCCAGGTAGAGCGACAGGAAGGGGAACACGGCGGCGCTCACGGCCAGCTGGTAGAACAGCAGCTTTTCGGCGGAGATGCTGACGAGTTTGGTGGCACGGATCACGACGGTGGTCAGGCCCCACAGCATGCCGGCGGCCAGTGCCAGCAGGTCGCCGCGCGCGGTCGAGGCATGGTCGCCGGTGAAACCTTCACGCAGCGCGAACACCACGGCGGCAAACGCGCACAGCAGGCCCAGCCATTGCAGGCCGCGCAGCCGTTCGGACTTGACCCACAGCGGCACCAGCGCCGCGACCCAGAAGGGCGAGGTGTACAAAAACACGGTGAGGCGCGAGGCGCTGGTGTATTGCAGGCCCACATAGATGCAGGCGAACTCCGCGCCGAACAGGGCGCCCGCCAGCAGGCCGGCTTTGAGTGAGCCGTCGCGGCTGAACAGCGGAATCTTGCGCCACAGGCACCAGAGCCACAGCAGGACGGTGGCGCCGACGAGGCGCAGCGAGGCCTGGAACATGGGCGGGATCTCGCTGATCGTGGCCTTGATCAGGACCTGCTGCAGGCCCCAGAACAGGCAGCAGCCCAGCAGCAGGGACATGGCGAGGGTGTCTAGATGCGTCTTGCGTGTCATGGGTGAGGGGGCTAGAAATTCGGGGTGTGGATGCTAGGGTTGAAGCCTTGAAATGATCGACCGCCGCTGGCCCCCACCCCTGCCCTCCCCCAGTGGGGGAGGGAGTAGAAGCCAGTAGGTAAAGCTGCGGGGGGTCAGGATCATTCCGTTTATTGCTCCTTCCCCCTCTGGGGGAAGGTTGGGATGGGGGCTCTGCGAAAGGGGCGCGGCTAATGCCGCCGGCTACAACGGATGCTCTGTATAAAACTTGCCGCCGTGGAACAGCAGCGGCGAGGCGCCCGCGCGGTGGCCGCAGCGCTCGACTTCACCCACGAAGATCACGTGGTCGCCTTCCTCGTAGCGGCTGCGGTTGAAGCATTCGAAGTGGGCGGCCGCGCCGTCCAGCAGCGGCGCGCCGCTGGCGCCTTCGGTGTGGGCCACGCCGTCCCAGCGGTCCGCGCGCCCGCTGGCAAAGCGTTCGGCCAGCGCTTTCTGGTCGGCCGCGAGGATGTTGATCGCGTAGTGCGAGCCGGTGCTGAGCGCGGCCATGGAGCCCGCCGCGCGCGCCAGGCTCCAGAGCACCAGCGGCGGTTGCAGCGACACCGAATTGAAGGAGTTGGCGGTCAGGCCCACCAGCACGCCGGCCGGCGTGCGGGCGGTGACGATGGTGACCCCGGTGGCGAACGTCGCCAGCGACGCCCGGAATTCTCGCTGTGAAAAACTGGGGCTGCTCGCTTGGCGAGGGATGGCGGGAGTCGGCATAGACAGCTAATTTAACTGATGCCGGCGGGGCCTGTTTGCGCCAGGGTCTAGGCGGGCCGGTCGGCGCAGGCCGCGGCGGCGCCGGTTAAACTTGCGGGCATGCCGTTTCGCCGCTTTGCCCTTTGCCTGCTTGCTACTTATTTGATAGCGACGGGTGCCCAAGCCGCTTCGCCTTGCGCCGAATACGCGGCCAGGCTGCCGAACGTCAAGCGCGAACTTTGCGATGCGGCCCAACTGCAGCCCTCGGGCGCGCGCTCGGTCAGCGGGCAGGCGCTCTGGGTGCGCGACATCAAGCCGGACAACGCCAGCCTGCGCGTGCTGGTGGTGGGCGCCATCCACGGCGACGAGCTGTCCTCGGGCGCGGTGGCCCTGCACTGGATCAAGCTGGCCGCGCAGCCGCCGCAGGACGCGCCCCAGGTAGTCCACTGGCGTTTTGTGCCGGTGCTCAATCCCGACGGCGTGCTCTCCAGGCCGCCGCGCCGCGTCAATGCGCATGGCGTGGACCTGAACCGCAATTTCCCGACCCCCAACTGGGAACGCGACGCCAGGGTCTACTGGGAAAAACGTACGGGCAAGGACCCGCGCCGCTGGCCCGGCCCCAAGCCGCTGTCCGAACCCGAGTCGCGGTTTTTGCATGAGCAGATGCAAAGCTTCAAGCCCCAGCTCATCGTCAGCATCCATGCGCCTTACGGCGTGCTCGACTTCGACGGCCCTTCGGTGCCGCCTTCGCGCCTGGGGCGGCTGTACCTGGACCAGGTCGGCATCTTCCCGGGCTCGCTGGGCAACTACGGCGGCATCCACAAAGGCGTGCCGGTCGTGACCATAGAGCTGCCCAACTCCACGCGCACCCCGCTGGACGCCGAGATGCGCCAGATGTGGCTGGACCTGCTGCGCTGGATGAGCGAGCGGGGGATAGGGCAACAGGGCGTGGAACATACGCCGCGCGTGCCTTAGCGCCGCTCTTAATCCTCGAAAAGGTTTCTAGCGCAACATGCTGGACATGGCCGACAGGCTGTTGACCATGCGCACCGCGGCTTCCACCGAGGGCGCGTCGAAGCCGACTTCGTCCCCATCCAGCCGGCGCAAGGCCGGCCATTGGCAAAACAGGTCGGCCAGCGCCGGCGACTGGGTCTGGATGCGCACGGCGATGCGACCCGGCAGCACGTAGGGACGGGCTGAACCGTGCTGTGCCAGCGCGGCGGCCACGCCGGCGCGAATGGCGCCGCAGGCCAGGGCCGGGGACAGGCTGATGCCGCTGGTCTGGCCTGTGGCCCGCTTGGTTTGCACAAAAGTGGCATGCGGAAACAGCGGGCGGTGCTCCTCGATGAACACGTCGTCGCCGCTGGCCATCACCACCGGTACGCCGTACTCGCCGGCCAGCGCGCCGTAAATCCCGGCCTCGCCCAGCTCAAGGCCGTTGAAGTACACGCGGGCAAAGGCAAAGCTGTTGATGGTGTGCGCCAGGATGCCGCGGCCTTGCGCGCGAGAGTGGTAGCCGATCATGCAGACCGCGTCCACGCCGTCGTCGACGCCGGCCATCATGCTCAGGTAGCGCGGCTTTCCCATGACGGCCTGGGCGCGCGCGTCCAGCAGCTCGGCCGGCATGTTGCGAAAACTTCCATGTGAATCGTTGACCAGCACCTCGGTGGCCCCCGCGTCGAAGGCGCCGGCGATGGCGGCGTTGGCCTCGTGCGTCATCAGCAGGCGGGCGCGTTCGTACTCGGGATTGCCGGCCCGCACCTGCTCGTGGTGAAAGACGCCGGCAACGCCTTCGATGTCGGTGGAGATCAGGACTTTCATGGGGAATCCGGTGAAGGTAGAAAAGAAGATGAGGATGGGGATGAAGGCCAATCCGGCAGCAGGTCGTGCAGTGCGTTGCGATGGTGGCCGCCTCGGCCGGTGACGGCTCGCGCCTGCCACAGGGCATGGAGGATGGCTTGCTCGGTGCTGTCGGCAACCGCCTGGAACAGCGGGTCGATCAAGCTGTCGTGCAGCATCGCCACGGCGGGCATGGGCCTGGCGGTTTGCTGCGGCACGGTGTAGGCGGTGGAAAACGCCAGGGCGATGTCGCCGCTGCCGTGGCCGAACACCGAGCCGGTGCGGGCCAGCCCGGCGCCGGCGCGCAATGCCAGCCGGCGCAGCTGGCGCGCGTCAAGGGGGGCATCGGTAGCAATCAGCAGGATGATGGAGCCTTTTTCGGGCTCTGCCGTTTGTGCCTGATGTGCCACCAGCCGGGCGCCAAGGACCTGGCCCGCCAGGACCAGTTGCGGCAGCTGGCCGTAGTTGGCCAGCACCAGGGCGCCGACAGTGTGCTCGCCGCCTCCCCGGGCCGGCACGCGGCGCGAGGCCGTGCCGATACCGCCTTTGAGCCCGAAGCTCGACATGCCGCGCCCCGCACCGACCGAACCTTCCTCAACCTCCACGCCGGCCTGCCCGCAGGCCTGCAGGTAGTGCTGTTCCGTGACGGCCATGCGCTGGATGTCGTTGAGAAAGCCGTCGTTGCATTCAAACACCAGCGGGTTGACCGTGGGCAGGCCGCGTCCTGTTTCGGGATTGGCGGCGACGCACTGCCGGATCTGCGCGGTGGCCACGGCGGCGACCGAAAAGGTATTGGTGAGCGCAATCGGCGTTTCCAGCACGCCGAGCTCGTCGACCTGAAGCAGGCCCACGCTCTTGCCGAACCCGTTGAGCACCACGGCCGCTGCCGGCACCCGGTCGCGGAACAGGTCGCCGGCATGGGGGCGCACCACCGTCACGCCCGTTTGCACCTCGTTCGCGTCCAGCGTGCAATGGCCCACGGTGACGCCGGCGACGTCGGTGATGGCGTTGCGGGGCCCCTGTGGCAGGCTGCCGATGCGGGGCAGCAGGTGGCGCGGTGTCACGAAACCTTGCCCCGCTTACTGGCGGTCGATCTTGGGGTCCAGCGCATCGCGCAGGCCGTCGCCCAGCAGGTTGAAGGCCAGCACGGTCAGGAAGATGGCCAGGCTGGGGAACAGCGCGATATGCGGCGCATTGAGCATGTCGGCGCGCGCCTCGTTGAGCATGGCGCCCCATTCCGGCGTGGGCGGCTGCGCGCCCAGGCCGAGGAAGGAAAGGCTGGCGGCCGTGATGATGGAGGTGCCAATGCGCATGGTCAGGTACACCACCACCGAGGACACCGTGCCCGGCAGCAGGTGGCGCAGCATGATGACCGAGTCGGGCGCGCCTATGGAGCGCACCGCCTCGATGTAGGTCTGGTGCTTGAGCGACAGCACATTGCCGCGCACCAGGCGCGCAAACGCCGGCACGCTGAAGACGGCCACGGCCATGATCACGTTGATCATGCCGTTGCCCAGGATCGCGACGATCCCGATGGCCAGCAAGATGCCGGGAAAGGCAAACAGCACGTCGGACATGCGCATGACGATGCGGTCCCACCAGCCTTCGTAGTAGCCCGCCAGCAGGCCCAGCAGCGTGCCGATCACGGCGCCCACGGCCACCGAGACCAGGCCCGCGGCCAGGGAGATGCGCGCGCCCATCAGGATGCGGCTGAAGATGTCGCGCCCCAGCGCGTCCACACCGAACCAGTGTTTGGCCGAGGGCGGCGTGTTCAGGGCGTCGTAGTCGAAGAAGTTCTCGGCGTCGAAAGGGCTCAGCCAGGGCGCGAGCACCGCGACGAGCACCAGCAGCAGCACAAAACCACCGGCCACGAGGGCCACGCGCTGCTTCTTGAATTTCCGCCAGAACTCGGCGGCGGGCGTGCGCACGGCGAGGGCGGCCGGCGGCACGTCCGCGGCGGCGGTGCTTGGGGTTTCGGTGGTGTTCACTTGAAACGGATGGTCGGGTTGATGATGGCGTAGAGCATGTCCACCACCAGGTTGATCAGGATGAATTCGAGCGAGAACAGCAGCACCAGCGCCTGGATCACGGGGTAGTCCCGCATCTCCACCGCGTCGACCAGCAGCCGGCCCATGCCGGGCCAGTTGAATACGACCTCGACGACGATGGAGCCGCCCAGCAGGAAGCCGAACTGCAGGCCCATCATGGTGACCACCGGGATCAGCGCGTTGCGCAGCGCATGCTTCACGACCACCACGGTTTCGGACAGGCCCTTGGCGCGCGCCGTGCGCACATAGTCTTCCTTGAGGATGTCGATGAAGGAGCTGCGCGTGAAGCGCGCCATCACGGCCGCCACACCCGCGCCCAGCGTGAGGGACGGCAGGATGTAGTGCCGCCACGAATCGGCCCCGACGGTGGGCAGCCAACCCAGCTGCACCGAGAAAAATTGCATCAGCAGCATGCCCAGCGCGAACGAGGGAAACGAGATGCCCGAGACCGCCAGCGACATGCCCAGCCGGTCGGGCCAGCGGTTGCGCCACACCGCCGACACCATGCCCAGCACCAGCCCCAGCAACACCGACCAGCCCATGGCCGCGATGGTGAGCCAGAAGGTGGGGGCAAAGCGCTCCGAGATCTCCGTGGCCACGGGCCGCTTGGTGCGGATGGACAGGCCGAAGTCGCCTTGCAGCGCATGGCTGAAAAAACGCACGAACTGCTGCGGTATCGGCAGGTCCAGTCCCAGGTCGCGGCGCACCAGCTCCACGGTTTCAGGTCCCGCGTCGGGCCCGGCGGCCAGGCGCGCCGGATCGCCGGGCAGCAGGTGCACGAACAGGAACACCAGCACGGCCACGATCAGCAGCGTCGGCAGCAGGCCCAGCAGGCGCTTGAGAAGGTAGTAGGTCATGCGGTGATCGCGTTTGTCAGGAGGCTGTTGCGGGATTACTTGAGTTCGACTTCGTCGAAGTTGAAGCTGCCGTCCGGGATCACGTAAAAGCCGGCCAGGTTGCGCGCACGCACCGAGAGCAGCCGTTCGGTCACCAGGAAGGCCCAGGGAGCGTCTTTCCAGATGCGCTGCTGGGCGTCGGTGTACAGCTTGGCCTTCTCCGCGCCGCTGGTGGTGACCAGCGCCTTGGCGATGTCGGCGTCCACTTCAGGGTTCTTGTAGTAGGCGGTGTTGAACATCTTGGGCGGCAGGGACTCGGAGGCCAGCAGGGGACGCAGGGCCCAGTCGGCTTCACCGGTGGACGAGGACCAGCCCACGTAGTACATGCGCACCGGAGCCGTTGCAGGGTCCTGCGCGCTCTCCACGCGTTCCACGCGCTGGCCGGCTTCGAGCGCCTGCACCTGCACCTTGATGCCGACCTGGGCCAGCTGCTGCTGCACGAACTGGATCACCTTCTGCGCGGTGGTGTAGTTGTAGGCCGACCACAGGGTGCTTTCAAAACCGTTGGGATAACCGGCTTCCTTCAGCAGCTCGCGCGCCTTGGCCGGGTTGTAGGGCCAGGGGCCCAGCTTGGCGGCGTATTCCACACCGTGGGGCACCACGCCTTCGGCGGGAATCGCATAGCCCGAGAAAGCCACCTTGACCAGCGCTTCCTTGTTGATCGCGTAGTTGATGGCTTCACGCACCTTGGGGTTGTCGAAGGGTTTTTGCAGCGTGTTCATCGAGAGGTAGCGATGGATGATGGAAGGCGCGCTGGTCACCTCCAGGCTCGGCTTCTTCGACAGGCTGTCCACCGTTTCGGGCGGCATCGGGAAGGCGAAGTGGGCTTCGTTGGTCTGCATCATGGCCGCGCGCGTGTTGTTGTCCACCACGGGGCGCCAGGTGATGCTGTCCACCTTGGGGTAGCCCTTTTTCCAGTAGCCGTCCCACTTGGCGACTTTCAGGTAGTCGGTGGCTTTCCACTCGACGAACTTGAAGGGCCCCGTGCCCACGGGGTTCTGCGCGATGCCCTTGCTGCCGTACTTGGCCAGCGCCGCGGGCGAGATCATCACGCCCGAGGGATGGGCCAGTGTGTTGATGAAGGGCGAGAAGGGCTCCTTGAGCGTCACGCGCACGGTGGTGGCGTCCACCGCCTCGGTCTTGGCGATGTTCTTGTAGAGGTTGTAGCGCTTGAGCTTGTTCTCGGGGTTGGTGACGCGGTCGAAATTGACTTTCACGGCCTCGGCGTTGAAAGGCGTGCCGTCATGGAACTTGATGCCGGACTTGAGCTTGAAGGTGTAGACCAGCCCGTCCTTGCTGACGGTGTGGCTCTCGGCCAGCACCGGCACCATCTTCATGTCCTTGTCGAAACCGTAGAGGCCCTGGTAGAAGGATTTGGCCATGGCCTGCGACAGCGTGTCGTTGGCGTCATACGGATCGGTGCTGGTGAAATTGGACTGGACGGCAACGACCACGTCTTTGGCGGCATGGGCCGGCGCGGCGGCAAGGCATGCCAGGCCGATCAGGCCGGCCAGCGCGGTGGTGAGGGGGGAGAGACGATTCTTCATGAAAAAACTCCTTGAGGCGAAACGAGGGGCAAACACGGGAGACGGAAAGACAATGCGAAAGGCCGGTGGTGGTCAATGAGGGTGGTCAATAAGGGCCTCCCACCGAATGCCGCGCGACAAAATGCCCCGGCGCCACCTGGTGCAGCGGCGCCACTTGCGGTGCGTCGCCCATGGCGCGTATGGGGCTGGGGATTTCGTCGGCCATGAGTTCGCGCACGCCGCCGCGGCGCGCCGGGTCGGCGACCGGCACGGCCGCCAGCAGGCGCCGGGTGTAGGCGTGCTGCGGGTTCTCGAACACGGCGCGGCGCGGGCCGATCTCCACGATCTGGCCCAGGTACATCACGGCCACGCGGTGGCTGATGCGCTCCACCACCGCCATGTCGTGCGAGATGAACAGGAAGGCGACGCCGAATTCCTGCTGCAGGTCCAGCATCAGGTTGATGATCTGCGCGCGGATCGACACGTCCAGCGCCGACACCGCCTCGTCGGCGATCACCACCTTGGGGTTGAGCGCCAGTGCCCGGGCGATCGCCACACGCTGGCGTTGCCCGCCGGAGAATTCGTGCGGGTAGCGATGGGCCGCTTCGGCCGGCAAGCCCACCTTGCCCAGCAGCCAGCGCACGCGCTCCTGCGCCTCCTCGGGCGATGCGAGCTTGTGTATCAGCATGGGCTCCATGACCGAATAGCCGACCGTCAACCGCGGATCGAGCGACGCAAAGGGGTCCTGGAACACGAACTGGATATCGCGGCGCAAGGCCTGCAGGGCCCGGCCCTTGAGCGCCGAAATGTCACGCCCCGCGACCTCGACCTGGCCGCTGTTGAATTCCAGCAGCCGGGCCAGCGAACGGCCCGTGGTGGATTTTCCGCAGCCTGATTCTCCGACCAGCGACAAGGTTTCACCGGCCTTGAGTTCGAAGCTGAGCTGCTCCACCGCATACACCTGCCGTTGCGCGCGCCCGAACAGCCCGCCCGCCAGCGGAAAGCGCGTGACCAGGTCCTGCACCTTGAGGACCGGCGGCAGGTCGTGGCGCACGGTGTCTGCGGCGCTGAGGGGCTGGCCGTCTTCGGCATCTTTGCCCTGCGGCGCGCCCGGCACCGCAAAGCGCGCCGGCAGGTCCTGCCCGTGCATGGCCCCGAGCCGGGGCACCGCCGCCAGCAAGGCCTGGGTGTAGGGTTGTTGCGGCCTGGCGAAGAGACTGGCACAGTCGCCTTCTTCCACCTTGTCGCCGCGGTACATCACCAGCACGCGGTCGGCAATTTCGGCCACCACGCCCATGTCGTGGGTGATGAAGATCACCGCCATGGCCAGTTCACGCTGCAGCTGCTGGATCAGCGCGAGGATCTGCGCCTGGATAGTCACGTCCAGAGCAGTGGTGGGTTCGTCGGCGATCAGCAGCGTGGGTTTGCAGGCCAGCGCCATCGCGATCACCACGCGCTGGCGCATGCCACCCGACAGCTGGTGCGGATGGCGCCCCAGCACGTTTCTGGCTTCCGGAATGCGGACCAGGTCGAGCATGCGCAGCGCTTCGGCCAGCGCCGCCTTGCGCGAAAGCCCCTGGTGCAGGCGTATCGATTCGGCGATCTGCTCGCCCACGGTGAACACCGGGTTGAGCGAGGTCATGGGCTCCTGGAACACCATGGCCAGGTCGGCGCCGCGCAGGCTGCGCATCTGCGATTGCGAAGCGCGCGCCAGGTCGAGGCGCTCGCCGTTGCGGCGTGTCAGCCACATGCTGCCGCTGCCCAGGCGTCCGCCGCCTTGCTCCACCAGGCGCATGAGGGCCAGCGAGGACACCGATTTGCCGGAGCCGGATTCGCCCACGATGGCGAGCGTTTCCCCGGCATCGACGTGAAAGCCGAGATTGCGCACCGCGTGCACGGTGCGTTGCTCATTGGAAAAACTCACACTGAGGTCCTGGACCTCGATGACGCGCTGGCGGCTTGGCACGGAGCTCATGCGGCGCATCCGTCGGTGTCTTTGGCATCGTCGGCGTAAATCGCGCTCACCGGCGCCTCGCCCACGCGGGCCCAGCCGCGGTACATGCCCTCGGTGTTGAAGGGAAGGCTCAGATTGCCTTGCGCGTCGACGGCGATCAGGCCGCCGCGCCCGCCGATGGCGGGCAGCACGTTCATGACCACTTCCCGGGCGGCCGCATCCAGCGGCATGCCGGCGTAGGCCATGCGCGCGCAGATGTCGTAGGCCGCCGCGGTGCGTATGAACATTTCGCCGGTGCCGGTGCAGGAAATCGCGGCCGTGCGGTTGTCGGCATAGGTGCCGGCGCCTATCAGGGGCGTGTCGCCGACCCGGCCGGCGCGCTTGTTGGTCATGCCGCCGGTGGAGGTGGCGGCGGCCAGGTTGCCCCGCGCATCAAGGGCCACGGCGCCCACGGTGCCGAATTTGCGGCCTTCGTCCAGGGGCGGCGCGCCGGCCGCGCTGGAGCGGAACACCAGGGCCGCGCCGTCGTGGTCCAGCACGGCAGCGTCGGTCGCGAGCGCGCGCCGCAGCTGTTCGCGGCGGGCCTCGGTCGAAAAATAATCGGGCGAGACCATCTCCAGTCCCTGCTCTTCGGCGAAGGCTTCTGCGCCGGCGGCCACCAGCAGCACGTGCTCGCTGTGCTCCATCACGGCACGCGCCGCGCGCACGGGACGGCGTACACGGTTCACGCAGGCCACCGCGCCGGCGCGCAGGGTCGCGCCGTCCATCACGGCGGCGTCGAGTTCATGGGTTTCGTCGTGGGTGAAGACGGCGCCGTGCCCGGCATTGAAGAGCGGGCAGTCCTCGAGCAGCTCCACTGCCAGGCTGACCGCGTCGAGTGCGCTGCCGCCGCCGGCCAGCAGCTGTTGCGCGGGCCGCAGAATGCCCTGCAGGGCGGCGTGGTAGGCCGCGTTTTGTTCCGTGCTGATGTGGCTGCGGCTCATGGTGCCGGCGCCGCCGTGGATGGCGATAAGGGGAAGGGGCTGGGGCCGTGTCACTTGGAAACCTTTGGCAATTTTTGGGTACGGGCTTTGCGGGAAGGCGGTGTTGCGGTGTCCGCATCGGCGCGCAGCCGGCCGGCGTGGTTGCCGTGCAACCAGGGCAGCACCGACTCGGCGAGTTGTGTCGCCGCCATGAGCGAACCTTTGCCGCTGTGGGCGACGGCGCTGCACAAGGCTTCGATCAGGGCCAGCACGGTGGCTTCGGAGTTCGCGAAATACTGGCTCTCGGTATGGGCATACAGCGCGACGGTGGCCAGGGGCGCCAGCGGCGATGTCACGCGGTCGGTCAGTGCCAGCACCGGCACGCCGGCATCGCGCGCGCGGCGCGCCAGCAGGATGGTGTCGCCGAAATAGCGCGGGTAGGCAATGGCGATCAGCAGGTCTTCGGGCTTGAGGCGGGACAGCACGCGCGCGCCGTACGAGGAGCTCTCCACGCTGGCCAGCAGCTGGACGTTGTCGCAGTAAGGGTCCAGCGAACGCTGCAGCAGCCCGCCCAGCCAGCTGCTGCTGCCAAAGCCGGCAATGTAAATGCGCCGGGCCTTCAGGATCGCCGCCACCGCCTGCTCGCAGCTCTGGGCGTCCAGCGATTGGCGTGTCAGTTCGATGTTGCGTTGGGTTTGCGCCAGGGCGGATGCAAACACGTCGGCCACCGTGGCGGAGTGCTCCAGCTTGTTGCGCAGCTTCTCGACCGGGGCCAGCGTGGCTTCGAAGCCCAGCACCAGCGCGGCGCGGAACTGCGGATAGCCGTCAAATTCCAGCGCCCGGGCGAAGCGATTGGCGGTGGCCACGGAAACCCCCAGCGTGGCGGCCAGCTCGTCGATGGGCATGGTGGCCGCCTGCAAAGGGTGGGCCAGCACGTAGTCGGCCATCTGCCGATGGGAGCGCGTCAGCGTCGGCAGCAGGCGCCCAATGCGCTGTGCCATCGAAGGGTTGCCGGGAAATGTCGCCATCAGGTCGGAGCTGAATTAAATGTATATAAATTTACAAACTAATTCATCATAGCGAAATATTTGATCATTTCCAATCGAATTCAGGGTGGCGACGCATTTGCGGTTTCGGTTTCTGGAGGTAATGGTGCCCGCCGTCCGGCGAGGCAGGGATGCGTCAGGACCCGAGCTTTTTGTAGGCGCGGTCCATCTCCACGCTTTTGCTGGTGTCCTTGACGCCGCGTTTCAGGTCGCGCCCCGCCTGCTCGACGACGGGATTGGGTTTGGCATTCGTCATGTCCACCGCCTGGTCGCGTTCGTGCGGCAGTTCCAGGCTGGACTCGACGGCGCCGTCCTTCAGGGTGTCCTGCTCGCCGGGACGCGAGCGTTGCGCACGAGGGTCTTTGGCCGGCATGCCTTTGCCGGAGGGAGGGGCGGCGGGCGTGCCCGGGTCGGGCTTGCCGCGTTGGGAAGAAGTCATGCCCCGACTGTGCGACGGCCGACCGTCCCGGGCTGTCAGCCCGGCAAACCAGGCCCTGTAGGAAAAGGCCACCTGCCGCGCACCATGGCGCCGCGACGCTTCAGGCTGCCAGGAAGGTGGCGGCCTGCGCCACGGCCGCCGCGTCGGCTTTGACCGCATCGGGCGGGCCGCCCTTGCCCCACAGTTCGCCGCCGTAGTTCATGGCCATGAACTGCGCGCACAGCCGGATTGAATCGACCATGGGCTGGGCCTTGGCGCGGTCGCCGCTGGTGGTGACCAGCCACAGCGTCTTTTTCGCCATTTCTTCCTTGAAAGGCAGGCCGGGCACGCGCATCCAGGCGCTCCAGTGGTCCAGATAGATCTTCAGCGGCGCGGGGATGCTGTACCAGTAGACCGGGGCCACGAACACGATGTCGCTCGCTGCCAGGGTCGCGTCCAGCAGGGTCTTCATGTCGCCTTCGGGCATGGGGTACTGGCCTGTGGTGTGGCGCTGGTCCACAAACAGCGGCATTTGCAGGGAGGGCAAATGCTGCCAGGCCTGGGGTGTGCCGGCAGGCAAGGCCGCGGCGGCCTGCTGCGCGAGCCATTCGGTGTTGCCCAGTGCGCCGGGTTCGCGCGTGGAGGTGGTCAGGAAAAGGAATTGGGGCTTGGCATTCATGGCGGCCATGGTAGCGGCAGCCGCGGGCCCGCGCTTGCACGGGGTCGGGGCCCGCGTGCCAGAATAAAGACCCGATTCACCTGAGCCGCCTCGCCATGATCCGTATTCGCGACATCGACCACATCGTCCTGCGGGTCTCGGACCTGATGGGAATGTTGCAGTTTTACCAGCAGGTGCTGGGCTGCAGCCTGGAGCGCCGGCAGGACGCGATCGGCCTGGTGCAGTTGCGAGCCGGGCGTTCGCTGGTGGACCTGGTGCCGGTGGACGGAACCCTGGGCCGGGCCGGTGGCGCGGCGCCGGGCAAGGAAGGCCACAACGTCGACCATGTCTGCTTTCGCGTGGAGCCCTTCGACGCCGGGGCCATACGCCGCCACCTGGCGGCCCACGGCGTGGACGCGGGCCCGGTGGAGTCGCGCTACGGCGCCGAGGGCGAGGGGCCTTCGATCTACCTCAAGGACCCCGAAGGCAATACCGTGGAATTGAAGGGCCCGCCCTGGCCCGCGGGCGGCGCCCAACCCTAAAAGCGCGCCCAGCCTTGCCAGGCCGTGAAGGCCGCGCAGACGATCAGCACCGCGCCCACTCCCCGCGCCATCACCACACTGGCGGCCGGCCGGTCGGCCAGCCACTGGCGCGCGCCAGCGGCGGCCAGTGCCAGCGAGCCGTAAACACCGGTCTGGGTCAAGGCGATGATGAGGCCCAGCGCCACCGCCTGTATCCACAGCGAGCCGTATTCCAGCCGCAGGAACTGCGGAAAAATCGCCAGCATGAACAAATAGGCCTTGGGATTGAGCAGGCAGGTCAGCGCGGCCTGCCGGAAGGTGCGCCACGGCCGGGTTTGCTCCAGTGAGGGCAGGCTGCCGAACACCGAGGTGCTGCGCGTGAGCGACCAGCCTATCCAGGCGATGTAAAGGCTTCCGGCGACCAGCATCACGTTGACCATGCCGGGCACCAGCCGCAGCACAAGGCCCAGCCCCAGCGCGCCGGCCACCACGTGGCAGACACCGCCGGCCACGATGCCGCCGACCGCGAAGAGGCCGGCGCGGCGACCGCCGGTCAGCGAGCTTGCCATGACAAAGGCCATGTCCATGCCGGGCAGGATGATGATGCCCAGCACCATCAGGAAAAACAGCCAGAGGTGGGCGAACTGGTCCATGGTCCTAGCGCAGCGCGGAATAGGCGGGCCGGGCCAGTTCCATCACCCAGTTGGTTTCCCAGTGGCGGCCGCTGTCCTCGGAAAAGGCCTGCTCCCAGCGCGCGCTGACCGGCGTGATGCCGGACCAGGTAAAACGCACGCGCACCGGCCGGCCCTCGTGCATGTCGCTGCCCTCGAAGCGGCCCGTGCCGTCGGCAAACGCGCCCACTACGGGCGGCTGCATCAGGCCGTCGCTGTGGCTGACCCAGTAAATGCTCCAGAGCCGTGTCTGAGGGCTGAAGAAACGCAGCGCCATGCCGATGGTCCGGTTGCCCTCGGCGACCAGGTCGTTCATATTGCCGAGTCCGCCGAGCAGCAGTGCGCCGTCCTGCACGGCCTCGAAACGCTCCCAGTCGGTGCAGCCCGCCAGGCGTTTTTTGAGCCGCTTGTTGCTGACCAGCCAGCGCCCGGTGATGAAGTTGAAGTCGTGCCGCCCATCGCTGAGCTGCGGCGGGTCCAGGGGTCTGGTCAGGGTGCTGGTCATGGTGTGGATAAAGCGCTTGTGGCGTCCAGTGATGATGCGTGGAGGGTGTTGGATGGCTGTGGAAAAACCCAGTCTATGGATGTAATAGGGCTATTTCAGCCCTAATAAAGCGCTAGACTTTTCGCCATGTACTCCCCGACCACCCGTGTATTGACCGTGCTGGAACTGCTGCAGTCCCATGGGCGCATGAGCGGCGCCGAACTGGCGCGGCGGCTGGAGGTCGACGGCCGCACGCTGCGGCGCTACATCGCCAAGCTGGAAGACCTGGGCATCCCGGTGGTGGCCGAGCGCGGCCGCTACGGCTGTTACAGCCTGATTGCCGGCTTCAAGCTGCCGCCCATGATGTTCACCGACGACGAGGCCCTGGCGCTGTCGATAGGCCTGCTGGCCGCGCGCAGCCTGGGGCTGGCCGAGGCCGCGCCGGCCGCGCAAAGCGCGCAGGCCAAGCTCGAGCGCGTGATGCCGCACAACCTGAAAAACCGCATACGCGGCCTGGGCGAGACGGTGACCCTGGACCTGCGCCCCGCGGATGCGCCCGGCGACAACACCGCCTTGCTGGCCCTGAGCGCCGCCGCCCACGGCTGGCAGCGCGTGCACATGGCTTACCAGTCGGCCGAGGGCGAGGTCACGGAACGCGACTTCGACGCCTACGGCCTGGTGTTTCGCCGCGGCCGCTGGTATGCGGCGGGCTGGTGCCACTTGCGCGGCGCGCTGCGCTCTTTCAGGCTGGACCGGGTGCGCGAGGTGCGGGCCCTCAATGTGGTGTTTACGCCGCCGGCCGACTTCGACGCGGTGCAGCACCTGGCGCTGGGGCTGGCCACCATGCCGCGCAGCAACACCGTGCGGCTGTTGCTGCGCACCGACCTGCAGACCGCGCAGATGGAGCTGCCCGACAGCGTCGGCGTGTTCCAGCCCAGCGAGGAGGGTGTGCTGCTGCACAGCCAGACCGACCACCTGGGCTGGTTTGCGCGGCAGCTGATGCGCCTGTCTTTTCCGTTCGACGTGCAGGAGCCTGTCGAGCTCCGTACCGCGCTGCGCGAGCATGCCGAGCGGACGCTGGCACAGCACGCCGCATAAAGGGTTCCACTTCTACTTCAACGCGATAGGTCGTTACGCCGCCTTGCCGTGCTGTAGCACTGTCTGCGGCGACGCGCCTACTCTCGCATTGAAGTAGAAATGGAACTGGAGAATCAGGCGGTCTTGGCCTGCAAACGGCCGCCGCCGCGGTCCTGGCCGTAAAAGCCGAAATTCATGGCCGGGACTTCACCGCTGATCAGCTCGGCGATGGCCTTGCCTGAGCCCGCGCCGTGCGTCCAGCCCAGCGTGCCGTGCCCGGCGTTGACCCACAGCCTGCCCACCTTGGTCTTGCCGATGTAGGGGATGTTGGTGGGCGTGGCGGGGCGCAGGCCGGTCCAGAAGTGCGGCGTGCCGCCCTGCTCTTCAAGGCGGGTGTCGCAGACGCCCGGCAGCACTTCCTCGATGCGCTCGGCCAGCATCTTGCAGCGGGCCTTGGCCAGCGGTGTATCCAGCGAGAGGTCATAGCCTCCGACCTCGATGGTGCCGGCCACGCGCAAGTGGCCGCCGAGCCGGCTCATGGCGCATTTGACTTCGTCGTCGATGGTGCTGACAAAAGGTGCGAGTTCCGGCTTGAGCAGCTTGAAGGTGGCGCTGTAGCCCTTGCCGGGATAGATAGGCAGGTCGACGCCCACGCTGCGCAGCAGCGGCGCCGTGTAAGAGCCGCAGGCCACGACGATTTCGTCGGCCTTGAGCCGGACCAGTTCTTCGTTCTCGCCGCGGATGGTGCGCGGCCGCACGGCGACGGATTCGATGGCGCCGCCGGTTTTTTCCAGCCGCGCTATGTCGTGGCCGTAGAGAAAACGCGCGCCCCGGTCGGCGCAGCGCTGCGCCAGCGCCTGGGTGAAGACGCGGGCGTCGCCGCTTTCATCGCTGGCCGTGTAGGTGCCGCCCACGATGCGGTGCGCGAAGGACTTGAAGGCCGGCTCTATGGCCAGCAGTTCGGCCGTGCTCACCACGCGGCGCGCCACGCCGTATTTGCGCATCAGGGCCGCGGCCTCGCCGGCTGTGTCGAAGGTTTTCTGGTCGGTGAAGTAGTGCGCGATGCCGCGCTCGAGGCGGTTGTATTCGATGCCGGTGGCGGCCACCACGTCCTTGAGCGCCGCGTGGCTGTAGGCGCCCAGCGCCACCAACTGCTGCACGTTGCGCTCGAATGCAGTGTCGTTGCACTGCGCCAGGAACTGCAGGCCCCAGCGCCACTGCTGCCAGCCTTCGCCGAAGGGCAGTTGCGGACGGAACAGCAGCGGCGCGTCGTCCCGGAACATCCATTTCAGCGCCTTCAGCGGCGCGTCCTTGTTGGCCCAGGGCTCGCAATAACTGACGGAAATCTGCGCCGCGTTGCCGAAACTGGTTTCCAGCGCGGCGTCGGGCTGGCGATCCACCACCGTGACCTCATGGCCGCGCTCAAGCAAATGCCAGGCGGTGCTCACGCCAATGATTCCGGCTCCTAAAACGACTACTTTCATCCGAACCCCTTTGGAAGCTTCAAGTGTGAAGGATGTTGCTTTCAATTAATAGAAAAATTAAACTCTCAGTGAAAACATCAGAACAGCTAATAGTGAACTGACCAAAGAGGGGATGCGGAATGAGTACTTTTGACCCGGACGCGCTTGAATGCCTGGCGGCGATTGTCGAAGAAGGCGGTTTTGAGCGCGCGGCCCAGCGTTTGTCCATCACCCAGTCGGCGGTTTCGCAGCGCCTGCGGGCATTGGAGGCCCAGGTCGGCACCGTGTTGATCGTGCGCAGCCGGCCGCTCAAACCCACCTCGGCCGGCCAGCTGTTGCTCAAACACACCAAAATGCTGCGCCTGTTGCGCGCCGACCTGGAGCGCGACCTGAAAGAACTGGCGCCCAGTTCGCTGGGCGGCGCGCGCGAAGAAGAGCGCATCTCGATCGCCATCAACGCCGACAGCATCGCCACCTGGGCCTTGCCGGCCCTGACCGAGCTGGTGCAGCAGGGGCTGCCCATGGAGATCATCCACGACGACCAGAATTTCACCCATGAATGGCTGCGCGAAGGCCAGGTGCTGGGCTGCGTGACCACGCTCAAGCAGGCGCTGCGCGGCTGCAAGGTGGAGCCGCTGGGCGCGATGCAGTACATCGCGGTGGCGGCGCCGGCCTTCGCGCAAAACCGCCTCGGCCTGCGCGACGGCGCGGGCGACCGGCAGGCCGCGCCCGGGTTGACGCAGTACAACTTCCGCGAGGTGCCCTTCATCGCCTTCAACCGCAAGGACGAGCTGCCGGTCGATTTTGTCAGCAAGGCCTTCGGGCTCAAGCGCGTCACCCTGAGCCAGCTGTTCGTGCCCTCGTCGGAAGGCATGGTCAGGGCCGTGCTGGCGGGCTGGGGCGTCAGCGTGGTGCCGCGCCTGCTCGCGCAGGGCCTCATTGACCAGGGCCAGCTCGTCAATGTGGCGCCCCATTACACGCTGCCCATCCAGCTCTATTGGCATTGCTGGAACCTGGAGTCCGAGGTCCTGGACGCCCTGACGGCCGCGCTCAAGCAGTCGGCGGCCCAGTCGCTGGTGCCGTAACGCAGCGCTGCGGCACGGCGATGCGGGGGCTGAGACCAGCCCCTTGGTATTCAATTTCCCGCAGCACGGCCCCGCCTGACCCTGTAGGACAGCGCCGAAGACTGCCACTAAAGGCCTCAATTCGGGGACTAATCCCATTTACAAAAGCCGGGTGCGTGCGCACACTGCAGAAACTATGCAGGGCGCGCCGCGGCATGGCAGGGAAAGGCACAAGGTAACAGGAATGCTGGGATGGCTCGGGCTGCGTACCCGTCTGGTTCTGCTGGTGCTGCTCGCGCTGCTCCCCGTCTTCGGCCTGCTTGTCTATTCCGCGGAGCAAAGCCACCGGGCCGCGTTGCGGCTGGCGCAGTCGGACCTGCTGTCGGATGTCCTGATGCTCTCGACCCGCGAGCAGCGCACGGTGGACATGGTCCACGAGTTGCTCAACGGCATCGCCAGCGGGCCGCACATCAAAAACCTGGTGCCCGGCCTGTGCGGCCAACACCTGAAAAACCTCCACGCCGAGCATCCCGAAATCACCAACATGGGCCTGGCCGCGTCCGACGGTAACTTGCTGTGCGACGCGCTGGGTACGACCAACGGCCTGCGTATCGATGACCGGCCTTATTTCAAGCAGGTCATGGCGGGCCAGCGTTTCGCGGCGGGCCGTTATGCCACGGGCCGCGCGAGCGGGCGTCCCGGCATCGGTTTCGCGGTGCCCGTACGCAACGAGGCCGGGAACATCAGCGGCGTGGCTTTCGCGGTGCTGGGGCTGCCCGCGCTGGCGGAATCGCTGGCGGATGCGCCCACCATGCCGGGCGCCCGCCTGTCCGTGCTGGACCGGGACGGCACGGTGCTGGCCGTGTCCCCGTCGGCGCCGTCCTGGCTGGGCCAGCCGCACCCGGACCCCATCGTGCAACAGGCGGTGCGGGAGCGCCAGCAAGGGGTTCAGCATGCGGCGGGCATGCAGGGCGCGCCGCGGGTCTATGCCGTGGCGCCCGTGCCGGGCGGCGGACGCGAGGGCCTGGTGGTGGCGATCAGCGTTCCGGAAGCGGTGATCGCGGCGCCCAGTCATGAGGACCTGGTTCTCGAGCTGCTGGCGCTGGCGGCGATGGCGCTGATCGGCGTGGCCTGCGCGCGCTGGATGGGCAACCGGCTGATCGTCAACCCCGCCAAGGCGATCCTGAAAGAGGCCAACGAGGTGGCCCAGGGCAACCTCGGGGCGCGTGTCAGGCTGGGGCCGCTGTACCAGGGCGAGCTCGGCGAAATCGGGCGGACCTTCAACCGCATGGCCGAGTCGCTGCAGGCCCGGCAGCGGGAACTCGACGCCATGCTGGACCGCGTCGACAAGGAGCGGTCCCTGCTGGACCTGATCCTCAACAGCATGAACGAGGGGGTGATCGCCACGGACACCGAAGGCCGCTTCCTGCTGTTCAACGCCACGGCGCGCGTGTTGTTCAACGGGGCGCCGGATCCCGGCATGCGGATAGCGGACTGGCGCCGCGGCCATGAGCTGCTGATGCTGGACGGCAGGACGCCCTACCCCACGCCCGAACGCCCGCTGACCCAGGCCGCGCGCGGCATCCGCATTGACAACTGGGACCTGGTGTTTCGCCGGCCCGGCGCGGAGGACAGGGTGCTGCGCATCAGCACCCGGCCGCTGCGCGACGCCGCCGGCATGCTGGTCGGCGGCCTGGTCGTATTCAACGACATCACCGCCCAGAAGGCGGCGGAAAACTTCGCGCGGGCGCAGGAGCAGGTGCTGGCCCTGATCGCCGGCGGGGCGCCCCTGGCGCAGTCGCTGGAAGCCATCGTCCGCCTGATCGAAGACAGTTCGCCGGACAGCCTGTGCTCCATCCTGCTGGTGGAGGACGGCAAGCTGCACCTGGGCGCCGCGCCCAGCTTGCCCGACCGCTACAACCAGGCCATCGAAGGCCTGCCTGTCGGTGAGGGTGTGGGCGCCTGCGGCACCGCCGCGTTCCGCAACCAGCTGGTGGTGGTGGAAGACACGCAGAGCGACCCGCTGATGCAGGACTACCGCGAGCTGATGCGGGAGCACGGCCTGCTGGCCTGCTGGTCCATGCCGGTGGTGTCGACCGACGGCGAGGTGCTCGCGACGTTCGCGATCTACCGCGCTTACCCGTGCAGGCCCCAGGCCGCTGAGATCGAGCTGATCGCCATCGCGGCGCGGCTGGCCGGCATCGCGCTGGCGCGCGTGCGCGCCGAGGCGGCCCTGGTCAGCAGCCAGGCGCGCTTTCGCGAACTGGCGGAAAACATCCAGGACGTTTTCTACAACGTGGATCCGCGCACCGGCCGCCTCCTCTACATCAGCCCCGCCTATGAAAAGATCTGGGGCCGCAGCCGCGAAAGCCTGTTTGCCGACCCTCTTTCGTACGCCGATGTCGCGTTGCCGGAGGACACCCATTTGCTCAAGGAGGCCAGGAAGCGCAATCGCACCGGGCAAGCCTCCGACACCGAATACCGCATCCTGTCCACGGACGGCCAGATTCGATGGATACGGGACCACGCCTACCCGGTGATGAACGCTTCGGGCGAACTGGAGCGCGTGGTGGGTACGGCGCGCGACATCACCGATCGCAAGCTCGCCGACCTGGCGCTGGCCAGCACCAATCGGGCGCTGCAGATGCTGAGCCGCTCCTGCATCGCCATCAACCGCGTGGACGAAGAAAGCGAACTGCTGGCCGAGGTATGCCGCGTCGCCGTCGGCGTGGGGGGCTATCGCATGGCCTGGGTGGGTTATGCGCAGGACGACGCGGAGCGCCGCATTTTGCCCGTGGCCCACGCCGGCGAAGAAAACGGCTACCTTGCGGCGATCCGCCTGAGCTGGCGCGACGACGATGCCACCGGCCAGGGCCCGGCGGGCCAGGCCGTGCGCAGCGGGCAGCCCCAGCAGACCGGCGACATCAGTCAGGCCGAGAGCCGGTTCTACTGGCACGCGCCGGCCCTGGAGCGCGGGTTCCTCAGCGCGATCTGCCTGCCGCTGCGCGACGGCCCGCGCAGTTTCGGCGTGCTGTGCCTGTATTCGGGCGAGGCACAGAATTTCAGCGCCGATGAGGTCAGGCTGCTGCAGGAGCTCGCGGACAACCTGGCTTTCGGCGTGATCGGCTTGCGCGCGCGGCTGGAACGCCGGCGCAGCCAGGAGGCCGAGCGTCAGGCCGTCATCAAGATACGCGAGCAGGCTTCGCTGCTGGACCGGGCGCAGGACGCCATCATGGTCCGCAACCTCGATCGGACCATACGCTTCTGGAACAAGGGCGCCGAGCGCCTTTACGGCTGGACGGCCGAAGAGGTGCTCGGCAAGAGCATGGAAACGTTCATGTACCCCGATCCCCAGGTGCTGATCGACAGCATGGCCCGAACGGTGGCCAACGAGGGCGACTGGAGCGGCGAACTCGAGCAGCGCGCGCGCGACGGCTCGATGGTGTGCATCGAAGCGCGCTGGACGGTGGTGCGCGACGAGCGGGGCCAGGTCAACGGGGTGCTGGGCATCAACACCGACATCCACGAACGCAAGCGCGCGCGCGAGGAAATCCTGCGGCTCAATGCCAGCCTCGAGGAACGTGTGCAGCAGCGCACCGCCCAGCTCGAATTCGCCAACAAGGAGCTGGAGGCTTTCTCCTACTCGGTGTCGCATGACCTGCGCAGCCCGCTGAGCGCCGTGGACGGCTTCAGCGACCTGCTTGAGCGGGCCATGGCCAAGGCCGAAAGCAGCCCCCTGACCGAACGCAGCCGGCATTACCTGGCGCGCATACGCGCGGGGGTTTCACAAATGGGCGAGTTGATCGACGCGATGCTCACGCTGGCGCAGGTGTCGCGCTCCAGCCTGCGCTGGGAGCGGGTCGACCTCAGCGCGGTGGCCGAAGCCCTGCTGGCCGGCTATCGCGAGCGCGAACCCGACCGTGCCGTGCGCCTGCATGTCGAACCCGGCGTGACGGGCCAGGGGGACCCGCGGCTGCTCAAGCAGGTGCTCGACAACCTGATCGGCAATGCCTGGAAGTTCAGCGCCAAACAGGAATACACCGAGATCAGCTTCGGCCGCGAAACCGGCAAGGACGGCGAGACGGTGTACTTCGTGCGCGACCAGGGTGCGGGCTTTGACATGGCCTATGTCGAAAAACTGTTCGGCGCCTTCCAGCGCCTGCATGCGCTGTCGGAGTTCGCCGGCACCGGCGTCGGCCTGGCCACGGTGCAGCGCATCATCGCGCGCCACGGCGGCAAGGTGTGGGCCGAGTCACAGCCGGATAAAGGCGCGACGTTTTATTTCACGCTGGGTGTGGAGACAGCGTAACCCCCGTCCAGGCTCACTGCGTGTAGCCTGTTCCCCAAAGGTGATGCACCCCTGTCCAAGCTCACTACGTGTAGCTTGTTCCCCCCTCTAGGGGGCGGCGCCTGCGGTCTGGCAAAGCCAGTCCCGCGGCCCCTGTTGGTATTGAACGGCTTGCTTCGCATTGCACCTGGGGCGCTGCATGCTGCGCGCAAGCGTGGGGCCCTAAAAAGTCTTTTGCTGGAGTGTCTCGCGCAAGGTCTGGGCTTTGTCGGCGTCGAACTGCCCTTCAACCCGTGCCAGCACCTCGCCCTGGCGGTTGACCACCACGGCGTAGACCTGGTCGGTGCTGCCCAGGCCGGCGGAGCGCACGAAGCTGGCGCGGTCGGTGAACACCGGCACCAGTTTGGCCCGCTCGGTGTCGGCGGGGTAATGTTGAAGCAGCCTGTTTTCAACTGCGCTGCGGCCCGTCATCGTGCCGGGGTCGTTGACCACCGGCATGCGCATCCAGGTGATCGAAGGGTCGTTGCGTAAATTCATGCCCTGGATCCAGCTCTCGACCTGGGCGTGCTGGCCGCGCTTGAAGGTGATCAGGGCGAGGGTGCGGTCGGAGGGCAGGCCCTCGGGCACCGTGACCGGCTGTCGCAGCAGGGTTTGCGCCATGAAGGCCGGCAGGCGGCCCATCACGCTGGAGTCATTGGGCGCCGCAAGCGCGAGTGCAAAGGCCAGGCCGGCGGCGGCAAGCCAGGCGCCAAGATAGGACACATTGCTTTTCATGGTGCTCTCCCCGATAAGGGTGCGGTGCAGGAAGTCCTGCATGAACCCTTCATGCAAGATACATGCAAGCCGAACGGCGCGCAAACCCACAATTGGAACAAAGTGTTATCACCTTGCGATGATGCTTTGCTTTCGTGTTGCAGGCCCTCGTTGGGTCATGCGCCGCGCGGGAAGTTCAAAAAAAGTGGCGCGGCCGAATGCGCCATGGCGCTATGACTTTAGTCAGCAGCGGCGTGCGGACGGCGCGCTGATAAGAATGCTATTGGACTGCTATTGAACTGTTGAGCTATTGACCGATGCCGATCAGCAGTTCAGGCAAATAGCCCTCCTGCTCACCCTTGCGCGCATAGCCCAGCGGGTTGGCCACGACGCGGCAGCCGCGGCTGGTGTAGTCGATCGCGCAGTGCAAATGCCCGTGCAGCCACAGGTCGGCCAGCGGCAGCAGCTCGTCGAGAGCATTGCAAAACCCCGCCGTACCCGGCGCCAGGCCGTAGCGCGGGTCCGCGCTGAGCAGGCTGGGCGCGAAGTGGGTCACGGCCACGGTGGGGCCGTCGAAGGGTTGGGCCAGCGCCTGCCGCAGCCAGGCCTGGCTTTTCAGGCCCTGCTCGCGCACATCGGCCGCCAGCAGGGGCTCTCCGCCTCTGAACGAATGATTTTTGCTGAGGTAGAAGTTGGCCGCGCGAAAGGCTTTCTCGCGCGCCTTCAGCTGTTCACTCAATGTGATGTCCGCCTCCTGGGCTTGGCCCCCGCTCAGCGCGTCGAAGTCGGTCCACAGCGTGCTGCCCACAAAGCGCACGCCTTGCAGCACCACGCTTTCCTGCTCCAGCCAGACCATGCCCAGCCGCTCGCAAGTCTCGCGCAAGCGCGCATGGGTGGCGTCAAAGTCCAGGCCGTCGTATTCGTGGTTGCCCGGCAGGAAGAGCACCGGGGTCGGCCAGCCCGCGCCACCCTGGGCCACGGACAGGGGCGAAAAACGCGCCAGGCCGAAATCGGCGACGCCGCGTTCGCCCAGCAGCGAACCCTGCTGGTAGGAGCCGATGTCGCCGGCCAGCACCAGCAGGTCGGCGCCGGGCACCGGCCTGGCCGTGAAATCGGGGTTGCTTTCGAGATGCAGGTCGGACAGGAGCTGGATGTTCACCCGTCGATTGTGCGGGAAGACGGACCCTGCCCAGGGTGAGGGCTTTTCGCTTGCGCCGCCGCTGGACTATGCGCTGCGCTAGATTCCATAGGGCATGGCCATGCATGGCTGGAACAGGAGCCGCTTGTGACGCAGATCGAGATCAGGAACGCCGCCGTCGCGCGAACCTTCGCGGCCTACCCGCCGGACTTGCGGCGCCGCTTGATGCTGCTCCGCGGGCTGATCCTGGACACCGCGGCCGCCACGCCCGGCGTCGGCGAGATCGAGGAAACGCTCAAATGGGGGGAACCGGCCTACCTCACGTCGGCCAGCAAAAGCGGCAGCACCCTGCGCCTGGGGCCGGTCAAATCCAGTCCTTCGCAGTACGCCCTCTACTTCAACTGCAAGACCACGCTGGTGGACACCTTCCGCACGCTGTTTCCGCGGGAGCTCCGTTATGAAGGAAACCGCGCCATCGTGCTGGACGCCGCCGACGCGCTGCCGCGTGATGCGCTGGCGTTCTGCATCCAGGCGGCCTTGACGTATCACCGGAGGAAACCCTCATGAAACCCCGCATCACCCTGATCACCCTGGGCGTTGACGACCTTGAGCGCTCGCTGGGTTTTTACCGCGACGGCCTGGGACTGGCGACGCCCGGCATCGTCGGTCAAGAATTCGAGCACGGCGCCGTGGTCTTCCTCGACCTGCAGCCCGGCCTCAAGCTGGCGCTGTGGCCGCGCGGCAGCCTGGCGCACGACACCGGCATGCCGCCCTCGCAGCGCGGCGTGCCGGGCTTTTCACTGGCGCACAACGTGGCCTCGCAGCAGGAGGTGGACGCGATGATGGCCGAGGCCGCGAAAGCCGGCGCCGTGATCACCAAGCCGGCAAGCGCGACCTTCTACGGCGGCTATGCCGGCTACTTCCAGGATCCGGACGGCCATCTCTGGGAAGTGGCGTGGAATCCGCAGTTCGAGCTGGCCGATTAGGGCCGCGAGCCTGGGTGATGTCAGGCCAGCGGCGCCGGCAAGCGGACCGTGAAGGTCGTTCCCTGCCCGGGCTGGCTGCTGACCTCGATCTCGCCCTTGTGCAGGTCCACGCATTCCTTGACGATGTGCAGGCCTATGCCGGTGCCGGAAATATTGCCCACGTTGGTGCCGCGATGAAAGCTGCCGAACAGGCGCGGCAGGTCGGCCTCCGGAATGCCTATGCCCTGGTCGCTGATGCGCAGGTGCATCTGCTCGCCGACGCCGCGGACCGCGAATTTCACCGGCGTGTCCGGGTCTGAATACTTGAGCGCGTTGCCCAGCAGGTTAATCACCACGTGGCGCAACAGCTGCTGGTCCGCTGTGCGCGGCGCATCCAACCCGTCGCAGGTGAGGGACACGCGCGCGGCCTGCGGGTTGCCGCGCTCGAGCTCGGCCATCACCTGCACCAGCCAGTCGGGCACCACCAGCGGGGCCGCCTCGAACTTGAATTTGCCCAGCTCCAGGCGGCTGGTCAGCAGCACCTGCTCGACCATGTTGTTCATGCGCGCCACGGCCGTCTTGATCTGGCCCAGCAGCTCGCGGCGCTCTTCGGCCGGAAAGCTCGCGCCGTAGGCATCCAGCAGCTCCACGGACGACAGGATTGCGGCCAGCGGTGTGCGGAATTCGTGCGAGGTGACCGCCACAAAGCGCGACTTGAGTTCCGACAGCTCGCGCTCGTGCGCCAGCGCCTTGAGCATGTCCTCCTCAGCCTGGCGCTTGAGCGTCACGTCGGTCAGGAAGTTGAGCGTGGCGGGCGTGCCTTCCCACTCGAACATCACCGCGCTGATCTCGAGCCAGCGCGTGATGCTCTGGCTGTGCTGCACGCGGAACTGGTAGTGGTTTTCGACGCTCTCCCCGCGCAGGCGCTTGCGGTGGTTGCCGAGCACCCGCTCGCGGTCGTCGGGGTGGATGAACTCGATGAAGGGCCTGGACTTGGCGGTTTCCTCGTCCAGCGCGGTGAGTTTCAGCGCCTTGGGGTTGGCATAGAGGATGCGGCCGCCAGCCGTGACCAGGATGCCCTCACTGACGTTTTCGACCACCGCGCGGTATTTGGCCTCGGAGTCGGTGCGCCGGCCGATCTCCACGCGCAATTGCTTGGAGGTGTCGAGCTGCCAGGTGATGTTGGTGGCGAGGTGGATGACGCGCAGCAATTGCCCCGAAGGGCTGTGGATGGGCAGCGCGCGCTGGCTCAGCCTTGCGACGTCGCCATTGGGCCTGCGCACGCGGTATTCCTCGCTGCGCTTGACGGCGGCCTGCTGCAGCTGGCGCACCCGGTCGCGGTCCGCGGGGTCGACCTGATCCAGCCATTGCCAGGGATCGCCCGCCAGTTTCTCGGCCGACAGGCCCCAGAAGATCTCAAAAGCCGGGTTGGTGTAGCTGATGCGGCCGCTGGCCGGGTCCCATGACCAGAGCATGGCGTCGATATTGGCGGCGATCTGCCGCAGCAATTCCTCGCCCGGCAGCGAAGCAGGCGTCACAGCCGACGTCGGTGCGGGGTGGGGTGCGGACATGCAGGGAGCATAGCCGCTGCGGCGGCGTGATTTTCTCCCGTTAAACCCCGGCCATGTGGGCCAGCGGATCAAACTATGCATGTTTTGCATGAGTTTGGCCCCGCCTTAGGCTTGAAACCCTAGGGAAAACCCTTATTCTTGATTCATCGCCAACTTTTCACCCCCTGCCGGGTGACTTTCGACATGTATAGCCTGTTTGCCCAGATCGCCCGTTTCCTGCCTTCCGCCGCCGGCGTGGCCCCCGTCAATGGCGTGGCCCATAACCTGATGGAACGCGCCGAAGCCCGTGCCGGCCGCAACCCCCAGCAAGCCCAGGAACTGCGCGACGCCGCCCGCGCTTACCTCAGCGTCGTTCGCTAAGGCCCGCTCCGCCTCAAGGCGGAGCACCCTCTTAAAGCTTCACGCCCGCGCCCTTCACGGCCGGCGACAGCACGGCCACCTGCTCCTTGACGAAGCCGGTGAACGCCGCCGGGCTCATGGCCTGGGTGGTGATGCCCAACTCCAGCATCTTCTTTTTGATCTCCGCCGTGGCGAGAATCTCGTTGCACGCGGCGTTGAGACGCGCCACCACGTCGGCCGGCATGTGCGCCGGCCCGCTCAGGCCGAAGAAGTTGTCCAGCACCAGTTTGCGGTAGCCGAACTCAAGCACGCTGGGCACATCCGGCACCAGCGGTGAGCGCGCCGCCGAAGTCACCGCCAGCGGCACCAGTTGCCCGCTCTTGAAGTAAGGCACAAACGCCGTCAGCACGTCGATGCCGATGGGGATCACGCCCGCGATCAGGTCCGTCGTCATGGGCGCGCCGCCACGGTAGGGGATGTGCTGCAGGTTCACGCCCATGGCTTTTTTCATCAGCTCACCGTAGATGTGGCCGATGGACGCCGGCCCGCCCGAGCCGAAATCCAGCCGGCCGGCCTTGCGCGCCTGCGCCTCCACGTCCGTCATGGTCTTGATGGGCACATGCGGGTTGGCTATGACCACGCAGGGCGCGTTGCCGATCAGCGCGATGTGGGTAAAGCCCTCCACCGGGTCGTAAGGCTGCTTTTCCAGCGCGAACGGGCCTATGGACACCGGCGTCGAATTGCTCAGCATCAGTGTGTAGCCGTCGGCAGGCGCCTGCGCCACCACCAGCCCACCCACGCTGCCCCCCGCACCGGGGCGGTTGTCCACCACCACGGCCTGGCCCAGCTTTTTGCCGAGTTGCTCGGCCATGACGCGCGCGACGATGTCGCTGGCGCCGCCGGCCGGGAAGGTCACGACGATCTTGATGGGTTTGTCGGGCCAGGCCGCGAAGGCCGGCAGGGCGAGGGACGCGGCACCACCGGCGAGAAGTTTCAGCGCGCTGCGGCGTGCGAGGGGCCGGCGAAGTTCAAAGTGGGACATGGAGCGTTCCTGCGGACAGTTGAGTGCGAAACTGTGTGCAAAAACCGTGCCCCAGGCCCCAAAACCGTTCAAATGAGGGGCGGTGCGCGCCGGGGCGCCGGAATATCGCCGGCAAATCCAATAGTCGCCTGCGCACGTCGCCCCGCCTCGGGATCAGCGCCACAGCTCTCCACTCAGGGACACATCCTTGACCATGCGCTCTTCCAGGTAGGCGTCCTTGTACGCGGAACGCACGATTTTCCAGGTTTCACTGCTGGCCGGAAGGTCCGTGCGCGCCGAGATGATGGTGCGAAACGAGATATGGCCGACGCCGGTGAATGACGCTTCGGCGCGCAGGGCCGCATTGCAGTTGATCGTCTCCCCGGGGCCGATCATTCCAGGGGGGCAAATGTCGGCCCGTATGTCGCCGGGCTTCAGTGCCAGCTCCGAGGCGCGCATATTCGGCAGCGGGTGCAGGGTCAGGGCGATGCGTGGCTGGCTCACGCGGATGGCGCGGCGGCCTGCATTGGTCAGGGAAAAACCGAAGGAAACGGTGTGGTCCTGCCAGGCGACCTTTTGCTGGAACTTGACCTGCAGGTTGGGAGCCAGGGAGTCCACCAGTTCATCGACCGCCTTGACCCGCTCCAGCCGCTTGCGTTCCGCGGCTTGGGCGTCGGGCACCACTGGCTTCTGGACGGGTTCCGGAACCGGTTCGGGCGCGGCCTTGGGCAACTGGATCTCGGCCTTCATCTGCTCCATGTTGGCGCGCAATGCCTCGGTCTGGGCCTTTGCCTCGGCGAGCTTTTGTTCAAGGTGCTGCTGGTTGGTGTGGCTGTCGGCCATCAGCTGCTGCATCAACCGCTGGGCCTCCTTCTGTGCCTTGGCCGCCGGGCGGTCTACCAGCAGATAGCGCGCCGCACTGCCTCCCACCACCATCACCAGGCAGGCGATCAGCAGGAAAACCAGGGTGTCGTATCGCTGGGCCCCGCCATCCTTGACGGGTTTGGGAGGCGGGAGGGGCGCCAGGGGAATGGGGGGCATCTGTTTGTAAGCCATGGGCAATGACGTGGGTGAATGAGGTTATGGGTTGGGTGGGTTGATGGATCAATGGTTAACGGGTGAGGAGCCAGCAGCCCGGCCATCCGCTTCGGGGCGTCGGGTTCACCATTGCCGAGCAGCCCATGCCGTTCGGTTGTGAACTCAAGCCTTGAGGCCGGCGGAACCCGAAGCTATGCCTCGCCGGAGGACAAGGCAGTTCCGGTTGCAAGCGCAACCCTCCTCACCTCATTGACATTTTTTAACAAGCATTCTTTAAAAAACTTCCGTTGGGTGGGGCGCACTCTCCAGGGCGCATGCCTTAGTTTGACTTTGCTTTACGTTACATTTTTTTGCAAGTAGACCGTTTGGCAACGTTCAATGTCTCGATTGCCGAAGAGCAAAACCAAAGAATTAATTTGATGAGATGGCGCTAGCCGGGGAGAGTTGGGACCGCGCCCGAAAGCCCAAAAAGCTGTGTGGTGCGCTGAATAAAGGCCGCCGGATAGGGGGAGCTGGACCTTGAATCGCCCGCTGTCGCATGGGCGTTGTGTGCCGCCACTTGAAACCGGAAGGCCGCAGCGGGCCAGTATCGGTTGACATGCTGCCAGCGACCTGCGCCGGGCCGGACGGGCTTAAGCCGATAAACCCTTGCCGTGCGTGCCTACCAGCGGCTGCGCAGCCCCACCAGCACGGCCAGCGTGCGCTGGGCCGAATTGTGTTCGGCCTGCAGGTCGGCGAAGAGGTCCATGCCCTTGCTGAGGCTGCCGGTGGCGCCCAGGCCGAGGATCAGCGTGTCCCGCTTCAGCGCCGCACCCGAAACCTGAAACGGTGAGGCCGTCGCCGCGCCCTGGAACTGCGCCGTCATCGGCGTGTTCAGGTCACCAAACTCATGAGCCCAGACCACGCGGGGTTCAATGCGGATGCGGCCGGCGTCAAAAGATGCCTTGGCCCCCAAGGTCGACTTGGCAGAGTTGACCGTTTGCCCCGCAACCTGCAAATTCAGCGCGCCCGCACCTGTCTCTGTGAAACCATCTGCCTTGTTTCTGCTGAGCGAGAGCCCTGCCAGTGGCTGCAGCGTCCAGCCGTTCATCGCGATGGCATAGCTGGCCTCGCCGTAGGCCGACAGGGTGTTGCTGTCGAAGTCAGATGAAGCCACGCGGTTCAAGGCACCGATGGTGATGTTGCGATCAAGATGGTTCTTGCCCCGGCCCATGCTGGCGGAGCCGCTGAGGTTCCAGGGGCCGGCGGCGTAGCTTCCGTACACCGCGAGTGCGGTGCTGCGTGTCTTGCCGCTTTCGTTGTTGTCGGTGGAAAGCCGCGACGTGCCGCCAGTGGCCGCAACGCCGAGGCGAACACCGTCTTTCACTTCTGTATCGAATCCGACGCTCAGGCCCGAACTGCGCAAGACGCTGGCGGCTGAATTGCCGTCGTCGTTGGTGTTGCCGTGCCCCCCGAAGCCGCGCACCCAAAAGCCCTTGCCCGCAGCGTCCTGCGAAGAAGAAAGCGCAGACACACCGTCACTCAATGAAAATTTCTGTGGCGCTGAATCAGAAACAGGCGCCATCAAGTCCGACAGGTGGTCGTTCGCCGCCAGCAGCACCGGCCGGCTGGTGAATGAGTTGGCAACCCCGTTGGCCGCATTCGCCTGTGCACCCAGCCTAGCCTGCAGCTGCCCGCCGAAACCGGCAGCAAAGCCGGCACTCGCACGCCGAAGGGCAACAATGCCGGCGCCGCTGGCGGAGTCATACGCAGCCCTTGCCTGCGCTGCTGACAGTCCTGCCAGCGTGGTTTGCACGGTTCCCATGTCACCGGTGTTGCCTGCGTTCTGCAAGGCCGTGGATGTGGCGATCTGATTCGGCGTGACGGCCACCGACGCGAAGCTGATGTCGTTGCGCGCGAGTGTCAGGAAGACGTTGTTGGCGTCGTAGCCCAGTGTCGGCGTGAGGAAGGCCAGGTTGGAAGTGACGCCGGCAAAGTTGCCGGTGCGCCCGCCCGCCGCGTTGAGGATGGTGTACTGCGTGTTGGCAGCGTAAGTGCCGGCACCGGCCTGCACATCGACGGTGCCACCGTTGATCGTTGCGGTACCCGTGGCATTGATGCGGTCGTTCGCACCGGCTGCATCCACTTCGACGCGATAGATCGAGCCAGCAGCAAAGTTCAGGTTGCCGTTGACCGTGAGCGTGCCGATGGAGTTGCCCGGCGCCAGCACGCCACCCGAGGCGATGGTGGTGCTGCCCAGCGTGCCGTTGCCGCCCAGCGTGCCGCCGTTGTTGACGGTGACGGCCGAGTTGGCAATGGCGCCATTGACCGACAGCGTGCCGGCGGACACCGTGGTCCCGCCCGTGTAGAGGTTGGCGCCTGTCAGCGTCAGCGTGCCGGTGCCAACCTTGGTCAGGCCGGCGGCTCCGCTGATCACGCCGTCCAGGGTCAGTGCGTTGGCGCCGCCCGCTGCGAGGTTGGCATTCAAGATCACGTCGTTGGACAGTGTCAGGCCGGTCGTGCTGTCGAGGGTTGAACTGCCGCCCACTGTCAAGCTGCCCGAGGCCAGCGCAAGCGCATTGCCGACAGTCAGGCTGCCGGCATTCAGGGTCACGCCTCCAAGGAAATTGTTGGCGTTGTTGAGAGTGAGGTTGGCTGTGCCGTTCTTGGTCAGCCGGCCTGCACCGGCGACCACACCGCCCACTGTCAGGTCGGCTGAGCCACCCATGCTGAGGTTGGCCGCCAGGTTCACGTTGTTGTTGACTGTGACGGCCGTCGCAGCGTCCAGCGTGGTGCCGCCTGCTGCGTTCAACGCTCCCGTGCCCAGCGCGCTGCTGGACGCCAGCATCAGCGTGCCGGCATTCAGCGCCACCGTGCCCGAGAAGTTGTTAGCGCCCCCCAGTGTCAGGCTGGCCGCGCCGTTTTTGATCAGACCGCCGCCGCCGGTGATGTTGCCATTCAGGCGCAGCGCGTTGGCGCTGGCAATGGTCAGGTTGGCGTTCAGCGTGACATTGTTGGTCGCCGTCACCAGGGTGCTGCTGCTGAGCGTGGAGGCGCCGCCGACTGTCAGGCCGCCGGTGCCAAGGGCTGCGTTGTTGCCCAGTGTCAGTGTGCCCGTGTTGAGCGTGGTACCGCCAGTGAAGGTGTTGGCACTCGTCAGAACCAGGGTGCCGGAACTGCTTGTCTTGGTCAGGGATCCCGCGCCTGAAATGACGCCAGAGGCCGTCAGCGTGTTGACGCCCATGTCCACTGTGGCGTCGCCACCCAGGATGAGATTGCCCAAAGCCAGGCCCGTGTTGACCGCCACGATGTCGGCCGTGGCGCCGCTGCCAATTTCGACAGCGCCCGTCAGTACCGAGCCGGTTTGCAGCACCAGCGTGTTACTGCCGCCGGTGAAGGTGATGGCGTTGGCGCGGACATTACCGGCTGACAGGCCGCCGCTGATGCTGCCCGCATTGATGATGGACAGGTCACTGCCGATGACGCCCGCACCGCCTTGTCTGAAGGCGTTTGTTGATGTGGCCCCCGCCGCTCCGCCCTCGCCATTGCCGCCGTTGCCGCCGCTTCCGTACATAAGGGAAGTAGAGCCGCCGCCATTGCCGCCGGTGATGCTGCCGTTGTTCGTGAAGCCAATCAGCCCTGCTGCTGCCACACCCGCCCCGCCATTGCCGCCATTGGCGGTGCCGCTAGTCTGGAAGGTGAATCCCCCGTTACCGCCGTTGCCACCGTTGATGCTTCCACTATTCGTAAAACTGGTCAGGCCTGTGGCGGCAACCGCACCGGCCCCGCCCCCACCGCCGCTGCCGCCGTTGGTGCCAACGCCGCCGCTGCCGCCGTTGCCACCGGTCAGGCTGCCACTGTTCGTGAAACCAGTGAGCCCTGTGGCCGCGACCGCACCGGCCCCGCCCCCACCGCCGCCGCCGCCTCTGGTGCCATCGCCTCCGTCGCCCCCGCTGCCGCCAACGACCGCGACCGTGTTGGTGCTCCCGTTCGTGGTGATAAGCACGCCGGTCCCGCCGCCACCGCCACCCCCGCCGACGCCGCCGACCGGATTGCCGTCGCTGCCGACGCCGCCATTACCGCCAATCCCGCCGCCGGTGCCGCCGGTGCCGCCGTTGCCCGCGCCGCCAGCCCCACCAGCGCCCGTTCCGCCGCCGACTGCGCCCAGTGCGAATTGCCCCCCGCCGTTCCCGCCATCGCCCCCTGCCAGCGCTGGTGCACCGCCCAGCAAAAACGTGAGCGCCAACACACCGCCGGCGACTGCTGTCCGGCTGGCCCCGCCGCTGCGCTTGCCACGGGCAGTGCTTATTTCAGACACAGCGACCCAGGCGCCAAGTGAGGGGTTCCAGATGCTGCGGTGGGATATGTTCATGGTTCAGAGAAAGCGTGACTGCAAAAACGTGCCACGCGATTAAAGACGGGTGCAGCAACGCCGTAAATACCGCAAAGGGGTTAGACCGCGTTTTGGAGCGGCAACGGTCGGGCCGACATTGCTATGTTATTAATAGCAGGTGACGCACGCAGCGATTAGGTTGGAGCGCTATTGGGGTCGAAGAACCAATGTCGGGAAGCTGCAGGCTCGAGAACTATTTACGCGGCCCAGGTTGACGCCAGAACCTCGCGCAATGCCGATTGCAGCGCCTGCGGCTGGCAGGGCTTGCGCACCACGGGCACGCCGCTGTGGGCGATGCGCTGCAGCTGGGCCGGTGCGGTTTCGCCGGTGACGACAAGGGCGCGCAGGTCGGGTAGCTGCTCGCGAAAGGCGGCGAGCACCGTCAGGCCGTCGCGGCCCTCGGCGTCGCCCAGGTGCAGGTCGGTGACCAGCAGGTGGGGTCGCGTGCTTGCTTCGCTGCCTGCTTGCACTAGCCAGGTGAGGGCGGCTTCAGCGCTGCCAAACGACTGTACCGGCAGGCCCAGTTCGCCTACGGCCTGCGTGGTGGCGGCCAGCGCCAGGGGGTCGTCGTCGAGCACCAGGGCCTGCCAGCCGGTGAAGCCGCCGGACGATGYATCGCCTGCTGTCTGCGGCAGCCCGATGCGGGGTGCTGGGCCGGTATGTACAGGAAGGGCGACGCTGAACAGGCTGCCGCGGCCGGGCGCGGACTTCAGCGCCACGTCGGCATTCATTTGCGCCGCCAGACGCTTGACGATGGCCAGGCCCAGGCCGAGCCCCGCCTGTTCTTTGTCTTGTGGCAGACGCACGAACGCGTCGAAGAGGCGCTGCTGGTTGGCTTCTGAAATGCCGGGACCGGTGTCGACGACGCCGATATGCACCTGGCCGGCCTGCAGCCGCGCAAACAGCAGCACCGCGCTGCCGCTGGTGAACTTGATGGCATTGCTGGTGAGATTCAGCACGATGCGCTGCAGCGCGTCGGGCGGTGCGTTGACCCACAGCTCGGGCCGGGCACGCACGCGCAGCTGAATATTGCGCTGCGCTGCGGTGGCGGCCAGCGTGCCGGCGACGGAATCCAGCAGCGCACCGACGGGCAGCGCTGAGGCGGCCAGCGGTGTGGCGCCGGCATCGAGCTGTGCCAGGTCGAGCAGGCCTTCGAGCAGGCCGTTGAAAGCCATGACGCTGGCTTCCAACTGGCCGGCCATGCGCTGGGCCTGCACGGCCGCGGCCTGGCTGCTGCCCGTGAAGGCCTTGGCCAGCGTGGTTTTGAGGCCTGACGCGAACAGGCCGGCGGCGTAGGCGGGTTGGCGCAAGTCATGCGTGGCGGCGGCCAGCAGCGCGGTCTTGTCGGCGCTGGCCAGCTCGGCCCGGTCGCGCGCGGCGGCAAGGTCGCTCACCAGCTGGGCGTTTTCAAAACGCAGCTCGATGGAGTCGCGCAGGCTGCGGTTCAGGCCGCGGCCATAACCCAGGCACACCAGCATGAAGACCAGCGTCAGCAGGCCGAAGCCGGCAAACTCGCGCTGGCCTTCGGTCATGCAGCGCAAGGCGAACGGCAGCACCGAGGGAATCGAATAAGCCATGAAGGCCGGGTAGTACACCGAGAGCGAACCGAGCGCGCCGCTGACCATGCCGCCCAGCAAAAAACCCAGGAACAGCGTGGGCACGTAGGCCTGCGGATCAAACGCCATCAGGCCCAGGATGCCCCAGAGGCAACCCGACATGAAAGAGCCGGTGGCAAAGGCTCGGGCCGCGCGGCGCGTGCTGTGGATGTCCAGTTGCTGGCCGGGCGTCGCCTGCACGCGCCTGAAGAAGCGCCGAACCATGACAAAGCGGCTGGCTGTGAGCAGCACCACTGCGCCCAGCCAGCCCCAGAGCAGTTGGCCGGCCAGTGGGTCGGCGTGGCCGGACGGCTGCAACACCACGGCAGCGACAGTACCCGCCAGTAGTGTGCCGAGGAAGGTGCTGGTGGACTGTTTGTACAGCGTCTGGACCTGCTCGAACAACACAGGATGGGCAGAGGTCATGGTGCGTAGAATCCGTCTGGGTTGGCATGATGCCGGTGGGTGTACAGCCCATGCTGCCCGCTATCCAATCCCCTCGGCCCCGCCGATCGTAGTTGATTCCTTTGCCTGGACGACATGACGCAAACACCGATACGCCTGCTGCTGGCCGATGATCATGACCTGGTCCGCGAAGGCCTCGCTGCGCTGATGGCCTCCTGTGATGACATCGAGGTGGTGGCGTCGGTCGCCGGCAGCGACAGCGCCATCACCGAAGCGCTGGCGCTGGCGCCCGATGTGGCGGTGGTCGACTTCCAGCTGCCGCCCGAGGACGGCGTGGCCGTGGCCCTGGCCCTGCAGGCCGCGCAAAGCCCGACGCGCGTGCTGCTCATCACCGGCAGCCAGGAGCGTGCCGACATCGAACGCATTTTTGCCAGTCCGGCGCAGGGCGCATTGCACAAAAGCGGCGGGGCAGGCGAGCTGCTTGCCGCGATCCGCGCGCTGGCCGAGGGCGACCTGCATTTTTCCGAATCCATCGCCGCACTGCGCCAGCCGCCGGGCATTGACGCGCTGGCCGAGCTGCGCAAGCTGACCGAACGCGAAAAGCAGGTACTGTGCTCGGTGGCGGAAGGCGCATCCAGCAAACTGATTGCCGCCAGCTTATTGCTGCAGCGTGAAACCGTGCGCACACACAGGCGCAACCTGATGCTGAAGCTGGGCATGCACAACAGCGCCCAGCTGACGGCCTTCGCGATCCGCGCCGGCCTGATCTAACCTTCGCGCTGGCCGGCAGGCTCAGGCGGAGAAGGCCTGGTCGGCCGCCCGCACCAGCGCCTGGCGTAACCACGCATGCGCGCTGCGTTGCTGCGAGCGGCGGTGCCACACGGCGTCCACATGCACCGGCGACACGTCGAACGGCAGCGGGCGCAGCACCAGTTGGTCGGCGATGCCGGTCACCCTGACGAAGTGCCGCGGCAGCACGGTAAGCAGGTTGGAATTGGCCACCACCCGCCCCGCGGTGAAGAACTGGTTGACGGTCAGCACCACATGGCGCTCCCGGCCCAAGGACGCCAGGGATTCGTCGATAAAGCCGTAGGGCCGGCCCGAAAAGCTCACCAGCATGTGGCGCGCGGCGCAAAAACGGTTGAGCGTGAAAGGGCCGGTGGCCAGCGGGTGGTCCTTGCGCATCACGCAAACATACTCGCCGTCGTAGAGCCGCTGGTGCAGGAAGGGCAGGGGCTCGCCGCTTTGCGCGTGCGCGGTCAGGTCGGCCAGCAGCGAGGGAAAGTAGCCGACGGCCATATCGCAGGTCTCTTCGTCCAGCATGCGCCGCGGGTCCCGGGTGGTGAGCGGCACCACCCGCATCGAAACGCCGGGGGCTTCCTGATCCAGCGTTTCGACAAGGCCGGGCATCAGCTCGGCCGCGGTCGCGTCGGCCATGGCCAGCACAAAGGTGGTGTTGGCCGTGCCGGGCACAAATTCGCTGGGGACCAGCGACTCCTGCAGCTGCTGCAGCGCCTCGCGCACGGCCGGCCAGATGGCCAGGGCGCGCGACGTGGGCGCCATGCCCTGGCCGCTGCGCTGCACCAGCTCGTCGCCCAGGGTCTCCCGCAGCCGGCGCAGCGCATTGCTGACGGCGGGCTGGGTCAGCGACAGGTTGCGGGCCGCCCGCGTCAGGCTGCGCTCGGCCATCACTTCGTCGAAAACACGAAGCAGGTTCAGGTCAAGCGTCCGGAAATTAAGGGGATTCAAGGAAGTGGAAGGGGGTGGAGGGGGTAGGTGAGCGGGTTTGGCCCCGGAGTTATCACCATTGTGAATGAATTACATCATAAAGATAAAGTTGAGTAACATCAGTGATAACCCTAATATCCCCTTACCCGCTGAGATATCTGTGTCCTGGCGGGGATAACCAATCGGGAGTTCCTCATGACCAGCTTCGTCAATATCAAACATTCCACACAGCATCCCGGCGTTGTCCGTGCTGAGTCGGCCTTTGGTGCCGTACGCCAGCTGGGCCATGCATTCTCCGGCACCCGCGGCCTCGCCACGCTGCTCTTGTCCGCCGTCGCGGCCGCCGTCATGGTGGTGGCTTACCAGGTGATGGACAGCGTCACCGAAGGCCATCTGCTGGTGATGTGGATCGCCCTGTGGGCCATCGCTTTCGCCACCTTGGCACTTTTTGCCGGCAGCGCACGCAATGCCGCCGCCCGCGTCAAGGCCGGCCTGGACAGCTGGTCGCGCAGCCTGGCCGAAGCCCGCGCCGACCAGCGCCTCTGGCAAGCCGCCCGGAACGATCCCCGTGTGATGGCCGACCTGCAAATGGCCCTGCAACGCGCGGCCGATGTTGAAGAAGTCGCAGCCGCTCCCGCCGTCAAGGCTGAGCGTGCCGAGGCTTCCAGCGGCGCCTCGTTGCTGCGCGCCTACCATCGTAGCTACTACATCTAAGCTTTTAGTTGCTGGATGTGGCGCCGTCCACGCGGCGCCCACAAAAAAGCCACCTTGTCAGGTGGCTTTTTCTTTGCCTCGTCGCCGGGTGGCTTCAGGGGCGTGAGGCGCGGCGCAGATCGTGCGCCGCACCCGCATGGCGGGCCGGTCAGGCAGCCAGGCGGCGCTCGATCGCGGCTTTGGTCTCCCCCAGCTCTTTCGGCAGGTGATGTTCGAGTTGCTTGAACAGTTCGGCGTGCAGCTCCAGTTCTTTCAGCCAGGCGGCTTTGTCGATGCTGGTCACGGTGTTGAACTGCTCGGCGCTGAAGTTGAGGCCGGTCCAGTTCAGGTCTTCGTAGGCGGGGCTGATGCCGGTGATGTGCTCGGAACCCTTGCCCGTGCCTTCGATGCGGTCGATCATCCACTTGAGCACGCGCATGTTCTCGCCGTAGCCGGGCCAGACGAACTTGCCGTCTTCGCCCTTGCGGAACCAGTTGGTGGTGTAGATCTTGGGGATCGTGGCGCCGGTGGCTTCCAGCTTCTTGCCGACGTTGAGCCAGTGCTGGAAGTAGTCGCTCATGTTGTAGCCCATGAAGGGCAGCATGGCAAACGGGTCGCGGCGCACCACGCCGGCCTGGCCGGTGGCGGCTGCCGTGGTTTCCGAGCCCATGGTCGCGGCCATGTACACGCCTTCGACCCAGTTGCGCGCTTCGGTGACCAGCGGCACGGTGGTCGAGCGGCGGCCGCCGAAGATGAAGGCGTCAATCGCCACACCTTTCGGGTCGTCCCAGGCGCTGTCGAGGGCCGGGTTGTTGATGGCTGCCACCGTGAAGCGGGCGTTGGGGTGGGCGGCCTTGGCGCCGGTTTCCTTGGCGATCTGCGGTGTCCAGTCCTTGCCTTGCCAGTCGATCAGGTGGGCGGGCTGGCCGCCGGTGTCCTTTTCCATGCCTTCCCACCACACGTCGCCGTCGTCGGTCAGGGCGACGTTGGTGAAGATGACGTTCTTGTCCAGGCTCGCCATGCAGTTCGGGTTGGTGTGGAAATTGGTGCCAGGCGCCACGCCGAAGTAACCGGCTTCGGGGTTGATGGCGTAGAGCTTGCCGTCGGCGCTGGGCTTGATCCAGGCGATGTCGTCGCCGATGGTGGTGACTTTCCAGCCGTCAAAGCCGGCCGGCGGCACCAGCATGGAGAAGTTGGTCTTGCCGCAGGCGCTCGGGAAGGCGGCCGCCACGTGGTATTTCTTGCCCTGGGGGTTCGTCACGCCGAGGATCAGCATGTGTTCGGCCAGCCAGCCTTCGTCGCGGCCCATGTTGGAAGCGATGCGCAGTGCGAAGCACTTCTTGCCCAGCAGCGCATTGCCGCCGTAGCCGGAGCCGTAGGACCAGATCTCGCGCGTCTCGGGGTAGTGCACGATGTACTTGGTCTTGTTGCAGGGCCACTTCACGTCCTTCTGGCCTTCGGCCAGCGGCGCGCCCACGGTGTGCACGCAGGGCACGAAGTCGCCGTCCACGCCCAGCACGCCGAACACCGCCTGGCCCATGCGCGTCATGATCTTCATGTTGACGGCCACGTAGGGGCTGTCGGAGAGTTCGATGCCGATGTGCGCGATCGGCGAGCCCAGCGGGCCCATGCTGAAAGGCACCACGTACATGGTGCGGCCCTTCATGCAGCCGTCAAACAGGGGTTGCAGCGTCTGGCGCATCTCGGCGGGCGCCATCCAATTGTTGGTCGGGCCGGCGTCTTCCTTTTTGGCGGAGCAGATGTAGGTGCGGTCTTCCACGCGGGCGACGTCGCTGGGATCGCTTTGGGCCAGGAAGCTGTTGGGGCGCTTGGTTTCGTTGAGTTTCTTGAAGGTGCCGGCGTCGACCAGCTGCTGGCACAGGCGCTGGTATTCGGCGTCGCTGCCGTCGCACCAGTAGACGTCGTCGGGCTTGCACAGGGCCACCATGTCGGCGACCCAGGCGATCAGTTTCGCGTTCTTGACGTAGCTGGGTGTGTTGAGCTTGAGGCCCTGCATCACGGGTTGGTTCATCGAAAAACTCCAAAGTTAAAAAGCGTTATTTCGGGAAGCGTCGCGCGGCAACCGTGGGCATGGTCCTGTGCTTGAGACGCTTGTCGAAATAAGGCTTGAGGGCTTCCGGACAGCTGCGGCGTGAGGCAAAAAGCGGTCGGAAGGACCTGCTTTTCCACCTCCCACGGGTCGGCCGGAGAATTCATTTTAAGAACAACGGCGCGGGTTACCTTGCGGTTACCGTCAAAAGTTATGCAGAACTTGCATGAGGTTATGCATAAGCCGTGCAGGGGTTCAGGCAGTCATGACATGAGGGTATGGAATGCCATGGGACGCTGTCGGGCCGAGGTTTTCTCTGCGGAAAAGGGCCGGAAAAGAGTCAGAGGGCGCTGGGGCCGGAAACAAAAAAGTCCGCAAGGTGCGGACTTTTGGGGGAAGCGAAGGAGAGGCGGGAGGGTTTCAGGCCATGTAGATGGCGATGAAGGCCAGCAGGAACATCAGCACGCCGCCGACCACGGGCAGAACAATGGGGATCACGGGGATGATGGCGTCAACGGCATCCTGCTCCTGGGCGGGCGTGGCGCTGTCGTGGGCGGCATTGGTGGTGTGGCTGGCTGGACTGGACATGGGGGTTCCTGAATTGCTTGAAAGTCTGGGCAGATTTTACCCGCATGCCGCGATGGGCCGCAAAGGGGCCGGCGGCCGCCTTTGCGTTACCCTTTAGCCATGCCTGTTTGTGGAAGGAAAGCATGAAATCCCCAGTCCCATTTCAACCCTGGTTGCGCGCCGTTTCCGCCGGCGCAGTCCTGTCCGCGCTGGCCCTGCTGTCGGCCTGCGCCACCGGCGGCCCCAACAGCGCCTCGGCCAGGCCGGTGCTCTATCCCAACGCCACGCTCAACCGAGTCGGCGACGCCCAGGGTCAGGCCGAAGCCAATGCCTGCATGTCGCGGGCCTCGGCCGCCGGACTCAGCCCGTCGCAAAGCGGCAATGAAGTGGGCCGCCGCGCCGGCGAAGGCGCAGCCGTTGGCGGCGTGGCCTCGGCCGTGGGCGCGCTGATCACGGGGCGAGGCGGAGAAGGCGTGCTGCGCGCCGGCGCCGCGGGTGCCGCCGTGGGCGGCTCGGCGGGCGCGGTGTCGGGCGCTTTCCACAACGACAAGCCCAACAGCACCTACCGCAGCTTTGTGCAACGCTGCCTCAGCGAACGCGGCTTTGAGGTGATCGGCTGGAACTGAACCGCCGGCCGATAGCCGCGCTCAGTGCTGCTCCGAGGCCTCAAAGCCGGCCGCGTTGACCGCCGCCAGCACCTGCTGGATGTGGTCGCGCCCGCGCGTCTGGATCACCAGCTCGATCTCCACGTTCTGGGCCGACAGCATGGTGAAGGCGCGCTGGTGGTGCACTTCGTCGATGTTGGCGCCGGCGTCGGCCACGGTGGCGGTGATTTTCGCCAGTGAGCCAGGAATGTCGCGCACGCTGACCTTGATGCGCGCCAGGCGCCCGGCGCGCACCATGCCACGCTCGATGATGGCGGCCAGCAGCAGCGGGTCGATATTGCCGCCGCACAGCACCAGGCCGACTTTTTTGCCGGCAAAGCGCGCCGGGTATTTGAGCAGCGCCGCCAGCCCGGCCGCGCCCGCGCCTTCGACCAGGGTTTTTTCGATCTCGAGCAGCATGACCATGGCCTGCTCGATGTCGCCCTCGTCCACCAGCACCAGGTCGTCCACCAGCTTGGCGATGATGGCCCGCGGGATCACGCCCGGCGTGCCGACGGCGATGCCTTCGGCAATGGTGCTGGTGCCTTGCGGATGCTGGGTGCCCTTGATGGCATTGACCATGCCCGGGAAGCGGGAGGTCTGCACGCCGATGATTTCAATGCCGGGCTTGAGGGCCCTGGCCGCCGTGGCCATGCCCGCGATCAGGCCGCCGCCGCCCACGGCAATCACCAGGGTGTCCAGTTCGGGCACGGCACGCAGCATTTCCAGCCCCACGGTGCCCTGGCCCGCGACGATGGCTTCATCGTCATAAGGGTGCACAAAAACCAGGCCCTCGCGCTCGGCCAGCAGCAGGGCATGGGCGCGCGACTCGTCGAGCGAATCGCCGTGCAGCACCACCTCGGCGCCAAAGCCGCGGGTGCGCTCTATCTTCACGCCCGGCGTGAAGCGCGGCATCACGATCACCGCCCGCAGGCCGAGGCGCTGCGCGTGGTAGGCCACACCCTGGGCATGGTTACCCGCGCTCATCGCGATCACGCCGCGCCGCCGTTCGTCGGCTGACAGTTGCGCGAGCTTGTTACAAGCGCCACGCTCCTTGAAGGATGCGGTGTACTGGAGGTTCTCGAACTTCAGGAAAATCTGCGCGCCTGTCAGCTGCGACAGCGTCCTGGATTCCACGCACGGTGTGTCCAGCAAATGGCCCTGCAGCCGCTGGGCGGCCTGTTCGATGTCGGTAAGGCTGAGCATGATTTCCTCTGTGGCGATGTACGGGATTGTGCCGGGTGATTGTCCGCGTGTAACGTTAGCGATTCTGTGGCGCATTTCACACGTAAGGGTTCAAGTAGCGTCTTCCATGATGCTTCAAGCTGCGTTATGGTGGAGCCTCGTTGAGCCCCATGGCGCCCAGGCGTTCATGGCCAAGGTGATAGGTCACGCAATGAGGCAAGGTGCACAGGCAATGTCAACCAGCGGTGTAGTTGCAACAGGGAGGTTTGTCCATGAGCAAGCGTTCCGTTAGCGAGCAGCAGTGGCTGCTGTCCCCCGGGCTCAAGGAAGCCCCGGTGCTGGACTTGATGTGTTCGCATTTCGTGCTGACGCTGGCCGCCCGCCAGGGCGCCAAGTTTAACGTCAGGCGCGACCTCAACAGCCTGCTCTCGCTCTCCGGCCGGCACTTGGTCTGGCCACTGCCCGCGCTGCAGCGCCTGCGCGAATTCCTGGTCCGCCGCTGCAAGGACAACGAGTTCTGGCGCGGCCACGAAAGCCTGACCGACGCCGAATTCATGGCGCGCCACGGCGCCTGGCGCGGCCCCTATGAAGAAGGCACGCTGTTTTTCTACCTCGATGAACACGCCAAGGACCAGCCCAAGGATTTGCTTTCCGTGCTGGCCGCCACCGGCGAGTGGCTCACGCACGCGCTCAAGAAGCAATCGACCCTGGTCGAAAAAAACATCGATGCGCTGGCCAACCTGCTGCAGCTGAACCGCGCCGAGCGCGCGCTGCTGCTCTATGGCACGCTGGCGCGCTACCAGCGCGACCTGCGTTCCCTGCTGGTGGAGTTCAAGGTCAACAACGCCCCCGAAGCCTATGCCGCCATCGCCGACGTGGCCGGTGTCAAGGCGCCCGAAGTCGCCGAGGCGCTGCGCGCCGGCTCGCGGCTCGAACGCATCGGCATGGTCGAGAACCTGATCTCCGAGCACAACATCACCGACCTCGCCGACCTCATGAAGGTCAGCGAGAAACTGCCGCCCGTGCTGATGCGTGAATACCGCGACCAGAACGAGCTGATGGCCGTCTTCACGCGCCCCGCCGCGCACAGCAGCCTGGGCCTGGCCGATTTCGCTTTTGTGCAGGAGGACGCGCAGGTGCTGGTGTCCCTGCTGCGCAATGCCGTGGCCGCCAAGGAGCAAGGCGTCAACGTGCTGCTCTACGGTCCGCCCGGCACTGGCAAGACTGAGCTGGCCAAGGTCGTCACGCAGGCCGCCGGGCTGGACCTGTTCGAAGTCGAATACGCCGACCGCGACGGCAATTCACTGAGCGGGCGCGACCGCTACCGTTCATTGCAGATCGCCCAGGTCTTCCTCAAGGGCAGCACGCACTCGGCCCTGCTGTTCGACGAGGTGGAAGACGTGTTCCCGCCCATCTCTAACGAAGCCGCGCAGCTGATGGCGCGCTCCGAACAGCTGCCGGTGCCGGCCAGCGGCTCGGTCAGCGGCAAGGCCTGGGTCAACCAGATCCTCGAGTCGAACACCGTGCCCACGCTGTGGGTCACCAACCGCATCGAACAGATAGACCCGGCTTTCCGCCGCCGTTTCGCCTATCACCTTGAGTTGCGCTCGCCGCCGCCCGGTGCGCGCGAGGGCGTGGTGCGCAAGACGCTGGAGGGTGTGCAGGTCAGCGACGCCTTCGTGGCCAAGCTCACGGCGCGCAAGGGCCTCACGCCCGCGCAGATACGCACGGCGGTGCGCTTTGCCCGGCTGGCCAGCGCGCCCGAGGAAAAAATCGATGCACAGGTCGACGGCGAAGCCTTGCAGGCCATCCTGGCCGGCGGCCGGCCGCTGCTGATGGAGTCGCTGATCGAGCGGCAGCTCAAGAACGCCGACGTCGCGCTCGGCAACAAATCCGAAAGCGCGGGCCGGCGCAGCGTCACCACCTACGACCTGTCCATGCTCAACGTCGAGTCGCGCTTTGAAGTGCCGCGCATCGTCGAAGCGCTCAAGAGCCGCGGCCATGGCAGCCTGTGCTTCTACGGCCCGCCCGGCACCGGCAAAACCGCGCTGGCCGAACACATCGCCAAAGCGCTGGACCTGCCCCTGATCATCAAGCAGGCCAGCGACCTCATGAGCAAGTACGTCGGCGAGACCGAACAGAACATGGCCGCCATGTTCCGCGAGGCCGAGTCCGAAAAAGCCGTGCTGCTGCTCGACGAAGCCGACAGCTTCCTGCAGGACAGGCGCGGCGCCCAGCGCACCTACGAAGTGACCGAGGTCAATGAAATGCTGCAGGGCATGGAGCGCCACAACGGCATCTTCATCTGCACCACCAACCTGTTCGACAGCCTGGACCAGGCGGCGCTGCGCCGCTTTACCTTCAAGATCAAATTCATGCCGCTGAGCCGCGAGCAGCGCGAAGCCATGTTTGTGGTTGAGGCCTTGGCCGGCGACGCCGCCCTGCTGGGCGGCGCCTTGCGCGAGCGCCTGGGCAAGCTCACGCAGCTGTGCCCCGGTGATTTCGCGGCCGTCAAGCGTCAGGTCGACATCCTGGCGGCCGAGTTCACGGCCGAGGAATTCCTCGCGCAGCTTGAGGCTGAGCACCGCATCAAGCCCGAGGTGCGCGAAGGCCGCAACATGGGTTTCCTGCAGTAGCCCCTTCTGGATTACACGCAGGCCAGGCTGGCTTGGTGTTTCTTTCGTATGGCTTCGCTGACCTCCAGCTGCGCCTGCCGCACGATGCGGCCGTCTTCCATCCACAGCAACTGGCCGGGCTGCATCTGCTGCCAGTTTTCGTTGCGCGTCAGCGGCTGGGTGGCGACCACGCAGAGCCGGTCTTCCGGGTTGTTGGTCTGGGCGAAATCCATGCTGAGGTCGGCGTCCACCAGGCTGGCATTGGAAAACGGCCATTCACGCACCAGGTACCACAGCCGCGTCGAGCAGTGCGCATACAGCGACTGGCCATTGGACAACAAATAGTTGAAAACGCCGAATTCGGCGGTGCGCTCGCTCATGGCGCACAGCGTGTCGAACACGATGTCGGCCGAGCAGGGCTCGCGCGGGCTGATGCGCTTGAGTTCTTCCATCAGCGCGCAGAACGCCCGCTCGCTGTCGGTGGTGCCTACAGGCTGGTAATTGCCGGCGGAGTCCGGCTGGTAATCGATCAGGTCGCCGTTGTGGGCGAACAGCCAGTGCCGGCCCCAGAGCTCGCGGGTGAAGGGATGGCAGTTTTCCAGCCGCATCGGGTCGCCCTGCGTCGCCTTGCGGATATGCGAGACCACGTTGCGCGACTTGATCGCGTAGTGCTTGAGCATTTCGGCGACCGGTGAGGTCGCCGCCGGCTGGGCGTCGACAAAAAGGCGGCAGGCCTTGTCTTCAAAAAAACCGATGCCGAAACCGTCCGCATGGTGGTCGGTCAGGCCGCCGCGCGCGGCGAAGCCGGTCAACGAAAACCGAAGGTCCGCCGGCTTCGCCGAATTCATTCCCAGGAGTTGGCACATGGGCTGTAGTCTAATGCCCCAGAATTTTGGACAGGAAATCCTTGGCCCGGTCGGTTTGCGGATGGTTGAAGAACTCGGTGGGCGTGTTCTCCTCGACGATCTGGCCCTGGTCCATGAAGATCACGCGGTCGGCCACCGCCTTGGCAAAGCCCATTTCGTGCGTCACGCACAGCATGGTCATGCCCTGGTTGGCCAGTTCCATCATCACGTCCAGCACTTCCTTGATCATTTCCGGGTCCAGCGCCGAGGTGGGCTCGTCGAACAGCATGATCTTGGGCGTGAGGCACAGCGCCCGGGCGATCGCCACGCGTTGCTGCTGGCCGCCCGAGAGCTGCAGGGGGTACTTCTGTGCCTGCTCGGCGATGCGCACGCGCTCCAGCTGCACCATGGCGCGCTCGATCGCGTCTTTTTTCGACAGGCCCGCCACCCAGGTCGGTGAGAGCGTGAGGTTTTCCAGCACCGTCAGATGGGGGAAAAGGTTGAACTGCTGGAACACCATGCCGACCTGGCGGCGCACCGCGTCAATCGCCTTGATGTCGTCGCCCAGCAACGAGCCCGCGACGGTGAGTTTGCCTTCCTGGTAGTCTTCCAGCGCGTTGATGCAGCGGATCATGGTGGACTTGCCCGAGCCCGAAGGCCCGCAGATCACCAGGCGCTCGCCTGGCTTGACTTGAAGGTCGATGTCGCGCAACACGTGGAAGTTGTTGCCGTACCATTTGTTGACCTTGTCGAAGTGGATGGTGGGTTCGCTCATTTTGTTATTTCCTGTTCAACGGGCTTTGCCCACGGCGAGCCGGCGTTCAATCCACAGGCTGTAGCGCGACATGGCGAAGCAGCAGGTGAAATAAATTGCGGCAATAAAAATATAGGCTTCGATCTTGAAAGGGCGCCAGTTCGGGTCCGAGCCCACGGCCAGCGACAGCGCGCCCGTAAGTTCGTACAGCGATACGATGGTCACCAGCGAGGTGTCCTTGAAGAGCGAGATGAAGTTGTTCATGATGCTGGGGACCACGGTGCCCAGGGCCTGCGGCAGCACGATCTTGCCCTGCGTCTGCCAGTAACCCAGCCCCAGACTGGCGGCCGCCTCGGTCTGGCCCTTGGAGAGGGACTGCAAACCGCCGCGCACGATCTCGGCCATGTAGGCCGCAGCGAACAGCGTGATGCCGACGATGACCCGCACCAGCACGTCCGGCGACTGGCCTATGGGCATGAACAGCGGGAACATGAAGCTGGCCATGAACAGCACCGAGATCAGCGGCACGCCGCGTATCAGCTCGACGTAGATGACGCACAGCGTGCGTATGGCCGGCATGTTGGCGCGGCGCCCCAGCGCCACCACCACCGCGATCGGGAAGGCGATGGTCATGGAGATCACCGTGAGCATCACCGTCAGCGGCAGGCCGCCCCACTGGTCGGTCGTCACCTTGGCCAGGCCCAGGACACCGCCGCTCATCAGCGTGAAGAAGGTCGCCAGCACCGCGACCCACAGCAGCGCCAGCCAGGGCTTCCAGAACCAGCGTACGCAGCTGGCTACCACCAGGCCCAGCAGCAGCAGGGTGGCGAGTTCTGCGCGCCAGTGTTCGGGTTGCGGGTAGCGGCCCAGCAGGATGATGCGGCCCTTTTCGCGGATCACGCCCCAGCAGGCGCCCACGCCGCGCGCGGCCTGGCAGGCGTCCGGGTCGGCCGCGGTGACGGCATGGAAGATGCCCCACTGCGCGATGTTCGTGGCCGCCCAGACCAGCACGGCAAGCACGACAAGGGAAATCACCGTATTGCCGATGCTGGAGAACAGGTTGTTGCGCAGCCAGGGGCCGACACCCTCCATCTTGATGGGGGCGGGGCGGGCTGCGATCGGGACAAAGGTTTTGTTCATCGCTCAACGCTCCTTGATGGCGGCACGGCTGTTGAACCAGTTCATCAGGCCGGACGTCGCCAGCGAGGTGCTCAGGTAGATCAGCATGATGATGGCGATGCACTCCACGGCCCGGCCGGTCTGGTTCAGCGACGTGTTGGCGATGGAGACCAGGTCCGGGTAACCCACCGCGACGGCCAGCGAGGAGTTCTTGGTGAGGTTGAGGTACTGGTTGGTCAGCGGCGGGATGATGACCCGCAGCGCCTGCGGCAGCACCACCAGCCGCATCGAGTGGCCGCGCGACAGGCCCAGCGAGGCGCTGGCCTCGTGCTGGCCCAGCGACACCGAGGCGATACCGGCGCGCACCACCTCGGCCACGAAGGCGGAGGTGTAGAGCACCAGGCCCAGCAACACCGCGAGGTACTCCGGCGACAGCGCCCCGCCGCCTTCGACCTGCGACTCGGTCAGCAGCGGCATGTTCCATTCGTTGGGCGCGCCGCCCGCGAGCCAGCCAAGCACCGCGCCGCCCACGACCAGCGCCAGAGACACCCAGAACACCGGCCGCGGTTTGCCGGTCAGGTCAAACTGCTTGCGCGCGTTGCGCGCATAGAACACGCTGGCCGCGACACCGACCAGGGCGCCCACAAGCGCCAGCGTCTGGCCCAGCTTCCATACCGGCGAAGGGTAGGAGAGGCCGTTCTTGCTGACATAAACCCATTTGCCGATGTGCAGGGCCTGGTCGATGGCCGGCAGGTATTCGGTGAACAGCAGGTACCACATCAGCAGTTGCAGCAGCACCGGGATGTTGCGGAAGGTCTCCACGTAGCCGTAGCACAGCGCGCGCACCAGGGCGTTGCGCGAGAAGCGGCCCACGCCCAGCAGGGTGCCCAGGGTGGAGGTCAGCACGATGCCGACCACCGCCACGCGCAGCGTGTTGACCAGCCCGACCAGGAAGGCTTTCCAGTAGGGGTCTATGGAGTCGTAATTGAGCCAGCCTTCGCCGATGTCGAAGCCGGCCGGCTGCATCAGGAAGTCGAAGCCGCTCTGGATGCCGCGGGTCTTCATGTTGGCCATGGTGTTGCTCACCAGCAGCCAGATCAGGAAGACGATCAGGCTGACGGCCAGCACCTGGTAGACGATGGCGCGCGCCTGCTTGCTGCGCCAGGAAAAAACCTTGCGCCGCGTGGCCGGAGCCGGGCGCGGGGGAATCAGGGAGTGCTCGGACATAAACGGGGTACCCAAAAAAGCGGGCCGCTCGACAACGTGTGGTTGTGAGCGGCCCGTTGCGTTAGCGCATCGGAATCAGGTGATCAGGTCAGCGCACCGGCATGGCGTACATCTGGCCGCCCTTGTTCCACTGGTTGTTCTGGCCGCGCGGCAGCGCCAGCGGCGTCTTGGGGCCGACGTTGCGCTCGAAGATCTCGCCGTAGTTGCCGACGGCCTTGACGGCGCGCACCAGCCACTCCTTGTCCAGGCCCAGCAGCTTGCCGGTGTCCTCGCCGCTGCCGGTCAGGCGCATGACCACGGGGTCCTTGCTGTCCTTGGTCATGGCGTCGACGTTGGCCTGGGTCACGCCGTACTCTTCGGCTTCGACCAGGCCGTACACCACCCACTTGACGATGGCGAACCACTCGTCGTCACCGCGGCGCACCATGGGGCCCAGCGGCTCCTTGGAGATCAGCTCGGGCAGGATCAGGTGGTCGGCGGGAACCTTGGCTTCCTTGTTGCGCACCGAGGCCAAGCCCGATGCGTCCGTCGTGTAAGCCTGGCAGCGGCCCGAGAAGTAGGCGGCGTTGACGGCCTCCTGCTTTTCAAACACCACGGGCTTCATGTTCAGGTTGTTGGCCTTGGAGAAGTCGGTCAGGTTTTTCTCGGTCGTGGTGCCGGACTGCACGCAGACCGTGGCGTTCTTCAGCGACTTGGCGCTTTTGATCTTGCTTTTCACGGGGACCATGAAACCCTGGCCGTCGTAATAGGTGACGGCGGTCATGTGCAGGCCCAGCGACGCGTCGCGGGTCAGCGAAAAGGTGGTGTTGCGCGAGAGCACGTCGACTTCGCCGGATTGCAGCGCGGTGAAGCGCTGCTGGGCGTTCAGGGGAACCCATTTGACCTTGCTGGCGTCGCCCAGCACGCTGGCGGCGATGGCCTTGCAGGTGTCCACGTCAAGACCGGTCCAGGCGCCGTTGCTGTCGGCGGAGGAAAAACCCGCCAGGCCGACGTTCACGCCGCAGATGACCTGGCCGCGTGCCTTGATGGCATCCAGTGTCTTGCCGGCGTGGGCGGGCGCCATCGCAGCAAGGGTGAGGCCGGCGGCAGCCAGCGTGGCAAGGCCATGTTTTTTTGCGATTTTGATCACGGGATTCTCCAGTCAGTGAAACTTATGAGGTCCAGCACGATGCGTGCCAGCGCCGAAATGCTAACCCAAGCACTGCGTGCGCCATGCGGGTGCAAAGGCCTATTCGCTCGGGATAAACCCTTGCGAAAAATGCGTCATGAGCTTAACGAGGGGTTGATATGCACGCCAGGCATGGCGCATGGACGCAAAGCGGAAGATTTCCCGTCCCGGCCGCCGCCTTGCGCTGGCCCGGCCGCCCCAAAACCGGGCACAACGGTCTTCTTTACGGCCCGCCTGCGCTGCTGATACAGCCGCTGCCAGCTCAGTCTCTGGCAAGTCCATTGGTACGAATCTTGCACTTTTCCTCTGCGAGAGCTGAGATTTATCGCCCCCGGCTTTGCCGGGTTCTAAGGCGCTTGCCGCGGACTTCTTCCCGGAACTCCGAACCGCCCCCCGTTGGAGCCTGCGACCGTGCGAGTGCTTGTCACGTCTCAATGTGCGTTTTGGAAGGTCAATAGCGATGGCTTTTCTTGAGGACTTGCGTGCAGCGCAGGAAGGCGCTTTGTCCCTGGGCTTCTGGGCGCTGCAGGTATACCGGCTGGGGCATTTGCGCTACCGGTTTCAGTCCAGGCTGGTGCGTTACCCGCTTGGCGCCCTGCATCTGGTACTGGCCAAGCTGGCTGAAATGTTCTGCGGCGTCACGATCGGGGTCTCGGCCCAGATCGGGAGGCGCCTCGTCATAGAACATTCCGGCGCGATTGTGGTGCATGGCAAGGCCGTCATCGGGGACGACTGCATCATCCGCCAGGGCGTCACCATCGGCAACCAGCGCATGGACAGGCCGCTGGACGCGCCGCACATCGGCAACCGTGTGAACATCGGCGCCGGCGCGAAGATCCTTGGGGCCATACGGATTGGGGATGACGTTGACATTGGCGCCAATGCGGTGGTAATCACGGACGTCCCCGCCGGCGCGCTTGCCGTGGGTGTGCCGGCCCGCATTATTTTGCGAGGTAAAAATGATGCAGCCCTCTGAAGCCGCAGGTGCCCCATGCCGGGTGAGCATCGTCATCAAGGCCCTGAACGAAGAAAAGCGCATCGTCGCCGCAGTGGAGAGTGCGCTGACGGCCGTCCGGATGGTCGGTGGCGAGGTGGTGCTCGCCGATTCCTGCTCCAGCGACCGCACCGTGGCGTTGGCGTCTGCTTATCCCATCCGTATCGTGCAACTGGCACGCGCCGATGAACGCTGCTGCGGCGTCGGCCCCCAGCTGGGTTACCAGCATTCGGCGGGCGAATTTGTTTACATCCTGGACGGCGACATGGAAATGCTGCCCGGGTTTTTGCCGGAGGCGCTGGCCTTCATGCAGGCGCACCCCGACGTGGCCGGCGTGGGAGGGCAAGTCGTTGAAATGAATACCAGCAGCCTGGAATATGTGGCGCGCGTGGAGCGGGGTTTGGGCCACATGCAGGCGGGCACGGTGGACCGGCTGGACATGGGCGGCCTGTACCGCAGGGCTGCAGTGGAGCAAGCCGGGTATTTTTCAGACCGCAACCTGCACAGCTATGAGGAGTTTGACCTGGCCATGCGCCTGCATGCCAGGGGCTGGAAATTGTGGCGCCTGGGCACCGATTCCGTGCGGCACCATGGCCACGATGCGCCTCCCTACCAGTTGCTGGTGCGCCGCTGGCGCAGCCGCTACATCTGCGGCCTGGGCGAAGTGCTGCGCGCGGCCTGGGGCGAGTCGCATCTGGGGCTGGTGCTGACGCGGGTGCGCGAGTTGCGGCTGTATGTCGCCGTGCTGGGATGGTGGGCCGTGCTGCTCGCCGTTCTGGTGGCCCCCCTGCCGTGGACAGTGCGCATCGCGGCCTTCTCCTGCATTGCGGCGGTACCCATCCTGTTGATGGCATGGCGAAAACGCAGCGCCACAAAAGCCGTGTTTTCGGTCGTGTCGTGGTGTTTTAACGCTGCCGGCCTGGTTCGCGGGCTGTTGACACCGCAGCGCCCCGCCCGCGCGGCCATAGACAGCGTCGAGATCCGAAATACGCCCGGCGCGGTTTAAGCGGCCAAGGCGTACCGCGCGGGTTTCGGCCGCCGGCTTGCGAAGGCCTAAGCCGTTGCCGCGCAGACGCGCAGCACTTCGGCCCCGTAGGCTTCGAGCTTTTTGACGCCGATACCGCTGATGCCTTCGAGGTCGGCGACACCTTGCGGTGCGCGTTCAGCAATCGCGCGCAAGGTTGCGTCGTGGAAGATCACGAAGGCCGGCAGGTTGTGCTCGCGGGCAACTTCAGCGCGCCAGGCTTTGAGGCGCGCCAGGCGCTCGAGCGCGCCGGCATTGAGCGCGGCTTCGGCCAGGCCCTTGACCGAGGTCTTGGTCACGCGCTTGCCGCGCCCGCCGGCCTTGGCGCCCGCAGCCTGCTCGCGCAGCACCACGCTGACCTCTCCCTTGAGCACCTGGCGCGCATCGGGCATCAGCTGCAGCGTGCTGAAGGCCTCGGCGTCCACGCGCACCATGTTGCGCGCGATCAGCTGGCGCAGCACGCCGCGCCATTGCGCCTCGGCCAGGTCCGCGCCTATGCCGAAGGTGCTGAGCTTGTCGTGCCCGTGCTGGGCCACTTTTTCGGTGGCCTTGCCGCGCAGGATGTCCATGATGTGGCCGGCGCCGAAGCTGATGCCGCTGGCCTGCTGGACGCGGTAGATGCAGCTGAGCATCTTGCGTGCCGCCTCGGTGGCGTCCCAGACGGCGGGAGGGTTCAGGCAGTTGTCGCAGTTGCCGCAGGGCTGGCTGTCCTCGCCGAAATAGCCGAGCAGGCTGACGCGCCGGCAGCGCGTGTCTTCGGCCAGCGTCAGCAACGCGTCGAGCTTGCCGCGCATCACTTGCTTGAAGTCTTCGCTGGCGGCCTCGCTGGTGTCAATCATGCGGCGCTGGTTCACCACGTCCTGCAGGCCGTAGACCATCCAGGCGTCGGCGCTCTGGCCGTCGCGTCCGGCGCGGCCGGTTTCCTGGTAGTAGCCCTCGATGTTCTTGGGCATGTCCAGGTGGGCGACGAAGCGCACGTCGGGCTTATCGATGCCCATGCCGAAGGCGATGGTGGCGACCATGACGATGCCGTCCTCGCGCAGGAAGCGGTCCTGCCGTTGCTGGCGTAGCGTTGAATCAAGCCCCGCGTGGTAGGCCAACGCCTTCAGGCCCGCGTCCTGCAGCATGCCGGCGATCTCTTCCACGCGCTTGCGCGACTGGCAGTAGACGATGCCGGCTTCGCCCTCGTGCTCGGTCTCGATGAAACGCAGCAGCTGGCGCGTCGGGTCGGTCTTTTCGACGATGGTGTAGCGGATGTTGGGCCGGTCGAAGCTGCTGACGAACTGGCGCGCGTCCTCGAGCTTGAGGCGCTCGATCATGTCCTGGCGTGTCAGCGCGTCGGCCGTGGCCGTCAGCGCCATGCGCGGCACGTCGGGGAAGGTCTCGTGCAGCAGGCTCAGCGAGCGGTATTCGGGCCGGAAATCGTGGCCCCACTGGCTCACGCAGTGCGCCTCGTCGATCGCGAACAGGCTCAGCAGCCCGCGCTCGTGCAGCGAGGCCAGCAAGCCCTTCATGCGCGGCGTGTTGATGCGCTCGGGCGCGGCGTACAGCAGGGTCAACTCATTGCGCAGCAGCTGTTTTTCAAGCTGGCTGCTTTCGTCGAAACTTTGCGTGGAATTGAGGAAAGCCGCCGACACGCCGGCCTCGTGCAGCGCGCCGACCTGGTCGTGCATCAGCGCGATCAGCGGCGAGATCACCACCGTCACGCCGTGGCCGGCCTGCTGCCGCACGATGGCCGGTATCTGGTAGCACAGCGACTTGCCGCCGCCCGTGGGCATCAGCACCAGCGCGTCGCCGCCGCGCACCACGTGGTCCACGATGGCTTCCTGCGGGCCCCGGAAGCTGTCGTAGCCGAACACCTCGGCCAGTACATGCAAAGGGGTGGGAAGGGGGGAGACAGGGAGTGAGGACAAGGTTGGAATGGAATTGATGCGGTGAAGCCTGCTGCGCGGACGCCGGGAAGGCGAAGGCTACATCTGCTCCCAGGGCAGGCCGTCAAAGCGCCAGCCCGAGAGTGTGGAACGCTGGAACTGCTCGTCGAGTTCGCCCTCGAAGCCGTGCACCACATGCTGCACGTCTGTGAAGCCGGCCGCCTCCAGCGCCTTGCCGGCGTCCAGCGTGCGCTTGCCGGAGCGGCAGATCAGCAGCACCGGCTGCGCCTTGCCCGCAGCCTCGCGCGCCACGGCCTCGGCGAACTTCTGCGCGTCGGGCTGCAGGTCGGGGTACTCGTACCACGGCACGTTGACCACGCCCGGCGGACGGCCGACATACAGCGACTCGATTTCCATGCGCACGTCCACGAACAGCGCATCGGGATGCGCCTGCAGCCAGGACCAGGCTTCTTTGGGTTGAAATTTTTTCATGATGGAGTCAATACCCCTATTGTCGTCTAAGGCCCCCACGCTTGTCGCTTCGCGTACTGCGCTGCCCCCCGAGGGGGCGTGTTTTCCTTGGGGGCGGCCCGGCGGAAAACAGGGCGGCCATTTCGGAGTCTGTCGAAAAAACCGCGGCCGCTTAAAATTAGGCCATGAAGCCAATCACCTACACCCGCGGCCAACAACTGCCGGCCATCCTGGAACAACGCATCGCCATCCTCGACGGCGCCATGGGCACCATGATCCAGCGCTTCAAATTGAACGAGGCCCAGTACCGCGGCGAGCGTTTCAAGGACTTCCACAAGGACGTCAAGGGCAACAACGAATTGCTGAGCCTCACGCGCCCCGACGTGATCCAGGACATCCATGAAGGCTACCTGGCCGCTGGCGCCGACATGATTGAAACCAACACCTTCGGCGCGACCACGGTGGCGCAGGGCGATTACGACATGGCCGAGCTGGCCGTCGAGATGAATTACGAGTCGGCCCGCATCGCGCGCGCCGCCTGCGACAAGTTCTCCACGCCCGACAAGCCGCGCTTCGTGGTCGGCGCCCTGGGCCCCACGCCCAAGACGGCCAGCATCAGCCCCGACGTCAACGACCCCGGTGCGCGCAACACCAGCTTTGAAGAGCTGCGCAAGGCGTACTACGAACAGACCGAGGCCCTGGTCAAGGGCGGCAGCGACGTGCTGCTGGTCGAAACCATCTTCGACACGCTCAACGCCAAGGCGGCGCTGTTCGCCATCGACGAATACTTTGACAACTCCGGCGAGCGCCTGCCCCTGATCATCAGCGGCACCGTGACCGACGCCTCGGGCCGCATCTTGAGTGGGCAGACCGTGACGGCTTTCTGGCACAGCGTGCGCCATGCCGCGCCGCTGGCGATCGGCCTCAACTGCGCGCTGGGCGCCACCCTGATGCGCCCCTACATCCAGGAGCTGGCCCGCGTGGCCGGCGACACCTTCATCAGCTGCTATCCCAATGCCGGCCTGCCCAATCCCATGAGCGATACCGGCTTTGACGAGACGCCCGACGTGACCTCGCGCCTGCTGCGCGAGTTCGCCGATGAAGGCCTGGTCAACATCGTGGGCGGCTGCTGCGGCACCACGCCGGACCACATAGGTGCGATTGCCCACGCCGTGGCCCCCGTGGCCGCGCGCTCGCGGCAGCGCGGCGGCTTCTACAAGGAAGCCGCCTGAGGGTGAGGGGCCTTCCCGGCCACCTTATCCCTTTCTTCCCGTCCCGGCCGTTACAAAGTATCCAGGCGGGATCACCCCCGGCGCGTCACATTTAACGGCTATAGTCAGGCCCGTTTGTCAGGCCTGGTTTTCACCATCCGGCGCTGCGCCCTGCAGCCTGCCCATGGCCGGACACAACACAACATCACAACTAAGGAAATCATGAACGTGCGTTCATTCATCAAGATCGCCGCGGCATTCGCCGTGGCCACGGCCGCCCTGGGGGCCCATGCGCAGCTGGCGCCGCAAAAACCGGTCACCATCATCGTCCCGTACCCGGCCGGCGGCCCGCTGGACAATGCCGCGCGCATCCTGGCCGAAAAGCTGCGCCCCCTGCTCAAGACCGAAGTGACGGTCGACAACCGGCCCGGTTCCGGCGGCAACGTGGGCGCCGCATTGGTCGCCAAGGCGCCGGCCGACGGCCATACGCTTGTGATGGGCGCGGTGGCCACCCACGCCATCAACCCCTGGCTCTACCCCAACATGCCTTATGACGCGCTGAAGGACTTCACGCCCATCACGCTGGTGGCCCGTGTGCCCAATGTGCTGGTCATGAATGCCGAGACGGCGAAACGCCTGAACATCAAGGACACCAAGGACCTGATCGCCTATGCGCGCAAGAACCCCGGCCGGCTGAACTACGCCTCCGGCGGCAACGGCAGCGCCGGCCACCTCGCGGGCGAGCTGTTCAAAAGCCTGGCCAAGATCAGCGTGGTGCACCTGCCTTCCAGCGGCTCGGCCCAGGCGCAGACCGGCCTGTTGTCCGGCCAGACCGACCTGATGTTCGACAACCTGGCCTCGGCCAGCGCCAACATCAAGTCGGGCAAGCTGGTGGCCTTCGGCGTGACCACCATCAACCGCTCCAGCAGCTTCACGGAGATCCCCACCATCAACGACGTGCTGCCCGGCTTCCACATCAGCACCTGGTTCGGCATCTTCGGCCCGGCCAACCTGCCCAAAGCCACGACCGACCAGCTGCAAAAAGCCTTCGCTGCCGCGCTCAACACGCCCGACACGGCCGAAAAATTCGCACGCATGAGCGCCACGCCCAGCCCCATGACCTCGGCGGACTTCGCCTACATGGTCATGAAAGAGCACGCCGATTACGGCCGCCTGATCAAAGTCGCCAAAATCAAACTGGATTAAGTAGCACTCCGTTCCCCGGGGCATTCGCACCGGGGGATGGCGCAACAGGGCGTTCAGCCGGTAAAATACCGGCAACCCAAGGAGCGTTGCAGCGGACCCCGCGTCCGTCAGGCTTGGGTTACAGGCGACCCTTTCGGCGTTGCCTGCGGCAACGACGCTCACCTTGGCCTTAAGGTGAGTCCGTGTCTGAAACCGAAAATTCCGTCTTTGTCCCCCCTATGAAGCTGTCCGGCCTGGAGCCGGTCAACATCGGCGCGGGCACCCTGTTCGTCAACATCGGCGAGCGCACCAACGTCACCGGCTCCAAGGCCTTCGCCCGCATGATCCTGAACGGCGAATACGAGCAGGCCCTGGCGGTCGCTCGCCAGCAGGTGGAAAACGGCGCGCAGATCATCGACATCAACATGGACGAGGCCATGCTGGACAGCCAGGCCGCCATGGTGCGTTTCCTGAACCTGATCGCCAGCGAACCCGACATCGCCCGCGTGCCCATCATGATCGACAGCTCCAAGTGGAGCGTCATCGAGGCCGGCTTGCGTTGCATCCAGGGCAAGGGCATCGTCAATTCCATCTCGATGAAGGAGGGCCTGGAGCCCTTCAAGCAGCAGGCCAAGCTGCTCAAGCGCTACGGCGCGGCGGCCGTGGTCATGGCTTTCGATGAAAAAGGCCAGGCCGACACCTACGAGCGCAAGGTCGAGATCTGCGAGCGCGCCTACCGCGTGCTGGTCGACGAGCTCGGCTTCCCGCCCGAGGACATCATCTTCGACCCCAACATCTTCGCCATCGCCACCGGCATCGAAGAGCACAACAACTACGCGGTCGACTTCATCAACGCCACGCGCTGGATCAAGCAGAACCTGCCGGGCGCCAAGGTTTCCGGCGGCGTGTCCAACGTGTCCTTCAGCTTCCGCGGCAACGACCCGGTGCGCGAAGCCATCCACACCGTGTTCCTCTACCACGCGATCCAGGCCGGCATGGACATGGGCATCGTCAACGCCGGCATGGTCGGCGTGTATGACGACCTCGATCCGGTGCTGCGCGAACGCGTCGAGGACGTGGTGCTCAACCGTACGCCGGTCTACAAGCCGGGCGAGGCCGAACTCACGCCCAGCGAGCGCCTGATCGAAGTCGCCGAAACCGCGAAAAGCGGCGCCAAGGACGACAGCAAGAAGAACGAATGGCGCGCCCTGCCTGTGCGCCAGCGCCTGTCGCACGCGCTGGTCCACGGCATGAACGAGCACATCGTGACCGACACCGAAGAGGTGTACCGCGAGATTCTTGCCGAGGGCGGCCGGCCGCTGCATGTCATCGAAGGCCCGCTGATGGACGGCATGAACGTCGTCGGTGACCTGTTCGGCCAGGGCAAGATGTTCCTGCCCCAGGTGGTCAAAAGCGCCCGCGTGATGAAACAGGCCGTGGCGCACCTGCTGCCCTACATCGAGGCCGAGAAGCTGCTGCTTGAAGCCGCCGGCGGCGACGTCAAAACCAAGGGCAAGATCATCATCGCCACGGTCAAGGGCGACGTGCACGACATCGGCAAGAACATCGTGACCGTGGTCCTGCAATGCAACAACTTCGAGGTCGTGAACATGGGCGTGATGGTGCCCTGCCACGAAATCCTGGCGCGCGCCAAGGTCGAGGGCGCCGACATCGTCGGGCTGTCGGGCCTGATCACGCCCAGCCTGGAGGAAATGCAGTACGTGGCCGCCGAAATGCAGAAGGACGAGCACTTCCGCATCAAGAAAATCCCGCTGCTGATAGGCGGTGCCACCACCAGCCGGGTGCATACGGCCGTCAAGATCTCGCCGCATTACGAAGGCCCGGTAGTCTATGTGCCCGACGCGTCGCGCAGCGTGAGCGTGGCGCAAAGCCTGCTGTCCGACCAGGCCGCCAAATACATTGAAGACCTGTATACCGACTACGACAAGGTGCGCACCCAGCACGCCAACAAAAAGCAGGTGCCGATGTGGCCGCTGGCCAAGGCGCGCGCCAATGTCACGCCCATGGACTGGGCCGGCTACACGCCGCCCGTGCCCAAGTTCACCGGCCGGCGCGTGTTCAAGAACTTCGACCTGGCCGAACTCGCGCAGTACATCGACTGGGGCCCTTTCTTCCAGACCTGGGACCTGGCCGGCCCGTTTCCGGCCATCCTCAAGGACGAGGTGGTGGGCACCGAGGCCGTGCGCGTCTATGCCGACGCGCAGCGCATGCTCAAGCGCCTCATCGAAGGCCGCTGGCTGACCGCCAACGGCGTGATGGCGCTGTACCCGGCCAACAGCGTGGGCGACGACATCGAGATCTACACCGACGAGACGCGCAGCGAGGTCGCCATGACCTGGTACGGCCTGCGCCAGCAGACCGAAAAAACCGCCATCGACGGTGTGATGCGGCCCAGCCGCTGCCTGGCCGACTTCGTCGCGCCCAAGGGCGTTGCCGACTACATCGGCGTTTTCGCCGTGACCGCCGGCATAGGCGCCGAGAAGAAGGAAAAGTATTTCCTCGACGACCACGACGACTACTCGTCCATCATGCTCAAGGCCCTGGCAGACCGCCTGGCCGAGGCCTTCGCCGAAAGCCTGCACCAGCGCGTGCGCAAGGACCTGTGGGGCTATGCGCCGGCCGAGTCGCTGGACAGCGAAGCGCTGATCGCCGAAAAATACCAGGGCATACGCCCCGCGCCCGGCTATCCGGCCTGCCCCGACCACAGCGTCAAGAAAGAGATGTTCGAGCTGCTCAAGGCCGGCGAGATCGGCATGGCCCTGACCGAGAGCCTGGCCATGACGCCGGCGGCCAGCGTCAGCGGCTTTTACCTGAGCCATCCGCAAAGCACTTACTTCAACGTCGGCAAGATTGGCGACGACCAGCTGCAGGACCTGGCGCAACGACGCGGGCTCAAGGCGGCTGAGCTGCAACGCCTGCTCGCGCCAAATCTCTAAGCCCGTGTAATTCGCGTTTACGCCGGCTTTGCCGGAGAATAAGCTGCGTTTACATAAATACACGGCCGCTTGCCAGTGCGTGTTTACCTTCGCGGCATGGGAAACGTTGAACACCTGTTGATTCAGCCAACGCCGAGCAAGCGATTTGATTTCACCTGAGGGAATTGCCATGAACACATCCACCGAAAACCTCCAGCCCGGCCAGCAGGCCTCGTCGGCCAGCAAGCCCCTGTGGGCCGCCGTCGGCATTTTGGGCGTCGCCGTCCTGGCCATGGGCGGCACCATGATTTACCAGATGCGCAACCCGCCCGTCACCTCCCCCGTGGCGCTGGCTGCGCCGCAGCCGGCACCGGTGGCCCCGGCAGTCGCGCCGCCCGTGGCCGCAGCCGCCACCGCGGCTGACGACCTGGCTGAAAAGCCCGCCGCAGCCCCCGCCAAGCCCGCGCCCGTGCCTGCCAAAAAAATCGCCAAACCCACGCCCAAACCGGCGCCCGCGCCCAGCTACGCCGGCATCTCGCCCGCTCCCGGCCCCACGCCAGCACCGGTTGTCGTCGCGCAGGTCTGCCATGTGTGCGGCGCCGTCGAATCGGTCACGCCCGTTGAACGCTCCACCAAGCCCGCAGGTGTCGGCGCGGGCGCCGTTGCCGGTGGCGTGCTGGGCGCCGTGCTCGGTAACCAGGTCGGCCATGGCGGCGGCCGCACCGCAGCCACCATCCTGGGCGCCGTCGGCGGCGGCTTTGCCGGCAATGCGATTGAAGGGCATATGCGCAAGGAAACCGTCTACCAGGTCGGTGTGCGCATGGAAGACGGCTCGCAGCGCATGGTGGAAGTGGCGCGCGCGCCCAGCGTGGGCAGCCGCGTGACGGTGGAAGGCAATGTGCTGCGCACCGGCGACGGCGCCACCTACGGCCCCAAGCCGGCGCCCGCACCCGTGGCTGCACAGCCTGCCGCCGAGCCTTCTCCGTACTACAACCGCTGACCGGCCCGGCCGGCATGGCTCCAAGCGCCCCGCAACGCCAGGTTGCGGGGCTTTTTTACGCCCGCCGCCCCGGGGGCCCGGCGCTATGATGGCCCGGCTTATGACAAGGGGTGGTGGACTTCGCGTCATTGAAGTGAGTTGAAATAAAGCCCCGCCCCTCCGGCCGCCTCGCGGCAGCACAACGGCAGAAACATGTTCAGACTTGCGTTGATTCTTTTTGGCGGCGATGCGCTGGTCGGGCGCTGGAAAATTTTCATGGCGGCCGGCGTGGTGGCCGCGCTCTTCGGCGCCGCGCTGCTGGTCGACCTGGTGGACGGCGTAGCCGATGTCGCCACCTGGGTGCTGGGCGCGGTGCTGCTGGCCCAGGGGCTTGTCGAGATGGTGGTGGGCGCAACCCACGCGCGAATGCGGCGCCGTTTCGAGCTGCTGCGCGGCGCGACCATGGTGGTGTGTGCCTGCCTGGTGCTGGACTTCCCCTGGGACAACGCGATCGCCGCCGGCATCCTGTTTGGCGCGGCTTTCACCTTCAACGGCCTGATCCGAATCGTCTCCAGCTGGTTGATCCGCTACCCCAGCTGGCGCAAGTCCAACCTGACAGGCTGGGCTTACCTGCTGCTGGCGCTGCTGCTGTTCACCGACTGGCCCGTACCCTCCAGCATGAACGTGTCCCTGTGCACCGGCCTGGCGCTGGGCGTGGGTGGCTATGTCCTGATGCGTGGCGCCTGGCGGCTCAGGCGCCTGCCGCGCGGCTCCCGGCTGGCGGCCGTCGAGCTTTACAGCGGCACCCGGGTGCTGCCACCCGACGCGGCGCCGGCCACCCCCGAGGTGCTGGCCGCGAACGCCGCCGCCGGCCACATGATCGTGCATGTCTGGACGGCGGTCGACGGGGTCGACGACAAGCAGGACCGCATACGCCTTCCGCTGATCGAGCGCTACATCGCCTCCATGACGAAGAAGGGCCGCGTCTCAACCGGCCACATCGCGCTGGAGTGCGAAGACGGCCTGTACATCAGCCACCACCCGCGGGTCCGCCTGGCCATCACGCAGGCCAACCTGGTCGGCCACCTGCGTGCCACTTCGGGCAACGACCATCCCGGCGTCTGGCTGCCGGCCTATGCCGAAGAAGCCGCGGCGACCCGGCCTTCCACCCACAAGCTGCATTTCCGCGTCTACAACAGAGCCTACCTGCAGGCCTTCTGGGACGTCTACCACCAGGACGACACCTACAACCTCACCAGCCGCAATTGCTCCGTCGTGGTGACGCAGGCCGTGGACGCGGCCATGGAAGGCGTTTTTGCCGACAAGCCTTTCTGGCGCACCCTGCTGCGGCTGGCGCTACACCCCGACGTCTGGATGGCCGGCAGCGCGCGCGTGCGCGCCGAAGCCATGGCCTGGACGCCGGGGCTGGCGCTCGACTACGTGAGCGCCGTGCGGCGCATCACCCATCCGCGCCACGACCTCAAGGTGCATCTGTCGCGGTGGTGGAAGACGCGCAAGGCGCGCAGGCCGCGCGCGAACTGAAATCCACCGGTATCAATGGGCCGCCTTCAGCGCCCGCCGGTACTGCACCGCCTCCGCCACATGCACCGTCTGCACGGCCTGCGCACCGGCCAGGTCGGCGATGGTTCGGGCCACTTTCAGGCAGCGGTGGATGCCGCGCCCCGACCAGCCCAGCCGGGCGGCGGCGGTGTTGAGGAATTTCGCGGCTGCGTCGTCGAGCTGGCATTGCGCGTCTATGGCGCGGCCTTCCAGTGCCTGGTTGGTGCAGCCTTGCCGGGCCGTGGCGCGGTCGCGCGCCGCGACGACACGAAGCCGGATGTCGGCCGTGGCCTCGCCGGGCGGGGCGTTCACCAGTTCATCGGCCGCCAGCGCGCCGACTTCCACATGCAGGTCTATGCGGTCCAGCAGCGGGCCGCTGAGTTTGCCCTGGTAGCGCGCCACCTGTTCGGGCGAGCAGCGACAGGTCCGCAAGCTGGAGCCGAGGTAGCCGCAAGGGCAGGGGTTCATGGCCGCGACCAGCTGGAAGCGGGCCGGGAATTCGGCGCGCTGGGCGGCGCGCGAGATGGTGATGCTGCCGGATTCCAGCGGCTCGCGCAGCGCCTCGAGCGCCGCGCGCGGGAACTCGGGCAGCTCGTCGAGGAACAGCACACCCCGGTGAGCCAGCGAGATCTCCCCGGGCCGCGGTGGTGAGCCGCCGCCGACCAGGGCCACGGCGCTGGCAGTATGGTGCGGCGCGCAGGTCGGGCGCTGCGCCCACTTGTCCAGCGAGAAGCGGCCGCCCAAAGAGGCCACGGCCGCGCTCTCAAGCGCCTCCTCGGTGGTCATGGCCGGCAGCAGGCCGGCAAAGCGCTGGGCCAGCATGGACTTGCCGGAGCCGGGCGCGCCCATCATCAGCACGCTGTGCCCACCGGCCGCCGCGATTTCGAGTGCGCGGCGTGCCGCGGCCTGGCCTTTCACGTCGGCCAGGTCCAGGTAGGCCGATGGTGCGGGCAGCGCCGCCGGTTTCACTTGCGCCCAGCCGTCCAGTGATTCAACGGGGGCGTCTCCCGGCAAGAACTGCCTGACGACGTCGAGCAAATGGTGCGCCCGGAAAATCTCCGCGCCCGGAACCAGGGCTGCCTCCTGGGCGCTGGCGTCGGGCAGGACGAGCTTGGGCAAGGCGCCTGCGGCGGCGCGTTCGGTGCGCGCCAGCGCCAGGCTCATGGCGAGCGCCCCGCGCACGGGCCGCAGGTCGCCGCCCAGGGAGAGTTCACCGGCGAATTCATACCCTTCGAGCTTGCGGGCGTCGACCTGGCCGCTGGCGGCCAGGATTCCCAGCGCGATGGCCAGGTCGAAGCGGCCGGAATCCTTTATTTACCCGTCACAGGTTTGCATACATCCCACCCAGGCTGAATACAGACTCGGCCGAAGGCCTACCTATGGAGCCCTCCTCAACGGGGGGAGTTTGCTTAAGGCTACTTGGACTCCACCAGGTACCGGCTCATGACTCTTTTCATCATTTCCGGGAGTCCATAGTCCAGTCCCTCAGCGAGCCTGAGCAACACACTTATCGTTGGTTGTTTACTCGCAACCTCAATGAGTGATATGTAAGGCCGATCCAAGTCGCATCTGCCCGCGAGATCTTCTTGGCTCAGTTTCAATGCCAAGCGGCGAGCCTTGATCTCGATAGCTAGAGCTCGCATTAAGGGTTCATTTTTGCTTGGCCGCATCTAGTGCGACTATTGCAAAGCTGTATACTTTTGACACGTGTCTATAGACAGCTAAAACATCGCATTGGGTACACAAGGACAGCTCATGCTTGAAGCTCTTCGCCCTAAAGCCTCAACAAGCCTAAGAGAGTTGACGCGCCTGACGGCGTCTGATGATGCCCAACACCTGCTACTCCCCTCCGCTCTCAAAGAGACGGTTCTTCTTTGCTTGGCCAGAGACTTAAGAATGGTTGAACGCCTCTCGTTTGAGGGGGGTGAACTTGATGCGCCACTCGCACCTTCGCTATTCGTGGTCTGTGAGCTCTTGATGCGGCCCGGCACCAAGCATCACGCAAGCGGTCAATTCCAAATGACAGAAACTGGTCTTGCACGAGCGATCAAGGTTCTGCAGTGTGCAATCGAGAGAGAAATAGTCAGTCGCATAGTGGGAATACGCAGCGAACTAAATGAGGACGATTTTTTTCTCGCCGAACTCGACCGAATTCAGTGCGAGGAAGAAGCCGACAGATGAACCGATCTCAGACCGCGCGATTACGAAGCTCTTCCCGGGTTCGGCATGGTAGAGGTCCACGCGTTCAGCAGGAATTAGCCGGAGACATGCGCAATGGATAGCCAACACGACGCCAAATTTATTGAAGCCCTGCAGGAGGTAGGACTTGCCCCTATGCTTTCGCCAACTCGGTACATCAGCATGCTCGGCATAGACGCCAAAACACTGGCTCGAAATGCACGTGTCCCAGTGAGCACAGTCACCAAGACTCCGGATGCCGCCAATATCCAACGGTATCTGAGGAACAGTCTCCGCGTCATTAAGGCGGCATATGACGTCTCGGGTGGTGATCTGGCGAAATCGTTGCATTGGTTTCGAACAGAACCACTTCCAATGTTCCGCCAGAGAACCGCGGAGCAAATGGTTTCTGCTGGCCAGGTGGACGACGTTATCCGCCTGATTGATTCTTACCGCGCCGGCGCGGCAGGCTAACCACCTGCAATTTCGCCAGGAGTATTCAATGCAGCTCAAAGGTATTGAGGCAGTCAGCGTGGTCGATCAGATCAGGTGCGATCGATGTGATAAAGAAGTCCATCGCACCGGGTCCGATTTTGAACAAATGACGTCCATTGGCTTTGACGCGCGCTATGGTTCGATTTTTGGTGATGGCAATCGGGTGGAAGTCGATTTATGCGAGCCATGCTTGCGTGCAACCCTCGGTAACTGGCTTAGAGTGCGAGCGCCCTGGAGTATTGATCAAATGCCCTTGTGGCAAGTTTCGGCCGCTGTCGGGCGGCCGCTACCAATCATGGACAGCCAGAATCCCGGTCGCTTTATACATCCATACAGAGTACTGACAGCCCAGGAGATGGCTGATCATCTAAAGTGTTCGCCGGAGGTGGTCTATGAACGCGCACTCGCCGGCGAACTCATTTTCCTGCCGTCACAGTCTCGAGTCGACGACCGGCGCTACCCGGCGTTCCAACTCGATGAACGCCTGGACAAGTCGCTGCTGAGGAAAACCATCCAGGAATACCGAGATGCCGACGTCAACTCGACCCTACTCTGGAGTTTCCTGCGGTCCCCGCAAAAGATATATGCCGGCCTGACTTCTATTGAAATGTTGCTCGGCGGCATGCCGCCTCAATATGACACGCTGACACCCGAAGAGAGATCTGAGATCTTTCTCGATGTGGTCGCTGAAGAGATTTCGCGCGTGCGCTGGTAGCCTATTCGATAAAGAAAAAGCTCGAACAGTCGTCCAGACTTCTGTGCTTTTCCCCACGACGCCGACCTCACAACTAGAAAAGTGCCTGCAATGAGCGTCATCACTTCTACAGCTCCAATAATTGCGCATGGACGAGCACAGGTGCTAGCCACCTCCACGACAGCTGAAGCCGTCACCAAAACGAACAGCAAAGCCAAAGCAGCGGCAAGCCACAACGGCAATCTAGTTTCAAAAAACCTTTCACGCTGGGTCTTCAACCATCTTCTCCTGCCCATTTCAATTGAGCGAGAGCCTATTTACTTCCAGCCCATTAAGAGCTTGCGGGACCAGAAGATTTTTGACCTACGCGTCAAAGCCATGAGGTGCTTCCTCAGCTACGAAGAGCTGCGGGATGGAATTCTGGTGCACTCAGGATTGGGTGGCCTGGTCACGCGAGTCCTTACCAAGCTACCCATTGAAACGGGTCAGGTCCAGCTACGGATTTCATCTACCAGAAAGTAATTGCCATGGAAAAGTTGACACCTTGGTTTGATGCCAAGTTACATTCTCCGTCCCGCGAGGGATGGTACGACTGCAAAGAATGCAACGCCAGGCATTATTTTAGGGATGGGCTTTGGTACAGAAACCAAAAATCAATCCGTGACGGAAACATGACGATCCGGAAGATGCACTGGAGAGGTCTGAGACGGGAGTCATTGGTTACAGGATTTTGATTTTCTACTCTGAAGCGCTGTGGCCTTTGTGTTCAACAGAAACCGCAAGGAAGTGCGTATGAATTCCTCCGATGTGACCGGGGAAGGTACTCCCGACGACGAACTAGAAGTCTTGGTGCCGGAAGACTTCCCTCACGATCCGTTTCCGGCTGTGTTGGCCGGCGCGCAGCCGAAAGTTGTTGCACGTGAGGTCGATGGCCGCTATGTCGTCGGCCTGACTGAAGAGGAACGCCGTGGACGGTACCTCATGTGCCTAGATCTTGTAGAGCAACTGACCGGCTACACCGAGAGGAAGCGCATTGAACGCCACGATCTGACTTTGACCAGGCTATTGGATGAAGTCGATGTCGGCATCAGGCGTAAGGGATGGGAGCTTGGCAAAGTCGAGTTCGACTGGATCATGAGTAGATTGCGATCGCATTTCTGTGAAGCCTAAAGAGCACGAATGTGACGCGTATGCATACGCTTGCCACCCGCCCATTCGAGGATATGCTTGATGCCCATGAGTTCCCCCGAGCCTTCGCCCAGTTATCCGCGCACCTTGGATTTGAAAGGGATGCTCCGGCGTTCGGTGGAGCTCGACCTCGCGGCGCTCGACATCCTGCGGCCAGAGTCCTATGAGTTGCACGAAGAGGCGCTCGACACGGTTCTTAGTTTCAGCGCGGGCGAACTTGGCATCCAGCACGCGCGAGCGATTCGAACGTTGGTGGCCGAAGGCTTCGATCCGTCGGCGGCGTCATTGTTGCGGCTCCAATTCGAGGCGCTGGTCAGATCGATCTGGCTCGCTTGGGCCGCCGAAGAGAAGCATCTTTTGGCGCTCGATGCCGAAGTATCGCTGGACGCTGAGCTCGCGGCCGGCAAGGCGCTGCCAGGCGTCACATCAATGATCAAAGCTTTGCGCGATGTTGGCCCGTCGGGGTGCTTTGAGATGCTCGACGGATTCCGGGCAATGATCCTGCCGACGCTGAACTCGTTCGTGCATTCCGGCTTCCATCCGTTGAAGCTGCGAAGCGCCGGCTACGATGAGAATTTGATGATTCGATTCTTGAAAGACTCTAATGCGATCTTCACCATGACAGCCATGCAGCTTGCCGCCCTCACAGGCGACTCGGAGATCATCTCGCCGATGTCCAAAATTCAACCGCACTTCGCCGACTGCCTGCCACCTCTTCTCAGATCAAGCGCGTAAGTGTGCCGGTGCCATTTCGAGGACTCAACTTCTATATTTGCTGTACAGCTAAGAATGCATCAATAGCTAAGGAGTGTGAAATACATTCGTCATTCAGAAGTCGAATATATTCGACTATCCCTATGGCTTCTGCTAAGGTGCCAGCATGGCCATCCTCAGTGAACTTTCGCATGTTGTAAAACGCCAGAGATCCGACATGGGTCTCAGCCAGGAACGTCTTGGTGAGTTGGCAGGCCTATCGCGTGCAACGATCAACGAGCTTGAAACCGGGAAGCTAGCCAATCTAAGTCTCACGCGTGCCGAACGCTTAGCTAACGTGTTGGGTTACGGCCTGGGGGTGACGGGCATCCGCAAGTCAAAATCAAATGAACAACCTGGCAACGCGCTAGAAATGGCAGCACGTTCAGGCAGCATTAGCTACAGCGAGCCTATACCGCCCGCCACCCTGCGTCACGCACTGGTCACCGGCACAATTCCTCCCAAGCACATTGCACAGATGCGGGCCGTGCTTGACGAGGCCCCGTTGAGCGTGCTGTCTGCGGCCGTGGCTCAAATAGAGTTGGAGGACGGTGAGCCGAGCAAGGTAACGTGGCAGAGAATGCGCCAGCTGGCAGCGGTAATGGCCTGTACCCGCGATATCTGGTCCTGACTGTCCGCCTAGAATCGGTTGCGGAGTTTGGTCCCTTTTTTATCGACCTGAGCGAAACCCAAAATGGGCAATATGTCTTTTAATAACAAGCACTTGGCTGGGCTTTCAGCGGCCAGGTTATACCGCAGGCGCGATGTTATACCGCAGACCTTGCGGTATACATGACGTTAGGCTCACCATGACACTTTCGTCTGTCTTAGTCACTCTTGTGGAGTGGATTGAGGCTCATGCAACGACTGTCGGCCTAGTCAAGTGGGTAGTTGTTGGCCTGCTTGCTTGGGCTCTCGGAGTTTTTCGCTTCTTGCGAGCGAAGCTAAAGAGGCCAACGCTAGAGATTGAGTCATTCACTAGTCGGTGCATCTGGCAAGAAATTGGCGTCGTGGACGGCAACGACCACAACGCCAGAGTCGTATTTCTCCTTGAGGCAGGAATTAACAATCCAACAACAAATCCAATTGTTGTTCGCGACTTCACTCTTAAGGTGAGAAGGCTAAAGGGCTGGCCAGTCCGCAATCATCCGCTGAACGCAGTCACATTGCCTTCTCGCGTGCGGCACAGAATGGGCGACATCACAAGGCTCCTTAAGAATTGGTTCTCGAATTTTTCCGAGGGGTCGGATGACCTAACCCTTGGCGGTCGGATAGAGCCGAGAGACTGCCACTCCGGGTTTTTGCTTTTTGTCTCAGCCTCTTGGGGCTACCTGCGGCCCCTAGTAAAGGACGGCGCCGTCCCCGTAGAACTCCGCGCACGCCTGACGACCGGGGAACGGTTGGTTGCTCGTTCAAACATCGTTCTTATGGCTGATCATGCCGCCTTTGAGGCAATGGTTCCCGGAATACTCAATCATGTCCAAAACAGAAGCACCTGGAACATCATTCGAGCGCAAGCCTAACCCCTCCTTCAAGCGGACGCCTGACGGCGCCGCTTAAGTCAAACGTTAGACATCAGAAAAGACATGCCGTCCCTTGCGTCCGTCTACGAAAAATTCGGTGAAGTCGCTGAGGCGGCGCAACTGCTTGAAACCCAGGTCGGCAATGCCCTGTTGGCCTTCGCTGTGACTGAGCATGGGCTGGTCGAGCGCAGGAACTTGGCACTAGCGCGCAAGGTATTCACCGAGATTGACCGCAAGACGCTCGGGCAGTTAATTTCAAACTTCAAGGTCAAGAGCACTATCCCAGTTGATCTCGAGCAACTTCTTGCGTCGGCGCTCCAAGAGAGGAATCGGCTCAATCACGCCTTCTACAGAGAGCACAACTTTCGCCGAAACTCGGAAGAGGGGAGGACCACAATGCTGGAGGACCTCGAAGTCATGCACGAGCGCATCATTGCGGCTTACGTAGCTTTGCTCCGTGCCGACGGGTTTGATCTCGAGCAAGAGCGTGCGGCTGCTTTGCCCATGAAGCACCTCCCGCTGGCAGTGAAAAGGGGTTCTGATGTCTAACAAGTCGGCCAACACGGATCCACACCTGCACAAGGCGGCTTCGCCGCAAGGGGTGTGGTCCGGTTGCCTCCAGCGTTAGAACCCACCGGCATCCTATGCTCATTCGCCAGCTCAATCTGAGCAGTGCTTCCACTCTGCAAAAAATCCGCGGCGTGGTGGATATCGAAGGAACGTTGGGGCGGCCAGCGGAGCGCCAACGTGCGCTCACGACCGAGTTCATTGAGAACCAACTTCGCGCGCCATTTGAGACCTTCGGCGCCTTTGTCTCCGACGAGTTGGTTGGATCTGCCTCACTGTGTCGAATGCCAGAAAGTCCGATTGACCCGGAGTTGATAAATTGGTTTGGTCTTTCAGCGGTCATTGTTCATCCAGACTTCCGTGGACAAGGGCTCGGAAGGGCGCTAGTACGCGAGTGCTTGTCGCGTGCCGAACAGCAGGGTGGGAAGGGCATGTTGCTTGAGGTGAATGTTCCAAATCCTGCGAAGGCGCTGTACCATTCTCTCGGCTTCGAGGTGTGGAACGTCTACGAAGGTGTATACCAGCGCAATGGCCAGCGTATTGACCAGGTTTCAATGAAGAAATTGCTAAATGTGGTCTAACCGATCGTTCGAGCTGACGCTCTTCGGCAAGCCTGAGTCCGCAGCTCAACTTCAACGTTATCCCCATGAAGTGCGATCGGCTAGTCGAGGCAGAAGCAAATCATCTGGATTTGTGATTTCTGTTGGAGCCAGGCGCTCAACATACTCGCGAAAAGTACCGGTTGGAGTTTCAGGGTCCGAGTCAGACTTAGCTGTTTCTTTCTTACAGGGAATGTGAGCCTGACACTAGCACGGCCATAAATGGCTGGAAAGTCAGAAAGTAACTGTCAAGACTTCCGCCCTTTGGACGCCAGTGATTTATCTCGCCGAAATTCCCAAGGTGGTGTGGGATCGGCATCGCGCCAGATCCCGATTTTCTGAAAGCGTGCAGCTTCCTCCGCACGGGCATAAGTCAGTCGATCTTCTGGCTGCTGTTCTTTTTCGTAGGCCTTGTAATGCCAAGCCATCCCGGCCTTGACCTGCTCCAGGTTGGCATCGATGCCTCCCACCGTGATTTTCCCCACCAGGCGGCCGTAGCGGTCAGATTTGTTGTATTCGACCTCGACCTCGCGATTAAAAATCCTGGCTGACAGGGATTCTTTGGAGGCGTTGCCAAAAAACTGATGTTTTTCCGGGGCGTCGATGCCGGAAAGTCTGATCTTGTGCTGCGCTTTCGCACTATCGAGCACAGTGACGGTATCGCCATCAGATATGCCCACCACCACGCCACTCAGCGTGGCAGTCCACGCGACGGTAGACGCCAAGAATAAAAAGCCGGCACTCAGGACTTTCTTTAGCGCGGTCATGGTTGTCGAGTTTTGCATGTGAATGACGGAGCCAGGTAGCTCATGGGTCAAGATCGGACAATGGGAGGTCGGGTGCGTCGTCATGGGCCGGATCAAAACCGTTGACGCGGGCGGCATTGAGACGCGCCGCGCTTCGCATCAGTAGCTTTTCGGTGTTCAGTACAGCCTTTGCGCCTGGTGTCTTGCAGAGCCATCTCTGGGTTGTCGATTGCACCTTGGCCCTGGTGGTCTTTCGCTCGCTCCAGGCGATGGTGCCTTCAATGGTCATACCTAGGCTGTTCATGGCCACGATCCGGGCATAACGCAAAGCCTGTAGCAGTTCCTTGTCGGTGCCGGGCTCCAGGAGCATCGCCACGAGATCGGTTTCGGAGCTAGTGACAAACCGCTTTTTGATAATCAGCTCCCCGCGACATGGCCCGGCCCGCAGTGCGTCTACCGGGTCGCCATGCTTTCCATTGAGTACATAAATATCAAAAATCACTGGATAAGCATACAGTGTTTCTGGTACTATTTCTCTATGGAAACGCTTTTACCTACCCAGTGGATTGCGCAGTTTGCTGAACGCCTGCATGGGCGCTGGAAAACCATTGACCAGGCGGTGCTGGAGGAGGTCGCCATGGACCTGTGGAAGCGCACGGAGTACCGCGTCATGTCGCCCAGCGAGGCTGCCGACCTGTGGTTGAACCCGATATCACAGGGCAGGCCAGGCGACGTTGGCAATCAGACAAAACCTGGAGCTTCTTACGTATGAGGCCGACCGTCGCATCCTTAGTAGATGATGGCTCGTGCGCGCAGGAGCTAGATTTCAGCCGTCGGCCATGAGCAAGCTCGAGTCGCATGGCCAACCCTGCCGCAGCCGCTACTGACGCGTCTAGTCAACCTCAGAGTCGAGGTGCGGTGCATCAGAGAACCTCTTTCAATTTCAGGATGCAGTCCTGCCCAATCAGTCTAGTTGAACCATTCAATCTCTTTACACGGTATGACTTGGGCGTCTTCTTGATGCAGGTCACGCCATTCTCATACTCGATCTCATAGGCACCAGCTGAGAAGACGACATCGTAGGTCTTGCCAATTTCCATCTGGACTCTCCATGTTCAGGCTGAAAGTGAGGTGCTCGCGCGGCGCAGGTTCCGGCCTCTGCAGCACAACTCAACCTTATCAACAAACCATTCGTTATTCAATTGATGCCGGTTCCAGATAGTAAAAATTTCCGAGATGAAGACAAATTCTTCCAAGTATGCTTGTGAGAACATTCAAGGCATCAATTTCTAACCCGTGCGTAAAACAGCTGTCCCCGTTATTAGCGCGCTTATGGCAATCGCTGCCGCGCTCCTCTTCAGCACTGCACTTTTAGGCAGGCCCGTTGGAATATGGGAATTGCTCCTATCTGGGACAGGCGGGCTGATCCTCGCGCTCATTGTCTTGAAGTTCCGTCAGCGCCAGGAACGCAAACATTTGGACTCTATCCGCGATTCAGCTCTTTGGTAATACAGCGCCCTCACATGCCCACTCTTCCGAACCGGAGGCTCCCGCTGGAGCGCAATTTTCCGCCGCGGCTCTCAGAAATAACCGGTTAGCTCAAACTCGAACCTATCCGATGGCGATATGCGTTGAAAAGCGATGAACCAACCGCCGTCTGGATGACTCATGCAGGTTGCGAATCTTGAAAATCTTCGTCGTCGCTGGAAAAGACGGGAGTCAACAGAGAGTCCCTGCTCGGTGAATAGCGAAAGCCGTCCGCTTTCATCTGCAAGAGCTGCTCTTCACTGTAGCCCTTTTTTGCCATCTGTCTCATTACCTCAGGCGTCATCTCGACAGTGTCGAACTGGCCAATGGTCTCTGCCATCCTAATGTCAACCGGCTTGACCTTTTCCAAGACTGGACGCAGCTCAGACAACGGATAGCCACCGATTGCCCTGTCTCCGATCTGCTCATGAGGACTGTCAACGTGGAAGAAATCCCCCATCAGCTCGTACCCGCCATGAAAGCCTATCGCCAAATTCGTTGGATCTTCACTGAGGGTTAGGCCCATTCGCTTGTGGTGCAACACCAAGCACATGGCGACCTGGTCTTGCGCGTCCAAAAGCCAAGCGTCTCCAACGCCAGTGGAGAAGAGCACGAACGGGCCGGCTCCAACCTCGGTGCCGGTCATCACAATCTTGATCTGGCCCGCGAGTTCGGCGGAAATGATCGCCTCACACTCGCGCCGCAACACAGCCAAGCCGACAGCGGCCTTGCCTCGGCCGTTGCATTCGACCACGTGGTGCCAATGATCGTAATCCGCCTGCTTGGCGACCTTGTCCAAGAGCTCGGTGTGCTTACCCCCGAGCTTGCGTTGTAGCTTCTTGGCTTGTTTGCGGAGTTGTTCGACTGTATCGTCGGACGTGAATATATAGCGCATGACAGACTCCTTCTGCACGCGAATCACAGGTGCCCACTGCCAGGATTCGCCTGCAAAGGGAATCAGGGATGGAAAGTTTGAATGGGCGTCCCGTGAGGGTTTGCCGAGGTGGGCAGCGGGCGTAGTCCTAGCGCCTGTTCGAATTTTGCGTCTGAGAAACCCTGGCTGTCAAGCCCGCGCTCGACGAGCTTGCAGCGGTCAAGAGTTCTCTGTCACAACGACACCTCGGGGCCGAGATCGGATTTTGTGAAAATTACCAATCCGATAAGGAGCAGGCGGTGAACGGCTTTGCAACTGTAGTTCTTCATCGTGCCTTTCCCCCTCCGTCCGCCATGGCCCGATAGGGCACTCAACCTACTTCAGAATTCATCGGATTAGACCTCTGCCAGTAGATAACCGAAAAGTTTGAGCTAAGAGACATGCGTAATGAGAACGATAATCGCATCTGAGCTTTCCAGGAACGCACATCAATCGAGAGGTAAATATGGCCGGCGGTCACGCGACATTTGGGGGAGTAACCTTCCAAAGCGAAGTTGGCGCATGGATGGCCGCATTGGTTCTCACCGAACGTGCAGCGCCATCAATCGGGCCAGGAGTTCCAGTCTCACTTCAACTCGAAGCAGTCTCTGCCGTTGACGATGTGATTGTTAAAACCGACCTGCTTGGTGGATGGTTCATCAACGTAAAAACTGAAGTGACCGTCTCCAAAGGAGTTGATTCGCAGCTTTCGAGCGTAGTGGATCAATTTGTGAGGCAGTGGATACTCGGATGGCCCGATGACACCAATGAGCAGCGGCAATTTCGACGAGCCGATGCCTCTCGCGACAGACTCGTCTTGGTACTCAAAGAAGGCCGTAGCCGAAATTTCATCGAGTCAATTACACCTGTTCTGCAGCGAATCACGGATAACGCCGACGGTAATCACCTCAATCAAATAGCTCACACCAATACCGAAAGATCTGTTCTTGAAGCACTCCAGTCGCTGATTGAGCATCATTGGCAAAGGCAAGTTGGCAGCCAAATCTCAGCGCAGGAGCTCAGACAGTTCCTCTCGATCATAAAAGTGATTCCTTTCGCATTGGTAAATGCAACAAGGACTTCGCTAGAAGTGCTCCTCTCAGAAGTTGTTCCGTCGGAAAGCTCATCCGCCGCCGTGGATGCTCTCGTCCAGGTGTGCGCCGCTTACGCAACAAATCGTTCAGGTGGAACCGCACCCGCCCTTCGAGCCGAATTGCGTGCAAGGAGTATTCCAACCAAGGGACTGCCGAAATATCAAAGCGACATTGCGAGACTGCAGAGTATCTCTAAGCGAACTCTTGATGACATCGCTCACTATGGCTTTATCAACATAGCCGATGACAATAGCGCAGTTGGGGGATTGATAGTACTAAAGCGAGATTGCATTGAAGCATTAGCAGCAGCCGCCAAGACCAGGTCTTTTTTACTGATTGGCGACCCCGGTTCAGGAAAATCGGGCGCCCTGCAAGCCGCCGCGCGCAAACTGGCCAGCGACGGGCATCCCGTGGTAGTGCTCGCGGTGGATCAGCTTCTCACTAGCTCCTCTTTAGAGCTTCTTCGTGCCGAGTTGGGGTTAACAAATCCCGTGTGTGATGTCCTAGCTGAATGGGAATCAGACATTACACCAATCCTTCTAATTGACGCCTTAGATGCGAGTCGAGGAGGTGGATCGGAAGCCGCGATTAGCCAATTGTTGCGAGAGATTAAAAGGCGCGCGCCACATTGGAACGTAATTGCTTCCATCCGGAAATTCGATCTCCGTTACGGAGCTAAATTTCAAGGAATTTTCGAGGGTGATGCAGTCGATAAGAATTTTGTTGACCCAGAATTCAAGCAGATTTCTCACCTCAATGTGCCTCAGCTTACTGATGCCGAAATATCCCAAGTTTGCCTGGACTGGCCGAAGCTCCAACAAGTACTTAACGCCAGCGGGCAAGCGTTCAGGAGTCTTCTTAGAAGTCCCTTCAATCTCTACTTACTCGCGCAAATTCTTCGAAGCGCCACCGCCGCGGAGAACTCCGCAAAAACGCAACTTGATCTGCTGAGGCAATATTGGCGGCGCAGAGTGGAAGGCTCAGATGCGGAAGGTTCGCTTAGAAATTTTGCTGTTCTGAGTCGCCTCGTCGATGCGATGCTTAGAGATCGGCGCCTCACATCAAATAGATCAGAAGTACCTAGCACCGAGCTTGGCGATCTCGCCAGGATGCTTCATGAAGGTGTGCTCTATCAGCCAACCGGAACACAGCGGGTGGCCTTCGCACACCACATGCTGTTCGATTTCTCGCTTGCGAAGTTAAGACTTCTCTCGGATGGACCAACCTCCATAAATAAGGAGCTTGCTAAAAGCTCGGAGGACATGCTGCTGGTAGCTCCTGCAGCAATACTAGCCTTTCGAATGACCTGGGAAGATGACAACACACGGTCCGTATTTTGGGCAGTTGCCACTGATCTCGCTAACGATCTTAATACCGGTGCGTTTATCCGAGCGTTGCCGGCAAAGGTTGCAGTGGAGTCGGCTCAAACATTACGTGATGTTGAGGTCGTAATAGAGTCGTTGCGAGACGCGTCGAAAGCGCGCGCCGCGACCTTTCTACTCAAGCACATGTTTGGGGTAATACTGGCTCGCATTATTCCGGACGTGCCCAGATACGGAAGCGAGAGCGATCCTTGGGGCCAGATCGCGCAGGCTGTATGTCAATCGGCAATCCAGACGTTTATCTGGCCAATAAATGCGATCATTTCTCAGTGGTCGGAAAACGCACATCTACTCACGCATAGTCAGCTCACCCAACTAAATGTCTGCGCAAGGCTTTTACTAGATCATCAGACAGAAACTATCGATTTCTACAATGAAGGAGCGGTCTCCGCCGCGATCAGCGGAATAGTAGCGAGCTTTTCGACGAACCCTTCTGCATCCTCAACCAGTCTACGAAGATTGCTCGTCCCAGACCGCGTGGCGGCACGCGGTCATAAAGAGCTGTTTTGGCTGGCAAGCAACTTTCGAAAGCTAGCAGTCCAAGACGCTCAGCTGGCAGCGGACTTTCTTATTTCCGCTTACTTAACGCCCCTGCCCTCGGCAGACGAGACGACATCTATTGGCTCTAGCAGAATAATGAGCCTGACTTCCAACAAGCGGCAGGACTTCCAGGGCGTTCTCCACATGCTCCATAAATGCATCGGTTGGTTCCTGCTATCTGCACCTAATGTGGCGGGAAAGGCCTTACGAGATGTCCTCGATACCGTGATTCCTACCGAAAGTGGTATTACCGAGCGACATGTTGAAAGTGCGGCTATCGGTGGTAGATCTGTCAATATTCTTCGCGACCATAGTTGCGTGTGGTGGAATGAAGACGCCCGTCACCATGAGGGACGGGCTGCGCTTCTAGATGAGCTGTCTACCGCATTGAAGGAGTCGCAGGCAAATCCTAATAAGGTAGTGTTTACGACGCTCACAGAAATCTTTCTGAGAGACGACGTCTGGTCAGCTGTGGTTTCAGCTTTTCTAAAAGCACTTCGCTCAGATAAGTTACTTGATTTAGCCCTGACAACCGACCTACTGGCATCGGACGCGGTGCTGACAATGGTGGATACGTCGTACCAAGCGGGCGAGCTTCTCAAAAGCGCATTCCCACAGCTATCACCGCAACAACGAACCCGGATCGAGAGCGCAATACTCCTCGTAGAGGACGATCATCGGAAGACCGTTCTAGCTGGCTGTCTTCAGATATCTCTTTTAGAGAATGCGAAACTTCGGGCATATGTGGCCGAGCGGGCGGCACATGACGAGCTCTCGGTCAATCGCCCTGCGTTCTCCTTGACTACAGGCTGGGGCGCGCCCGAGGACAATTGGTGGCTAAAAAGTGAAGGAGTGGATCTCAACGATCCCATCGTAATAAAACTCCTCAATGCAGCAGAGTTGGTATCAATCAAAGATATCCCGCAAAACGACGATGAAGCACTTGAATGGCTAAAGCCGAGATGGCCTCTGGCGTTGAACTTGATCGAACTCCTAGACGCCAACGTCGAGATTCATCATCAGCTGAGAAACCAGGTTGCAGATGCAGTGGCAGAGACCTGCTTGCAGATCTGCAATCGCTGTGAAAGTTCGGAGCAGATAAACAATTTTCAGAACCTTCGGGCGTCTATAGAAAGATGCCTCCGGGGCGACCTGGCCCCAGCCCTAGAAATTGATGAGGAAACTGAGGAGCAGTTCGCGAAGTCGGCCTCATGGGGTCGCCCCGCCGCGCGCATCCCTGCTGCCGGGGCATTGATGGCATTCATAAGGGCTAATGGGTCTGCGTCACCAAGAGATTTTGAAGAAGTGGTTCGCTTGGCTCGAGACCCGGCAGTTGCCATCAGACACACAATTTTGTCGCGGGCGAATGCAGTTTGCATCGCCTCCCCCGAGCTTGCTCGAGCGCTGGCTTCCATTGCTTTTGATGAAGAGAGGAACGAGGGGGTTTTAACGTTCTTTCTGGGCGCGTTCCAGAAGTACATGGGAAGAGACGTCGAGTGGGAGGCTTCGAAGATTCTAGATCTCGAGGCAAGTCTGCCAGCGAATGCTAAGTTGGGCAGAGACTCACTAATGGCACAACTTGTCGGATTGATTCTTCGGCTTTGGCTTACCTGGGATATTGGTGACGCGGAGAAGCGAATTTTCGTATGGGCCAACAGTCCCCTTGAGTTTAGCTCTCGCGTAACCGAGCTAATTGGTGACTTGAGAAATCTAGTAACTCTTGGTGATATTGAAGCGCCATCGTCTAGAGATAGCATGGCTCGCGCAAAGGGTGTTCGCCTCTTTGAGGCGATCATTTCTAATTTGAGTGCACTTCACCAAGGGATGATTCGCTTGGCAAAAGATGGCGACGAAGTGGGGGCCCCTCTTACCGAGGTAACGAGACTTCTCGATTCGGCTGCGCATCAGCTCTATTTCGGCTCCGGCGCATACGCGCTTTCAAATACGAATGACAAGGACGAGAATGCGACGAGCGTGGAGGTACGAAAGCGCTTCATACGAGAGTATCTTCCCTCTCTCAGAATTCTTGCCCATGTCCCTTATCCCTCGGTAACTCATCCCGTGCTGGAAACCGTTGAGGCTCTTGTGCAAGATGGCCCAGCAGAAGCACTAGAGATATTTTTTCGAGCTACTCGCGTCGGCGGTCAGGACGGTGGTTACGTTTTTGAGAGTCTTGGAGCTGATCTTGTAGTGAAGATGGCACGGCGGTTCCTTGCGGACTATCCCGCCATGCTGAGCAATGATGCGGATAATCGTCGTGGGATGGTCGAGGTTCTAGATCTGTTTGCCGACAAGGGATGGCCTGAGGCGCGAAAACTTGTCTATGAGCTTCCGGAGATGCTCCGATGAGTCGGTCTGGGGCGCTTGCATTTCACAATGAGCTGCGGCGTCTCAACACCCATCTTTTGGGCGATTTTCTTCCGCGATTGACTGCGGACTACGAAGTAGCATCAGGTCTGCCGGCGGGCAGCCTTTCCATGCGCGGCAAAGAGCTAGTTAATGAAGCTCAAGTCCGAAGATATATCCTCGATCCGGTACTTAATTGTTTGGGCTGGGATGTAAACACTCCGACTCGCGCTCTTGTAGAGGCACCCGCCGAGTCAAACGAAGCCGGCGCACATCGGCGTTTTCTGGATTATTTTGGCCGATCAACCGATGAGAGTGCATCGGCATCTTTGCTCATTGTCGAAGCTAAAAGGCTGTCGCTCGATATTCCCTCGCATGATCCAGGAATCAGCTCCAAGGATGCAGTGCTCGCAGCTCTTCGAACCTATAGGAACTCAATCTCGGACGTGTCGGTCGAGTGGAAAAAAATATTTGATGCCGCCACCGACTATGTGAATCGACTCATCGACGCGTCTAGCGCCGGTCCGCCCAAACGATTTATGCTGACCAATGGAAGTTGGTATATCGTTTTTCTGAATCCCGTTCGAACTTTGGCCAACCAGGTGATTGACCAAGGAGATATCCTTGTTGCCAAAGACACCGACGATGCCTGTTCAATGGCACAGGAGCTATACGAGAACTTGTCGTACGAAGCTCTTTGTGAAGTGGTTCCACGGCAGTCCTGCACGGATCTTCTCCGATTTATAAAAACCACTGGTAATCCTCTTTCAGTGTCATTGGCGGTGGAAGTCAGTACAGGAGATGTCGGGGTCAAGCCGATGATGAGTATGACGGTGGTGGCTAACGTACTTGTCCCGAGCGGCAGCTGGGTGCGATTTGGGCAAAACCCCGACACTGAAGATCCGGTCTATTTAATCAAGGAAGCGGAGATGCCGGCACATATGGCAGAACTTAAGCGACGTGCCGATGCTCTGCTTACTAGTCTCGAGGGACAACATCCCATCGCAGTGGTGGATGCCGCAAATTATGAAAGCACAAGAGGCGCCAGGGTGCCGACGTTTCCTGCAACGGTGCTATTGAGCAAGGACGGGATGAACAGGTATGTCCTGCATCTCGGCAACAGCGCGGAACCCTTGCTGCAGTCAACAGATTTCGACTCGTGTCCGTTTCATGCTCACGCAAATTCTCATGCGGCCGGCCTTGCCATCCCCGAGACGCCCATTTTGAGACCTAGCAGCACACCGTCAGCGTACTTCCCGAACGGATCCGTGTACCACTGCTCCCATCGAACGGTGCACTCAATCCGAGAGGACAGGTGCCCAATCAGAGCGCTCGAAGACTTCTTATGTTGCCGAAAATGCTCCTTGCAGACCCGCTGTTGGCCAACGGGATTCGATAGCTTCCCTTGCCAAGCCAATACCGAGAATACGTAGTACGCAAAATCATGCATCAACTCAGCGACGACGACAGAAGACTACTACTGGATCTATTTCAGTTCCAGGGCGTGCTGCGAGACGTCGACCCCTCAAGATTCCGTCTTCGTCATGAGGAGAGCATGGAAATAATCGATTCGCTAATTAACCGCGGATACATACGAGAACAGACGGGGCGATATAGCCTAAGCCTAGTTTCACTTGGAGAGCTAAAGTCACCAGCGGTCACCGAGCTTCTGGACGCTTGCGATGCTCTATGGAATGAACTGCAAACCCACTATCGGAAAAATCTCGGGGCTCAGGTGCCCCTGGGGTGGCTGGCACAAGAGGCCGGACTGACTATCGAAATAGTGCGCAAGGCGATGACCTATATGATTGAGTTTCCGTGGTACGCCGGGTGTTCATCAGGGTTTCCGAACCATGAAGACGCGGCGGTCGGACCGCAGGAGAAAGTTATTAGACTTCCGACATTTCGGCACGCGATCGCTGAACTTCGAAGTTGGAAGATAGCATTTCAACATAGCGGCACTGATCGTGGTCTGCAGTTCCCAATCAATAGACAGCCTGCTGGCACCAATCAACCGAGAAATGAGGAAGTAGCTCAATGGCACGCCACTCTTCAGGAGCCACTGGCGACCATTCTTAAGGAGATTGCTTTTGCCCGATCCGCAGGGCTCCGAACAATCGCAGCAATGGGAGCACGGTCAGTTATCGATCTGGTTTGTACCGACATTGCAGGTGATCGGAACACATTCAAGCAAAAGATAGATGAGATTGAGCGACTTGGCCATCTCAGTGCCGAAGAATGTAAGGCAGTCGCGGCTGCCTTTGACGCCGGCAGCGCCTCCGCACATCGAGGCTATTTGATCGACGATCAGAATCTGAGCAATCTCATCGAAATTATGGAACACCTGTTGCGCAGGAGATTCAGGATCAGCGAAGCTGCACGCAATATCGAGGCCAGTACTCCGCAGCGCATTCGACTCAAGAAATGAGATGAAATCTCGGGGAAGCTTGCTGCAGCTCTACGCGCGCCTGCAGCCCCGTCGGCACTACGAATTGATGGATTTGTCATGCTGTTGACCTACATTTCCATTTTTATTAAAGGCCAGGGAAGATTGCGTGCAAGAGTAAAGGCATTCTCACCGGGAAGGCACAGACCCGTAAAGTTGGCTGAAGCTTCGATTTTGGATAGTGGGTTAGCCTGCGGTCACTTAGAATTGTTCGGCAACAAAAGTGGTCGAGGACATAGACAAGGCCTTTGGCCCAAATAGGGGGGGGCAATGACATCGATTCACGAATTTGAGGCATTTCTCAAAGAGTTGCATGCGCGACCGAACCTCGATTCGGACGTAAAGCGATTGGCAAATGTCGTTCACAAGTATCACGCACGCTTAGAACGGCTTTCGGCGGCTCAATCTCAGCGCAGCCGCGCACTTATTCCGCTGCTTGAAAAGGAGCTGGATGTAATCACCCCCGACGAGCCAAAATTTGCCGACAAGCTGGCAGGACCGGCACGATCATGGGTGAGGCTCCGACGGCTTGAAGTCGGCCCATTTCGGGGCTTTAGGGCTCCTGAAATCTTCAATCTTGATCGGCGCATTATTCTTTTTTACGGACCAAACGGAACCGGCAAAACGAGCTTTTGCGAAGCACTTGAATATTCGCTCTTGGGAAGCGTGGAGGAAGCCAGTTCCAAACGTATTGATGCTCAGGAATACCTCAAGAACATTTACACAAAGAGTTTTTCTCCGCCATCGCTTGCAGGGTCAGACGCGGCMGGGTTACCAGTTGCAGTCAATTCCAACTTGGATGCCTTTCAGTTCTGCTTCATCGAGAAGAATCGTATTGAGGCGTTTTCCCGCATCGCTTCAAAATTACCAGCGCAACGCATACAACTCATTGCGTCGCTCTTTGGTCTGGAGGATTTCAATGATTTCGTCCAAGGGTTCAATGCGGAAATTGACCAGCACTTAAGGCTCACTGACGCCAAGGCCTTGGAGTTGATCCGCAAGAGAGCCGCTTTGGCAGCCGACCAAGCTACCGTGAATAACAAAGAGGCTCGCCAGGCTGAACTTCAAGCAGAGGCTGATGCGCTGGCAGCTGAGTACCAAGAAGGCCTCACCTACCTCCAACTTCGGGGTCTCATCGGAAGTCCAGAAAACCCGGGAAGAATTGACGAAATCCACAGAATTTTTGGCAAACCAATTCCGCCCCAGGTTGGCATTACTCACGCGGCATTGGTGAAGCTTTTAGATGAGGTCAAAGCTGATGCCCTAGTCGAGGCTGGACTAAATGATCAGCTACAGGCAAGACAATCCGATGTGAATTTCAAAAGCATTTACGAAGCTCTTCGAGGCCTGGAGTCGGATGGTCTTGATACTTGCCCTGCTTGTTCCACGCCGTTGGCTGGCGAGTATTGCGTTAAAGAGAACCCTTTTGATAAAGCACGCAGAGGCTTGGCAGACCTCGCAGAACTCGCGATATTGCAGGAGCGCCATACTGAGGCCAAACGCAAATGCCAAAGAGCTTCCGAGGCCCTAATCCAGTACGTCTATCGAACCGCCAAAATTTCAGTTGCACCACAGGAAGTTGTTCTACTTCAACAACTAAACGATCTGACTTTGCCTATGCTAGCTACTGGCGCCTGGTGGAACGATTTAGAGCAGCTTAGCCCATCGGGGGTAAGCCACTGGGCCACTTTGGAAGCGCTAGCTAAGTACTGTCAATCCAATGATGCGAATGCGGCTCTGGCCGAAAGCAACCGGAAAAGCCTCAATGATGAACTAGTTCGCTTGAAAGCTTTCGAGCGACGTGCCCTTTTGCTTGATGGCCAGGTGGGTATTGCGAATCAGAAGCTCATTACCGCCCAAGCAAATATTGACGGGTTCGAAGCGGAGAATAAAAAGCTTCTGGAGGAAGTTGAGGCAGAAAAACCAATTGTTTTACTACACCGCCGAATTAATCTAGCGTACTCAAGATTCTTAAAATACCTTCAAGCCTACAGAGCTAAGTTGCCTGAGCGGCTTACTCAAGATCTGAGCGACACTACGAAAGAGTTGTATAACGCCTTCAATCGACAAGATCCGGATGGTGATCTGCTCGACAAGCTCCAGCTCCCGTCCGGTAATAACTCTAAGATCTTGATCTCTTTCAAGTCACATCCAGAAAATTTTCACGATGCTTTGCACGTTCTAAGTGAAGGTCACATCAGGTGCTTGGGGCTGGCAATCTTGATGGCGAAGAACATCAAGCAGGAATGCCCCGTGCTTATTTTTGATGATGCAGTTAATGCCATCGATCACGATCATCGCATTGGCATTCGAGACACGCTTTTTGACAATCCACTCATTGGCGACAAGCAAATAATTGTCACGTGCCATGGGGAAGAGTTCATAAAGGACATCGAAGTAGCGATCGGCAACCGAAGAGCAAACCGTGAATGCTATTCATATGCCTTTTTGYCACACACCGGGAATCGGGAGATCAATGTAATAGCGGCCGATTCACACAATTACGTACTGGACGCTCTAACCGAATTCCAAGACGGGAAAATTCGCAAATCGATTGCCTCAAGTCGCAGAGCCATGGAGACGATTACAAATCGCACATGGACGATGCTTGAGAAACGCGGACTGGGAGAAATCCGCCCCAAGATGAATCGGCGCAGCTCACCACTAGAGCAGCATGATCTGGCAAGCCAACTTAAAGCTGTGATGGCTAAAGCAGCTTTCACTCACCCTCATAAAGAATACTTGCTTCAGGGCTACGAGGCGTTACTAGCCCAACGTAACTGGGGGTTCTTCAATACAGGTACTCATGAGCAAGACGGTATTGAGGACTTTCCGCGCGAGTCGATTAAGGAGGTAATCGAGAATCTAGTGATGCTGGACGACGTCTTGTCCGGCAACGCGCCAGCGGCTAAAGCCGCAGCATAAGATGTCCAAAACAATTTCAACTAACAGATGATTCCGTCTTCCCAGTTAGATGCGGCGGGTCAACAGCTTCTTGCACTTCTCGTCTCGAAACTGCCAGAGGTCATTCCAAATGATCCCCGCACATTTATTGGTTACAAAAGCGCGCATGCGGAGCTTGGCTTACTACAGGTGCGAGAGACGTTCGGAGAAAGCTTAAAGGCACAGGGCCTCACTTCACTTGCGAACTGGACTGCCGAAACCGCAAAACCAGGAATAACCGGCCTCATCATCGATCAAGGGCTCCTGATGCCAGGTAGAGGCTATTTCACACTGTTCGGCAAGAGAGAGGACGACTTCGAGTGGTGGGTGGCTGAGATTGCACGATCTAAGGCTTTTGATTGGTCTCCTTTCCTTCCGGTCGTCATGCCTCCTGCACCTCCAGTCGCGGTAGACATCGAGACCCCACCAGGAAGATACGAAACCACAACCTATCGCATCATCCGCGATAGCTTCATTGCTCGTCGCGTCAAGCAACTCCACAACTACGAATGCCAGCTGTGTGGACAGACCATCCTGTTATCAGATGGCCTGCGTTACGCAGAAGCGCATCATATTAAGCCTTTGGGTGAGCCTCACAACGGCCCTGATCATGCAGGGAACATTGTGTGCGTTTGTCCAAATCATCATGCTGAACTTGACTTTGGTGCCCGTCCCTTGGATTTGAGTACGCTGCGTCGAGTCGCGGGGCACCTAGTTGAAGAAAGATACGTGGCTTATCATAATCAGAGAGTTTGGAAAGCAGTCGAACAGCCAAGCAAGTGAAGTTCTTGCATTAGGAGCTATGAACCCTGGAACTCTTCCGTACTCAGACCTACCTGTACTTAAAGCAATTTCGCAGACTGGGTGGCAATCACGGTTACTACCGTTAGCACAATCCCAGCGCCAAAAGTCATAAGCTGCCAGATGAATCCCAACCAGGTTCGATCACCAAGTTTTTTAGATGCATCGCGCATCTTGCTTATTTCTGTTGAATCCACTTCTTGCTCTCGGCTTCTGGAAATTTTTGCAGTTAAGCGGAAATCTCTCAACCGATTGATCACTACAAAAATGCCTAAGCATGCCGACAGACAAAGTAGTACTAATGATGATGAGAACACACATTTCTGCCACGCCATCGGAGTAAATTCCTTATTTAGAAGGAGAGTCATCTGAAAACCGAGGGCAGCTACTGTGGAACCAAAGATTAGGTTTACCGCATATGTGAGTTGGTCAATGGTTACTTTTTGCCATCGAATAAAACCATCTTTCTTTTCGGGCTCCATCAGATACTCCCTTTTATGTTTGGCTTTTCAGTACTAAACAACGCCATTTCGACTCATCTCCGATCAGGAATCCGAGAGTACTCAAGAGACGTTACGCTGTCTATCATCAGATTGGAGGGGGCGTTAGTTACCTAACGCGGCCGTAAGTCGTTCCGCCCATCACGCGCTGAACCTGAAGCACATTCTTTGCACCAATCTGCACCGAAATAGCCGCTGCGGTTAAACCCCCTTCAGCCAGAACTCTGATTTGCAGGACTTGATCAATGCTAAGTCGCCCTTCGGGGCCACAAATGATTTTGAGAGCAAAGTCCTCGTCTTCCCAATTTTTTGCCACCCAAGGTGCCGGCAAACCCTTGCGCGGATGATGCCGCAACCAGCCCTCCAGCGCCGCCTCGACATGCTCAGGCATTGATGCTGCCTTGCGTGCCAGCATCACATGTTCATGCAGGTACTTTATGCCTGCTTTACCTCCTGGGATCATATTAAGTAGCCGAGCGTCGTCCCAGTGACCCGCGACGATGGCCTCCTCCAAATCCTGTACTTGGTCTAGCGCCGTGAACACGCCCATGACTTTGTGATGAACAAACGTAAGGCGCTTTTGGAGAAGACGATCGCCATAGGCTCGATGAAACTTTAATCGTGAGCCGCGCATAATCGCAGCCCTATGCTCCGCCCAGCGGCGTTTCCATTCACGTGAAGTGATACCTATATAGAACAGGCCATCATCCGGATATTCAAATCCATCGCCTAGGATATGCTGATACAGCGTGAACCGGTGAAGCCTAAATCGCTCCGCCGTTCCATTCTTCATTATGGCTAACGGTGCCGAGAACACCACGGCTGGATGCAGGGTAGTTTTTGCAATTTCGCTGAGTCGCTCCATCTCGGTCCTGCTATCGCTCTCGTTTGATCCAAGCAATTTCTTTGCACTGCTGACGTCAAACGCAGCTACCAAGGAAGGATCTGACACGACCTCAAGCCGCAGAAGGGGCTGCATTCCTTCCAGGCTGTCGCCGCCATCTTGACTCACAAAGCGATGGCCTTCCCTCCGCTTGTAAACCGAACTGCGACCGCTACTAAAGTAGTGCCACCGACCCGCGTTGCGTAATGCGGTGACGTGTACGATGGGAAAGACTTCTTGAGCGGGAAACAGAGCAAAAGGATTCTCAATTAAGTTTTTGACTGATGCATCCTTCTCTTTTAAATGAGAGAGGTAGTCATCAAAGTCCTTGATGTGCTCGTGCATCTCCTTCGGGGTGAATCGACGGAAGGCTTCCTTATCAAGAATCTTTGTCATAACTGAGACCGTTCTTCATTTCAGCGATTGTTCCGGATTGAAGAGCTTGCAGCAACAGTCGAGCTGAGGGCGTGCAACGCTGCATTCAGCTCCCACATTCAAAATAACAAGCAGAATAGCTCTAACTTCACGGCATATGACAACTATTTCTACCGCCTACGAAAATTTAGTAAAGCAGATTCATGAAGGTCTGCTAGTCGCCGATGGGGTGGATTCCATCGATGTGAGGCACAACGTTAAGATCATCGGGCGCAGCGGAGCAAGTCATCAAGTCGACGTGTATTGGGAATTTCGCCTTGCAGGCGTTACTTACAAAACCTGCATCGAATGCAAACACTACAGTGCCAAGGTAAAAAAATCTCACATTGCTGCTTTTGCAGCCATCCTGGACGACATTGGAAATGCCACGGGAATCTTTGCCACGACAGTAGGGTTTCAAGAAGGCGCTCTTCTATTTGCCAAGTCGAAAGGCGTCCGTCTTCTTTTAGTAAATCACCTGCTTAAGACAGTCGCAATAACGTCGCACATCACCGCTCCATCGACAGATATAACTTCAATTCGCTACAACAAGGCACAAGCATCAAAGTGCCTAGTCGCACTCGGACTTCAGAGCTTTAGTCTGCTCACAAGCTGGGATCCGAACACGCAGTTCTTCGATGAGGGAGGGAATCCGAAGATCACCTTTAGACAGCTTTTCAAAGATAAAGCACAAAGCGAGGGGAAGTTCACTCTAGTCAAACCCGGCATCTTTGATCTTACAGAGATCGGTTTGATCGAGGTCGAGGAAATTGAGTACCAGGTCCACATCTTCAGAGATGTGAGCACAATGGAATTTAGCGTCAACGAAACGCAGAAGGCGATTGTGGAGGATGTACTTCAGAACACCTCTTGCTATCTGAATGACGATGGCACCGTCACAAAGTTTGTTCCTGGAGGTATGGCCGAGCCACATCCGGAGGCATAACTTCGCCGCGAATCACCTGCATGCGACTGCTATGCCAACGTCTCGAGCTTTGCGAGAGCTTCTTTCTTACTCAACTTTCTGGCGACCGCAATAGCTGGCAGCTGTGAGGCTCTAGGCCTCGCCTTCCCCTGCTCCCATTTGTATACCGACTGTCCGGAAACGCCGAGCAGCGCTCCCATCTCGTTCGCAGAAAAGCCAAAGCGCCTCCTCAAAGTCGCGAACCCATCGGCTCTAAAGCGCAAACCTGATTCGCCGCCCTCGACCTCCGATGGATTAGCCTTTTGTGAAACACCTTTAGACATACGAGACAGCAACCTTTCAAGCTCTAGAACCCGGCGTTTTAGGGCTGCTATATCTGATCGGTACTGTGACGACGCCTTCTTCAGCGCCAAGCTTTCGCCTCTGAGCTCCTTGCGAGCGATTCGTGTAATTTCTGACTTCAGAGCAACAGCAATGTTCATGTCGACTTTCATGTTTTTAGAGAGGCTGGAGTAGCTCGCTTAGTCGCGCACCAATCCTTGATCCTTCAGACGCTGGAATTCAGCGTGGCTAATGTCAATAATCCGACCTGGAGGTCTTATCGATACGCCAGTACTCTGGTCCATCGTGAGATGCCTTCCCGCCGGTATTGTGGCCTGAGTGTTGGCAACCGTTGCGACTTCACATTGGTCGTATAGAAAATGTCCGTTCGGCATAAACCCTCTAGTTCTTGGGTGTTAAAAGTTCCTTTTTCAAGGTCATCGTACATCGCTCAAGATGCCGACGTGGCTATGCCTTGATCTCGCACGTTTTACAGGTTACCCATAAAAACCCAATGCTCGCACGATTAAGGCCCGCGTTCGTCTACCGCCTCTGTGGAATGTCATTTTTAGAGTGACATAGCGACTTGACAATAGGCGCCAGCCGCCTAGTATTGACACCCCACTTAGGCGTGCAAAATGGAAATTTCCTCTCTCACCCAGTGTGCCGGTCAGCCAATAGCACTTACGAAAGTGCGCGCAAAGGTCCTGACCGATCAGACGGGAGTTTTCACTGAAATCCCTGTTTTACTGACGCCTTATGGCGTGCTTGAACCGCTGCTGCAATACTGCATAGATCAGTCGCATGTCAGAAGTTTCGCCTGGATGAATAAACTCGTCAGGGCAGTCAAGCTCTTCCTTCAATACGCATCTGTACATCCGACTGACGTTGATAAACGTGCGCTATTTCGTGGATTCTCGCAGCGGCTCTACACCGGCACATTCGAAGGCGGAGTAGACCGCAGTAGTTTGTGCTGGCGACCTGCAAGCTACCAGGTGGCCAGCTACGCCATTCAACTTCTGTCGGAATTCTTCGAGTACCTGGGGACTGGGAATAAATTAAACCCGAGAACCACTGCAAGTAGTTGCGACCGTTTAATCGATGCATGCGCTTATCAGTATCGGCGGGACAGGGCATTCCTCGGTCATACCTGGGCAATCCGGGAAGAAGAACCGGCATCACGGGCGATACGTCCGGAGCGGCCACCTTCCACCGAACCTTCCGATCCCCCTGCGTTCCCAGAAGATCGCCTGGTGGACCTGCTGCTCATAGGCTTCAAGGTGGGCTCGCGGTATGACTACCGCAACATGCTCATTACGCTTTTGTTAAATGGCGCTGGCTTTCGGGAGTCGGAGCCATTTCACTTATATACGTCCGACGTCGTCGCGGATCCTGCAAACAGAGAGAGGGCTCTGGTATTTATCCACCATCCCTCGAGAGGAGCTGCACCGAGTCAGGTGAAAACAGTTCTAGAGCAGAAACCACCCAATCGAGCTACATATCTTCAGGGACGTTGGAATTTAATCCCCCGCGATCAGGTACTGGGCACTACTCATGCCGGATGGAAAGGGGGCGCACATGAGCAGGACTTCGAGAGCCTATTTTTTCGTAGTTATTGGTTTACACCGCAAATCGGTGAGCTATTCTTAAAACTGTGGCGACGGTATTTGGAACAAATCGTTCATTTGGAACGCCAGCATCCGTTTGCTTTCATCAATATGCAAGCAGGACTAATCGGCAGTCCTTACAAGCTGGGAGAGTTCAATAAAGCCCACGCGCGAGCGTGCAAGCGCATCGGATTGGAAGTTTCTAAGGCGATGGGAACTACGCCTCACGGGCACCGACATGCGTATGGTCAAAGGCTGGTTGAAGCAGAAATTAAGCCCGAAATTCGCCGGCGAATGATGCATCACGCTTCGCTTCAAAGTCAGGAAGTCTACACACAACCTTCGCGTGCGAAGATTCAAAGTGAGCTGACTGAAGCAGCTGAACGCTTGGCCTCCCAGAGAGCTCCACTATGGATCTCTCAACTCAGTTCTGAAGTGGACGCGCTATAGAGCGCAGGCGTATGGTCGACAGGAACTATAGATCATTCACGCCCGAGCTTAGAAAAGAGGCTGTGAGCTTAGCTAGCGAAATCGGAGCATTGTCCGCGTCGATCAGACTGGGGCTGTCCGAATCCTCCGTCAGGGTGTGGTGCCGTAAAGCGGGAGTCGGTTTACCTACGCGCGTGAGGCAGCGATACTCCGCAGAGGAAAAGACAAAGGCGTTGCAACGAATGTCAGAAGTCGGTACTGGCGCCGCAGCTGTAGAGCTGGATATTCCTACAACTGTTTTGGCAAAGTGGCACCTAAAGACATTTGGTGCCAGCAAGACAAATCCAAAATATACCGCCGAGCAAAAATCTCGAGCGTTAGATCTTTTGAGAGAGAGCGGCGGCAATGTTCACCTTGCAGCCGAGCAGTCCGGCATCAGCGTGGGCAAGGTGAGAGCTATTTGGACGGCTAACCGCGGCGATTCAGGCAGGGTCCGCCCAAAACGCTTCACGACGTATACGGCGGAGCAGCGCGAAGTTGCAGTTGAGCTTGCACTGAAAGTTGGGTCGAACAAAGCCGCCCGAGAGTTGAAGATTGGCAGGACGACTGTTTCCTGTTGGCTCCAAGAGGCCAAAAGGAACGGCGCTGTTTCTAAAGTAAAACGTACTACGACCGATCACGCAGATACTCGCCTTGAATGGGTTGCAAGAAATCACCCAGAGCTAGAGGTGTGGCGCGGTCACGCTTTGATATGGCTCAGCGGATGCCTGTCGAGTATGGGCCTACGTCTTCATGCCATTCGAAATTTCTTCAGGGACTATTTACTGGGCCCAGTGAAAGCGCAGATGGGACTCGTTACCCCTGCTAAGTTTCTTTCGCGTGACCTCGTCCTGCCAAGCTTCTTCGACTTGTGTTGTTCGCGATCCAACTACGGGCGTGGTCTGAACAATGTAGTTCACGAATTTTTGCAATGGCTTCTTATCGAAGAATTCAGTATCGAAGATGACTATGGTCGACCCGTCGTAAGCCCAGCCTTTCACAACCCAATTCCCCGTATTGGGGGCTTTAGAGACTTGCGAGAGGAGAGCGTGTACTCACCGCTTCCCTATGGGTATATCGATGAGTTGCGCAATATGCTTGCTGAAGGTCCCCATTTTAGGGATTGGAAACTGGCGCAAAGCTTTTTCACCAAGAATCCGCTAACTCGACATAGAGGTTCTGATGGCACTGATTGGTTTTCAGTCACCGAAGAGCAAATCGATTATTCAGATCCGGATTGTGTTTGGAGAATCCGAAAGCGCAACACGGATACGGCAGCGTTGGAGATGTGGTCACCCGTACGCTGGGTGGGATTGCTTACCAAGCTCATCCTTCCACTACGGACATTCCAGGTGCGTATGTTGGACTCGGGAGAGGCTGACACTTGGAGATATTCAAATGGCCAGTGGGATATCAATACCAACAAACTAAAAGAGGGAACTGAACGAAAGCCGCTTGAGCAAGGCGTATTTCGCCGTTTGTATTCCAACACGTCAGCACGTGTGGATTCGAAACATATTGCGCAACTCTACATAAATACCAACAAGACAAATGATTTGAACAAGAGTGGAGCAGCAAAGGGCTACATCATGCCTTGGGTAACGTTAGGGTCAATGGCCTCGGATATCTATTATTGGCTTGAAAAGCTACGAAACTGGCAAGAAAAATACAACCCGGTGAGCCGTAGAGCGCCTTGGACTGAACTCGTCCCTGGGCGACATCTGCACCCGAAGAGTGCAGTGCAACTAGCAACATATCCGGACGCTTGTTTCTTATTCAGGCTTGCAGAGGCCAAGGACGATGCGCGCCACCTTCCACCCGCGTCTTTCATACTCGAGGTACCGTGGTACTACCTGCTTCGTGCGTTTCAGGACCGTTTGGCCAAGCGCGGGGAATCTCACGCCGATGGCAGTCCAATCACTCTGGTGTACTTGCATGATTCATTTGCAAGCGAAGAGAGTAGTGAGGGGGCGCGACTCATACGGAAAAATGTGAAGAGAACCCATTTCCCGCTGCATAGCTTACGAGTATCAATCATCACCGCGTTAGCAGTAGACGGTGATTTGCCTTTTCTCATTCTGCAGAAACTAGTAGGTCACAGCCGGTTGCTGATGACCCTCTACTACACAAAAATCAATGGCTTGAAGATTCAGACGGAAATTGACGCTGCGACAGCAAGGATGGAAGAGAACAAGCAGCGCAGCATCATAGATTTCTTGCGTCACACCGAGTATCAAGATTTATTGCGTCAGGCAATCTGTAACAACGAGGCCGCGCTCGGTGTCGCTATCCCAGAGCACCCGGCGGCACGAAATCCTGCGGGATGGATGCTCTTTCATCATGGTGCCTGTTTAGTGGGTGGCAATACTAGTCCCTTGGAAGAGAACAATGGTATTGGTGGCTGCTATAACGGCGGCCCAAGCGTGAGGAATGCTGGGGGTAGCTCGACCTATGCACCCGTGCCAGGTGGGTGCCGTAATTGCATTCGTTGCCGGTGGTTCGTCACTGCTCCTCAGCATCTTGCAGCGCTCGTTGCTCATGGAAATGTCATTGCCTATCACCTAGACGAGGCTAGAAATAGCTGCGCAAAGCTCGAACGACTTCTTGCTGATCTGCTTGCTGAGCGAGTAGATGCCGAATCGAATGGGTGGCCTTTTGAAAAGGCTTCTGAGATATCCGATACGGAGAGGCGCTTAGAGTCTGCTGCCGCACGTTTTAGCGATCGCATCGACGATTTTGCAGCCTGCTGGCGCCTGATTCAGCGGTGCAGAGATGTACTTAACCAGCGACACGAGGGATCTTCGGCAGCACTGGTTCTTGGGGGGAGCATCGGAGACTTTGAAGTTGCAATTCAAGACACAGACTCTGAGCTTCTTCAACTATGCATAGTGTGTGAAACGGTTGAACTGTATCCCGATCATGCTAGCGAAGACGCGGCGGTTATTCATCGCGGCCAACTGCTTGATGCCGCTCTTCTCGGAGAGAATATTCCTCCAGTGTTCCTCACTCTCGGCAAAGAGGAACAGCTTAGGGTCGGGAATGAATTTATACGCAACTTGGCGCACATTTGTAATCCGCAGTCCTGGCACCAAGGCCGCGAAGCTGTCGTCGCAGCCATAGATGGAAAAATCAAACTTTCGACTCTTCTTGGGGTCAACGTTGGCGAGGTACTTGCAGCATCTTTGAGTCACAAAACTGTTCAATTGACTACCTTAAGGCGAGTCACCGATGCCTCCAAAAATTGATCCCAAAACTGTTTTGGAGCGACTGCTTGCACGGAAACCTCGGCCAGAGCGCATAAAAAACCTCCGATTGCTGTACGAGGTTTGTGAGGTCCAAGCTAAAACCAGTCGCGATTTCAGCCAAGCGACGATTGGTAAGTTATCTGAGGTTCGGGGCGGTATTTCGTACCGCGCGCTATACAACGCATCTTCTGCGGATTACTGGGCGTTAATCGCCGCGTGGCAGGAGTGGTGCGAACAATCCGGCTTGAAGCCGAAGCACATAGAAGTTCGCACGACGGACGCTTTTCTTCTGCGAATTGACGATCCAGCAGCTAGAGGACTGGTCCAGGGAGTTATCAGTGAACGAGATCGCCTCCGAGCTGAACTTAACTTGCTGAAGTCTGCCACCCAATTAACACTTGACCGGCGCGAGGCGCCTCAATCCCTACCGCAACCCCAGACGGCTTCAGTTTTTACTGAATCAGAACGGGAGGCTCTAAAAAGAGCCATATCTCCTAAATTTTTCACGGATCAAGGATGGTCCGAGGGTTCAAGGGGAGAAGTGAACGCGAGTTCGGGGCGTCTGGTCTATTGGCACGGCTACGTCACCGCGATCAAGAAGATATTAGGCCAAAAGTCGTAATTTCTGACGAGGCACTATACATAGCTACTTTTCATAGTTGCCTAGAGCACTTTGCCTCTAGAGAGCGCACTTTTTTGGGTGATCGATGGAAGTATTGGGGTCAAGAGCACAATTGGGCAGGTCGGCCGGTGCGAGGTTGACGGTGATTCTCTTATTGGCCGGAAACTCCAGGCCGGTGTTCTGGATGGCCGAGCGCACGCGCTCCCGGGCCTCCTTGACCTCGGTTTCCGCCAGGCCGACCAGCGTGAAGCTGGGCAGGCCGTTGGCCAGGTGGACCTCGACGCAGACCGGCCGCGCCTCCAGCCCCAACAAGGCGCGGCTGTGCACTAAAGACAAGCTCATGAAGCAACTCCCCTGTTTTGCCCCAAAGTTGTGCGCGACATGCGCCCCAATTTGGTGCTCATTGTTTGCCTGGATTCTAGAACGCCCAATGCCTCGGGTGGAAAAACAGGCGGGCTTACGGTCCATAAGGCCGGCTGCTTTGGCACGGTACGTGCTATTGAACCCTGCGGAATCTGAAGACCTGTTGTGGCAACCCTCGGAATCCCTGAACCGGAGCGCTCCGATCTTCATGCGCCCAGAAAACCTGTAGAGCAGCCGGGGCGGTGCACCGAGGGGCCGCTTCCTTATTCATCCTTGGAGGAAACCTGAAATGAAACTCGTAACGGCCATCATCAAACCGTTCAAGCTGGACGAAGTGCGCGAGGCGCTGTCCGGCATTGGCGTGCAAGGCATCACCGTGACTGAAGTCAAGGGCTTCGGGCGCCAGAAGGGACACACCGAGCTGTACCGCGGCGCGGAATATGTCGTCGACTTCCTGCCCAAGGTCAAGATCGAGGCGGCTGTGTCCGACGACCTGGTTGACCGCGTGATCGAGGCGGTGGAGGGCGCCGCCCGCACCGGCAAGATCGGCGACGGCAAGGTCTTCGTCTACAACCTCGAGCAGGTCGTGCGCATCCGCACCGGTGAAACCGGCAAGGAAGCGCTGTAAGCGCTCAACCCAAATATAAAGAGAACATAGACATGAAAAAACTACTTGCCTCCCTTGTACTGGGACTGAGCCTGCTCACAACCGGCGCCGTGATGGCCCAAGCCCCGGCAGCCGCGCCCGCCGCCTCGGCCGCGGAAGCCAAACCGGCTGAAGCCGCGGCGCCTGCAGCGCCCGCAGCCGCGGCTGCGGCCGCCCCGGCAGCCGCAGCTCCGGCAGCCGCCGCAGCGGCCTCCGCGCCCGCACCCGTTCCCAACAAAGGCGACACCGCCTGGATGATGGTTTCCACGCTGCTGGTCATCATGATGACCGTGCCCGGCCTGGCGCTGTTCTACGGCGGCCTGGTCCGCAGCAAGAACATGCTGTCGGTGTTGATGCAGGTCATGGTGACCTTCTCGATGATCGTCGTGCTGTGGTTCATCTACGGCTACAGCCTGGCTTTCACTGAAGGCAACGCCTTCTTTGGCGGCTTCGACCGGCTCTTCATGAAGGGCATCTGGGACAACGTCGCGGGCACCTTCGCCAACGGCGCGACCTTCAGCAAGGGTGTCGTGATCCCCGAGATCGTGTTCGCCGCCTTCCAGGCCACCTTCGCCGGTATCACCTGCGCGCTGATCGTCGGCGCCTTCGCCGAACGCATCAAGTTCTCCGCCGTGCTGCTGTTCATGGCCATCTGGTTCACCTTCAGCTACGCACCGATTGCCCACATGGTCTGGTTCTGGATGGGCCCTGACGCCTACACCGGCAAGGAAGTCGCCGACGCCATGAGCGCCAAGGGCGGCTACATCTGGCAAATGGGCGCCCTGGACTTCGCGGGCGGCACCGTGGTGCACATCAACGCCGCTGTCGCCGGCCTGGTCGGCGCCTTCTGCATCGGCAAACGCATCGGCTACGGCAAGGAAGCCATGGCGCCTCACAGCCTGACCCTGACCATGGTCGGCGCCGCACTGCTGTGGGTCGGCTGGTTCGGCTTCAACGCCGGCTCCGCCCTGGAAGCCAACGGTTTCGCCGCCCTGGCCTTCATCAACACCCTCGGTGCAACGGCAGCCGCCGTGCTGGCCTGGTGCGTCGGTGAAGCGCTGATGCGCGGCAAGGCCTCCATGCTGGGCGCTGCATCCGGCGCCGTCGCCGGCCTGGTGGCCATCACCCCCGCAGCCGGCAACGTCGGCATCGGCGGCGGCCTGATCATCGGCCTGGTCGCCGGCTTCGCCTGCCTCTGGGGCGTGAACGGCCTGAAGAAGCTGCTGGGCGCCGACGACTCGCTGGACGTGTTCGGCGTGCACGGCGTGGGCGGTATCCTGGGCGCGCTGCTGACCGGCGTGTTCAACTCGCCGGCCCTGGGCGGCCCGAGCTTTGTGGGCGACTGGGTCACCGCCACGGCCGTGACGCCTGACGCTTACACCATCGCCGGCCAGGTCTGGATCCAGGCCAAGGCTGTGCTGATCACCATCGTCTGGTCCGGTGTGGTCTCCTTCATCGCCTACAAGGTGGTTGACCTGACCATCGGCCTGCGTGTCAGCGAAGAAGACGAGCGCGAAGGCCTGGACATCACGTCCCACGGCGAAACGGCTTACAACCGCTGATGATGCGGCGGTCAGGGCAGCCCTCAGGGGCAGCCTTGTTCCTTCCGATATTGAATTTTTACTGAGAGTCTCCTTTGGATGTTCAGCCCGCCGGCGCAAGCCGGTGGGCTGTTTTTTTTGGGGCGTTAAAGTGGCGGCTGTTCACACAAAACGAAGGCACCGTCATGACCTGGCAAACCCTTGTTGCACCGCCCAGCGGGCTCGGCGAGTCGCCGTTCTGGCATCCCGACGAGCAGATGCTCTACTGGATCGACATCCCCGGCCGGCAGATCCACCGCTGCAACGTTTTTATGGGCACGGTCGAGAGCTGGGCCATGCCCTCGGAGCCCGGCAGCATCGCGCCAGCGCGCACGAAGGGCAGCAACAGCGGCCTGGTGGTCGCGCTGCGCGACGGCATCTACCGCGCCAGGGAATGGGGCGGCGAACTGCGTCAGCTGATGCAAGCCGACCACGACACGGCGACCACGCGCTTCAATGACGGCAAGGCCGACCCGCTGGGCCGCTTCTGGGCCGGCACCATGTACGAGCCGCGCGACAAAGCCACGGCCGCGCTGTTCTCGCTGGACTGCCGCGGCGGCCGCGCGCCGATGCTCGAGCGCAAGGCCGGTGACGCCGTCATCGCCAACGGCCTGGCCTGGTCGCCCGATGCCGCCACCGTCTACTGGTCCGATACGCCGCGCCACATCATCCGAGCCTGGAATTGGGACAGCGCCAGCAACGCGATGACGCAGCCCCGCGTGTTCGCGCAGTGGCCCGGCAAGCCCGAAGGCTGGTTGCCCGGCATGGCCGGCTACGGCGGCCGGCCCGACGGCGCGGCGGTCGATGCCGAGGGCAATTACTACGTCGCCATGTTTGAAGGCGGGCGGGTACTCAAGCTGTCCCCCGCCGGTACGTTGCTGGCCGAGATTGCCGTGCCAGCGCGCTGCCCCACCATGCCCTGCTTCGGCGGCGACGACCTCAAGACCCTGTACCTCACCACCGCGCGCTACAACCGGCCCGCGCAGGAATTGCAGGACTTTCCCGATTCGGGCTGCGTGTTTTCCATGCAGGTCGACGTTCCCGGCCTGCCCGTGAACTTCTTCCAGGACTGATTCCCTGCCGGCGGCCGAAAAATCCGAACAAGCCGCGTTMAAAAAAATCAAACCGCCACCTGCGGCCGCCGCTTACCATCGTGGCCATGGCTCCAGATAACGACATCAGCGCCGCGCTGGCCGAGCGCGTGCGCGCCGCCGCTGCCGCGCGCACACCGCTGTGCCTGCGCGGCGGCGGCAGCAAGGACTTTTACGGCCAGGCCCTGGCAGGCGACATCCTCGACATCCGGCCGCACAAGGGCGTCACCAGTTATGAACCCAGCGAGCTTGTGGTCACCGCGCGCGCCGGGACCCCGCTGGCCGAACTTGAAGCCCTGCTGGCCGCGCAAGGGCAGTGCCTGCCTTTCGAGCCGCCGCATTTCGACGGCGCACAAGCCAAAGCCACCGTGGGCGGCATGGTCGCCAGCGGCCTGAGCGGCCCGGCCCGCGCCAGCGCGGGCGCCGTGCGCGACTACATGCTGGGCGTGGTGCTGCTCAACGGCAAGGGCGAGCGCCTGGTTTTCGGCGGCCAGGTCATGAAGAACGTGGCCGGCTACGACGTCTCGCGCCTGATGGCCGGCTCGCTGGGCACGCTGGGCGTCTTGCTCGAGGTGTCCCTCAAGGTATTGCCTGTTGCGCCCATGGAAGCCACACTGGTCTTCGACATGGATGAAGCCGCCGCCTTGCAACAACTCAATCGCTGGGGCGCCATGCCCTTGCCCGTCAACGCCTCCTGCTGGCGGGGCGGGCGGCTGTGGGTGCGGCTGCGCGGGGCGAAAGCGGCTGTCGCCGCCGCGCAAACCTCCATGGGCGGGGAAGTTCTGGACAGTGACGCGGCCCGCCATTGGATGGCCTTGCGTGAGCAGGCCCAGCCCTTCTTTGCTTTGCAAGGCGACGAATCGTTGTGGCGGCTCAGCCTGCCCGACACCGCGCCGCCGCTTGATCTCGGCGAGACCTTGGTGGAATGGGGCGGCGCGCAGCGCTGGCTCAAGCGGCCCGACAGCGACGCGGCGCTGGTCCGCCAGGCGGCGGCCCAGGCCCATGGCCACGCCACGCTGTTCCGCTCGGCCGGCAAATCTGTGCCGGTGTTCTCCCCGCTCAAACCGCCGCTGGACCGCATACACCGCGAACTCAAGAAGCAGTTCGACCCCGCAGGGATTTTCAACCCCGGCCGCCTGTACGCGGACTGGTAGGGCAGGACATGCGACGCCTTCGCCACTTGACCGGGCAGCACCGGACACCCTCCATCAATCGCCTGCTGGGTGGCTTGCTGGCCTTTAACGCCGGCGCCATCAATGCGGGCGGCTTTCTGGTGGTCGGCATGTACACCTCGCACATGACGGGATTTGCCTCCCTGCTGGCCGACAACCTTGTCCTGGGCCATATGACATTGGCACTGGGCGCCGTCGGCGCACTGCTGGCCTTTGTCACCGGCGCCGCCGTGACGGCCGTGCTGGTGAACTGGGCGCGCCAGCATCATCTGCGCAGCGAATACGCCTTGCCTCTGCTGCTGGAAGCCGTGCTGATGCTGTTGTTCGGGCTGCTGGGCGCGACGCTGAACCGCCAGACCCCGTTTGCCGTGCCGCTGACCGTGCTGGTGCTGGCCTTCACCATGGGCCTGCAGAACGCCCTGGTCAGCAAAATCTCTTCCTCGCAGATCCGCACCACCCACATGACCGGCGTGATCACCGACCTGGGCATCGAGTTCGGCAAGATGTTTTACTGGAACCGCACCGGCAGCCCGCCCGAGTCGCGTGTGCGCGCCAACCGCATCAAGCTGCGGCTTTTCGGTACCCTGCTGGCGATGTTCGTCACCGGCGGTGTGGTCGGCGCGGCCGGGTTCAAGTACGTCGGCTTTGTCTGGGTTGTGCCGCTGGCGCTCATGCTGCTGGCCTTGTCCTTGCCGCCCCTGTATGCGGACTTCCGGCGCGCCGCCCGGCGCAAGGCCCTTGCCGTGGCCCTGAAAGAGGCGCCCTGACTTTATGCAAACCCATCTCGCCCCCGAATTCAAGAACAGCGCCGAAGGCCGCGAAGCCGAAGCCATCTTGCGCAAATGCGTGCACTGCGGCTTTTGCACCGCGACCTGCCCGACCTACCAGCTGCTGGGCGATGAGCTCGACGGCCCGCGCGGCCGCATCTACCTGATCAAGCAGGTGCTCGAAGGCGAAGCGCCCACACGCAAAACGCAGCTGCACCTGGACCGCTGCCTGACCTGCCGCAACTGCGAATCGACCTGCCCCAGCGGCGTCGAATACGGCCACCTGGTCGACATAGGCCGCAAGCTGGTCGACGAGCGCGTGCCACGCCCCGCCGGCGAGAAGGCATTGCGCTGGGCGCTGAAGGAAGGCCTGCCTTCGCCGCTGTTCGCGCCCGCCATGAAAGCCGGCCAGGCCGTGCGCGGCCTGCTGCCCGCGGCCCTCAAGAACAAAGTGCCGCCAAAGCAGGACGCCGGCGCCTGGCCGCGGCGCACGCATGCGCGCAAGATGCTGATGCTGGAAGGCTGCGTGCAGCCGGCCATGATGCCCAACATCAATGCCGCGACCGCGCGTGTGCTGGACGCGGCCGGCATAGAAACCGTGCTGGCGCCCAAGGCCGGATGCTGCGGCGCGGTGAAGTTTCACCTCAACGACCACGAAGGCGGCAAGGACCAGATGCGGCGCAACATCGACGCCTGGTGGCCGCATATCTCTGAAGGTGGCGGCGTGGAAGCCATTGTCATGAACGCCTCGGGCTGCGGCGTCACCGTCAAGGAATACGGCCACATGCTCAAGGACGACCCGGCCTACGCCGGCAAGGCCGCGCGCATCAGCGAACTCACGCGCGACCTCAGCGAACTGATGCCCGAACTGGTCGGTGAGCTGCAGGGCAAGGTCAAGGCCCAGGCCGGCGCGCTGGTGTTCCACCCGCCCTGCACCCTGCAGCACGGCCAGCAGTTGCGCGGCGGGGTCGAGACGTTGATGGGCGCGCTGGGTTTCACGGTGACGCTGGCCGCCGCCGAATCGCACCTGTGCTGCGGCTCGGCCGGCACCTACTCGGTGCTCAACCCGGACATCGCCTACCAGCTGCGCGACCGCAAGCTCGGCAACCTGCACGTCTCGGCGCCCGAGACCATCATCTCCGCCAATATCGGTTGCATTACGCACCTGCAAAGCGGTACGGCGACGCCGGTGCGGCATTGGGTCGAAGTGCTGGATGAGGCGCTGACCCGGTAACGATTCCGGACAAGGCTACTGACATGACGTTGTCAGTAGCAGGTCCGCATCATCGAGGCTTCATCACTAAGGAGCCTCTAATGAAAAACGCTATCAGCTGGTTTGAAATCCCCAGCACCGAATTGAACAAGGCCCAGGCCTTTTACGAAGTCGTGCTCGAGTGCAAGATGCGCCGCGAGCCCATGGGCCCGTCCCAAGGCGCGGTGTTTCCCTATGACGCTGAGGAGGGCGTGGGTGGCGCGATCCTGGCCGGCCCCACAGCGCCTGCGCCGGCGTCCGGCGGCACCTTGATCTACCTCGATGCCTCGCCTTCGCTGGATGCCGCCCTGGCACGCGCCGTCAAGGCCGGCGGCAAGATTGCCTTGCCGCGCCAGGCGCTGCCGCCCGGCCTGGGATTCTTTGCGCACATCACCGACCTGGACGGCAACCGCGTCGGCCTGCACGCGCTGGCCTGAGCCGTGATGGGCCGCAAGAACTGGATCGCCGTTGCGAGCGCCGAGCATGCGCGGCGTGGCTGCGAGACGCCGGGTGCCGGCTACATGCAGGTGTGCCACGGCAAGTGTGGGCCGCTGAAAAAGGTGCTGGCCGGAGACCGCGTGGCCTATTATTCGCCCGCGCTGACCATGGGCGGCAAAGACAAATTCCAGCGCTTTGTTTCCATCGGCGTGGTGCAGGCCGGCGAGCCCTATGCCTTGGACATGGGCGGCGGCTTTGTGCCCTTCCGCCGCGACGTGGCTTATGTGGCCACTCGCGAGGTGTCCATACTGCCCTGGCTTGACGAGTTCGAGTTTGTGGAAAACCGCCAGCACTGGGGCTACAAGTTCCGTTTCGGCCTGTTCGAGGTCAGCGAGCACGACATGCGCCTGGTCGCCAGGGCCATGCGGGCCGACCTGGCGGCGCTGGGCTTTGAGGGAGCTGGCACAGCCACAGTCGCGCCTCCGCGCCCCATGGCGCTGTTCCCGGACTTGTAGGTAACTACCAGGCCAGTTCGCGGTAGAACACCGTCGTGCCCACCAGCCCGCCGCGCGGCAACAGCGCGTAGCCGGGAATCACGCCCACGCGCTGCCAGCCCAGGCGCTGGTACAGGCGTTCGCCGTTGTCGCCGGTCACCGTGTCCAGCACCAGCAGCGTCTTGCCGCAGTCCCGCGCCATGCTTTCGGCGGTGCGCATCAAGGCCTCGCCCAGGCCCTGGCGCCGGCAGCGGCGGTGCACCAGCATCTTGGCTAGGTCGGCGCGGTGCGGCTGGTTCTCGGCCTGGGCCAGCACCAGCTGCACCGTGCCGCAAATGCCTTGGGCGTCCTCGGCGACCAGCAGCGCGCGCTCGCCCGCAGCCACACCCTGCGCCACGCCGCGCCAGAATGCCACGGCGCGTTCGTGCGACAGCGGGTGCATAAAACTCACCGAGGCGTCGCCTTCGACGCAATCGATGAGCACATCGGCGAGTCCGGCGATCTGGGTGTCAGTGACGGCGGGCAGGCGCCGCAGCGACCAGGGTGTGCTGTTCATCATGGTGTTCAAGCCGGTTCGGTGGCGATCACCACCGCATAGCGCGCGGGCTTTCGCGTGGGGTTGTGGAACATCGTGGGGCGGTCCAGCTGCATGGCCAGGCAGTCGCCCTCGCGCAGCGCGTGGCGCGCGTCGCCCAGCGTGATGTCGATGGCGCCTTCGAGCACCCAGACCTGCTGGTGCACACGCGCATCGCGCGCGCCGGTTTCAAAGGCCACCCGCCCGCCCGGCGGGAAATGCACTTCAACGATCTGCATGGGCTGCGGCACGCCGGGCGGTGAGATGTTGCGCCGAAGGTAGCCCGAAGCCGGGTCTTGCCACTGCAGCTGCTCCGCGTGGCGCGCCACCGGGCTGGCGGGCGCCTGGGCGGTGGGCGCGTCAAACAGCGACGCCAGCATCACGCCCAGGCCGGTGGCCAGCCGCTCCAGCACCACGGCTGTGGGGCTGCTCTCGCCACGCTCGATCAGCGAAATCATGGAGCGGCTCACGCCGCTTCTGGCGGCCAGCGCGTCGAGCGACAGGCTTTTGGCGGCGCGCAGCTCGCGCACGCGCTCGGCGATGCGCTGGTTAAGGTCGGAGGAGGGTTCTGTCATGGTGGAATTTATTTTCCACCATATTGGAGACTGTGTCCAGCGCCTGATCGTTAGGCAGGCATGGGCGGCTGGCCGGGCTGAAAACACATGGGCTGCTCGTCGAATGCCAGCCAGCCTGACTGGTCGCACAGACTTTGCACCAGGGCCGAATAGTCGGCCCGCAGCGAGCAGCGCATGCTCAAGGTGTCCTCCGAGGCCGGCAACTGGAATTCGATCCAGCCTTCGTCGGCCTGCATGCGGCCGGTCTGCTCGTCATCATCCCAGGCGATCGCGGGAAGCATGCGCGAGAGTGCGGCCCGCACCGCGACAGCATCGTCCAGCGGGCGCACCGTGCTGTCGTTGAGTTCCTCCGGGGTCAGCGGCAACCGCGCGGGTTCGAAGAAAAGGTAGCTATAGGCCATACAGGACTCAGACAGGCTTGAGCCGCACGACAGGCCGCTGCGGCTTGCGGCGCGCGACCTCCTGGAAGCCGGCGTCGTCGTACATGGATTTGGCGCCGAACCACATGGCGTCGTCATGGGAGCGGCCGGGTTTGTCCACGGGATAGGCCTCGAGCAGCGTGGCACCCTGCTTTTTGGCGTAGGTGATGGCCCCTTCCAGCAGTGCCCGCGCGACACCCTGGCCGCGATATTCAGATGGCACGACAAAACAGATGACAGACCAGACGGGCTGCTCGTCAACCGGTTTCATCACCGGTGAGCGCTTGAGCTTGGCGTAGTCTTCACGCGGCCCCAGCGACACCCAGCCGACCGGGACCTTGCCGCGATAGCCGATCAGGCCGGGCGGAGTGTCGCCGTGGGTGAGTTTCTTGAGGTCTGCGCGATTGGCCTGGGCAGCCGTGGTGCCCGCAGGTAGCGGTTCGCGTGCGCCGCTGCGCCGGTAATACATGCACCAGCAGCCGCGCGCCACCGAACAGCCTTTGGCCGAAAACAGCGCTTCAAGATCGGGCCAGCGCTCGGGCGTGAGGGGGCGGACGGTGAGCTTCATGGGGCTGAGGGTGAACCGGTAGAGGCACTATAGCCAAAGCGCCGCCAGCCGCAAGCGCTAGCCCGTGTTGGCTTTGCAGGGGACGGCGAAGTCCACGTGGTAGTGCTCGTCATGCCGGATCCAGGGCTTGCCTTTCATGAAGTTCAGGTTCTGCTTCAGGTAGGCGCCGTGCGGCGTGGCGAACAGTCGAGGCAAAAATGGTGCATCAAGAATGACCAGGGCGATGCCGACGCCACGCGCCTTCGCGGCCAGGTCCAATTGGTACAGGTGCTCGGCGATCGCGGGGAAGTCGATGCTGTACTCGCCGTACCGGGCATCGGCGTTGAATTCAAGGTCGTAGCCAAAGCGGTTGCCGATGCTGGTCGGCAAGGGAACGGACGCTCCCCGCGCATCGCGGACCGGCACAAAGAAGTCCACGGACAGGCCGTTCTGATGCGTGCGGTGCGGCCGGAAACGTCCACCCGAAGGCCAGCCTGTCTCGCCGTAGACATAAATGGTGGAAGGGCTTGCCGCGTTTAGCGCGGCATAGGATGCGATGACGATGTCCGCGACCTTGGCATGCACATGCGTGCGGCCTGCCGTGGCCGCCAGGCTGCTGTAGGCCGTGAAGTTGGGGCCGCTGGCGGGTAGCTTGACGCTGCCTTCGATGCGGCCCTTGCTGACCGTGCCGAAGCATTGGCTATCGGCTGCAACAGCTTGGGCGGACAGGGCGATCGTCACTACGGCGACTAGCGATGCGAGTTTTGTCGTAGTACCAATGAGATGAAGAGTCCTCCGGATGGAAGGGTTGTGCGTCATCTTGTACCCGCAAGAGCGCAAAGCCCAAAAGGTTGAGGCCTTGCCATTGTTAGAACGCATGCCCGAAAAGTCCCAACACAAAGATGACACCAACGATAGCAAGCGCGATTCGCCGATTGCGCGAGACAAGCCCGGTTGACGTCACCTGCAATGGCCAGGAAGCGAGAACTAGGTAGAGAAAGCCAAAAGCAGTCCCAAAGGCAATAGCCGTGCTGAGATAGCCATGAAGAGAAAGCATGTCCAGGACCTTCGATGGTGCGAAGACTATCAGCCCGTACAAGCTCCACCGCCAGGCCGACGGTACAGGGATCAATAGAGCCGCGCAATGAGGGCAGGTAACCGGCCGCGTCCACCAGACACTTAAGCGGGACAACGGACCGAGCGAGCGGGTTTGACAGTTGGGACAGGCTGTATTCGTCACTTGCGTTCTAAGGTTTGACGTAAGCAGTGGGCCGTGGAAGCGCCCCCCTTGATGGGGGGGTTAGGTCTCATACGCGTACGGCTCGACTTTGAAGTATGGGTCAGCCCAGACCCGGAAGCCGTAAGGGGCGGGAGTTGTGAGGTCGAAGCGTCCTGAAAAAAGGTTTGCTGCAGCGAACTCTATGAACTTTCCTCTCTTGTCGTTCACGACCCTTGCTCCGGGTGTGCCGATGAGCCTGAGGTGAATGAGAGCTTCGTCTTGGCTGGCCATGTGCATGCTCAGCTGAACTTCCAGGTCCAATGGCCAGATGGTGATCGTCAGCCGAAGCGCGCCTCGTTGAACGACGTATTCGGAGGAGATGCCATATTCGTCATCGACCTCCGGCGCGCACCCAAGAAGCTCCAGGAAGTCGAGTGTGTCCCATTGAAATTCAGCAGCCATCCTGAGACCTAACGTTATTTAGACCGCAAAACCGGCGATTTAACCCAGACATATCAATCTCCCAAATGCCTCTTTTTTCCGCGATGTCCTCATCAGCTTGTCGCAGGGCCATGCGCGTGCAATAGTGCCTGCACTATAGCCGTGCACGGCGACGCGGTAAGCTGCAAACTTTCACATCACCCAGCCCACCATGCGCCGCGCCGACCGCCTCTTCCACCTCGTCCAGCTGATCCGCGGCCGCCGCCTGAGCACCGCTGAATTCCTCGCCAAACGGTTGGAGGTGTCCGAGCGCACGATTTACCGCGACGTGGCCGATCTGCAGCACCAAGGCGTGCCTATCGAGGGCGAGGCCGGTGTGGGTTACCGGCTGGGCGCGGGTTTTGATTTGCCGCCGCTGATGTTCACGCAAAAGGAGGCCAATGCGCTGGCCGCTTCGGTGCGCCTGGCGCAGGCCTGGCTGGACCCGGCCATGGCGGGTGATGCGGAGGCCGCCTGGGGCAAGATTTTTTCGGTGCTGCCGCCCGCGGCGCGTACGGCGGCCGAAGGCGTGCCGCTGTATGCGGTGGTGATCAACCCCGATGAGGCCACGCAGCGCAGCCTGCAGCGCTTACGCGAGGCGGTGCATGCGCGATGCAAGGTGGATGTGCGCTACCTTGATGGGGCAGGGCGGGAAAGCCGGCGCGTGCTCTGGCCGCTGGGCTGCTTTTATTGGGGCAGTGTCTGGACGCTGGGCGCGTGGTGTGAAGCCCGGCAGGACTTTCGCAGCTTTCGCGTGGACCGCATGGCCGAGGTCGACGTACTGGACGAGCGCGTGGGCCATGAGGCCGGCCGCACGCTGGCGGATTACCTGCGCTCGGTGAAGAAGGCCAACACCAAGCCGGCCTGATTCGCCAAGCGCCTTAAGCGGCGAGCGCGGCCTCGATGTCTTTACCCAGATCTGATGGCTTGTCGCTGGGCGCATAACGCCTTATGACTTTCCCGTCCTTGCCGACCAGGAACTTGGTGAAGTTCCATTTGATGGCCTTGATGCCAAGCAGGCCGGGCGCCTCGGCCGACAGCCACTGGTACAGCGGGTGGGCGGCGGGGCCGTTGACGTCGATCTTGGACATCATGGGGAAACTCACGCCGTAGTTGACCTGGCAGAACTCGGCGATCTGGTCGTCGCTGCCGGGGTCTTGCGAGAGAAACTGGTTGCTGGGAAAACCCAGGACCGCCAGGCCTTTGCCGGAGTATTGTTTGTACAGCTCTTCCAGCCCCGCGAACTGCGGCGTGAAGCCGCATTTGCTGGCGGTGTTGACGATGAGCATGACCTTGCCCTTGAAAGACTCCAACGGGACGTCTTTGCCGGTGATGTCTTTGGCCTGGAAGTCGTAAACCGTTTTTGCTGTGCTCATGGTTGTCTCCTGTTGAATCGGCTATTGCTCTAATGCGATTCTGCACCGCCGGGTGCGGTTTGGGGTGTCGCCGAGGGTGCCATGGCCGCCAATATGGCGGCCAGCACGATCAGGCTGCCGCCCAGTAGCACGCGCGGCGTGAGCTCGGCGGCGCCAAGCGCGGCCGATGACAGGCTGGCGAACAGGATTTCGGTCAGCATCACGATGGCCGTGGTGCCGGCGGCCAGGCGTGCCGCGCCGTACTGCAGGCCGGCATTGCTGGCCATGAAAGCCAGTGCGAGCCCCAGCACCACCGGGACGCCGGCCAACGCCAGCGCCGGCGCGGGCACCAGGGCCTGCGACATGCCCAGCAGCGCGGCGCAGGCGGCCATCAGCCCGCTGCCGCCGAACATCGCCAGCATGCGCGATTCGCTGGGCGTGTGTTTGTATTTGCGCAGCACCGCATTGGTCACCGCGAAGCTGAAGCCGCCCATGATGGCCAGCCAGTCGGCGCCGCTGTGCGGCACGGGCCAGGGAGATTCGGGCGTCTTGAGCACGATGAGCACGCCCGCCATGGCCAGCAGCAGGCGCAGCAGCGAGGCCGGCGTGGGTTTTTCGCCCAGCATCACCCAGGCCACCAGCACCGACCACGCGGGCATCATGTAAAACAGCAGCACCACGCGCACCACGTCGCCCACGGTGACGGCCCAGTTGAAGCCGACGTTGGTGAGGCCCGAGGCGGCCGCCAGGAACCACAACTGGGGGTGGGCCAGGAAGCTGCGCCAGGCTTGTGGGCGCAAAGTCAGCAGGCCGGCCACCACGACCGCGTAGACCAGTGCCGTGGTCCACAGCGGGTGCAGGCCGTGGCCCTGCAGCTGGCGCAGAGGCCACCAGGACACGCCCCAGATGAAGGCGTTGAGTGTCAATGCCAGAACGGCTTTGGACGTGCCGCCAGGCGCGGCGGCCCGTGTTGCGTCAATCTCCATCAGTGCGATTTATCGCTGCGGGCGATGCTCAGCAGGTGGTCGACCTGCTCTTTGTATTTGACGGTGTTGCTTTTGTGCCAGCGCTGGATCAGCCACATGAAGCCGGCCACCACGACGCCGAAGGCGGTGATGGCGCCGAAGGCCGACAGGCCCAGGCCGGTGGACAGGCTGTAGAAGGCGCCCAGGCTCAGGATGCAGGCCTGCTCGTTGAAGTTCTGCACCGCGATGGAGCGGCCCGCGCCCATGAGGTTGTGGCCGCGGTGCTGCAGCAACGCGTTCATGGGCACCACCAGGAAGCCGCCCAGGCCGCCCAGCAGGATCAGGAAGGGCGCGGCCACCCAGACGTTGCCGATGAAGTTCATCAGGATGACCAGCAGGCCCATGGCGATGCCCAGCGGCATCACGCTGGTGGCCTGGTCCAGCCGCATGCGCATGGAGGCCAGCACGGCGCCCACGGCCGTGCCGATGGCCACCACGCCGACCAGCGAGGAGGCCTGCGAGGTGCTGTAGCCCAGGGCGGCGGCGCTCCAGGCCAGCACGATGTAGCGCAGGTTGCCCGATACGCCCCAGAACAGGGTGGTGGTGGACAGGGAGATCTGGCCCAGCTTGTCGCGCCACAGCGCCGAGTTGCAGTTCCAGAAGTCGGGCAGCAGCTCGAGCTTGTTGCGCGGCATGGGCCGCATCTCGACACCGGTGTCGGGGATGCGGGTGTTGAACCAGGCCGCGATGGCGTACAGCAGGATCAGCACGGAGATCGCCGCTTCGGGCGCGGTGTCTATGCCGGTCTCGAAAACCGGGAAGTCAAAGGACAGCAGCAGGGTGGACACCGTGTGGCCGACGAGCTGGCCGCCCAGCAGCACGCCCAGGATGATGGAGGAAATCGTCAATCCTTCGATCCAGCCGTTGGCCTTGACCAGCTGCGAAGCCGGAAGCAGTTCGGTCAGGATGCCGTATTTGGCGGGCGAATAAGCCGCGGCGCCCAGCCCGACGATGGCATAGGCCAGCAGCGGGTGCGAGCCGAACAGCATCATGAGGCAGCCGATCACCTTGATCGCGTTGCTCACGAACATGACGTTGCCCTTGGGCCGCGCGTCGGCGAAAGCCCCCACAAAAGGGGCCAGCACGACGTAAAACAGGGCAAACATGGGAACCAGCGCCGCCGGCTGCCACTTGGGCGCCCCGCTGGTCTTGAGCAGCTCCACGGCGGCCACAAACAGCGCGTTATCAGCCAGCGAGCTGAAGAACTGGGCCGCCATGATGGTGTAAAAACCGCGCTTCATTAAACTGTTGTGGTCATTGCGGCACTGCATCAGCCGATCTGATGCTGCAAGATAAGGGTGAATGTCTCCAGACGATTCCGGTTTATAGCATGGGGGGCGGTGCCAGAATGAGAAAAGCCCTCGAATACGTTCCGGCCCGCCGATCCCGCTATCCCACACCAACCACACATCACCGCGCCATGCCACGTCCCATTCTCGCCACCATCCACACCGCCGCACTGGCCCACAACCTGGGCCGCGCGCGCGAGGCCGCGCCCGACGCCAAGGTCTGGGCCGTCGTCAAGGCCAATGCCTACGGCCACGGCATCGAGCGTGTTTTTGACGCGCTGCGCAGCGCCGACGGCTTCGCGTTGCTGGACCTGGCCGAGGCGCAGCGCCTGCGCGCGCTCGACTGGCGCGGCCCCATCCTGCTGCTTGAGGGCTGTTTTGACGCGCGCGACCTGGAGCTGTGCTCGCGCCTGGGCCTGTGGCATGCCATCCATTGCAACGAGCAGATCGACATGCTGGCCGCCCACAAGACGCAGCTGCCGCACCGCGTGTTTCTCAAAATGAACTCGGGCATGAACCGCCTGGGCTTTCCGCCCGAGCGCTTCCGCGCCGCCTGGACGCGCCTGAACGCGCTGCCGCAGGTCGAGGAGATCACGCTGATGACGCACTTCTCCGACGCCGATGGCCCCAAAGGCATAGCCGCGGCGCTGCAGGCCTTCGACGCCGTCACGCACGACCTGCCCGGCGAGCGCACCTTGAGCAACAGCGCCGCCACGTTGCGCCACGGCGACGCGCTGGCTGGGCGTTCCGACTGGGTGCGGCCGGGCATTCTGGTCTACGGTAGCGCGCCCGACTTTCCCGAACACACGGCCGCCGGCTGGGGCTTGCAGCCGACGATGACGCTGTCGTCCAGAATCATCGGCGTGCAGGAACTCAAGGCCGGCGACACCGTGGGCTACGGCTCCAGCTTCACGGCCGACGGCCCGCTGCGCATAGGCATCGTGGCCTGCGGTTATGCCGACGGTTACCCGCGCCACTGCAGCACCGGCACACCCATGCTGGTGGACGGCGTGCGCACCCGCATGGTGGGCCGTGTCAGCATGGACATGATCACGGTGGACCTCACGCCCGTGCCCGGCGCCGGCATGGGCAGCGAGGTGATCTTGTGGGGCCGCGCGGCCAAGGGCGCTGAGCTGCCGATCGACGAAGTGGCGCAGGCCGGCGGCACGGTGGGCTATGAACTGATGTGCGCACTCGCTCAGCGTGTGCCGGTCGCTGTGGAGTAGAGCCGCTCTTGATGGAATGGTGCATTGCGCGCTCAATCACGGAAGGGACGGATTTCATGGATACATCGGAACTGGAATACGCAGGCTTCTGGATTCGCGTCTGGGCGTCCATCATCGACACCCTGCTTATCTGTGTGCTGGTCTACCCGCTGCTGACGGCGATTTACGGCGACGCCTATTGGGAAGGCACGAGTTTTGTCCACGGTCCCCTGGATTTCCTCATTTCCTGGGTGCTGCCCGCCGTCGTGGTGCTGCTGTTCTGGATGGCGCGGCAGGCCACGCCCGGCAAGATGGCGATTGCTGCCCGTATCGTGAATGCCAGGACCGGAAACCACCCCAGCACCGGCCAGCTGCTGATCCGCTACCTCGGCTATTTTGTTTCCTCCATCCCTTTCGGCCTGGGCCTCTTCTGGGTGGCCTTTGATTCGCGCAAACAGGGCTGGCACGACAAGATGGCCGGCACGGTGGTGGTGCGCAAAAAATCCGGCACCACCCGACCCGTGGAATTTACTGCCTGAGATCCCGCCTTCATGACGAATACTTCTTCCCTCACCGTCCGCCCCATCCAGAAATCGGACCTCGCCGCCTGGCTCCCGCTCTGGGCCGGCTACAACCGTTTTTACGGCCGTTCCGGCCCCACGGCGCTGGCGGAGGAGGTCACCGCCATGACCTGGTCGCGTTTCTTTGATGCCTATGAGCCGATTCACGCGCTGGTTGCCGAAGCCGGCGGCGAATTGGTGGGCCTCACGCACTACCTGTTCCATCGCAGCAGCACCCGCATCGTTCCGGTCTGCTACCTGCAGGATTTGTTCACGGCCGAATCGGTGCGCGGCCGTGGCGTCGGCAAGGCGCTGATCGAGGCCGTCTATGAACAGGCCCGGGCGGCCGGTTGCGACCGGGTGTACTGGCAAACCCACGAAACCAATGCCACGGCCATGCGGCTGTACGACCAGGTGGCGGAGAAATCCGGTTTTGTGGTTTACGCCAAGGCGCTGTAACCCTCATCTCTTTCGAGACCTTCGCGCCGGCCCACACGCGGTGTAGGTTTTGGCGGACGCCAGCCCTTGTCGCGACCCGCTAATTTTTAATCAGGGCCGCTCGAAACCCACGCGCCGCCCGCTGTGATGCCATGCCGGTGAAGCCTTGCAGCCGTTCGGGATGCCGGCGCCAAGGAGTGCCCATGAGCCAGTCTGAAACCAAAAAAGAGCAGGACCTGCAGTCCATGCTCGAAACATTCGCCAAAGCTTTTACCCGCGGCGACGGCAAGACCGCCGCGACTTGCTGGGAAGTCCCCGCGCTGATCGTCGCGGACCAGGGCACCAAGGCCGTCGCCACGCTGCGGGAGGTGGAAGAGTTCTATGGCGGCGCCGCCAAACAATACAAGGACATGGGCATCACCGACACGCGGCCCGAAGTCCAGTCGGTCACCTGGCTGACGGACAAGCTGGCCTCCGTCCATGTGCGTTGGCCTTACCTCGACGCCAAGGGCCAGGCGCGGCCGGAGTCGGAGGCCTCGACCTATGTCATGCGCATCGGCGACGACGGCCGGCCGAGGATCAACGTCGTCGTCATGATGGGATTCAAAAAAGGCTGAGCGGATTTATTGCGGCGCGATCTTTGCGCCGGTCAGCTTTTCCTGCGCCTTCACGAGCGCCGGAACGAACTCCTTGCCGTGGCCCAGCGCGCTGGCCGTCACCAGGCTCTGGTGCACGGCTTCGCCGACGAAGGACGGCACTTTCACCATCTCGGCCAGGTGGGTGTAGTAGCGCAAATCCTTGCGCGCGTTGTCGAGTTCGAACTTGATGCCGGCGAAGTCGCCGCCCAGGGTCTTGGCCATGGCCTGGAACAGGCCGGAGTTGACCGCGCCGGCCGACACCACGTCGACCAGCTTTTGCGGTTCAATGCCGGCCAGCGCGCCCACGGCGAAGGCTTCGGCCGTGGCCGTGCAGACGGCCTGGCCGATGAAGTTGTTGAGCAGCTTGACGACGTGGCCGGCGCTGGGGCCGCCGACGTGGAAGATGTTTTCGCAATAGGCCGCCAGCACCGGGCGGATCTTGTCGAACACCGCCTGCTCGGCGCCCACCATGGTGTTGAGCTTGCCGAGCTCGGCCTCCACCGGCGTGCGCGCCAGCGGTGCATCGACCAGCGTAGCGCCGCGCTCGGCGCACAAGGTGGCCAGGCGGCGCGTGGATTCGGGCTCGCTGGTTGAGGTGTCGATCACGATGAGGCCGGCCTTGGCTTTGGAGAGCACACCGTTCGCGCCCAGCAGGGTTTCTTCGACCTGCGGCGAGCCGGTCACGCAGATCACCACGGCGTCGCAGGTGCCGAGTTCGGCAGGGCTGGCGGCCTGTTTCGCGCCGGCGGCCAGCAGGTCGGCCACACGCTCGGTGTTGCGGTGAACGGTGAGGCTCAGGGTGAAGCCCTTGGCCAGCAGGTTGCGCGCGATGCCGTGGCCCATCAGGCCTGATGCGCCTATGACGCCTATATGTTTCATGCTGTCTCCTGAAAAAGTGGTGGTGAAAGAATTGAGTAGAGAGGAATAGAAAGGCGGGGATTCAGTACAGGCCCTTGACGCGCGCCTGCAGCCGCGCCAGGCCCAGCAAGGCGTCGGTGCAGGGCGTGGGCACGGCCGTCAGCTGGCCCAGTTCGCGCACAGCCGTCACCAGCGCGTCGAGCTCAACCGGTTTGCCGGCCTCCACGTCTTGCAGCATGGAAGTTTTGAAGGCGCCCAGCTTGCGCGTGATGACGTGGCGCTCTTCGGGAGTCTGGTTGATGGGGATGCCGATACGCGCGCCGATTTCCTTGGCTTCCAGCATGATGCTATGGGTAAAGGCGGTCACCAGCTCATCGTCGAGGACGCGGTCCATGGTCGCGCCGGTCAGCGCGCTGATGGGGTTGGCGGTCATATTGCCCCAGAGCTTGAACCAGATGTCTTTCTGGATCTGGTCGGACACCGGGGCTTCGAAGCCGGCTTTTTCGAGCAGCGTGGCGAGCTGCAGCACGCGCGCCGTCTTGTCGCCCGAAGGCTCGCCGATGATGAGTTTGTTGCCGAAATGGTGGTGCACCTGGCCGGGTTCGTCGAGTGAGCAGCTCGCATGCACCACGCAGCCGACGATGTGGCGGGCGGGGATGGCTTTGGCCAGTTCACCGCTGGGGTCGACCGAACTTAAACGCTGGCCCGCGAGCGCGCCGCCAAAGCCCTGCAAAAACCACCAGGGCACGCCGTTCATGGCGGTCAGCACCAGTGTGTCGGGGCCCAGCAACGGTGCGATGTGGCGCGCAACCTCGGGCAGCGAAGGCGCCTTGACGGCCAGCACGACGATGTCCTGCACGCCAAGTTCGGCCGGCACGGCACTGGAGGCCACGGCCTGCGAGGTGATCTGCCCGCCCTGGTTGAGGCGAAGGCCGTGCAGTTGCAGGGCCTGCAGGGTGGCGCCGCGCGCCACCACGCTGACGCTGCAGCCGGCGCGCGCCAGTCCCATGCCTATCCAGCCGCCTATGGCGCCTGCGCCGTAAATACATACCTTCATCGTTTTATGTCTCCATTTCCAAGTCCCAAAGGCGAAAGGCCAGCCGGGGCCGCGGAACCGGCTTTGCCGGGCCGCAGGCGCAGCGCCCCCTCGGGGGGCAGTGCATTACACGCAGCCGAAGGCGAAGTGAAAAGCGTGGGGGCTCAACCTTCCGGCGTGAAGCCCACGGCCTTGACCAGCGGGCCCCACAGCTCGGTATCAGCCTTGAGCATGGCGGCCAGCTGGGCCGGCGAGGTGGGCGCCGGCTCCAGGAAGGACACGGCCAGCCCATCGATCACCTCTTGCGAGGCCAGCGCGCTGCGTATGCCGGCGTTCAGGCGCTGCACCACATCCTGGGGTGCTTTTGCGGGCAGGAAGAAGCCGAACCATTCGGTGAAGGCCATTTCCTTGAAACCCTGCTCCACGAGGGTGGGCGTGTTGGGCGTGAAGCGGCTGCGTTTGGGGCCGCTGGTGCCCAGCAAACGGCATTTACCGGCCGCCACGTGCTGGGTGAATTCGCCGGTGGGGCCGGACACGGCGGCGATCTGCCCGCCCACCATGTCCAGCACCGCGGGCTGGGTGCCGCGGAAGGCGACGTGGCGCAGGTCCACGTTACCGGCGCGGCCCAGCAGCGCGCCTATGAAGTGCGGCGAGGAGCCAGCCGCCGGCGAGCCGAAGTTGGCCTGGCCGGGGTTGGCCTTGCACCAGGCGAGGAAGTCGGGCACGTTCTTCACGCTGGCCGGCACCATGGGGCCGACGGCGAAGCCATAGTCAAAAATCGCCGCAGCCGATACCGGGGTCAGGTCGGCCACCGGGTCGTAGGGCAGCTTCTTATAGGTGTGGGGGTAGATGCCCAGCATGGACATGGGTGTGAGCAGCACGGTCGCGCCGTCGGGCGCGGCCGTCTTGACGAACTGCACGGCGATCTGCCCGCCCGCGCCGGTCTTGTTCTCGACCACCGCGCTTTTGGCATAGCCAGGGTGCAGCTTGTCGGCCACGCGGCGCGAGACGATGTCGGCGGTGCCGCCGGGCGCGAAGCCGGCGATGACCTTGGTGCTGTCAAGGGCCTGGGCCCAGGCTTGCCGGCCTACGCCGGCCAGCAGGGCGGCGGCGCTGGAAGACTGGATGAGCTGGCGGCGCGAGATGTTCATGGTGTGTCCTCGGGAGGGCTGGGGGAGTCGGTGGGAGTGCGGAAAAGCTATTGTCTGTAAAAGCGCGCTGTCGTGCACATCAGGTGGGATTCAGGTGCGCGGCCAGGTTGTTGCGCTTGCCTTCATAGGCCGGCGCGGCCTCGTCGATGTGCAAGGTCAGGCCGACGGCGTGCTGGGCGAACACCGGGTCCAGGTGCGCGCTTGCGGCGGCCAGCAGGGCATCGCCGGCGCGCTTTTTGAGCGCTTCGCTTCGGCCCGGCGTGATCAACAGATTCATATAGATAAAGGCTCGGCCGGGCTGGCCGTCAGCCACCGCGAAGTGCGGCGCCGGCCAGGCCATGACCCGCGTGCCGGCGACCGGGAACAGCGGCGAGGCGCCGTCTTCAGCGCGCAGCGCCACCAGGGTGGCGGCCAGGGTGTTGCAGAGCTGGCCCATGTCGGTGAGGGCGTCGAGGTTGGCGGTGTATTGAATGTTCAGGTGCGGCATGGCAAGGTGTGGGAATGCGGGGATGGCGGAATTCCCGCATCATGACCAAAACCCAAAGCCTGGTTATTTGTACAGTAACATCACGCATGGCCAAAGACAAAACGATATATACCTGCACCGAATGCGGCGGCACCAGCCCCAAATGGCTGGGCAAGTGCCCGCACTGCAATGCCTGGAACACGCTGATCGAATCGGCCGCCGAGAGCAACGCGCCGGCAAAGAACCGCTACAGCAGCCAGTTCCAGTCGCTGGCCAAGGCCTCCGGCGTGACCGCGCTGGCCGACATCGAAGCCACCGATATGGAGCGCACGCCCACCGGCCATGAGGAGCTCGACCGTGTGCTGGGCGGCGGCATCGTCGAGGGCGGCGTGGTGCTGATAGGCGGCGACCCGGGCATCGGCAAGTCCACCTTGCTGCTGCAGGCGCTGGATTCGCTGCAGCGCGCGGGACTCAACACGCTTTACGTCACCGGCGAGGAAAGCGGCGCCCAGGTCGCGCTGCGCTCGCGCCGCCTGGGGCTCGACGGTTCGCAGGTCAAGGTGCTGGCCGAAATCCAGCTTGAAAAAATCCTCGCCACGCTGGAAGCCACGCAGCCCGCGATCGCCGTGATCGATTCCATCCAGACCGTGTATTCCGACCAGCTCACCTCGGCGCCCGGCTCGGTCGCGCAGGTGCGCGAGTGCGCGGCCCACCTCACGCGCGCGGCCAAGTCCAGCGGCGTGTGCATCGTGCTGGTGGGCCACGTGACCAAAGAGGGTGCGCTGGCCGGCCCGCGCGTGCTGGAGCACATGGTGGACACCGTGCTCTATTTCGAAGGCGACACACATTCGAGCTTCCGCCTGGTGCGCGCCATCAAGAACCGTTTCGGCGCGGTCAACGAGATTGGCGTGTTCGCCATGACGGAAAAAGGCCTCAAGGGCGTGGCCAATCCCAGCGCCATCTTTTTGAGCCAGCACAGCGAGCCGGTGCCCGGCAGCTGCGTGCTGGTGACGCTGGAAGGCACGCGCCCCATGCTGGTGGAAATCCAGGCGCTGGTCGACAACGGCGGGCCCAGCCCGCGGCGCCTCTCGGTGGGCCTGGACCGCGACCGCCTGGCCATGTTGCTGGCCGTGCTGCACCGCCATGCGGGCGTGGCCTGCATGGACCAGGACGTGTTCGTCAACGCCGTGGGCGGTGTGCGCATCAGCGAGCCGGCCGCCGACCTGGCCGTGATGCTGGCCATTACCTCGTCCTTGCGCGGCAAGCCGCTGCCCAAGGGCTTTATCGCGTTTGGCGAAGTCGGCCTGGCCGGTGAGGTGCGCCCGGCGCCGCGCGGGCAGGAGCGCCTCAAGGAAGCGGCCAAGCTGGGCTTCAGCGTGGCCGTGGTGCCCAAGGCCAACGCGCCCAAAAAGCCCATCGAGGGCCTGGCCATCCACGCCGTCGAGCGGGTGGAAGAGGCCATGGAAGTGGTGCGCAGCCTGAGTTAAAAATCGACTCCAAGGACAAACCCATGAAACTCGCCGCCATCTCCGACATCCACGGCAACCTGCCGGCGCTTGAGGCCGTGCTGGCCGACATCGAACAGCAGGGTGTGGACCAGACCGTGAACCTCGGCGACATCCTGAGCGGGCCGCTGCAGCCGGCCGAAACCGCCGACCTGCTGATGGCGCGCGGCCTCACCACGATTCGCGGCAACCACGAGCGTCAGGTGCTGGAACTCATCGACCAGGGCCAGTACCTGGATCCGCTCGGCACCGACGGCTACACGGCCGCCCAGTTGACGGCGGCGCATGTGGCCTGGATACGCGGGCTGCCCGAAAGCCTGGACCTTGCGGGCGGCGACATCCTGCTGTGCCACGGCACGCCCGGCAGCGACCTGGTCTATTGGCTGGAAACCACGGTTCCGGGGTTCGGCAGTGGAGGCGCGGGCCACCCCACCGGCATACGGCCGGCCACGGAGGATGAAGTGATGGAGCGGCTGGGCGCGGCGGCCCAGGGCGGGCATTCGCTGGTCCTGTGCGGCCACACCCATGTGCCGCGCCTGGTGCAGTGCGGCAAGATGCTCATCGTGAACCCCGGCAGTGTCGGCCTGCAGGCCTATGACGACGAACACCCGCATCCCCATGTGGTGGAAAACGGTGCGCCGCACGCGCGCTACGCCATCGCCGAAAAAACCGCCGCGGGCTGGCGGGTCGATTTGCGCGCCGTGCCCTACGGCCATGAAGCGCAATCACGGGTGGCGGCGGGCCGTGGACGCGCCGACTGGGCGCATGCGCTGGCCACGGGCTGGGCCGCGCGGGCAGGCTGAAAAGCGAGTTTCAACGGCCTACGCACTCCCCGCAGTCCGGCGGCCCGCCGGGGCTGCGAAAATAGCGCCATGAACTTCCAGAAAATCCTTGTTCCCGTGGCCGGCGTCGCAGCTGTTGTGCTGGGCTATCGCTTTTACGGCTGGGCCGGTGTGGCCGCGGTCGCCGGCGGCGCGGTCATGTGGGTGCTGCTGCATTTCACCCGCATGATGCAGGTCTTGAAGCGCGCGGCCAACCGCCCCATCGGCTATGTCGACAGCGCGGTCATGCTCAATGCCAAGCTCAAGCCCGGCATGACGCTGCTGCATGTGGTGGCCATGACGCGGGCCCTGGGCGAGCGGGTTTCCGCCGAGGACGCGCAGCCTGAGATCTTCCGCTGGACCGACGCCGGCGAGTCGCATGTCACCTGTACCTTCGTGGGCGGCAAACTGGCGCACCACGAGCTTTTCAGGCCCGCGCAGGACGAGGCGCCGCCCGCCCCGTAAAATCCGTAATTCAGGTTTTCCGGGCGCGCCACCGCGGTGCACCCGGGGCCCGCATCACCCCACTCAGAACAAGGATCCCATCATGTCCCCAGTAGCACCCTCCATGGCAGACCGCGACGGCAAAATCTGGATGGACGGCCAGATGGTCGACTGGCGCGACGCCAAGATCCACGTGCTGAGCCACACCCTGCACTACGGCTGCGGCGCCTTTGAAGGCGTGCGCGCCTACAACGCGGCCGGCGGCACGGCGGTCTTCCGCCTCGAGGAGCACACCGAGCGCCTCTTCAACAGCGCCAAGATCCTGCGCATGAAGATTCCCTTCACCCAGGCTGAAGTCAATGAAGCCACGAAAGCCGTGGTTCGCGAGAACAAGCTGGAGTCCTGCTACATCCGCCCGCTGACCTGGATTGGTTCGCAGAAACTGGGCGTCAGCCCCAAGGGCAACCAGATTCACCTGATGGTCGCGGCCTGGGCCTGGGGCGCCTACCTCGGTGAAGAGGGCATGAAGCGCGGCATCCGCGTCAAGACTTCCAGCTACACGCGCCATCACGTCAACATCACGATGACGCAGGCCAAGGCGGTCAGCAACTACACCAACTCCATCCTGGCCAATATGGAAGCGCTGGACGACGGCTACGACGAGGCGCTGCTGCTGGACGCCTCGGGCTTCGTCAGCGAAGGCGCGGGTGAAAACATCTTCGTGGTCAAGGGCGGCGTGGTCTACACGCCCGACCTGTCGGCCGGCGCGCTCAACGGCATCACGCGCAACACCATCCTGCACATCTGCAAGGACCTGGGCCTGGACCTCGTGCAAAAGCGCATCACGCGCGACGAGGTGTATATCTCCGACGAAGCCTTCTTCACCGGCACGGCCGCTGAAGTCACGCCCATCCGCGAACTCGACCGCATCGAAATCGGCGCCGGCTCGCGCGGCCCCATCACCGAAAAAATCCAGAGCGCCTTCTTTGACATCGTCAACGGCCGCAATCCCAAGTACGCCCACTGGCTCGCCAAGGTTTGAGTCCGCACCATGACCACCACTACCTCTTCTTCCGTTGAACTGCTGGCTTCGGACCTCAATGCGCAAGGCGGCGTCTACTGCCCCAGCCCCAAGGCCGACATGAAAATCTGGAACAGCCACCCCAAGGTCTACCTGGACGTGGCGCGCACCGGTAGTGCCAAGTGCCCTTACTGCGGCACCGTTTACGCGCTGAAGGCCGGCGAACACTTCGGTGGTGGACATTGACCCACCCCCGAAGCGGCCTGCGGCCGCTTCCCCCTCAAGGGGGCGCCACCTGCGGCCCGGCAAAGCCGGTTCCGCGATGGCCCTTGAAGGGAAAATCTGATGCCTGAAGCGCTTGTCATTGCACCTCAATGGATAGGCGACGCGGTGATGACGGAGCCTTTGTTGCGCCGCTTGCAGGCACGCGGCGAGCGCCTCACGGTGGGCGCCTTGCCCTGGGTGGCGCCGGTGTATCGCGCCATGCCGCAGGTGGCCGAGGTCATCGAATTTCCTTTTGCGCACGGCGGCCTGCAGTTCCGCGAACGCCGCGCGATCGCCAAGCGCATTGAAGGCCGTTTCGACAAGGCCTATGTGTTGCCGAATTCGCTGAAAAGCGCGCTGCTGCCCTTCTTGGCCAGCATTCCCGAGCGCATCGGTTATTTCGGCGAGGCGCGCGTGGGCCTGCTCACGCACCGGCTCAAGAACCCCAAGAACAAACCGCCGATGGTGGCGTTTTATTCGGCCTTGAGCGGTGGCGCCGACCTGGAGAAAGACCGGCCGCAACTACAGATGGCGCCCGCTGATATCGACCAGGCGCTGGCGGAACTCGGCTTGCAACGCGGCGGCTTCCATGTGTTCGCGCCCGGCGCCGAATACGGGCCCGCCAAGCGCTGGCCGGCCCGCCATTTCTCGGAATTGGCCGCGCGGCTGGACCTGCCGGTGGTGTTGCTGGGTTCGGGCAAGGAGGCGGCGCTGTGCGAGGAAATCGCCGCGCCCGTGAACGCGGTGCAGCCCGGCAAATGCCTGAACTTCGCGGGCAAGACCTCGCTGGTGCAGGCCCTGTGCCTGATCGCTGCCTGCAAATCCGCCATCAGCAACGATTCGGGCCTGATGCATGTGGCTGCGGCCTTCGGCGTGCCGCAGGTCGCGATTTTCGGCTCGTCCAGCCCGCTGCACACGCCGCCGTTGAGCGACAAGGCGGCAGTGCTTTGGCTCAAGGCCGACGCGGATTACCAGCCGCCGCTGGACTGCGCGCCCTGCTTTGAGCGTGAATGCCCGCTGGGCCATACGCGCTGCCTGAACGACATCGGCGCCGACCGCGTGCTGGCGGCGCTGGTGCCAAAGCCCTAAGCAGGGAAAGGTGACAGGGGCTCGACGCCCGGCTTGCCCTGCGCCGGCGTGCGCGCCACGTTCATCACCCAGCACACCATCACAAAGTAACCAACCAGGCTCACGAGCTCGACCACTCCCTGTTCGCCAAAGGTCTTGACGGCCGCGGCATAGGTGGCGTCGCAGCAGCCGTGCTGCCGGAGCACCTCAAAAACCAGGTCCAGCGCAACCGCTTCATCGGCGGCCATGCCCGTGGGCTGCCTGCCGTCGGCGATGGCGTCCACGGTGGCCTGGGCCACGCCCGCGGCCACTGCCAGCGGCGCGTGCATCAGCCACTCGAACTGGTTGGCGGTATGGCGCGCGGCGACGCAGGTCGCCAGTTCGCGGATGCGCGCGTCCAGCATGCTTTCAAAGCGCAGGTAAGCCCCCACGTCGCCGACGCGGCCCATGAGTTGCGGGCTGCGCAGCAGGGGGATGAAGGGGCCGAACACGGCCTTGCGCGGCCCGGCGATGATGGCATCGGCGGCTTCGCGCTGCGCTGGCGACATGGCCTCGCGCGGCATCAGCGGCATGCGGTCCGCGGTCGAGGGGAAAAAGCCCTGGGGAATGTTGGCGGGCTGGGGGGAGGTGCTCATGGCTTGGCGTCCTGTGGTGGGAGAGATTCCCTAGGGTATCAAAGCCCGCGCTGCCCGGTGCCGGGACAAAAAAAAGGCCACCTCGCGGTGGCCTTTTGAAGGTTCTCCTGGGTGGGAGAACGTCGTTGGGAGATCAATAAATGCTTCACCGACGTCTGTTTTATTTCCCTGTTTCCCTCAATTGCGGGTGTTGTGACAGCAACGCCGGGAACTGTCGCCGATTGCACCCGCTTTGACCATTCTCCAAATAGAGGAGGACGTGGGTTTTTTGCTGAATCGGCCGGGATTTCGTGACTTATTTCACACTGCCGCTGGGACCAACGCATGGGCCACGGGCAGTTCCACGATGAAGGAGGCGCCGCCGCCGGGGCGTGCCTCGCAGCGCACGCTGCCGCCATGCCGCTGGCTGATGGACTTGACCAGCGCCAGGCCCAGGCCCACGCCGCCTTCGCGCTCGCTGGCACCGGGCAGGCGGTAAAAGGGCTCGAAGATGCGTTCGCGCTGGCCGGCAGGGACACCCGGGCCGCGGTCGTGCACCTTGACCACGGCCAGCTGCCTGGCGCCGACGCGGGTCTGCGCCAGTTCGAGGTTGATGTCGCCGGTGCTGTAACGTCGCGCGTTTTCCAGCAGGTTGCGGATGAGCCGGCGCAGCAGGCGCGGCGAACCCTGCACGGTCAGGCTGTGGCTGGTGGCGTCCAGTCCCAGCCCGGCGTTGGGTGCCTTGTCCAGTTCGGCGCTCAGTTCGGCATTGACACGCGCGCATTCCTCGGCCGCCAGGCCCGTGAGGTCCAGGGTTTCAAAGGGCTCGGCGTCGGCCTGCTTGGCGTCCAGGCGGCTGGCCAGCAGGATTTCGTCGATCAGCTGGTCGAGTTCGGTGATGCTGCGCGAGATCTCCTTGCGCTGCGGCGAGGCGGCGTCGGTGCCCATGAGCTCCAGCCCCATGCGGATGCGCGCCAACGGCGAGCGCAGTTCATGCGAGGCATTGGCCAGCAGCGACTTGTGCGATTCCATCAGGGTCTCGATGCGCTCGGCCGCGTGGTTGAAGCGCCGGGCCAGGAAGGCCACTTCGTCCGTGCCTTCGGCATTGACGCGGGCCGACAGGTCGCCGGCGCCCCAGCGTTCCACGCCGCGCTGCAGGGCTTCGAGCCGCTGCGTCAGCCGGCGCATGACGGGGTAGGCCCCCAGCGCCACGGCCAGGCCGACCAGGCCCAGCATCCAGCCGAAGCCGAAGCCGAAAGGCGGGCGCATCCAGGGATTGCTGCCGGGCGGGCGCTTGGGCCGGGGCAGCAGCAGGTTCAGCGTCTGGCCGTCTTTGGTTGTGACGTCAAACTCCAGGTCGTCGCCGAGCTTGCGGTCGGGACGGGTCTGCGCCGTGCCTATGACTTCGCCCTTGTCGTTGTGCACCAGCACTTCGCGTATCGGCAGCTGAGGCGGGTCGGCGCTCAGGCGCCAGGCCGCGCCGACCAGGAAGGTCAATACGACCACGGTGGCGACCACCGCCAGCCAGATCCGAACATACAGATGCGAAGTAAACCTGGTCCACATAAAAACTCAGTCTTGCTGTTTGGCGAACACATAACCCACACCGCGCACGGTGAGTATGCGTTTGGGGTCCTTGGCGTCGGCCTCGATGGCGCTGCGGATGCGGCCCATGTGCACGTCGATGGAGCGGTCGAAGGCTTCGAGTTCGCGGCCGCGCACGGCTTCCATGATCTGGTCGCGGCTCAGCACGCGGCCGGCGCGTTCGGCCAGCGCCACCAGCAGGTCGAACTGGTAAGAGGTGAGTTCGCAGGGGGTGCCCGACACCGAGACGGTGCGCGCATCGCGGTCGATTTCCAGCGAGCCGAAGCGCATGACCTTGTGGCTGCCGTTGGCCGCGGCATTGCCGGTTTCGCCGCCGCGGCGCAGCACGGCGCGTATGCGCGCCAGCAGCTCGCGGGGTTCAAAGGGCTTGGGCAGGTAGTCGTCGGCGCCGATTTCCAGGCCGACGATGCGGTCCATGGGGTCGCCCTTGGCGGTGAGCATCAGCACGGCAGTGTTGGCGGTTTCGCTGCCCTGGCCCTTGATGCGCCGGCACACTTCCAGGCCGTCCATGTCGGGCAGCATCAGGTCCAGGATGACCAGGTCGGGCGTGTTGCCTTCCAGCGCGGCCAGCCCGCTCGCGCCGTCGGCCGCGTGGGTGAAGCCATAGCCCGACTGGCGCAGGTACTCGCCCACCATGTTGGCCAGGCGGGCGTCGTCTTCGATCATCAGGAGTTGTTGGGTCATGGATGGGTCCTCGGTTGCAGGGTGTGTCCCCCGGGGTGGATCACAATGGGTTTATGCTGCGCCGCACGCAACAATCGCACTTGAAGCCATCGTAAAGTTACGGTAAACCGGGCGGCGGCCCACCAGCATACTCCGCCGCGCGTACGTCCGGTAGCTGTTTTAGAGCTATCGATTTGATAGCGCCAGGTCGCTGTCCCTATTGGGATTTCGGGATCTGCATCCGCGAGGCCAGCGCGACCAGTACGAGTACCGGCAGGCCCAGCAAGGCGGTCGCGGTGAAGAAATGGCTGTAACCGAAGGCATCCACGTATTTGCCCGAATAGCCGGCCAGGAACTTGGGCAACAGCAGCATCATGGAACTGAAAAGTGCGTACTGGGTAGCCGAGTAGTTGACGTTGGTCAGGCTGGACAGGTAGGCGATGAAGGCCGCCGAGGCGATGCCGCTGGAGAGGTTGTCGGCCGAAATCACGAAGACCAGCGCATTGACGTCATGGCCGCGCGTGCCCAGCCAGGCGAACAGCAGGTTGCTGCCGGCGCTCAGCACGGCGCCCAGCATCAGCACGCGCATCACGCCCAGGCGCATGGCCATGGCACCGCCGATGAAGGCGCCCACCAGCGTCATGATGACGCCGTAGATTTTGGTGACGGCGGCGACCTCGTCCTTGGTGTAGCCCATGTCCACGTAAAACGGGTTGGCCATGATGCCCATGACAACGTCGCTGATGCGGTAGATGGCAATCAGCGCGAGGATCACGATGGCCTGCTTGCCGTAGCGCTTGAGGAACTCGGCGAACGGCAGGTAAAAGGCATGGTCGAACCAGACGGCGGCCGGCACCAGCCGCGCCGGCAGCGCGACACGAATACCGGTTCTGGCCAGGCCGATGATGGCCAGCACGTAGATGAGCGCCGGCAACAGGTAGGCACTGAGGGCCAGGTAGTAGCCCAGCAAGACCATGCCGGGTGCGATCAGCAGCAACAGCACGAGAAGCGCGAGCGTCGCGAACAGCACCGCGCCATACAGGGGAATGCCGGTGGCGGCAAAGCGTGCGCGGGTCGCCGCGGTTTCAGCGTCGCTTTCGGCGCGGGCGCGCTCGGCAGGTTCCGCTGAAAACAGCACGGTGATGATTCCCGGCAGCATGGAGAAGGCCATCACCAGGTAGGCGGCTTGCCACGCTCCAGGCTGGTAGGCCGCGGCGTTGGGGACTTCGGCGCGCGCGGCGATCCACAGCACGCCGGCGCCGGCCCAGATCATCGCGATGCGGTAGCCGGTCTGGTAGGCCGCCGCCAGCGCCGCCTGGCGTTTGGCATCCGCGGACTCGATACGGAAGGCATCAAGCGCGATGTCCTGCGTCGCTGACGCAAACGCCACGGCCAGCGCGCACCACACCATGGGCTGGAGGGACAGCTTCGGGTCGTTCAGCGCCATGCCGCACAATGCGCCGATGATGGTGAACTGCGCCAGCAGCAACCAGCTGCGGCGGCGGCCCAGCAGGCGGGTGAGCACCGGTATCGGCAGGCGATCCACCAGCGGCGCCCACACCCATTTGAAGCCGTAGGCCAGGCCGATCCAGCTTAAAAACCCGATGGTGGTGCGGTCGATGCCCGCTTCGCGCAGCCAGAAGCTCAGCGTGCCGAAAACCAGCAGCAGCGGCAGGCCCGCCGAGAACCCGAGCAGCAGCATGCGCAGCGTGGCGCGCTCTGCGTACACGCGCCAGACGCTGGCCCACGATACCGGTGCGGTGCTGGTGGATTCGGGGAGGGAGGAGGAGGCGCCCGGTGCCAGGGCGGATGAGGGGGTTTTGTCTGACATGGCCATTTCGATTTGTGACTATTATTCACCCATGTGCTTTTTATGCGACGCCAAACATTCCGCCTGGCCCGGCCGCCGGGCATTCCTGCTGGCCGCCGCCGGCACCGCGGCGACGGCTGCCACCCTGCCGCTGCGCGCGCAGGTGGATGTCGGGCCCTCATCCCAGCTGCGCAACCTTGTGCCCGCCGACGAGATTGAAACCGCCGCCACCCAGGAATACAGCAAGCTGCTTGCCGAGGCCCGCGCCAAGGGCGCGCTGGCGCCGCAAGGCAACGCGCAGCTGCAGCGGCTGCGCACCATCGCCGCGAAGCTGGTGCCGCAGACCGCCCAATGGAACGACCGTGCCAAGCAGTGGCGCTGGGAAGTCAACCTGCTGGGCAGCAAGGAGATCAACGCGTTCTGCATGCCAGGCGGCAAGATCGCCTTCTATACCGGTATCCTCGACCAGCTCAAGCTGACCGACGACGAGGCGGCCATGATCATGGGCCATGAGATGGCCCACGCGCTACGCGAGCACGCCCGCGCGCGCATCGCCAAAAGCCAGGGCACCGGCACCCTGCTGTCGCTGGGCGCCCAACTGCTGGGTTGGGGTCAGATGGGCGACCTGGCCGCCAGCATAGGCACGCAGCTGCTGACGCTGCGCTTCAGCCGTGAGGACGAAACCGACGCCGACCTGGTGGGCCTGGAGCTGGCCGCGCGCGGCGGCTACAACCCGCAGGCGGCGGTCAGCCTCTGGGAAAAAATGGGGCAGGCCGGCGGCGGTGCCGGTGGCCCCAACTTTCTGTCCACCCACCCTTCAGGGCCCGAGCGCATCCAGCAACTGCAGGCCAACGTGCCGAAGGTCCAGGGTCTATACCAGCGCGCCCGCGGCTAAGCTGGCTGGCCGCCCCTGGTGACCGGTTTGACGCAGCGCGCCGCATTCTTCTCGCGCGCCTGGTGGCGGTCCTTTCGCCCCGCGCGCACCCGCATCAACACTCGCGAGCGCCTGCGCCTGGTGGCGGGCTCGCTTCTGGGCATCTTCCTGACGGGCTTGTTATGCCACCTGGCCGGTCGGGTAGTGCCCGGCCTGCCCTGGCTGGTGGCGCCGCTGGGGGCCAGCGCGGTGCTGGTCTTCGCCGTGCCGGCGAGCCCGATGGCGCAGCCCTGGCCGGTGGTGGGCGGCAACACGCTGTCGGCGCTGGCCGGCATCGCCGGGGTGTACGGCGTGCACTTGCTGGGCTCGCCTGAGCTGGCCGCGGCCCTGGCGGTGGCCACCGCCATCGCGCTGATGCTGGCTTTGCGTTGCCTGCACCCGCCGGGCGGCGCTACGGCGCTGATGATGGTGCTGGGCGGCATTTCCAGTCCGGTGTTCGCCTTTTATCCGGTGATGCTCAACTCGGTGCTGCTGGTGGCTGTCGGCATCCTCTACAACAACGCGACGCGCCGGACCTACCCGCACACTCAGCTGCCGCTTCCGGGCGCCGCGCCCTCGGCTGAAGACCGGCAGCTCGACGCCGACCTGGACGCGGTGCTGGCACGCTACAACCAGGTGCTGGACGTGAGCCGCGACGACCTCAAGGCCCTGCTGGCGGAAACGCGGCTGCGCGCCTACGACCGCAAGCTGGCCGAGGTGCGCTGTGAAGACATCATGTCGCGCGACCTGGTGACGGTGGAATTCGGCACGCCGCTGGAGGATGCCTGGGCCCTGCTGAGGGAGCGCCGCATCAAGGCGCTGCCGGTGGTGGACCGCGGCTTTCGCATCGCGGGCATCATCACGGTCGCCGATTTCATGCGGGCCGCCGACCTGGACCTGTACGACGGCTTTGACGCCAAGCTCAGGCAGCTGGTGCGCAGCACGCGCAGCGTGTATTCGGAAAAGCCGGAGGTCGTGGGGCAGATCATGACCCGCAACGTGCGCGTGGCGGGCCGGCAGCGCCGGCTGGTGGAACTGGTGCCGCTGTTCGGCAGCACGGGCCACCACCACATTCCCATCATCGGAGAGGGCGAGCGGCTGGTCGGAATTATTACCCAGTCGGATCTGGTCGCCGCGCTGGGCCGCGCCGCCGACCCGGCTACCTGACACGCGGCGGGATGCTTCAAGCATGAGGTCAAAGGTACTCATGTGTCGGATGATTTTTCGCATTCTTCGTTTCGAATCAAGTCATAAGACCTAACAAGAAAGACGAAAGCAAATTTCCCGTCCGGTGGCGTGCGCCGAAGCAGCGTGCGGCATCGCGACTACTCGTACTTGTCCTACGCTGTTTTTTGATACTTGCGCCTTAAGATGGGCCGCATGAGCCTTCCCTATCCTCCAGGACAAGCTGCCCTTTCCTCGCGGCCGCGGGGTACGGTTCCAGGGCGGGCGCCCTCCATCCCGAAGCCATGAAGAGCACCGACCCGGCCCTGCTCGCATTCCTGGAGGAGCAGCGCGCCGATTACACCCGTTCCCTGCCGCGCCGCCTGGAACAGGTCGGCTTGCTCTGGCAGCAGATCCTGAGGGGCGAGGACCTGGCCCAGGCCCTGCCGATCCTGGAGCGCCACGCACACAGCCTGGCGGGTTCCGCGGCCACCTTCGGCTGGGCGGAACTCGGGCTGGCCGCGCAGGCACTGGAGCTGGCCCTGGAACCCCATGTCGGCAAGGACCAGGCGCTGGCGCCCGAGGCCCGTGCCGAGCTCGGCACGGCCGTCGAAGAACTGCAGCAGCGCTTTCACGGCGCAAGCTGACACCGCCCGAACGGATTGCCCATGCCTGCCTCCGCCGCCTTCCTGTCCAAGATCAAACTCGCGGTGGCGGCCGGCGTGGTGCTGATGACAGTGGTGGGCGCTGCGTCTTACCTGACCATCAGCCGCCTGCTTGAAACAGCCCAGTCCCGTGTGCGCACCGAAGACACGCTGGTCATGCTGGAGCGCGTGGATTCCAGCCTGCGGTCGACCGAATCGGCGCTGCGGCAGTACCTGCTGAGCGGCAACGCCGACGACCTGGAAGCCTTCCAGGCCGCCCGGGTCGAGCTGCGGGGCATCCGGGCCCGCACGCGCAGCGCCAATGTGCTGCAGGAGTCGGCGGAGTTCGACGAATTGATCAACCACCGTGCCCTGATCGCCAACCAGTCCATCGCGGCGCGCAAGGCAGGCGGCCCGGAAGCGGCGGCGGCCGTTCTCGGCAGCGACGCCAGCCGGCAATTGAGGCTGCGCACCAATGGCCTGCTGGAAAATGCGCGCAACCGCGAGGTCTACAGGTGGCGCGACGCGCAGGCCGTGGCCGAGCGCAGCGCCCAGTGGGCGCAGGGCTTCATCGTCGCCGGCAGCCTGCTGTTTTTCGCCATGCTGGGCTGGGTGGGCTATGTGGTCAAGCATTACGAGGAGGTGCGAAAACGCGGCGAGGCCCAGCTGCGCGACAGCGAGGCCATGAGCCGCAGCATCACCGAAGGCATGGTGGAGGCCGTGATCACCACCTCCTCCGACGATATCGTCCTGGAGGCCAATACCGCCGCCTTGCAGCTCTTTGGCTATGCACGCGACGAACTGGTGGGGCGCGATGTTTCGGAACTGGTGCCGGAACGCCTGCGCCGCCAGTACAAGGAATTCACCGGCATGATGCGCGCTCGGCCTGAAGCCTTCCGGATCGCCGGGCGGGAGGTGCGCGCCCTGCGCAGGGACGGCAGCGAATTCCTGGTCAGCGTGTCCTTCGGCGACGTGGAGGTGGGCGGCAGGCGCCTGTTCACCGCCGTGATGCATGACATCACCGAAAGCAAACGCACCACCGAAGCCTTGCGGGCCAGCGAGTCGCAACTGCGCCAGGTCACCGACACCGTGCCGGCCCTGATCGCCTATCTGGACACCGACCAGCGCTTTCGCTTCCACAACCGGGCCTATGAGGACAACTTCGGCCTGAGCTACGAGCAGATCGACGGAAAGCCGCTGGCCGACGTGCTGGGCCCGCAGGTCTATGAAACGGTGCGGGAAAAGGTGGATGAGGTCCTGAGCGGGCATATGGTGCGTTATGAGCGGACGCAGATCACGCCCCAGGGCGAGCGCAGGCACTACGCGATGCAGTACTTTCCGCGTTACGGCGAAGGCGCCAGCGCGGACAAGGTGATCGGCTTTTTCTCGCTGGGCACCGACATCACCGAGCTCAAGCGCATAGACCGCATGAAGACCGAGTTCGTCTCCACCGTCAGCCACGAGCTGCGCACGCCGCTGACCTCGATACGCGGCTCGCTGGGGCTGATTTCGGGCGGTGTGGCCGGCCAGTTGCCCGAAGCCGTCAAGAGCCTGGTGGGTATTGCGCAAAACAACTGTGAGCGCCTGATCCGGCTGATCAACGACATCCTGGACAGCGAAAAAATCGAGTCCGGCAAGCTGCGCCTGGACCTGCAGGTGGTAGACCTCAAGCAGCTGGTGCAGCAGGCGCTCGTCTCCAATGAGGGCTTTGCCGCCCAGCACGGCGTGAGCCTGGTGATGCGGGCGCCCGACACGGCGCTGCACGTGCGCATCGACAGCGATCGCATGACCCAGGTGCTGACCAACCTGCTGTCCAACGCCGTGAAGTTTTCGCCCAAGGGCAGCCCGGTGGAAGTCAGGCTCTCGCGCACGGGGCAAAAGGTGCGGACCGAGGTGGTCGACGTCGGCCCCGGCATTCCGGAGGAATTCAGCAGCCGCATCTTCCAGAAGTTCTCGCAGGCCGATTCGTCCGACACCCGCCAGAAAGGCGGAACCGGCCTGGGCTTGAATATTTCCCGCGCCCTGGTCGAAAAAATGGGCGGCACCATCGGCTTTTCCAGCAAGCTCGGTGCGGGCACGACCTTCTTTTTTGAAATGCCCGAATGGACCAACCCGGTGCCGCTGCTCAAGCCGCTGAGGCCGCCCGCGATTTCCTCGCGCCCGCGCATCCTGATCTGCGAAGGCGACCCCGACGTGGCCAAGCTGATCAGCATGATGCTGGGCAAGGCCGGCTTTGATTCCGACATGACCTTCAGCGCCGAGCAGGCACTGGCCTGCCTGGCCTCCAATACCTACGATGCGGTGACGGTGGACCTCAAGCTCCCCGGCCAGAACGGCGTGTCCTTCATCGGCCAGCTGCGCGAGGACGAGGGGACGCGCAACCTGCCCGTCGTGGTCATCTCGGCCATGGCCGAGCAGGGCCAGCTGCAGTTCAACCGCAAGCCGCACACGGTGTCGGACTGGCTTAAAAAGCCCATCGACGAAAACCTGCTGGTGCACAGCCTGCGCCGCGCCGTCGCCAGCCTGGACTCCGGCAAGCCGCGCATCCTGCATGTGGAGGACGACCTGGACATCCAGCGCATCACCGCCGCCATCGCCCAGGACTTCGCAAGCTTTGAATTCGCCGCCACGCTGGACGAAGCCCGCGACCGCCTGCGCGAGCATCCCTTTGACCTGGTGCTGCTGGATCTGGCGCTGGGCAGCCATTCGGGCTGGGACCTGTTCGAGGACATCGACGCGCTGGACCCGCGTCCGCCGGTGATCGTATTCTCGGCCGGCGACGTGGATCCGGCGGACGGCAGGCAGGCCGACGCGGTCCTGGTCAAGGCCCATACCTCAAACACCGAACTGCTCAATACAATCCAGCGAGTCCTGCAGATTCCCGGCGACCCGGGCCCCACCCGTTCCCAAACCTTGAACTGAACCATCATGACCACACCACTGAACCGCATCCTCTATGTTGAAGACGAGCCCGATATCCGCATGGTGGCGCAGATGGCGCTGCAAGCCGTGGGCGGCTTCACGGTGATCGCCTGCGCCTCCGGCCAGGAGGCGCTGGACGCCGCGCCGGGCGCTGGCGCCGACCTGCTGCTGCTGGACGTCATGATGCCCGGCATGGACGGGCCGACCACGCTCAAGGGCCTGCGCCAGCTGCCGGCCACCGCCGACACCCCGGTGATCTTCATGACCGCCAAAGTGCAGGCCGCCGAGGTGGCGGTGTACAAGGGGCTGGGCGCGCTGGAAGTGATTCCCAAGCCCTTTGACCCGATGGAGCTGTCCACGCAGATCCAGCGGATCTGGGCGCAGAGATAAAGCCCCCACGCTCCCCCACTTCGTGTGGGTCGCTGCCCCCCGAGGGGGCCGCCCGCCCTGCGGCCCGGCAAAGCCGGTTCCGCGGCTCATGCTGGCTTGAAGAGCCCACCTCAACCGTCGCACCCAGTTCCACACCAGTAGGGGCCGCGGGACTGGCTTTGCCAGACCGCAGGCGCCGTCCCCTGCAAGGGGAAAAGGGCTACACGAAGTGAGCCCGATAGGGGTGTGTCATTTCTCGGCTTTGCCGGCCCCAGGCGCCGCCCCCTGGGGGGAACGGGCTACACGCAGTGAGCCCGGACGGGGGTGGTTGTCAGATCTCGAATTCATAGTCCACGCTCATGGGTGCATGGTCTGAGAAGCGCTGGTCCTTGTAGATGTGCTCGCTGCGGGCCAGTGCCGCGAAGGCCGGCGTGGCCAGGTGGTAGTCCAGGCGCCAGCCCACGTTTTTCGCATAGGCCTGGCCGCGGTTGCTCCACCAGGTGTAGGCCGCGTCGGTCGCCGTGGGCTGCAGCTTGCGGTAGACGTCGACCATGCCGCCGCCCCTGGCCGAGGGGCCGGTGCGTTCCGTCAGCTCATCTGCCGCTTCATTGGCGAGTTCCGCGTCGCGCAGCAACTCCGTCATCCAGGCGCGCTCCTCCGGCAGAAAGCCGCTGTTCTTCCGGTTGCCCTTGAAATTCTTCAGGTCGATCTCCTGGTGCGCGATGTTGACGTCGCCGCACAACACGAAGTCGCGCGTTTCCTTCAGGGCCAGCAGGCGCGGGTAGAACTCGGCCAGAAAGCGGAACTTGGCGGCCTGGCGCTCCTCGCCCGAGGAGCCGCTGGGAAAGTAGCAGCTGATGATGGAGAGTCTGGGGCTTTGCTTGCGGCCGGGCCTGTCGAAGCGCAGCTCCACGTAGCGCCCTTCGGCGTCGAATTCGGTCGAACCGTAGCCCACGATCACGTCGCTGGGTTCATGGCGCGTATAGACGCCCACGCCGGAATAGCCTTTTTTCTCGGCAAAATGAAAATGGCCTTTGAGGCCGGCGATTTCCTCGAAGCGGCCGCTCATGTCGGCTGCCTGGGCTTTAAGTTCCTGCACGCAAATACAATCCGGCATGGACTGCAAAACCCAGTCCTGCAGGCCTTTGCTGGCCGCGGAGCGGATACCGTTGAGGTTGAGGCTGGTCAATTTAAACATGGGACTTTCAATGAGCACGGCAGGGCAACAACAGGACAACAGGGACGGGGCGGCTTCCGCGGACGGCGCGCTGGCACAGGAATTCGTGCAGTTTGCCGTGGAGTCGGGCGTGCTGCGCTTCGGGCAATTCAAGACCAAGGCCGGGCGCATGAGCCCGTATTTTTTCAACGCCGGCCTGTTCGACGACGGGGCCAAGCTGGGGCGGTTGGCGCAATTCTATGCGCGCCACCTGCTGGCCGAGGAAAAGCGCACGGGTCTGGCTTTCGACATGATTTTCGGGCCGGCCTACAAGGGCATTCCGCTGGCCGCGGCGGTGGCCATCGAACTCGCGCGGCTGGGGCGCAACTACCCCTTCGCCTACAACCGCAAGGAAGCCAAGGATCACGGTGAAGGCGGCACGTTGGTCGGCGCGCCCGTCAAGGGCCGCGTGCTCATCATCGACGACGTGATGTCCGCCGGCACTGCGGCGCGCGAGTCGATCGCCATCATCCAGGCCGCGGGCGCCGTTCCCCACGCGGTGGCACTGGCCCTGGACCGCCAGGAGAAGGCCACGGAAAACGGCGTGGATGTGAGCCATAGTGCCGTGCAATATGTTACGAAACATCTGGGCTTGCAGGTTTGCGCGATTGCGCGGCTGACCGACTTGCTGCAATATCTCTCGACACAAGGCGATACGCTGGGGGCCAACGGGGCCGATGCGATGTCACTGAAAACGCACTACCAAGCCGTGCTGGCCTACCGGGACCGCTACGGCGTGGATTAAGGAGTCGATTTGCTCTTGCGAACAGCACTTACGGTCATCGCGATGTCGGCCGCTTTTGCGGCGAACCATGCCGCGGCCCAGAACATCTACACCTGTGTCGACGGCAAAGGCCGCAAGCTCACGGCCGACCGTCCCATCGCCGAGTGCACGGACCGCACCCAGCAGGAACTGAACCGCTCGGGTACGGTCAGGCGCGTGGTGGGGCCTTCCCTGACCGCACAGGAGCGTGCGGTGCAGGAAGAGAAGGACAAGCTTGCCGCCGAAGCGCGCGCACGCGAGGCCGAGGACAAGCGCCGGGACCGCGCCCTGCTGTTGCGTTACCCCAGCCGTGCCGTGCACGACCAGGAGCGCGTCACCGCGCTGGCCCAGGTCGATGAGGTCATCAAGGCTTCCAACAAGCGGACGGCGGAACTGGCCGAGCAGCGCAAAGCCATCCAGGCCGAATTCGAGTTCTACGCCAAAGACCCCGGCAAGGCCCCGCCTTCGCTCAAGCGCAAGCTCGAGGAAAATGACCACAGTTCGGCCGTTCAGAAAAAATTCATCCAGGACCAGGAACAGGAAAAAAAGCGCGTGAACCAGCGCTTTGACGAAGAACTGGTCAAGCTCAAGCAGGTGTGGGCCATGAGAGAAGCCCCCGCGAGCTCGGCGCCCACGGCCAAAAACTGAGCGGCCGGGCGTGCTGCCCGGCTTTGCCTCAAACCATCAACCCAGTTTTTTCTTCAGCAACTCGTTGACCTGCGCCGGGTTGGCCTTGCCCTTGGTGGCTTTCATGGCCTGGCCGACCAGCGCGTTCATGGCCTTGGCGTTGCCGCCGCGCACCTCTTCGACGTTTTTGGCGTTGGCGGCCAGCACGTCGTCGATGATCTTCTCAAGCTCGCCGGTGTCGCTCATCTGCTTGAGGCCCTTGGCCTCGATGACGGCGTCGACGTCCGAGCTTTCGCCGGTCCATAGTGCATCGAACACCTGTTTCGCGGCGTTGTTGGAAATCGTGCCGTCGGCGATGCGTCCTATCAGTGCGGCCAGCTGACCAGCGCTGACAGTTGACGCCTCAATCGATTTTTCCTCGATGTTCAGGCGCCGCGACAGCTCACCCATGACCCAGTTGCTGGCCAGCTTGGCTTGCTGGCTGGCCTCGGCCACCGCTTCAAAAAACGCGGCGGTCGCCTTGCTTTGCGTGAGCTGGCCGGCGTCGTATTCGGACAGCCCGTAGTCCTTGACGAAACGCGCCGCCATCACGCGAGGCAGCTCGGACATTTCCGAACGTGTTTTTTCCACCCAGTCGCGCGCGATCACCAGCGGCGGTAGATCGGGGTCGGGGAAATAGCGGTAGTCGGCCGCGTCTTCCTTGGTGCGCATGCTGCGCGTCTCGCCGGTATCCGGGTCGAACAGCACGGTGGCCTGCTGGATGGCGTGGCCGTCCTCCAGCTGCGCGATTTGCCAGCGCACCTCGTAGTCGATGGCCTGCTGCATGAAGCGAAAGCTGTTCAGGTTCTTGATTTCGCGGCGCGTGCCCAGCGGCTCGCCCGGCTTGCGCACTGACACGTTGGCGTCGCAGCGGAAGCTGCCTTCCTGCATGTTGCCGTCGCAGATGCCGATCCAGGTGACGATCTTGTGCAGTTCTTTGGCATAGGCCACGGCCTCGGCCGTGGAGCGCATATCGGGCTCGGTCACGATCTCCAGCAGCGGCGTGCCGGCGCGGTTCAGGTCTATGCCGCTCATGCCGATGAAATCCTCGTGCAGCGACTTGCCTGCGTCTTCCTCGAGGTGGGCGCGCACCAGGCGCACCGAGCGTTTTTCACCGTCCAGGAAAAACTCGACCGTGCCGCCTTGCACCACGGGGATTTCGAACTGGCTGATCTGGTAGCCCTTGGGCAGGTCGGGGTAAAAATAATTTTTGCGCGCGAACACGCTGTGCTCGGCGATGTGCGCGTTGACGGCCAGGCCGAACTCGATGGCGCGTTGCACCGCGGCCTTGTTCATCACCGGTAGCGCGCCGGGCAGGGCGAAGTCCACGGCGGAGGCCTGCGTGTTCGGCTCGGCGCCGAAGGCGGTGGAGGCGCGGCTGAAAATTTTCGATTGTGTGGTGAGCTGCGTGTGGGTCTCAAAGCCGATGATGACTTCGTAGCCCTGCACCAGCGGCCCCGTGGGGCGGCCGGCCTGCATTTCGGCGAAGGGGTTGACGGTGGGTTGGGTCTGGCTCATGTCAAATCACTTAAAGGCTTGGGGGCTGGCGCAGGTGCCAGTCGGTCGCGAGCTGGAACTGGTGGGCCGCGCCCAGCAGTTGCGCTTCCTTGAAGTAGTTGCCGATCAGCTGCAGGCCCACGGGCATGCCGCCGGCGCCAAAGCCCGCCGGCACGCTCATGCCGGGCAGGCCGGCCAGGCTGGACGACAGGGTGTAGATGTCGGCCAGGTAGTTGGCCACCGGGTCGTCGGATTTCTCGCCGATTTTCCAGGCGACGGTGGGCGACACCGGGCCGGCAATGATGTCGCACTGCGTGAAGGCGGTCTGGAAATCCTGCGCGATCAGGCGGCGGATTTTCTGCGCCTTGAGGTAATAGGCGTCGTAGTAGCCGTGCGACAGCACATAGGTGCCTATCATGATGCGGCGCGTGGCTTCGTCGCCGAAGCCTTCGCTGCGCGACTTTTTGTACATGTCGTCGAGGTTGGTGTAGTGCGCCGCGCGGTGTCCGTAGCGCACACCGTCAAAGCGGCTCAGGTTGCTGCTGGCCTCGGCCGGCGCGATGACGTAATACACCGGGATCGACAGCTCGGTCAGCGGCAGGCTCACGTCCACCAGCGTGGCGCCCAGCTTTTCATACTCGGCCAGCGCGCCGCGCACGGCGGCCAGCACGTCGGGCGCGCAGCCGGCGCCGAAGAACTGTGTGGGCAGGCCGATGCGCAGGCCCTTGAGCGGCTTGTCGCCGGCGGCGGCAGGGCGCGCGGCCAGCAGGTCCGTAGCGTAGTCGGCGGCGGGCAGGTCCAGCGAGGTCGAATCGCGGTCGGGGTCGGGCCCGGCCATGGCCGACAGCAACAGGGCGCAGTCGAGCGCGCTGCGCGCCATCGGGCCGGCCTGGTCCAGGCTGGAGGCGAAGGCCACCATGCCGTAGCGTGAGCAGCGGCCGTAAGTGGGCTTGATGCCGGTGATGCCGGTCAGCGAGGCCGGCTGGCGTATCGAGCCGCCGGTGTCGGTGCCGGTGGCGGCGGGCACCAGGCGCGCGGCGACAGCGGCGGCCGAGCCGCCCGAGGAGCCGCCGGGAATGCGGCTGCTGTCCCAGGGGTTTTTCACGGGCTTGTAGGCGCTGTTGTCGTTGCCCGAACCCATGGCGAACTCATCGCAGTTGAGCTTGCCCAGCGTGACCATGCCGGCGCCCTGCGGCCCCAGCTTGCCCACCACCGTGGCGTCAAACGGGCTGCGGTAGTTTTCCAGGATCTTCGAGCCGGCCGTCGTGGGAAAGTCGCGCGTGACGAACACGTCCTTGTGCGCCAGCGGCACGCCCAGCAGCGGCGTGCGTTCGCCGGCGGCCAGGCGCGCGTCGGCGGCCCTGGCCTGGGCCAGCGAGACGTCCGTGTCGGTGGCCAGGAAGGCGCCCAGGTTTTCGTTCTGGATGCGGGCCAGGAAGTGCTGCGTGGCTTCAACGCTGGAGACTTCGCGCGCGGCCAGTTTCGCGGCCAGCTGCGCGACGCCCAGGTCGTGCAGGGCGGTGTTGTTCGTGGCCGTGCTCATTCGATCACCTTGGGGACGAGAAACAGTCCGTTTTCCACGGCGGGCGCGCTCACCTGGCTGGCCTCGCGCTGGTTGGGTTCGCTGGCGACGTCCTCGCGCAGGCGCAGGGCCACTTCGCCGATCACGGCCGCCGGGTGGGCCAGCGGCTCCACCCCGTCGGTATTGATGGCTTCCATCTGCTCGACCAAGGCGAAAAAGCCGTTGAGTTGGGCCAGGGTGTGCTCGGTTTCGTCGGGACGCAATTCCAGCCGCGCCAGGTTGGCGACGCGGGCGATGTCTTGGGGTGTCAATGCCATGGGGTAGGGATGAAGGAAATACGGGAGAAAATAAACCAGAAAACAGGGGCTGAAACGAGGTGTAAAGCTGAAAAAACGGGCTTGCTAAAGCTATTGATCTATAGGGGATGCGTTATTATCCCGCCTTTGGTGTGAAATCAGGGTTGGATGCGGGCTTTAGGTGCTTTTTAGGTGCCAGAAGCAGATTTCAGAGCGCCTCTGGCCCAACTTCCCCATAATTGCTGATCAATAAAAAGGCGATGGAGCAACGAAGTTCGCTCATGCCCCAACTGGACCCCTGCATATGTTTGAAGCATTCCGTCGGTATTTTTCCACCGACCTGGCCATTGACCTTGGCACCGCCAACACCCTGATTTTCGTACGCGACCGCGGCATTGTGCTCGATGAGCCCTCCGTCGTCGCCATCCGCCACGAAGGCGGCCCCCAAGGCAAGAAGACCATCCAGGCCGTCGGCCATGAAGCCAAGGCCATGCTCGGCAAGGTGCCCGGCAACATCGAAGCCATTCGACCGATGAAAGACGGCGTGATCGCCGACTTCACCGTGACCGAGCAGATGCTCAAGCAGTTCATCAAGATGGTGCACCCGCGCAGCCTGCTCAAGCCCAGCCCGCGCATCATCATCTGCGTGCCTTGCGGCTCCACCCAGGTTGAGCGGCGCGCGATCCGCGAAAGCGCCCTGGGCGCCGGCGCCAGCGACGTCTACCTGATTGAAGAGCCGATGGCTGCCGCGATCGGCGCCGGCCTGCCGGTGTCGGAGGCCAGCGGCTCCATGGTCGTCGACATCGGCGGCGGCACCACCGAAGTCGGCGTGATCTCGCTGGGCGGCATGGTCTACAAGGGCAGCGTGCGCGTCGGCGGTGACCGCTTCGACGAAGCCATCATCAACTACATCCGCCGCAACTACGGCATGCTGATCGGCGAACCGACGGCCGAGGCCATCAAGAAGAGCATAGGCTCGGCTTTCCCCGGCTCGGAAGTCAAGGAAATGGAAGTCAAGGGCCGCAACCTCTCCGAAGGCGTGCCGCGCAGCTTCACGATCTCCAGCAACGAAATCCTCGAAGCCCTGACCGACCCGCTCAACAACATCGTCAGCGCCGTGAAGAACGCGCTCGAGCAGACGCCCCCCGAACTGGGCGCGGACATCGCCGAGCGCGGCATGATGCTGACCGGCGGCGGCGCCTTGCTGCGCGACCTGGACCGCCTGCTGGCTGAGGAAACCGGCCTGCCTGTGCTGGTGGCCGAGGACCCGCTGACCTGCGTCGTGCGCGGTTGCGGCATTGCGCTGGAGCGCATGGATCGCCTGGGTTCCATCTTCACTTCGGAATAAGCGCAACGCCGTATCTCATGCCGCGCGCCGGCATGAAGCGGGGCCAGCTTGACAGCGAACCATGCCCTTAGGAACCCTTGACAGATCCCCGCCGCCCTTTTTCAAGCAGGGGCCGTCGGCGCTGTCCAAGCTGATGTTCTTCAGCGCCTTGTCGCTGTTCCTGATGGTCGCTGACACCCGTTTTCGCATCACCCAGCCGGTGCGCGCCGTGCTGGCCACCGCGCTGTACCCGGTGCAATGGCTGGCGCTGCAGCCGGTGCGCGCCGTCCGCGGCAGCGGCGAGTACTTCACCACCCTGAACCAGGCCAAAACCGCCAGCGACGAAGCCGGCAAGAAGCTGGCGCTTCAGTCGCTGCGCGCCGGCCAGGTCGAGCAGCTCCTCCAGGAAAACAACCGCCTGCGCAAGCTGCTGGGCCTGCGCGAGCAGCTCAACACACCGGTCATGGCCGCCGAGGTGCTGTACGACGCGGCCGACCCCTACACGCGCAAGGTGATCATCGACAAAGGCATGGCGCAGGGCGTGGACCTGGGCTCGCCGGTGCTGGACGAGTCCGGCGTGCTGGGGCAGGTCACGCGCGTGCACCCTCTGGTCAGCGAAGTCACCCTGCTGGTGGACCGCGACCTGGCCATTCCCGTGCTCAACGTGCGCACCGGCGCGCGCAGCGTGGCCTATGGCGACCCCACGGTTTCCGGCAGCGGCCTGGAGCTGCGTTTCATGGGCAGCAATTCGGACGTGCAGCAGGGCGACCTGCTGACCACCAGCGGCGTGGACGGCGTCTACCCGGCCGGCCTGCCGGTGGCCAAGATCAGCCGCATCGAACGGCGCGCCGAGTCGGCTTTCGCCAAGATTTTCTGCACGCCCCAAGCGCTGGTGACCGGCGCGCGGCACGTCATGGTGGTCAAGCCCGGCACGGGCCTGATCCCGCCGCGGCCTGAGCCCGACGCGCCTGAAGCCGCACCGAAGAAGAAAGGGGCCGCTAAATGATCATGCGCTCCGGCCAGCAGCTGCTGCTGCCCGCCAACCCGGTGTTCATCTGGTGCAGCCTCATCGCGGCGCTGCTGCTGGACATGCTGCCCCTGGGCCGCGTGCCCTGGATGCCCGACTTCCTGGCGCTGGTGCTGGTGTTCTGGAACGTGCACCAGCCGCTGCGTGTGGGCATAGGCGTGGCCTTCATGTTCGGCCTGGGCATGGACGTGCACCAGTCCTCGCTGCTGGGCCAGCATGCGCTGTCGTACACGGCGCTGAGCTTTTTCGCCACCATGATCCACCGCCGCCTGCTCTGGTTCACCGTGCCTTCGCAGGCCCTGCAGGTGCTGCCGCTGTTCGCCATGGCACATGGCGTGGAGCTCATAATCCGCATGATAGGCGGCGGAATTTTCCCCGGATGGGTCATGCTGCTGGCGCCCTTGATCGAGGCGCTGCTGTGGCCCGTCGTCAGTGTGCTGCTGCTGGTGCCGCAGCGGCGCGCGCCCGACCCTGATCAGAACAGACCACTGTAGGTATGGCCCCCACGGTCGCTCACTTCGTGTGCTCCCTGCCCCCCGAGGGGGCCGCCCGCCTGCGGCCCGGCAAAGCCGGTTCCGCGGCTCATGCTGGCCTTGAACGGCTCGCTTCGCATCGCCTCTTCTTTCGTGGGGGAAATGGCGCGCCTTGCGGGCACTTTGTGCTGCCTGTAGAGTCGTACGGCCATGACTGAACTCCGCAACGTCGAAGCCGACCTGTCGCGTTTCCGCGCGCGGGTGCTGGTGGCCAGCTTGGTGGTGTTGTGCGCGTTTGCCTTGCTGGCGGCGCGGCTGGTGTACCTGCAGGTGTACCGCCATGCCGACCTGAACGAGCAGGCTGAAAGCAACCGCACGGCCATCGTGCCCATCGTGCCGAATCGCGGCCTGATCCTGGACCGCAACGGCATTGTGCTGGCGACCAATTATTCGGCCTACACGCTGGAGATCACGCCGTCCAAGGTCGAGAACCTCGAAGAAACCATTGCCGCGCTAGAAAAGGTGGTCGATATCCAGCTGCGCGACAAGCGGCGCTTCAAGCGCCTGCGCGAGGAGTCCAAGAATTTCGAGTCCCTGCCGATACGCACCCGCCTGACGGACGAGGAAGTGGCGCGTTTCGCGGCGCAGCGCTTTCGCTTTCCAGGCGTCGACATCAAGGCCAGGCTGTTCCGCAGCTATCCCTACGGCGAACTCGGCAGCCATGTGGTCGGCTACATAGGCCGCATCAACCAGGCCGAAAAGGAAAACATCGAGGGCAGCGACGACGAGGGCAACTACCGCGGCACCGACTACATCGGCAAGCTCGGTGTCGAGCAGAGCTTCGAGCAGCAGCTGCACGGCACCACCGGCGTCGAACAGGTGGAGACCTCGGCCGGCGGGCGCGCCGTGCGCAAGCTGGCCAGCAACCCGGCCACGCCCGGTAACACGGTGATGCTGTCGCTCGATATCCGCCTGCAGAAGCTGGTGGAAGACATGTTCGGCGACCGGCGCGGCGCGCTGGTGGCGCTGGACCCGAAAACCGGCGACGTCCTGGCTTTTGTCAGCAAGCCGACCTTCGATCCCAACCTTTTCGTCGACGGCATAGACACCGAGAGCTGGCAGGCGCTCAACGAGTCCATCGACAAGCCGCTGCTCAACCGCGCGCTGCGCGGCACCTACCCGCCTGGCTCGACCTACAAGCCCTTCATGGCCATGGCCGCGCTGCAGACCGGCAAGCGCTCGCCGACCTTCATCGTCAACGACAACGCCTCCTGGACTTTCGGCGGCCACACCTTCCGCAGCCACGGTGACATCGCATTGGGCGCGGTCGACATGTACCGATCCATCGTCAAGTCCAGCAATGTGTATTACTACTCGCTGGCCAATGAGCTCGGTGTGGACGCCATGCACGACTTCATGAAGCCGCTGGGCTTCGGCCAGATCACCGGCATCGACATCAACGGCGAGGTGCGTGGCGTGCTGCCCAGCCAGGAATGGAAGCGCAAGGCCTACAAGCGGCCCGAGCAGCAAAGGTGGTATCCCGGTGAAACGATTTCCCTGGGCATAGGCCAGGGCTACAACACCTTCACCATGCTGCAGCTGGCGCAGGCCACGGCGGCGCTGGCCAACGGCGGCGTCAAGCACAAGCCGCGCCTGGTCATCGGCACGCAGGACCCGGTCACGCGGGTGATGCACCCGCTGCAGGCCAGCCCGCCCGAGGACCTGGGCTACAAGCCGGAGAACGTGGCCATCGTGCGCAAGGCGCTGGTCGGCGTCACGCAGGAGGGCACCTCGGCGCGGGTGTTTGCCGGCGCGGGCTACCTCTCGGGCGGCAAGACCGGCACCGCCCAGGCCGTGACCATAGGCCAGAAAGACAAGTACAACGGCGCCAAGATGGAAGAACACCAGCGCGACCACGCGGTGTACATGGCCTTCGCGCCGGCCGAGGACCCCAAGATCGCGCTGGCCGTGATCGTGGAAAACGCCGGCTGGGGCGCCGGCGTGGCCGCGCCCATCGCGCGCCGGGTGTTTGACTACGTGCTGCTGGGCCAGTACCCCAGCGAAGAAGACATGGTGGCGGTGCAAAAGGGCTTGGCCGCCGCGCCCGTCGGCAAGCCGCGCCAGGCGGCCGAGATGGCCAGCCTGCTTTCAGCCCCGACCTCCGGGCCCACCACCGCCGCCGCAGCGGCGGCAGCCAAGGCCAAGGCGGCGGCCATCGCCGAAGCGCTCAGCAAGCTGGCCCCGCCCATGGCCGCGGCCGGCATCAATCCCGACTGAGCCCCCGGCTGTCGGGCGCCCCGGAAAACGACAGGCATAAAAAAAGCGCTGGGGTTACCAGCGCTTTTTGCAGCAGGGCATCTTGTGGAATGCCTTGTTGCCTGTGTGTACTTCTAATGGCTCTCTCGTGTCTCCTCGGCTCCTCGCGTTGCGAGCAGCAAGGCTCGTCAGCAAGTCGTCCAATGTAGCCCGCGCACTGACATAGTGCATTGGGGGTTTCCCGCCCCCGGGATTTTGCGGATGGGCGGCTGCAGCCCCTGGTGCGGCGTGCCACAGCATGGCGCCGGCGTGCACCGCGTGTACGCATTTGCACCGAAAACCGTCCAAATCTTCCCTATAAAGCGCTGGCATGACTTATGCCTGCTGCCTTCCGGTTGTTACCAATTGTTGGCTGACTGCAAGAAAGGCGGGCATGTATGCACCTGAAGAGCGTTATGGCGTGGGGCTTGTCGATCTGGATGGGCATAGCCTGCCAGCAGGCCATGGCGCAGGCTCCTGCCGCGCCGGCTGCCGCTCCCTCGGCGGCGGCTTCCGGCGTCGTTACCGAAGTTGCGGCGCCCGTCGCCGCTCCCGCGCCACCGCCGGCGGCTCTCGCGTCTGTGGCCGCAGCACTCGCCCCTGCTGTGCCGGCATCCGCGCCGCCGCCCGCAGCCTTGACCCGTCCCGGCCTGGTGGGGGCAGAGACCGTCAACGGCGCCGACACCGCCTGGATGATGACCTCCACCGCACTGGTGCTGCTCATGACGCTGCCGGGCATCGCCCTCTTTTACGGCGGCATGGTGCGCAAGAAAAGCGTGCTCAACGTCATGGCCTGCGTCGTTGCCATCTGCGCGGTGGTGAGCCTCCTGTGGTTCGCTGTAGGGTATTCGATCGCCTTTACGCCCGGCAGCAGTGCCTGGGGCCACTACTTCGGCGGCACCGAGCGCTTCTGGTTCGCCGGGCTGGATTACGTGAAGGACGCGCAGAAGGTCGCGGTCAGCCACGTCGCGCCCAACATCCCGGAATCGGTCTATGCGATGTTCCAGCTGACCTTTGCCATCATCACGGCGGCGCTGGTGGTCGGCTCCTTTGTCGAACGCATGCGCTTTTCCGCCATGCTGATCTTCATGTCGCTGTGGACGGTCGTTGTGTATGCCCCCATCGCCCACTGGGTCTGGGAGCCCAACGGCTGGCTGGCCCGCATGGGCGCGCTGGATTTCGCCGGCGGCTCCGTGGTGCACATCAATGCCGGCATCGCCGGGCTGGTCTGCGCCTACGTGCTCGGCCCGCGCCACGGCTACGGCCGTGAGCCCTTCACGCCCTTCAACCTGGGCTTGACCATGGCCGGCGCCGGCATGCTGTGGGTGGGCTGGTTCGGCTTCAACGCCGGTTCCGCGGTGGCTTCCGACGGCCGGGCGGGCCTGGCCATGGCGGTCACGCACATCGCGGCCGCGGCCGGCGCGCTGTCGTGGATGGCGGCCGAGTGGGCGGTGCGCGGCCGGCCCTCGCTGCTGGGCCTGTGCTCGGGCCTGGTGGCCGGCCTGGTTGCGATCACGCCGGCGGCCGGTTTTGTCTCGCCGCGCGCGGCGCTGGTCTTCGGCGTGGCCGCGGGGCTGGCCTGCTACTGGGGCGCCACCGGCCTGAAGCGCCTGCTGAACGCCGACGACTCGCTGGACGTGTTCGGCGTGCACGGGGTGGGCGGCATCGTGGGCTCGCTGCTCACGGGCGTGTTCGCCAGCAAGGCGATTTCGGGCGCGGAAGGCAGTGTGCTGACGCAGGCCATAGGCGCGGGCGCGGTCATGCTGTACAGCCTGTTCATGACGGCGCTGGCCTTGTGGGTCACCTCGCTGGTCGTCAGCCTGCGCGTCAGCGAAGCCTCGGAGAGCGACGGCCTGGACATCACCCAGCATGCCGAACGCCTTGGCACCTGATGTGCCGGCATTCACTTTGAAGGACACACACCATGCCTTCCAGCGAAAAAATCGCCATCGCCGCCCATCTCCACGTGTTGCTGCGCCGAAAGACCGGGCGGGTGACCGACACCGAGTGGATGGCCGGCAACCTTGAATACGCGGCCGAGATCGCGCGCTTTGCGCGCGAAAAGGCGGCCGAGGAGGGGCACCCCGACCTGGCCGTCTGGGCCGACAGGCTTGAAGAGATCATGGCCGTGCCCGACCCCAAGCCGCGCGTGCCGCTGGTCCAGATGGTGTCGGAGGCGGTGAAGGAGCGCGCCGCGCCCGTCATGGCGCCGCCGCCCCAGCCGGACCGCCAGAGCGCGCGCTCGATAGACACCGAGGAAGAGGTCTACCCGGAGTCCGGTTTTATCGAGTCGACCTTTGGCGCGATCTTCGGCGAAGAGGGCCAGCGCGAGCGCAGGCATCGCGACCCGAACGCGCCGCGTTATGTGAAGGGCCTGCGCTGAACTTGCCGGCTTACTGGGGCGGCCGAGCTTCCCGTGCGCGGTTCAGGCTGTGCGCCAGCATGTTGCGGGTGCGCCCGCGGATATTGGCGCTGGCCTCGTCCGCGAAGGCCGCCACATAGGGGTGGCCGGCGTTGTCCGCCAGGATGCTGCGCCGCACCTGCTCCAGGCCGGCATCGCAGGCGGCCAGGGCCATGTCGGCGAGCACAAAGACGGACCGGGCCGCATCGTCCTTCAGCGGCATCAGGGCCTTGTCCGCGCAGCGCTGGTACTCGTTGATGGCGGCCGCCACCGGCGCGCGGGCGATCGACAGCGGGTCATGGCTGGCCCTGGGCGCCGGGCTGCAGCCGGCCAGGGCCAGGAGCAGGGCGGCGACCAGGGGAAGGGGGAGAAGCTTCATGCGCCGCATTGTGTCATCGGCGCATGAACCCAGGCGGCTGGCGCCGTGCGGCAAGGATGTAAGGAAAATCGATTAAGGGTAAGCACAGCTGGCCTGCTGCAAACGCAAGCCTTAGCATGCAACTCAATAAACAAGGGGGAGCTTATGGCGCGTATTGCAATGACATCCACGGCATTGACCTTGGCCTTGGCGGCAAGCCTGCTGGGATCCAGTCCCGCGCAAGCCCAGGCCCCGGCTCCGGCCCAGCAACTGGTGCTGGGCATCAGCGAAGGCACTTCGGGTGGCCTGGACCATGCCCAGGTGATTGCCAAATACCAGGGCCTGGCCGAGGTGATAGGCCGGGCCATGAAAGCCAAGGTCAGCGTGGTGTTCGCGCGCGAATTCAAGCAGCTTGAAGAAGGCATGCAGACCGGCCGTTTCGACCTGGTGATGGCCCGCCCCAGCGATTACCCGGCGCGCGGCATGCGCGACTACGGCTACAGCTACATCGCCAGCACCAAGCCCGACGGGCAGTGCTTCATCATCGCCCCCAAGGGATCCGAGCTGAAGACGATCAACGACGTCAAGGGCAAGCGCATCGCCCTGCCCGAGCAGATCGCCTATATGTCGCGCTTCTGCGCCGCCGAGCTGCGTGACAAGGGCATCCTGGTGGACAAGGAAAACGTGCAGTTCGTGCGCGAACAGGCCGCTGTCGGCTTCTATCTGGACAACAAGTTCGCCGACGTAGGCGGCGTGGCCTCTTATTCGGGCATCGCCAAGAAATGGGAAAAGGACGGCGGCCGCATCCTGCACAAGAGCGTGGCGCAGCCCTACTTTCCGATGGTGGCGCACAAGCGCATCAAGCCAGAGCAACTCAAGGCCATCCAGGAAGAGTTGCTGGCCCTGCCCGGCAGCGATGCCGGCAAGGACGTGCTCAAACGCATCGGCATCGAACAATTCGACACCACGTCGGAGGCCCGCATGCGCGAGCTGCTCAAGTGGCTGAACATTTAGCCTAGCCAGGTCCAGGTCCAGTTTCCGGCGCGGCACCCAGCTGCCGCTGCTGTCTTCCTGGCCCGGCACGGGCCGCCGCCTTCCCTCGTCAACACCCTGCGCCGCGCGCCGGCGCCAGCCGTGCCGCTGGCCGAGCCCGCTCAAACCCTAGGGTTTTCACTGAAAAAAAGCGGCCTCGCTTCGTTGCATTAGTTATCATTCATAACCATAATCGACCTCACTGAAAATCTCCAAATGACCCAAAAACACCTCCAACTCGAAATGCGCGGCGACGTTGCCGTGATCCGCCTGGCCCGCCCCGCCAAACGCAATGCGCTGGGCGACGCCCAGGTGCTGGCCCTGCGCGACCTGTTTGAAAACCTGCCCGCCGGCGTCCGCGCCGCCGTGCTGCACGGCGAGGGAGACCACTTCTGCGCGGGGCTGGACCTCGGTGAACTCCAGGAGCGCGACGCCAGCCAGGGCCTGCACCATTCGCGCATGTGGCACGCGGCGCTGGACCGCCTGCAGTACGGGCCCGTGCCCGTGATTGCCGCCTTGCACGGGGCAGTGGTCGGCGGCGGCCTGGAACTGGCGAGCGCCTGCCACATCCGGGTGGCCGACGAGAGCACGTTTTACGCCCTGCCCGAAGGCTCGCGCGGCATCTTCGTCGGCGGCGGCGGCGCGGTGCGCATCCCCCGGCTGATAGGCGCGGCGCGCATGACCGACATGATGCTGACCGGCCGTGTCTACAACGCCCAGGACGGCGAACGCATAGGCCTGGCGCAGTACCTGGTGCCGCAGGGGCAGGCGTTCGACAAGGCGCTCGAACTGGCGACCCGCGTGGCGACCAATGCGCCCTTGACCAACTATGCCCTGATGCATGCCTTGCCGCGCATTGCGGAGCAGCCCGCCGACCAGGGCTACTTCACCGAAGCGTTGATGGCGGCGATCGCGCAAAGCGCGCCCGAGGCCAAGGGCCGCGTGAGGGACTTCCTGGACGGCAAGGCCGCCAAGGTGCAAAAAAGCTGAGCGGTGCCGGCGGGCCCGCATGAGGGCCCGGTGGGAAAGAGACGAAAAAGCCAAAGAGCCGAAAAGACAAAGAGACAGAAGAGACAACACCATCATGAGCGCCCTCAAATTCCGCCCCCTGCGCTTTGGCGTGACCCGTGCCGTCCTGCGCGAAGGCGCACCCGGCGTCGGCTACCTGCGTGCCGACCAGGACCTGAAAGACTACCCCGCCCGTATCACCGACCGGCTGCAGCATTGGGCGCAGGCCGCGCCCGAACGCAGCTTCATGGCGCGGCGCGAAAAACTCCCGGACGGCACGACGGGCGATTGGCGTCACCTCAGCTACGCCCAGGCCTGGGCGGCGGCCCGCGGCATCGCCCAGGGCTTGCTGGACCGCGGCCTGAGCGCCGAGCGGCCGGTGGTGATACTTTCCGAGAACGGCCTGGAGCATGCGCAGCTGGCCCTGGGTTGCCTGGTAGCCGGCGTGCCTTACGTATCGGTTTCGCCGCCGTATTCCCTGGTCAGCCAGGACTACGACAAGCTGCGCCATGTGCTCAAGACCGTGACGCCGGGCCTGGTGTTTGCCGCCGACGCCGAACGTTATGCCAAGGCCATCCAGGCCACGGTGGAGGCCGGGGTCGAGGTGGTACTGGCCGCCGGGCAGATGGAGGGGCGCGCCAGCACGCGCTTCGCCGACCTGGCCGCGACACCGGCGACGGCCGCGGTGGACCGCGCCATGCAGGGCACCGGGCCGGACACCATCGTGAAGTTCCTGTTCACCAGCGGCTCGACCAAGATGCCCAAGGCGGTGATCAACACCCAGCGCATGTGGTGCGCCAACCAGCAGCAGATGGCGCAGTCCATGCCGGTGCTGCAGGAGGAGCCGCTGGTGCTGGTCGACTGGCTGCCGTGGAACCACACCTTCGGCGGCAACCACAACTTCGGCATGGTGCTGTTCCACGGCGGAACGCTTTACATCGACGACGGAAAACCCACGCCAGCGCTGATGCACGAGACCCTGCGCAACCTGCGCGAGATCGCCCCCACGGTGTACTTCAACGTGCCGACCGGCTTTGAGGCGATCGCCTTGGCCATGAAGACGGACGCGCAGCTGCGGCGCCAGCTGCTGTCGCGCGTGAAGATGTTCTTCTACGCCGGCGCCGCGCTGGCCCAATCCGTCTGGGACAGCCTCTACGAGTCGCAGGAAAAGGAAATCGGGGAGCGCATCGTCATGGTGACCGGCCTGGGCATGACCGAGTCCGCGCCCTTTGCCATCTTCGTGACCAGCCCCGAGGTGAAGTCCGGCGACCTGGGCGTGCCCACACCCGGCATGGAACTCAAGCTGGTCGACATGCAGGGCAAAACCGAGGTGCGCTACAAGGGCCCCAACGTGTCCCCCGGCTACTGGCGCGCGCCGCAGGACACGGTGCAGGCCTACGATGAAGAGGGTTTCTTTTGCACCGGCGACGCCGTGAAGTGGATAGACGACGCGGACATCCACCGCGGCCTCCAGTTCGACGGCCGCATCGCCGAGGACTTCAAGCTCGCCACCGGAACCTTTGTCAGCGTCGGGCCCCTGCGCGCGAAGATTGTCGCGGCCGGTACCCCTTATGTGCAGGATGCGGTGCTCACTGGCATCAACCTCAAGGAGGTGGGCGCGCTGGTATTCCCCACACAGGCCGTGCGCGCGCTGGCCGGGTTGCCGCCGGACGCGCCCTGGCGGGAAGTGCTCGACAGCGCGCCGGTGCTGGCGCATTTCCAGGAGGTGCTGGACCAGCTCGCGCTCTGCGCTACCGGCAGCGCCAGCTGCATCGCGCGCCTGCACCTGATGCATGAGCCGCCCTCCTTCGACAAGGGCGAGGTCACCGACAAAGGCTCCATCAACCAGCGGGCCGTCCTCACGCAGCGCGCGGCGCTGGTGGAGGCCCTGCACGGCGACACCGCCCATCCCGTCCTGAAGCCGCGCGCGAGCTGAAGCCAGGCCCGCGGACACCCCACACCTCTCTAGACACAGCAGGATTTGCATGCAGCACAAAGGATTTTTCTCCGCCTTCCAGGACGTCTGGATGCTTGACGGCGTCAGAACGCCCATGGTCGACTACTGCGGCGCCATCGGCCACGTGTCGCCCACCGACCTCGGCATCAAGGCCGCGCGCGCCGTGCTGCAGCGCTCGGGCGTCAGCGCCGGCCATATCGACTCGGTGATCGCCGGCAACATGGCCCCGGGCGACTTTGAACAATTCATGCTGCCGCGCCACATCGGCCTGTATGCCGGGGTGCCCGTGGAGGTGCCGGCCATCATGGTGCAACGCATCTGCGGCACCGGTTTCGAGCTGTTCAGGCAAGCCGGCGAGCAGATCCAGAGCGGCGCGGCCAGCGTGGCGTTGGTCGTCGGCGCCGAAAGCATGACGCGCAACCCGATCGCTGCCTTCGAGCACCGCACCGGCTTCAAGCTGGGCGCGCCGGTCGGCTTCAAGGACTTCATGTGGGAGGCCCTCAAAGACTCGGCCGCCGGCATCGACATGATCCAGACCGCGGAAAACCTCGCCAAAAAATACGGCATCACGCGTGAAGCGGTCGACGAATTTGCCTCCAGCTCGTTCGCGAAAGCGGTGGCCGCACGTGAGGCGGGGTTTCATGCCGGTGAAATCGTGCCAGTGGTCACCGAGGCGTTCGAGCTTCCCGGCTACGCCGCGCGCGGCATACGCCTGCAGGGCAAGGTCATGGAAGTCGCGCAGGACACTCACGCGCGGCTGTCCCCCGTCGAGGTGCTGGCCAAACTCAGGGCGGTCCATGCCGGCGGGGTGCAGACCGGCGGCAACAGCGCGGCGCTGGTGGACGCGGCCGCGGCGGCCGTGGTGGCCTCCGGCGCCTACGTGAAAGCCCAGGGCGGCAAACCGCTGGCGCGTGTGGTGGCCGCAGCGGTGGTCGGTGTGCCGCCCGAGATCATGGGCATAGGCCCGGCCCCTGCGATCCGCCTGCTGCTGGAGCGCTGCGGCCTGACGCTGGACCAGATCGGCCGTTTTGAAATCAACGAGGCCCAGGGCGCGCAGACGCTGGCGGTGGCCCGCGAGCTGGAACTGGACCTGGGCAAGCTCAACGTCAACGGCGGCGCCATCGCCATGGGCCATCCGCTGGCGGTCACCGGTGTGCGCCTCACCATCACCGTCGCGCGGGAAATGCGGCGGGCGGGCGTGCGCTACGGCATCGCATCCGCCTGCGTGGGCGGCGGCCAGGGTATTGCCCTGCTGCTTGAAAACCCGGAGGCGGCATGAGCCTTCCCCAACAGACTCTGGAACACTGACATGAACATTCAAGGACTCGCGGCATTGGTGACAGGCGGCGGCTCGGGACTGGGCGAAGCCACGGCCCGGGAACTGGCGCGCCTGGGCGGCAAGATCGCCGTGCTGGACATCAACCTGGCCAACGCGGAAAAAGTCGCCGACAGCATACGCGCGGCCCATGGCGCCGACGCTGCGCTCGCTTGCCACTGCGACATCACCGACAGCGCCAGCATGCAGGCAGCGCTGGACAAGGCCGCCGCCGCGCACGGCCCGGCGCGCATCCTGATGAACATTGCCGGCATCGGTTCGGCAAAACGTGTTGTGGCCAAAGACGGCAGCCCCGCGCCGCTCGAAGACTTTGCCAAGGTCATCACCATCAACCTGGTGGGCACCTACAACGCGAGCCGCCTGTTTGCAGCCGCCTGCGCCAAACTGCCCCCGCTGGAGGACGGCCAGCGCGGCGTGATGATGTTTACCGCGTCGGTCGCCGCCTTCGACGGCCAGGTCGGGCAGCAGGCCTACAGCGCCTCCAAGGCCGGGCTGGCCGGCATGACGCTGCCCATGGCGCGCGACCTCGCGCAGCACGGCATCCGCGTCTGCACGGTGGCGCCCGGCCTGTTCGCCACGCCCTTGATGGCGCAATTGCCCGAAGCGGTGCAGGCTTCGCTGGCCGCCAGCATTCCCTTTCCGCCGCGCCTGGGCAAGCCCGAAGAGTTCGCGCAGCTGGCTGCGCACATCGTCAACAACGACCACCTGAACGGCGAAGTGATCCGCCTGGACGGTGCGCTGCGCATGGCGCCAAGGTGAGCCGCATGGAAAAAACCGTGGTCTATGAAGTGAAGGTCGCGTTCGGCGACTGCGATCCCGCGGGGATCGTGTTTTTCCCCAACTTCTCGCGCTGGATGGACGCCGCCTCGCTGAATTTTTTCGCCGCCTGCGGCGTCCCGCCCTGGCGGGAGCTGGTCAAGACCACCGGCATCATCGGCACGCCCCTGCTGGAGATCAACACCCGCTTCAGCCTGCCCGCCACCTACGGCGAAACCCTGAGCATCCACACCAGCGTGCAGGAGTGGCGGGACAAGGTCTTTTTGCAGAAACACGTGATCCGGCGCGGTGAGGACCTGATCTGCGAGGGCCTGGAAACCCGCGCTTTCTGCATACGCCACCCAGACAAACCCGAACGCATGAAGGCCATTGCCGTGCCCCCCGACATCCGCAGCCAATGCAGTTGAGCGGGCGCAGCTGACGCGCCCGGGCTGCCCGGCGCTTTTTCGCGGATTTTGCTTTTCGACCCGTGGACTTAACTACTACAAGGAGACATCTCATGCAAACACGTCGTCATTTTGTGCAGAGCGCCGCGGCGCTCTCGGCGGCCGCCCTCGCGCCGTTTCCGGCGCTGGCGCGGGCGCTCGAACAGGTCAAGATCCTTTACGGCTTTCCGGCCGGCAGCGCCGGCGACATCTGCGCGCGCCGCGTGGGCGACCGTTTCGGCGGTACCGCCTATTCCAAAAACAACGGCATCGTCGAAACCAAGACCGGCGCCGGCGGGCGTATCGCGCTGGAGTTGCTCAAGACGGCGCCGGCGGACGGCTCCGTGCTGGCGATGACGCCGTTCTCCTGCCTGTCGCTGTACCCGCACATCTACAAAAAATTGTCCTACGACCCCGCGGATTTCGTCGCGGTGGGGACCGCTTCCATGATTCACCATGGGCTGGCCGTCGGCCCGCTGGTGCCGGCCTCGGTCAAGACCGTGCATGACTTTCTCGGCTGGGCCCGGGCCAACCCGAAGGATGCCAGCTACGGCTCGCCGGCCGCCGGGTCGACCCCGCACTTCATAGGCGCCTTGCTGGGCCTGAACAACCAGGTGGAGCTCAAGCACGTGCCCTACCGCGGCTCGGTGCCCGGCGTGACCGACGTGGTCGGCGGCCAGCTCGCCGCGATGGTGACGCCTCACGGCGATTTCATCCCCAATCACAAGGCCGGCAAGCTGCGCATCCTGGCCACATCGGGAAAGCAGCGCTCGCCCTTCGTGCCTGAAGTGCCGACCTTCGCCGAGCAGGGTTTTGCCGACCTGACGGTGGAGGAGTGGTTCGGTTTTTACGCACCCGCGAAAACGCCCGCCGACATGGTGGCCGCGGCCAACGCCGCCATCAATGCCGCCATCCGGGACAAATCCGTCATCGATTCGCTCACGGTGGTCGGGCTGATTCCCTACGGCGGCACCGCGGACGACATGGCGTTCAGCCAGAAGCGCGAGTTCGATCGCTGGGGCCCGCTGATCAAAAAAGTCGGCTTCACCGCGGAATCCTGATGCAGAGATGGAGGGCCGGCCCTCGCGGGCCGGTCCGGGCGGCATTGGCATAATCGGGGTTAGCCTGGCCGCATGCCTGTGCCAGCAGCGTTGCCAGATAACGAAAGCGCCCTGATCCCCTATGCCCGCGTCGCCCAAACCCGCTCCCGCGGTAGAGGAGGTTGATACCTCCTATCTCGAAACCTTGATGGGCTACAACGCCACGCGTGCCTCCCTCAAGGTCATTGAGTTGTTCAGCAAACGCATGGCGGTCTACGACCTCAGGCATGTGGATTTCTCCATCTTGTCGCTGATCATGCACAACCCCGGCATCACCTCGCGCCAGCTGTGCGGCGCGCTGAGCATCCTGCCGCCCAACCTCGTCGGGAAAATCGTCGCGCTGGAAAAGCGCGAGCTGGTGCACCGCAGGCCGCACCCACAGGACGGCCGCGCCGTGGGGCTTTACCTGACCGATGCGGGCCAGGCCTTGATGCGGGATGCGGAAGGCACCGCCGTCAGCCTTGAAACAGAGGCGACCCAGCGCCTGAGCCCGGCGGAAAAGAAGACGCTGATGCGCCTTCTGCAAAAAATCTACCGCTGAACCGCATCGGGCACCGGCAGCCCTTGCTCAGATTCCGGCCTGGATCCAGGCCGCCGCTTTCTCGGCGATCATCAGCGTCGGCGAGTTGGTGTTGCCGCTGGTGATCAGCGGCATCACGCCGGCATCGACCACGCGCAGGCCGCGAATGCCGCGCACCCTGAGGTGCGAATCCACCACCGCCATCGGGTCATCGTCGCGTCCCATCTTCGTCGTGCCCACCGGGTGGAAGATGGTGGTGGCGATGTCGCCGGCCAGCCGCGTGAGTTCCTCGTCGGTCTGGAACTGCACACCGGGTTTGTACTCCTCGGGCTGGTATTTGGCCAGTGCGCTCTGGCCCACGATCTTGCGCGTCACGCGCAGCGAATCGGCCGCCACCTTGCGGTCTTCCGCCGTGCTCAGGTAGTTGGGCGCAATCGCCGGCGCATCCTCGAAGCGGCCGCTCTTGATGTGCACCGTGCCCCGGCTGGTCGGGTTGAGGTTGCAGACGCTGGCGGTGAAGGCGTTGAAACCGTGCAGCGGTTCGCCGAAAGCTTCCAGCGACAGCGGCTGCACGTGGTATTCGATGTTGGGATAGGGCTGGTCGGGTGAGCTTCGCGTGAACGCGCCCAGCTGGGAGGGCGCCATGCTCATGGGCCCGGTCTGGCGCAGTGCGTACTCCAGCCCGATGCGAGCCTTGCCCCAGAGCGAATTGGCCATGGTGTTGAGCGACAGGCCCCAGCGTTTGTCGCCCTGCACCTTGTAGACCGAGCGGATCTGCAGGTGGTCCTGCAGGTTGGCGCCCACGCCGGGCAGGTCCTGCAGCACCGGGATGCCGTGCTGCTGCAGCAGGGCGGCCGGGCCTATGCCCGAGAGCTGCAGGATTTGCGGCGAGCCTATGCTGCCCGCGCACAGGATGACCTCGCCCATGTGGCCGGAGTCGCGCGTCGAATGCGCGGTTACGCGCTCATCGCCCGCCCACACTTCAACGCCTGTGCAGCGCTGGCTGCCGTCCGGCTGCGGCGTGACCACCAGCTTGCAGACCTGGGCGTTGTTCCAGAGTTCAAAGTTGGGGCGTGCATAACAGGCGGGCCGCAAAAAGGCTTTGGCGGTGTTCCAGCGCCAGCCGTTCTTCTGGTTGACTTCAAAGTAGCCCACGCCTTCGTTGTCGCCGCGGTTGAAGTCGCTGGTGGCCGGTATGCCGGCCTGCTGCGCGGCTTCGGCGAATGCGTCCAGGATGTCCCAGCGCAGGCGCTGCTTTTCCACGCGCCACTCGCCGCCGGAGTTGTGATGGCGCAGCAGCTTCTGGTAGGGCTGGCTCTTGTCCTGCATCAGCTCGGGCGCCGTTCCGCGCGCGCCGTGCATCGCGTCGGCGCCCTTGTGGTGGTCTTCGTGCAGCTTGAAATGCGGCAGGGAGTTTTCCCAGCGCCAGGCCATGTCTCCGGTCAGCTGCGCCCACTGGTCGTAGTCGCGCGCTTGGCCGCGCATGTAGATCATGCCGTTGATGCTGGAGCAGCCGCCCAGGGTCTTGCCGCGCGGGTAGCGCAGCGCCCGGCCGTTGAGGCCGGCGTCGGGCTCGGTGTTGTAAAGCCAGTCGGTGCGCGGGTTGCCTATGCAGTACAGGTAGCCCACCGGGATGTGAATCCAGTGGTAGTCGTCCTTGCGGCCTGCCTCGATCAGCAGCACCCGCTTGGACGCGTCGGCACTCAGGCGGTTGGCTAGCAGGCAGCCCGCCGTGCCGGCGCCGATGATGATGTAGTCAAAAACCTGGCTTTCGTCTTGCATGGGTGTCTTGTCTCTTTGTTCTAGGCGGTGTTTTTCGCGGAAGCCGGGTTGGCGGCAGCAGCCGAAACACGCTGCGTGGCCCCATCCTGCCAGCCCAGCCTAACGCGGGGCTGACCGCCGCAGCATGGCCGATTGTGGCAAAAGCCGGGCTGCGGCGCGGAGGGGATTACCCGCTGCAGGCCGCGCGGCGTGGGATTCTGGCCGCCCTCCAGGTCTGGTGTAGGACCAGGGCGACAGCGCAAGGAGCGCGGTCGGCAATGGTGTTTTCAGCAGTTACCATGCAACTTTGTGTTTCGTACATTGCAAACTGCCGGTTCGCGCCTGGCTTGACTGAATGCTTATGGAAGACTCCACGCCCCGCATCGAACAGCAGGACACGCCGCAAGGCCGGCTGTTTGTCGTGCAAGGTGCGTGGACGGCCGCCGGCCTTACCGGTGAGCACGTGTGGGAAGCGCTGACCGTGCAGCTCCAGGGATTCGGCGACGCCTCCTCTTCTCAGGCCGGCTGGAATCTTGAACAGGTCGGCAAACTCGACCACCTGGGCGCGCAAGTGCTGTGGAACCACTGGGGCCGCAACTGGCCGGCGCAGCTGCAGGTTGAGCCCAACCAGCGAGCTGTGCTGGAGACGGTCGCCAAATTCAGCACCGACCCGCCCAGCCCCCGAAAAACCGACTGGAGCGAACCCTTCATCCTGCTGGGCACCCGCGTGCTGCGGCTGCTGGACCATCTCAAGGGTCTGGTGCGCCTGATCGGGCAGCTGCTGCTGGACATCATTCGCCTGGTGCGGCGCCCGCATGAAGGCCCCTGGCGCGACCTCTCGGGCCACTTGTTCCATATCGGCGCCACCGCGCTGCCGATCACCGCGCTGGTGGGCTTCCTGATTGGTGTGGTGCTGGCCTACCTGATCTCGCAGCAATTGCGCCAGTTCGGCGCCGACGCCTTCATCGTCAACATCCTGGGCATTTCGCTGATCCGCGAACTCGGTCCGGTGCTGGCCGCCATCCTGATCGCCGGGCGCAGCGGCTCGGCCATCACCGCGCAGATCGGCGTGATGCGCGTCACCGAGGAGCTCGATGCCATGCGCGTCATGGGCATCCCGCGCGGCTTTCGCCTGGTCATGCCGCGCGCGTTGGCGCTGGCGGTGGTGATGCCGCTGATCAGCGTCTGGACCACCATCGCCGCCTTGCTGGGCGGCATGCTGGCGGCCGACATTTCGATGGATGTCACACCGGCCTACTTCATCAATTCGCTGCCGGCCGCGGTCGAAGTGGCCAACCTCTCGCTGGCCACGGCCAAGTCGGTGGTGTTCGGCGTGCTGATCGCGCTGATCGGCTGCCACTACGGCCTGCGCGTCAAGCCCAACACTGAAAGCCTGGGGCAGGGGACGACGGCCTCGGTGGTGACCTCGATCACAGTGGTCATCCTGGTCGATGCCTTGTTCGCCGTTCTCTTTAAGAGTGTCGGCATATGACTACGGCCCCCACGTTCGCCCACTGCGTGTGGCTCACTGCCCCCCAAGGGGGCTCATTTTCCTTGGGGCGGCCCGGCGGAAAACTTCATTCTTCAAAACACCTTCGGCGTTTTCCCAATGAGTGATCCCATCGTCGACATCAAAAAACTCTGGACCGTGTTCCCCAACGGCGAGAAAAAGGCCGTGGTGCACAAGGACCTGGACCTCAGCGTGCAGCGCGGCGAGGTGCTGTCCCTGGTCGGCGGTTCGGGCACCGGCAAGACCGTGTTGCTGCGCCAGATGCTGGGGCTGGAGAAGCCGACCCAAGGCGAGATCACCGTGCTGGGCCGGCCGGCGGCCGAGCTCGGCAAGCAGGGCGCGGCCAGCCGCGTCGGCATGCTGTTCCAGCAGGGGGCGCTGTTCTCGGCCTTCACCGTGCTGGAGAACATCGCCTTTCCGCTGCGCGAACTCAAGATTTTGCCGCGCGCGCTGGTCCACGAGGCGGCCATGGTCAAGCTGCAGATGGTGGGCCTGGGCCCCGACGCGGCCGACAAGATGCCCAGCGACCTCTCGGGTGGCATGGTCAAGCGGGTGGCGCTGGCGCGCGCCCTGATCATGGACCCGCCGCTGCTGCTGCTCGACGAGCCCACCGCCGGCCTGGACCCGGAAAGCTCCGACAGCTTCGTCTCGCTGCTGCGCTCGCTGCACCGCGATATGGAGCTCACGGTGGTGATGGTGACGCACGACCTGGACACGCTGTTCGAGCTCAGCACGCGCATCGCGGTGCTGGCCGAGCAGAAGGTCATCGTCAACGACGTACCCAAGGAGGTGGTGGCTTTCCCACACCCCTTCATCCACGAATTTTTCCTCGGTGAAAGGGGACAGCGCGCAATGGAGCTATTACGCGAGTACCCTTTTACGGTATAGAAAGGCATCACTATGGAAAACAAAGCCCATGCCATGGCCGCCGGCGCGTTTGTACTGGTGGTCACCGCCCTGCTGGCCCTGCTGGCTGTCTGGCTCACGCGCGACAACACCCAGCGCGACCTCTACGATATGAGCACCGGCGAAACCGTCTCCGGCCTGCAGCCGCAGGCGGCGGTGCGGTTTCGCGGCGTGCCGGTGGGCAAGGTCGAGCTCATAGGCTTCGATACCAAGGTCAAGGGCAATGTGCTGATCCGCGTCTCCATAGACCGCAGCGCGCCCGTCACCAAGTCCACTTTCGCCACCGTGGCCTCGCAGGGCGTCACCGGGCTGGGTTTCATCCAGCTCGATGACGACGGCAAGTCGGCCGAACGGCTGGCGGTCAACGACGACGACCCGCCGCGCATCCCGCTCAAACCCGGCGGCCTCGACAAGCTGCTCAAGCAAAGCGAGGTGATCTTCAACCAGGTCGAGGAAGCCAGCACGCGGCTGAACAAGCTGCTGTCCGACGAAAACCAGCAGGCCCTGACGGCGGCCGTCAAGCAGCTCGGCGATGCCGCCGGCAGCATAGACCGTGTCGCCAAAGGCCTGGAGCCGACGGTGGCGTCCTTGCCGGCCCTGTCCCGCAACACCACGGCCACGCTGAACTCCGTCAAGACCGCCGCGGACGACATCAGTGTGACTGCCACCCGCCTCAATGAAAAAGGCGGGCCGCTCGACAAGCTGTCCGAAGGCGGCACCGCCCTGGCCACCGGTGTGGAAACCTTCAGCGCCGGCACGCTGCCCAAGCTCGGGGAGGTCGCCGACGAAACCGCGCGCGCCATGCGCCAGCTGCGCCGCACCGTGAGCGCGGTCGACGACAACCCGCAGTCGCTGATCTTCGGCAACGGCCCGCCTGTGCCCGGGCCGGGCGAACCCGGCTTTTCCGCTTCTGGAGTGAAAAAATGATGAGCGCTTTTTCCCAACCATCATCGCGGGCCGCCGGCCTGGTGTGTGCGCTGCTGGCCGCCCTGGCGCTGGGCGCCTGCTCGGGCCTGCCCGACAAACCCACGCGCGCCACCATGTACGACTTCGGGCCGGGTCCGCTCGCGACACCTCCCACGACGCGCCAGGCGCCGCTGCCCGCATTGGCCCTGGACGACATCTCGACCCCGGGCGGCGCACTGGACAACATGGCCGTGCTGTACCGCCTGGGCTATGCCGATGCGCAGCAGCTGCGCCCCTACTCGCAGGCGCGCTGGAGCATGCCGCCCGCGCAACTGGTGCGCCAGCGCGTGCGCCTGCAACTGGGCCAGCGCCGCGCCGTGTTCGACGCCGGGGCCAGCGTGGCGCTGAACCGCAGCCAGAACGCAGTGCTGCCGCTGATGCTGCGCCTGGACCTGGAAGAATTCAGCCACGTGTTCACCGCGCCCGATACCAGCGTCGGGTTGATCCGGCTGCGCGCCACGCTGGTGGAGGTCACGCCGGCCGGCGACAAGCTGATCGGCCAGCGCAACGTCATCGTGCAGCGGCCCGCGCCCAGCAGCGACGCGCCCGGCGGTGTCCGTGCCCTGACGGCCGCCACCGACGCGGCCATCGAGGAGATCGATCAGTGGCTGCAGCAAACTCCCGCACGCTGACGCGCGCCGCGCCATGAAAACGCTGCAGGAACAGCTGGACGCCGCCGGGCTGCAGGTCTTCGGTTGCTGCGAACGCCTGAGCGCTTACGGCCCGGACCTGCTGCAGACCTCGCAACTGCTGCAGGACTTCACGCCCGCAGAGGCCGACGTCCTGGGCGCGTCCATGCTGCTGGTGCGCGCCGAGCCGGGCCAGGTGATGATCCGCGAGGGCGAATCCGGTGACTGGATGATGCTGATCCTCAAAGGCACGGTCGACGTCACCAAGCGCCTGGAGTCTGCGGCCGATGCAGCCCAGGCCGAAGCCGATGGCGGCGCCGAAGCGCTGGTGTCGCGCGTGGCCGTGGTGCGCGGCGGCGCGGCGATCGGCGATATGTCCATGCTCGACAGCGAACCGCGCTACGCCACCTGCACCGCCATCGAGGCGGTCGAAGCCGGTGTCTGGGGCCGCCATGAAATAGCCCTGCTGATCCGCGACCATCCCGGCGTGGGCGCCAAGCTGCTGGTCAAGATCACGCAGATGATGGCGCAGCGCCTGCGCAATACCAGCAACCAGCTGGTCAAACTGATAAGAAAAAAATGACCCCCGTCCGGGCTCACTTCGTGTAGCCCGTTCCCCCCCTTCAAGGGGGCGGCGCCTGGGGCCGGCAAAGCCGGACCCTCGGCCCCCACTGGTGAAATACCCGCTGGGGTGACTTCACCCTCGCTTCACAGAGGCGGCCGGATCTCATCCTGACCTCACACACGCTTTGCACACTTCCCTTCGTTGTTCAAACGAAAGGAAGCCATGAAACAAAAACTCCTCGCGCTGGCCCTGGTGCTGGTCCTGCTGGTCCTCGCCCTGTTCCAGATCAGCGGCGTGGTGCACGACCGCCAGACCTACCGGCAGATCGCCATCCAGAGCGTGGCCCAAAGCCTGGCCGGCCCGCAGACCTTGACGGGCCCGCTGATCCATCGGGCTTGTACCGAAGAATGGGACGTCAAGTATGAGGGCAAGAAGGTGCAGACCGAGCGCCGTGAATTCCTGCTGGTGGCTGCACCGGCCTCCCTCACGCTCAAGGGCGGCAGCAAGCTCGAGGCGCGCGCCCGCGGCCTGCATGCGACGCAGGTGTTTAACCTCAAAGCCGACATCGTGGCCGAATGGACCGACACCGAAGCGCTCAAGCCCGTGTCCGAGCATGCCGGCTCGCGCATGAATTGCGGCCAGCCGCTGTTGATGATGGCTGTGTCCGACTCGCGCGGCATCCGGCATGCCAGCGTGAAAATCGGCGAGCAGGTGTTGGCGCTCAAGCCCGGTACTTTTTACGGCAGCTACCCGCGCGGCGTGCACGCGCCGCTGCCCATCACCATGGTGGGCGCGGCGCCGCTGCAGGCACAACTGACGCTGGAGTTGATGGGCACCGAAAGCATTTCAGTCGTGCCGCTGGGCGGCGACACCCGGGTGCAGCTCAGCTCCAACTGGCCGCACCCGAGTTTTGGCGGGCAGTTTTTGCCGGTGGACCGCAAGATCACGGACGACGGCTTTGAGGCCAGTTGGCGCGTCAGCTCCCTGGCCAGCACCGCGCAGCAGGACGTGACGCAAGCGGATGCGGGCAAGCGCAAGGCCGTTTGCCCGTCTTACAGCGACGGCTCGGCCACCAACGGCTGCGTCGAGGCTTTCAACGTGACCTTTGTCGATCCTTCCAACACCTATGCGCTCAGTGACCGGGCCACCAAGTACGGCCTGTTGTTCATCGGCCTCACCTTTTTAGCGGTGGGGCTGTTCGAGTTCATGAAGTCGCTGCGCGTGCACCCGATCCAGTACCTGCTGGTCGGCGCCGCAATGAGCATGTTTTTCCTGCTGCTGGTGAGCCTCTCGGAGCACATGCCCTTTGAATCCGCCTACGCCATGGCCTCAACCGCCTGCGTGCTGCTCCTCACCTTTTACGCCAGCCACATGCTGGGCCATTGGTCGCGCGGCCTGCCTTTCGGCCTGGGCATTGCCACGCTGTACGGCATGCTGTTTGTCTTGCTGCGGATGGAGCAGACCGCCTTGCTGCTGGGCGCCGTGGCCTTGTTCGCCGTGCTCGCCGCCATCATGATGCTGACGCGCCGCGTGGACTGGTATGCACGCTTCAAGCAGGCCGAACCGGCCAAACCTGGGCCTGCGAAGGTGGCAGGGTGATGGGCGCGGCCAGGCTAGAAATACAGCTCGACCCGCAAGCCGGGCCGGGTGTTGCGCACTACCATGCGGCCGCCATGCAGCTGCATGATCTGCCGCACGATGGCCAGCCCCAGGCCCGAGCCCTTGGTGTGGCCGTCGGGGCGTACCGTCGAGAAGAAGCGTTCGCCCAGCCGGGGCAGGGCGTAGTCGGCCACGCCAGGGCCGTTGTCCTGCACGGCGATACGGTCCGGCCCGGCCTCCAGCGTGATGGTCGAGCCCTGGGGCGCGAACGAGCGCGCGTTTTCGAGCAGGTTGCTCAGCGCCAGGCCCAGCAGGCCGGGCTCCGCATGCACGCCGGCATGTTCCGGGCTGATTACGATTTTGATGACATGCTGGGCCCGGCCGCCCGCCGTCTCAAAGGGCTTGAGGACGCCGGCCCACAAAAGGCGCTCGCGCTCTACCTGTGCATGGCGCTGCTCCAGCTTCGTCAGCTCGAGCATGCGGTCCACCAGCGCCTGCATGCGGGCGGACTGGGCCAGTACCTGCCCCGAAAACTCGCGGCGCGCGTCTTCGGGAAGCTCGTCCTGCAGCAGCTCGCCCGCGCCGCGAATCGCGGCGATCGGGCTCTTGAGCTCGTGCGTCAGCGCGCGCACGTAATCTTCTATGTACTCGTGGCCCTCGAGCTTCAGGCGCATGGCATCGACTGCCATGGCCAGCTCGCCAAGCTCGCCCGATATCTGCGGAACCGCGGGTTTGCCGCCCTGGCCGACGGCGTTGGCATAGCGGCGCAGCTTGCGAATGCTCCACACCACCCACAGCGTCACGGCCACGCCGATGGCCAGCGACAGCACCAGCAACAGCGCGCCGCTTAGCAGGATTTTCCGCTCAGCCCGGTCTATGAAGGCCTGGATGGTGGACATCGGCTTGGCGACGGTCAGCACGCCGATGATCTTTCCGTCCCGCTGCACCGGCGCGGCCACGTACATCACCGAGGTGCGGTCGTCCTGCTGCACCTCGCGGGTTGCGCGCGCGCCGTATTCGCCGCGCAGGGTCAGGGCCACGTCGCGCCAGCGTGAATAGTCCTGGCCGGTCGCCAGGTTCTCCGAGTCGAACACCACCTTGCCGCCCGCGTCGGTGATGTAGACGCGGAAGTCCAGCGACTGCTTGGCCAGGCCCCAGATCTGCGCGTCGATCGGGCGCTTGGCGTAGTTGCGTACATGGCCGGCAAAGCGGCCTTCGGCAATGGCGCCGGCCGCCAGGTCGTCGCCGGCCAGCTCGGCCAGGATGTTGGCGGTGTCCACCATCATGTCTTCCATGACTTCGCGGACGCTGGGTTTCACTTCAGCCACAAAGACGCGCAGCGTGAAAACCGCGGCCAGCCCGGTGACCAGGAAAAATCCGAACAGCAGGCGTATGCCCAGGCGCATGTCAGCCGCCTTTGACGCGGTTTAGATCGAGGCAGTAGCCCATACCCCGGTGAGTCACGATGTAGTCGTGCTCTGGCGCTATTTCCTGCAGTTTGGCGCGCAAGGTCTTGATGTGGGTGTCCACCGTGCGGTCCGTGCTGTCCGAGTCCGTTCCCCAGACCGCGCCCAGCAAGTCGTCGCGCGAGCGGATGCGGTCGCGATGCCGCAGCAGGTCGGCCAGCAGGCCGAACTCGCGGCGCGTCAGGTTAAGCGGGCGGCCGTGCAGGCTCACGCGCTGGCCCGCGGGGTCGATCTCGAAAGGGTTGCCCGCAAGCGCTGGCGCGGGGGCCGGCATGCGCGCGCGCCGCAGCAGGCTGCGCACGCGCGCCAGCAGTTCGCGCGGGCTGAAGGGCTTGCTCACGTAGTCGTCGGCGCCCAGCTCCAGCCCCAGCACGCGATCGATCTCCTCGCCCTGGGCGCTGAGCATCAGCACCGGCAGGCTGCCGGCGGCGCGCAGCTCGCGGCACAAGTCCAGGCCGCTGCCGTCGGGCAGGCCCACGTCGAGGATCACGGCGTCGGGCGGCTGCCGGCTGATCTGGGCGCGGGCATCGCCCAGCAGCAGGCTGTGGGTCACACTGAGACCGTCGCGCTCCAGCGTGTAAATGATGGAGCGGGCAATCGCCGGGTCGTCTTCCACCAGCAGGATGCGCGCGCCAGCCATCTGTGCGAGCCGTTCAGGAGCGCAGGATGGGGAATAACTTCCCGAGGCCGTCGGCCATCACCTCGACGGACAGCGCGGCCAGGATCAGGCCCATCAACCGCGTCATCACGTTGATGCCGGTTTTGCCCAGCACGCGGGCAATCGGCTCGGCTAGCGAAAAGCAGATCGCGGTGGCCAGGGCGATCACGATACCGTAACCGACCAGCATGGACAGCTGCAGGGCGGTCTTGGCTTTTTCAGCATAGATTACGACCGTGGACATGGTGGCCGGCCCCGTCAGCAGCGGGATCGTCAGCGGCACCACGGCGATGCTGGCGCCGCGCGCCGCCTTGGCCGCGCCGTCTTCCATTTCGTTGGTTTGGGGCTTGGCTTCGGCCGGCTGCGCGTTCAGCATGTTCATGGAGCTGATCAGCAGCAGCATGCCGCCGCCCACCTGGAAACTCGCCAGCGAGATGCTGAAGAAGTCGAGGATCTGCAAGCCCAGCAGCGCGCTGATCGCAATCACGACAAAGGCCGTGAAAGAGGCCACCAGCACGGTGCGGCGGCGCTGCTCGTCGGAAAAATCCTGCGTGTAGTGGATGAAAAAAGGCACGATGGCTAGCGGGTTGACGATGGCCAGCAGCGTGACGAGCGGTTTGAAATCCATCGTTCTTCCTTAAGAGTAGCTAAGCATGCAGGCGCGAAAGTTACCTGCCGCCTGCTACATCGAGCAGCGCGCCTGTTGTGTAGCTTGCATTGTCGCCGAGCAGCCAGACTATGGACTCCGCTACCTCTTCGGCGGTGCCGGGCCGCTGCATGGGCACCTGCGGCGCCAGGTCGCGGGCGCGGTCGGGCAGGCCGCCCGAGGCGTGGATGTCGGTGTCAATGATGCCGGGGCGCACGGCGTTCACGCGTATGCCCTCGGTGGCGACTTCCTTGGCCAGCCCGACGGTGAAGGTGTCGATGGCGCCCTTGGCGGACGCGTAGTCCACATACTGGCCGGGGGCGCCCAGCCGCGCCGCCGCGCTGGAGACATTGACGATGGCGCCGCCCGCGCCGCCGTGGCGGGTGCTCATGCGCTTGACGGCTTCGCGCGCGCAGAGGAAGGAGCCGAACACATTGATCTCGAACATACGCCGCAGCCGCGCCAGGGTCATGGCGTCGACGCGAGTGGTGCGGTCCACCACGCCGGCGTTGTTGACCAGGCCGTCCAGCCGGCCGAGCTTGGCATCCACTTTCTCGAACATCGCCAGCACCTGCGCCTCATCGGCCACGTCGGCCTGGACCGTGATGGCCTGGCCGCCGGCCTGGCGGATCAGCCGCACCACTTCGTCGGCCGCCAGCGAATTGCTGGCGTAATTGACGGCCACCGCCCAGCCCTGGCGCGCCGCCAGCAGGGCCGATGCCGCGCCGATGCCGCGCGAACCGCCCGTGATCAGAAGAACTTTTGACAAACCGCACCTCCTGCAGAAAATGGCAATCCCGGGTAAAAACGGGGACTTGGCGGATCAATGTACCCTAAGCCGTAGCTTGCGCAATGCCCGGCCGCCCGGCGGCGCGGAGCCCCATCCAGAGACCCTGACGGAGACAAACTTGAGCACCACCATTGATTACTATTTCACCCCGCAAAGCCCCTGGACCTACCTGGGACACGAGCGCTTTGCGCAAATTGCCCGGGCGGCGGGCGCCATCGTACGGGTGTTGCCCATAGACCTGGGCGGCAAGGTGTTCCCGATCTCCGGCGGGCTGCCGCTGGGCCAGCGCGCGCCGCAGCGGCAGGCCTACCGGCTGCTGGAGTTGCAGCGCTATTCGGACCACCTGCATGCGCCGCTGAACCTCAAGCCCAAGTACTTCCCGGTCTCCGGCGACGACGCGTCGCGCCTCATCATCGCGGTGGACATGCATGACGGCAGCGAGGCCGCGATGAAAATCGGCGGCGCGATCTTCAGCGCCGTATGGGTGCGTGAACGCCACATCGCCGACGAAAAGGTGCTGGCCGAGTTGCTGGCCGAATGCGGCATGCCCGCCGAGCGGCTGGAGCAGTCCTTCAGCCAGGCCGTGCAGGAGCGATATGAGGCCAATACCCAGCAGGCAATTGACGCCGGTGTGTTCGGCGCGCCCAGCTATGTCGTGAACGGGGAGCTGTTCTGGGGCCAGGACCGGCTTGATTTCGTCGAACGCAAGCTGATGGCGGGCGCCTAGGCGGTTCGCCGGTTGATTCATCCATCTATCGCACATCCATTCTTGAAGGAGCATCACACCATGGGCCAATTCATCCAACTCACCGCGGCCGACGGTTTTTCCGTGCCGGCCTACGTCGCCAAACCCGAAGGCAAGCCGCGTGGCGGCGTCGTGGTGGTGCAGGAAATCTTCGGCGTCAATTCGCATATCCGCGCCGTCACCGACCGTTTCGCGGAACAGGGCTACCTGGCGGTGGCGCCGGCCACCTTTGAACGCGTCAAGCCCGGCGTCGACATGGGCTACAGCGAAGAAGACATGAAAGCCGGCTTCGAACTCAAAACCGCCGTCAGCGCCTTGCCCGGCGCCGGCGTGCTGCAAGACCTGCAGGCGGCGATAGACCATGCGGCCAAGGCCGGCGGCGGCAAGGTCGGCATCATCGGCTTTTGCTGGGGCGGCCTGCTGACCTGGCGCGCGGCCTGCCTGCTGGACGGGCTCTCAGCGGCGATCCCCTATTACGGCGGCGGCATCACGGCCGAGGAAGAAATCGAGCGCCAGCCCAAGTGTCCCGTCATGGCCCACTTCGGCGACCAGGACCACTGGATTCCCATGGAAGGCATTGAGGCTTTCACCAAGGCGCACCCCGAGGTCGAGGTGCATATCTACCCGGCCAACCACGGCTTTAACTGCGACCAGCGCGGATCCTATAGCGAGGCGGCGGCCAAGCTGGCGCGTGAGCGTTCGCTGGCCTTCTTCGCCGCGAAGCTGGGCTGAAGAGGTGGTTTATCGGCGTGGTTGGGCTGCCTGTAAATTTCATGGAAATGTGCGCGGCAACGAACTGCTGCGCTAGCCCGCAGGGAGAGTGGAATGAAATACATCGTTGTAGGCGGTACTTCGGGCATCGGCCTGGCGACCGCGAAGCTGGCGCTGGACGACGGTCATGAAGTGGTGGTGGCTGGGCGCGACCCGGCCAAATTTTTCGCCGCGCAGGCCTTGGGTGTCCAGGCGCGGCAACTTGATGCCGGTGATGCGGCAGCCTGCGCCGTGTTCTTCAAGGCAGAAGGCGGTTTTGACCATCTGGTGCTGAGCGTCTCCGGCTCCTCAGGCGCGGGCTTGTTCCGTGAGTTGAACCTGTCCGAGCTGCGCAAGGGCTTTGAAGGCAAATTCTGGCCGCAGCTGCAGTGCGCCCAGGCTGCCCTGCCGACCCTGAAAGCGGATGGATCCATCACCTTCGTTGGCGCCATTTCTTCGCGTGCCTTGCAGCCTGGCACTTCGGGCCTGGCTGCGATCAATGCGGCGTTGGAAGCAATGGTGCCTGTGCTCGCCTCCGAGCTCAGGCCCTTGCGCGTCAATGCCCTGGTGCCCGGCGTGGTCGATACCCCCTGGTGGTCGCGCGTGCCAGAGGCCGCACGAGCCAAATTGTTTGAAGAGCTGGCCAGCAAGGTGCCCGTCGGCCGTGTTGGCAAGCCCGAAGACCTGGCGGCAGCGCTGATGCTGCTGACCACCAACACCTTCATCACCGGCACCATCCTCGACTGCGACGGCGGCTGGAAATTAAAGAGCCCCTGAGGGCTCCAGCCAAGCGGGGTCGGGGCTCTGCCGGGCCGCAGGCGGGCGACCCTTCGGGGGTAGGGCGCTGCACGAAGTGAGCGACCGCAGGGGCACAATATGTTTATGTACCAACTCCACTTCTCTCCAAGTTCCGCGGCCATGGCGCCCCACATCCTGCTCCAGGAACTGGGTGTTCCCTTTGAAAAAATCCTGGTCGACACCAGCACGGGCGCCCACCGCTCGGAGGCTTACCGCAAGCTCAACCCCAACGGCCTGATCCCGACGCTGGTCGACGGCGATCTGGTGCTTTACGAAACCGCCGCGATCTGCATGCATCTGTGCGACAGGCATCCCGAGGCCGGCCTGGCCCCGGCGCTGGGCACGGCGGAGCGCGCGCATTTCTACAAATGGCTGGTCTGGCTGACCAATACCGTGCAGTCCACTCTGATCATTTATTTCTACACCGACCGCTGGATGGATGCGGGCAACAGCGCGGGCGTGGCCGAACTGAAATCGCATGCCGAGGCCAAGGTCGGCCTGATGCTGGACCAGCTGGACGCGGAGCTCGCCCGGCTGGAAAAAACGCAGGACCAGCCCTGGCTGCTGGGCGCGAACTATTCGGCGGTGGACATCTACACGCTGACGCTGTGCCGCTGGACGCGCAATTTCGCCTCCAAGCCGGCGCGTGACCGCGCACATCTCGGCGCCTATTTGAAGCGTGCGCTGGCACGCCCCGCGGTGATCAGAGCTTTTGAGGCCGAAGGGCTGGCCCAGCCCTGGGTCTGAGGCGGAGCCACTCACAAAACCCTCCTGGCGTTGTTGCGCCGCCTTGCCGTACTGGTGTACTGTCTGCGGCGACGCGCCTAGCCAGGACCGCTTCGCTGGATTTTGTAAGCGGCTCTTGGGAGTGGGGAGTCTACTTCGGCGGGTTCTCGTTCTGCGCCTGCTCGATCTGGGCCACCAGCTTTTCCGGGTCGGTGTCTTCCTTGAGGATGCGAACGTCCGGGTCGGGGCTGTCGGCCCCCACTTTTTTGGCGATGCGTTCCAGCATCTGGATCATCTTGGTGTTTTCCTGCTCAGTCAGCAGGTTGATCTGCAAATCGAGCTGGTTGCGCCTGTCGCTGACGCGCAGCTCGTAGTTCTGGCTGATCAGGATGAAGGACGACAGAAAAATCGCTTCGAGCGACACCACCAGCGTGAGAAAGGTGAAGGGGTAGGGGTCCCAATGCGCCAGCCCCGGCCACGTGTTGAAGGCAATCCAGCACGCGAAGGCGGCCACATGCAACCATACAAAAGGCATGGAGCCGCAGAAGCCGGCGATGAAGGCGGCCATGCGGTCGGCGCGGCTGCGGTTGGCCATCGCCATTTCCTCCACGCGCCGCATGGACTGAACGTTTTCGCGGGTGAGGTCGTCCGCGCAGACCTTGGGCGGGGTCTTCCCGCTGAAGCGGTTTTTCATGTGTCCTCCTTTCGCAGGCGGGGCAGGCCGGCGGAATCAGCGCCGCGCCAGTCCCCGCGCGAGGTACAGGGCGTCAGGCACCGCGGCGCCGCTGGCTGTATTGTCGAAGACGCACCAGGCCGAGGCGTCAGACGCCGCCGCACGTTTGAGCCGGACAAGCAGCGCATCGAGCACGTCCGGCGCATAGGCCGAGTAATACATGCGCGGTGAGCCGTGCAAGCGCACATAGACCAGCGCCGGGTCGCCGCCGGGCGCACGGCCCGCGTCGAACAGCACCGGGTCGGCCAGCACGCGGCCGATCTTCAGTTCTTTCAGCAGGTCGTCGGCCGGCGCCGTGAACCAGCTCGCATGGCGCGGCTCCAGCGCGACGTCGCCGGCATGGCGCCGGCGCAGCCCGGCCAGAAAATCGCCGGCCGAGGCCGCGTCGAACGCCAGGCTGGGCGGCAGTTGCACCAGCAGGCAGCCGAGCTTTTCGCCGAGGCAATTGACCTGCTTGAGGAAGGCGTCCAGCAGGCTTTCGCCGCCGCGCAGGCGTTTTTCGTGGGTGAGGGTCTTGGGCAGCTTGACGGAAAAGCGGAAATCCGCGGGAACGCTGCCGGCCCAGCGCGCGTAGGTGGCCGGCTGGTGCGGGCGGTAAAAGGAGGAGTTGATCTCTACCGCGTTGAAGCGCGCGGCATAGCGCTGCAGGTGGCTGCCGTCCTCGGGAAATTCCGGCCAGCTTTCGCGCGGCAGGCTCCAGCCGGCGCAGCCCACCCGCAGGCCCGCGATTGCGCTGGGCTGGGTACCGGGCTGCATGGGGGACTCTTGTGTCAGTACTGGCTGCGCTGGCGCATGTCGCTGCGCAGGCGGTCGAGCTGGTAGCCGGCGTCGCGCACCGCGTAGCGGGCTTCTTCAATGCGGCGGTCCGAGCGCGAGAGCTGCTCGCGCAGCGTGCGCTTGCGGTCATCGGCGGTTTTGCTGTCACGCAGCTCCGCCTCCATCTGGTCCTGTTCGCGCTGCAGCCGCGCCAGGTTCTTGCGGGCCTCCTGGTCGCGCCAGGCAATGCCATGGATATTGCGGAAGTTCTGGTCCATGGGGGCCGGGCACACGCCTTCGTAACTGTTGCCGGCCAGGCCTTCGTTAAGGGCATTGGCCGGCTGGCAGTAGCTTTGCAGGCCCTGTGTGCGGCCCGCGCGGTAGACCGCCACATTCACGGGCACGCCGGCCTTGCTGCAGGACTCGTAGTAGTCGGCGGCGCGGTCGGCGCTGCCGCGGCTGCCGTCCTGCACGCCCAGCTGGCGCCAGTCGGCGGTGGCGCATTCGGCGGGGCTCAGGCTTTCGCAGCCGGCCAGCAACGCCGAGACCGCCAGCATGACCGGCCAGGTCGCTCGCGGCAGGGAAGCGCCAGCGACGAAGAGGCGGGTGAAGGCAGCGGGCATGGCGGTGTCTCCTGCGAATGGACTGGGGATTGCGGCGCGCCTAGCCGCGGGTGCGGGCGATATATTGCTTGCGCCAGAATACCGTCCCGACCACGGCGACGATCAGGACCATGAAGCCGAAGGTCCACCAGAAGCCCTTGCTGGTGTGGAGAAAGGGCATGAACTCGAAATTCATGCCGAAGAAACCGGTGATCAGGTTCAGCGGCAGGAAGATGGCGGTCAGCGCCGTGAGCGTGCGCATGATGTCGTTGGTGCGGTTGCTTTGCGCCGAAAAATGCATCTGCACGGCGGTCTCGGCGCTCTGCTCCATGCGGCGCACGTGGTGGACCACGCGCTCGATGTGCTCCAGAACGTCGCGCGAGCGCACTTTCAGCAGTTCGCGTTCGCGCACCGCGGCGGGCGTCACACCCTCGGGCCAGGTTTCCACGGAGTCGATCCAGTCCTGCACGGCCGAGCGCTGGTCTTCACAGATTTCGTCCAGCTGGTGCATGGCCAGCCGCGCGTCGAGCACCGAGCTCCAGTTGGTAAAGCGCGTGCCGGGCCGGAGCAGTTCGGACTGCCAGTGGTCGAGCTGGCGCGTGAGTTCGCGCCGGAGCTCCAGGTAGCCGTCGACGATCTGGTTGACGATGCGCAGCATCATGTCGGCGGGGCTGGCGGGCAGCTTGACGCCGCTGGAGCGGGACTCGGCCGTGGTGGCGTTCAGCAGCCGTGACGCGTAGGCATCGCGTACCGCGCAATCGGCGGGATGCACCGTCAGCAGCAACTTGTCGAACACGGCGAAGCCGACCGGACTGGTGTCTATGCGCTTGAGCACCGGCGGCCCGCCGCGTTTCATGCGTTCCTGCAGCGGTTCGCCGGGCCGGCCGGGGGCGGTCTCGGTCTGGCCGGCCGCCAGGCGGCGGAACACCAGGATGTCGTATTGCGAGGTGTAGTCGTAGTGCGAGGGCAACTGGTTGTTCAGCAGGTCGGAGACATGCAGGTCCACCAGCTGGGTGCCGCACAGCAGTTGCAGGCTGGTCTGGATCTGGGCCTGCAGCGCCTCGAACTCGCGGCGGGCGCAGGCGACCCAGACAAAGCCCTGGGCGGGCAGCTGGGTCGGCAGGGCGTCGGTTTCGGTGACGCCTGGGCTGCCGCCGGCGCTGATGGTGAAAACGCGCACCGCTCAGCCTTGCCGCAGCTTGCGGGCGGCGTCGATGGCGAAATAGGTCAGCACGCCGTCGGCGCCGGCGCGCTTGAAAGCCAGCAGGCTTTCCATCATGACGGCGTCGTGGTCCAGCCAGCCGTTCTGCGCGGCGGCTTTCATCATGGCGTATTCGCCGCTGACCTGGTAGGCGAAGGTGGGCACCTTGAACTCGTCCTTCACGCGGCGCACGATGTCCAGGTAGGGCATGCCGGGCTTGACCATCACCATGTCGGCGCCTTCGGCGATGTCCAGGGCCACTTCGCGCAAGGCTTCGTCGCTGTTGCCCGGGTCCATCTGGTAGACCTTTTTGTCGGCCTTGCCGAGGTTGCCGGCCGAGCCCACCGCATCGCGAAAGGGACCGTAGAAGGCGCTCGCGTATTTGGCGCTGTAGGCCATGATGCGGGTGTGGATCAGCTTTTTCGCCTCCAATGCCTGGCGGATGGCGCCGATGCGGCCGTCCATCATGTCGCTGGGCGCGACCATGTCGACGCCGGCCTCGGCCTGGCACATCGCCTGCCTCACCAGCATCGCCACCGTCTCTTCATTCAGGATGTAACCGTTTTCGTCCGGCAGTCCGTCCTGGCCGTGCGTGGTGAAAGGGTCCAGTGCGACATCGGTCATCACGCCCAGGCCGGGGAAATTCTTCTTGAGTTCGCGCACCACGCGTGGAATCAGGCCGTCCGGGTTGGTGGCTTCCTTGCCGTCGTAAGTTTTGAGCGAGGCCTCCACCACGGGGAACAGCGCCATCACCGGGATACCCAGCTTCACGCACTCTTCGGCCACCGGCAACAGCAAGTCCAGGCTCAGGCGTTCAACCCCGGGCATGGAGGCCACCGGCTGGCGCTGCTGTTTTCCGTCCACCACAAATACCGGATAAATCAGGTCGCTTGAGGTAAGTGTGTGCTCGCGCACCAGATTGCGGGTAAAGGCATCGCGACGCAGGCGACGGGGGCGGCCCGCCGGAAAGGGGGCGAAGTTGGAGGCGTGGAAAGTCATGGGCAAATTGTGCCAAAGCTTTAGCAAGCTGTTCACTGTTTAAACGCGGCCCGTTGAAACCGGGAAGGGCTTTCACGAGCGCCATGAAGTACCTGGCGCGCGGTCCCTGCCTGGGTTGCGCTTGCCCAGCTTTACATGAAAGTTTCTTAGGTTACTTATTAAATCATTGCCAAGGGCCGACGGCGGTGGTTAGAATTAATACGTGTGGTTACCAATTTGGCAGCTACATCCCGCTTTTCCTCCCTGAGCGGGGCCTTTGCGTGTGACAGCAAAAAGGCTTGCCAGCCCGGTGGCCCAGCGCCCCGGGCATTTTTTTGCCCGGCGCATTCATAAATCCGTTTGCCGGGCGAATCGCTGCGTTGCCGCGGTGCTCGCAATCCTCATGGACTTGAGTCCATTCCGGTTGCTGTGCTCCGGGCGCCTTGCGCTTCATCCCGGTAAACGGATTTCTGAACGCGCCGTAGCGTCCTTCGCCAATCCTGCAGCGAGACCGGGGGCTGACGGGCATGCGGACTAAACTAGCTCCATGCTTTGGGTCAAATCACTCCACATCGTTTTTATCGCCAGCTGGTTTGCCGGGCTGTTTTATTTGCCGCGCATTTTTGTGAACCTGGCGATGGTCCCGCCGGAAAGTGTGGCTGAGCGTGAGCGGCTGGTCCTGATGGCACGAAAGCTAATGCGATTCACGGCCATCCTGGCCGTGCCGGCGCTGGTTTTTGGCCTGTGGCTGTACCTGGGTTACGGCATAGGCCGCGGGCCGGGCAACGGCTGGATGCATGCCAAGCTGGCTGTGGTGGCGCTGGTGATCGGCTACCACCACGCCTGCGGCCGCCTGCTGGCAAAGTTCGTCGCCAACCGCAATACGCGCAGCCACAAGTGGTTTCGCTGGTTCAATGAAGTGCCGGTGCTGTTGTTATTAGCGGCAGTCATCCTGGTCGTTGTGAAGCCCTTTTAGGATCACCAACCGGGCATCACAGTGAAGAAGGCCCCCCCCAACCCAGCAGACGCGGGCGAACCGGCTTCGCCGGGCGCCTTGCGTCGCCCCCTGCAAGGGGGGAAGGAACTACACGAAGCGCAGCGAAGTGAGAACGACGGGGGTGCGCCACATCCAGGGGGTGCGCACAGAACAGCTGCCTGGCCGCTCGCATTGGCCGCCATCTGCCTGATTGTTTACGCCAGCCTGTACCCCTTCGCCGACTGGCGCGACCAGGGCATCTCCCCTTTTCGCTTCCTGACGGCGCCGCTGCCGCAGTACTGGACGGGGTTTGACGTGGGCGCCAACCTGCTGGGTTACGCGCCGCTGGGGTTTTTATTGGCGCTGTCGGCGCTGCGCAGCCGGCGCGTGTCCTGGGCCGTGACGGTGGCGGTGCTGGCCAGCGGCCTGCTGTCCCTGGCGATGGAAACGCTGCAAAGCTATCTGCCGTCGCGCATTCCCTCCAATGTCGACCTGCTGCTCAATACGCTGGGCGCCTGGCTGGGCGCGTGTTTTGCCTGGGCCCTGGAAAAAACCGGCGTGGTGGACCGCTGGGGCCGCTTTCGGGCGCGCTGGTTTGCCTACGACGCGCGGGGTGCGCTGGTGCTGCTGCTGCTCTGGCCGCTGGCCCTGCTGTTTCCGGCGTCCGTGCCCATGGGCCTGGGGCAGGTGTTCGAGCGGCTGGAGGCGGCCCTGGCCGATGTTCTGACGGACACGCCTTTCCTGCAGTGGATGCCGGTGCGCGATGTGGAGCTGCAGCCCCTGGTGCCTATCGCCGAGCTGATCTGCGTGGCGCTGGGCGCGTTGATTCCCTGCCTGCTCGGCTATTGCGTGATTCGCACGCTCTGGCAACGGGCGGCGTTCTCGGCGGCGGCGATCGCGGCGGGTATTGGCGCGTCGGCGTTGTCCGCCGCCCTGAGTTACGGTCCCGACCACGCCTGGGCCTGGCTGGACATCCCGGTGCAGGCCGGCATAGGCCTGGCGGCCGTTTTGGCGCTGCTGCTGCTGGCGGTGCCGCGCCGCGCCGCGGCGGCGCTCGCGCTGCTGGCGCTGGCCATCCATCTGGGGCTGCTCAACCAGGCGCCTGCGGACCCCTACTTCGCACAGACGCTGCAGACCTGGGAGCAAGGCCGCTTCATCCGCTTTCATGGGGTGGTGCAGTGGCTGGGCTGGCTCTGGCCGTATGCGGCCTTGCTCTACGTGCTGGTGCGGCTGTCGGGCCGCGAACCGCGGGCTTGATGCCGCAATCGCCGTCTTCTGCTACTATCGCAGCGCGATCTCCCTCAAGAGTTGCCGTAAGCGTTTACGTCAATCAACGCGCCTACCACCGCCGGCCATGCCGGGCGTGTGTTTTCCCTTCGGCCTTCCGGCCGCGGGAAAGGCGCCTTGACTGGACGGCTTATGGAAACATATATGAACTCTTCGAAATCTTCGTCGCGCACCCTTTTCGGTTTTGCCAAACTCCCCGCACGCAGCGCGCGCTGGGTAATCCCCTTGCTGCTGTCGCTTTTCATGACTTGCATCGTCTCCCTTATCAGCACGCTCAAGGGCGTGGGGATCACGCCCGGCGTCCTGCGCACCTGGCTGGGCGCCTGGGCTATTTCCTGGGTCATTGCCTTTCCGACCTTGCTGCTGCTTCTGCCGCTGGTGAGGAAGGCGACGGCCTTCGTCGTCGAGGCCGCCTGAGCCTGCGGAACATATCGAACACAACATCCTCTAAAGTCACTGCATGCCTGAACAAAATTCCTATTACGAACGCCATATCTTCTTTTGCCTGAACCAGCGCGCCAACGGTGAAGACTGCTGCGCCGACCATCGCGCGCAGGAAGGCTTTGATCGCTGCAAGTCGCAGGTCAAGGCCGCCGGGCTCGCCGGGCCGGGCAAGGTGCGGGTCAACAAGGCCGGCTGCCTGGACCGCTGCGCCGCCGGCCCGGTGGCCGTGGTCTACCCGGAAGCGGTCTGGTACACCTATGTGGATGCCAGCGACATCGATGAAATCGTCGAGTCGCATCTCAAGAACGGCAAGGTGGTTGAGCGCCTGCTCACACCCGCGCACCTGGGGCGCTAGGCCCCTCGATTGAAAGTGTTTCCGTGAACTCCCAAACCCAAAAATCCCTCATCGAGGGCCCGGCGGGCGCGCTTGAGGTCGCACTGGACCTTCCCGCCGGCGCTTCGCGCGGCGTGGCGGTCATCGCACATCCGCATCCGCTGTTTGCCGGCACCATGGACAACAAGGTGGTGCAGACGCTGGCGCGGGCCTTTGTGCACTGCGGATGGACGGCGGTGCGCTTTAACTTTCGCGGCGTGGGCGGCAGCGCCGGCAGCCACGACGAAGGGCGGGGCGAGCTCGAGGATTTGCTGGCGGTGGTGGAGCACGCCGCGCCGGCAAGCGCCGCGCAGCCGCTGGCGCTTGCCGGATTTTCCTTCGGCGCCTTCGTCACCACGCATGCATTCCAGCGCCTGGCCGCCAGCCGCGACATCGAAAAACTGGTGCTGGTCGGCACCAGCGTGACCCGTGCGCCGGCCGCGCCGATCGAGGAGGCTGCGCATCTCAAGACCTTGGTCGTGCATGGAGAGCAGGACGACACCGTTTTGCTCTCCGCCGTGCTCGACTGGGCGCGCCCGCAGGCGCTGCCTGTTACGGTTGTCCCCGGGGGCGGCCATTTCTTTCATGGACAATTGCCCCTGTTGAAAAATCTTGTGGTTCGCCACCTGTCTTCGCCCTCGGCCTGACCCGTGCCGCCAGACCTTTCGTTCAATTCCTACTTTTCAGCGATACCCCCAATGCAAGCTTCCCTCAAGGCTCCCCGACCCATCCAGGGCCTGCGCGCCTTCACCGCCGCCGTTTTCCTGGTTTTCTCCGCGGTGCTACCGCTGGCGCACGCCCAGGTGCCGCAAGCGCCGGAAATCGCCGCGCGCTCCTATTTGCTGCTGGACGTGACCGCCAACCAGATACTGGCCGCCAAGGACGTCGACTCCCCGGTCGAACCGGCCTCGCTGACCAAGCTGATGACCGAATACCTGGTGTTCGACGCGCTCAAGTCCAAGAAGATCAACCTCAAGCAGACCTTCGGCGTCAGCGAGCGCGCCTGGAAAATGCCGGGCTCGCGCATGTTCATCGACCCGAAAATGCAGGTGCCCGTCGAGGACCTCATCAAGGGCATGGTGGTGCAGTCGGGCAACGACGCCACCATGGCGCTGGCTGAAGGCGTGGGCGGGACGGCCGAGCATTTCGTGCAGCTCATGAACGAGCAGGCCAAGGCCCTGGGCATGAAATCGACTTCCTACAAGAACCCCGAAGGCCTGACAGAACCCGGCCACACCACCACGGCGCGCGACCTGAGCATCCTGGCCACGCGTCTGATGACGGATTTCCCCGACTACATCGGCTACTCGGCCATCAAGAAATACCGCTATCCCGGCACGCCGGCGGCCAACGACACCAACCGCAATACCCTGCTGTTCCGCGACCCGACCGTGGACGGCCTCAAAACCGGCCATACCGACGCCGCCGGCTACTGCATGATCGCCACGGCCAAGCGCGACTTTCCCAATCTGGGCGCGGCCGGCGCGCCGGGCGGCCGGCGCCTGCTGGCCATCGTGCTGGGTACGTCCAGCGACAGCGCGCGCGCCAACGAATCGCAGAAACTGCTGAACTGGGGCTATACCGCCTATGAAGCCGTGAAGCTGTTTGACGCCGGTCAGGCCGTAGTGACGCCGTCCGTCTGGAAGGGCAAGTCGTCCACCGTGAAGCTGGGCCGCCCCCAGGCCATCGTGGTAGCGGTCGCCGCCGGTAGCGCGCCCAAAGTCAAAACCCAGGTGGCCCGACCCGACCCGCTGGTAGCGCCTTTCACCAAAGGGCAGGCACTCGGCACACTCAAGGTGATGCTGGGCGACAACCCGGCGCCGGTGGCCGAAGTGCCGCTGGTCGCGCTGGAAACGGTCGAAGAGGCCGGCATTCTGGGCCGCGCCTGGGATGCCATCCGGCTCTGGATTAAATAGCTTCCGCGGCAACCTATACGGAGTGTGCGCTAACATTCGCTGAGGTTGAGCTCGTAAGGGGCCGCAAAGCCGGGGAAAGCGTTGGTTTTGCGAGGGCCTGTTTGTGGACGGGCCTGGCACCCGTCGCCTTTTGCTTGAGCGTTTTCCCTAACCGGTTTATACTAGAAGGCTTTTCCGCTTTCACGGCGGGAAATATTTGTGGCCGTATCAACACGGTAAATCAGTTTTCAGACGTTTAGGGACGTTTTCAATGCCAACCATTAATCAGTTAGTCCGTCAGGGGCGCGAGGTCGAAAAGATCAAGTCCAAGAGCCCTGCGATGGAGAATTCTCCGCAGCGCCGCGGTGTGTGCACCCGTGTGTACACCACGACGCCTAAAAAGCCCAATTCCGCTCTGCGTAAGGTCGCCAAAGTGCGCCTGACCAACGGTTTTGAAATCATTTCCTACATCGGCGGCGAAGGCCACAACCTGCAGGAACACAGCGTGGTGCTGGTTCGTGGCGGTCGTGTCAAGGACTTGCCCGGTGTGCGTTACCACATCGTCCGTGGTTCGCTCGACTTGCAAGGCGTGAAAGACCGCAAGCAGTCGCGCTCCAAGTACGGTGCGAAGAAGCCAAAGGCCAAATAAGCCAGACCGGCTCGGGTTTTTCTCTTCACTGAGAGCTCGCGCCAGAAGAAGTTGTCACGGAAGTCTGTGATAGTTCTTCAAAAACAGGTGTTTCACTCGCCCTGGCAGGTGTTTGAAACGAAGTGACCCAAGCGCAAATAGTTGTGCCGGTCGAGTAAGTGAGGGTTTTGATAACTCTCGCGGTGTTGCCAAAGGCAATGCCAACTGAAGCAAAGAGGTGAAAAAATGCCACGTCGTCGCGAAGTCCCTAAACGTGAAATTCTTCCTGATCCGAAATTTGGTGATGTTGATCTCGCCAAGTTCATGAACGTGATCATGCAAGGCGGCAAAAAGGCCGTCGCAGAGCGCATCATTTATGGCGCGCTCGACTTTATCGAGAAAAAGAACCCTGGCAAAGATCCGCTCGAGGCCTTCCACATGGCCATCGGCAACATCAAGCCCATGGTTGAAGTGAAGTCCCGCCGTGTCGGCGGCGCGAACTACCAGGTGCCGGTTGAAGTGCGTCCTGTTCGCCGTATGGCCCTGGCTATGCGCTGGTTGAAGGAAGCCGCCAAGAAGCGTGGCGAGAAGTCCATGTCCCTGCGCCTGGCCAACGAGCTGATGGAGGCGACCGAAGGCCGCGGCGGTGCCATGAAAAAGCGTGACGAAGTTCACCGCATGGCAGAAGCCAACAAGGCATTCAGCCACTTCCGCTTCTAATTTTCGATTGCAGTATTTGCTGCGCTGAATTGACGGGTTGCCGGGCGGTTTCAAGGTGATGTCACCTTGATTGCCGACGGTTCAACCCCAATTTCTGCCAGCCGGGTGTCGTGCACAACATCACTTCCGGCCGGCAGACGCGTAGAAAAAATGAAGGATGCCCGGGTGCCGGGCAGTCTTTCAACGAGTCTTTGTTCGTAACCCCGAACTGAAAGTAATTTATGTCCCGCGCTACCCCCATTTCACAATACCGCAACATCGGCATTTCCGCGCACATTGATGCCGGCAAGACCACTACCACCGAGCGGATCCTTTTTTACACTGGCGTGAACCACAAGATTGGTGAAGTTCACGACGGCGCGGCCACCATGGACTGGATGGAGCAAGAGCAGGAGCGCGGCATCACGATCACCTCCGCTGCTACCACCTGCTTTTGGAAAGGCATGGATACGTCCCTGCCCGAGCACCGCATCAACATCATCGACACCCCGGGCCACGTGGACTTCACCATCGAGGTGGAGCGTTCCATGCGCGTGCTTGACGGCGCCTGCATGGTGTACTGCGCCGTGGGCGGCGTTCAGCCCCAGTCCGAAACCGTCTGGCGCCAGGCCAACAAGTACAAGGTTCCCCGCCTCGCGTTCGTCAACAAGATGGACCGCACCGGCGCGAACTTCTTCAAGGTCGTCGAGCAGATGAAGCTGCGCCTGAAGGCCAGCCCCGTGCCCATGGTGATCCCCATCGGCGCCGAAGAAAGCTTCACCGGCGTGGTTGACCTGCTGAAAATGAAGGCCATCATCTGGGACGAAGCTTCGCAAGGCATGAAGTTCACCTACAGCGACATTCCCGCTGAGCTCGTCGAGCTGGCCAAGGAGTGGCGCGAGAAGATGGTCGAAGCCGCCGCCGAGTCGTCCGAAGAACTCATGAACAAGTACCTTGAAGAAGGCGACCTGACCGAAGCCGAAATCAAGCTGGGCATCCGCACGCGTACCATCGCCAGCGAAATCCAGCCGATGTACTGCGGCTCCGCGTTCAAGAACAAGGGCGTGCAGCGCATGCTGGACGCCGTGATTGAATTCATGCCGTCGCCTATCGACATTCCACCCGTCAAGGGCATGGACGAAGATGAAGCGCCCGTCACCCGCAAGGCTGACGACGAAGAGAAGTTCTCTGCGCTGGCGTTCAAGCTGATGACCGACCCGTTTGTGGGTCAGCTGACTTTCGTGCGCGTTTACTCTGGCGTCCTGAAAAAGGGTGACAGCGTTTACAACCCGATCAAGGGCAAGAAAGAGCGTATCGGCCGTATCGTGCAGATGCACGCCAACAACCGTGAAGAAGTCAGCGAAATCCGCGCCGGCGACATCGCCGCCTGCGTGGGCCTCAAAGACGTGACCACCGGCGAAACTCTGTGCGATCCCGATGCCATCGTCATGCTCGAGCGCATGGTGTTCCCTGAGCCTGTGATTACCCAGGCCGTGGAACCCAAGACCAAGGCCGACCAGGAAAAAATGGGCATCGCACTGCAACGTCTGGCACAGGAAGATCCTTCTTTCCGCGTCAAGACCGACGAAGAGTCCGGCCAGACCCTGATCGCCGGTATGGGCGAGCTGCATCTGGAAATTATTGTCGACCGCATGAAGCGCGAATTCGGCGTGGAGGCCAACGTGGGCAAGCCGCAAGTGGCTTACCGCGAAACCATCCGCAAAACGGTGGAAGACGCTGAAGGCAAGTTCGTGCGCCAGTCCGGCGGCAAGGGCCAGTACGGCCACGTCGTGCTGAAGATTGAGCCCAACGAAGCCGGCAAGGGTATTGAATTTGTCGACGCCATCAAGGGCGGTGTGGTTCCTCGCGAATACATCCCCGCGGTGGAAAAGGGCATCAACGAAGCCGTCACGTCCGGCGTGCTGGCCGGCTACCCTGTGGTCGACGTCAAGGTCACGCTGCACTTCGGTTCGTACCACGATGTGGACTCGAACGAACTCGCGTTCAAGATGGCTGCCATCTTCGGTTTCAAGGAAGGCTGCCGCAAGGCCAGCCCCGTGATCCTGGAGCCCATGATGGCCGTTGAGGTGGAAACACCTGAAGACTACGCCGGCAACGTGATGGGCGATCTGTCCTCACGCCGCGGCATGGTGCAGGGCATGGAAGACATGGTCGGTGGCGGCAAGGCCATCAAGGCAGAAGTGCCCCTGTCCGAAATGTTCGGTTATTCGACGACGCTGCGTTCGATGTCGCAGGGCCGTGCAACGTACTCCATGGAGTTCAAGCACTACTCTGAAGCCCCGCGCAACGTGTCGGAAGCCATCATGGCTTCGCGCGCCAAGTAAAAAAGTCAGCTGCCGGTCCCGTATGGGGCCGGCAGCTTTTTTCCTTGTCTGCGATTGTGTGCCACTTTGTACCCGTGCGAAGTGAATCAGCAACACAGTGCAGACGTTAAACCGTACACGGGCATGTTCTTTATCTGGAGAGAAAAATGGCAAAAGGCAAATTTGAGCGGACCAAGCCGCACGTCAACGTAGGCACGATCGGCCACGTGGACCATGGCAAGACGACGCTGACGGCGGCGATCACGACCGTTCTGGCGTCCAAGTTCGGCGGCGAAGCCAAGGGCTACGACCAAATTGACGCGGCGCCCGAAGAAAAAGCGCGCGGTATTACGATTAATACCGCCCACGTTGAATACGAAACCGCGAACCGCCACTACGCCCACGTGGACT
>NZ_JBFUBN010000006.1:0-328712 GCF_056405735.1 Polaromonas sp. P1_F2 | reverse complement strand
GCTCGAGCCAAGCGGGGTCCGGCTAAACTCGCCTTCGGCTCAGACAACGCCGGCCCTGATCCGCTTGTCTCTGCGCTCCTCGGCCCAGCCAGGACGGGGCAAGCGGGAGCGGGGAAAGAAGACAAATACCAAAGAACAAATCAAGACAAACAAGGACTCGCCGTGGCGAGTCCTTGTTTCTTCAGGCATTCAGTATTGGTATTCGGCTGTTTGGATTTCTTCTCCCCGCTCCCACCCCTTGTGGATGCGCCGAGGAGCGCAGGGCCAGACGGATCAGGGATCGCGTTGTTTGAGCCGAAGGCGAGTTTAGCGAGACCCCGTCTGGACCGAGCACCGCAGGTTGCCCGCAGCGAAGCGGAGGGACGCAGCAACCAGGGGTCGCCTTTTCTTTTGCTTACTTTTCTTTTGGCGAAGCAAAAGAAAAGTGAGTAGCCGCCGGGCTACCCCCGGCCAGCAACCCCAGCAGAGAACATCACCAATCGACCAAGCAGAGCCCCGGGTGCAAGCCGTCAAAGCACGACCTCCTTATCGCCCAACGCCTTCCCCCAAACCAGCAACCGATAACCCCGATGCTCAGCCACAAAGTAAGGATCGTTCTCCACAAGCTCAATGGCACGTTCCCGCGATTCCACCTCTAGCACCCAAAGCCCACCAACAAAACCCCCACCGGGCGCTTCACGCAAACCACCCGCGATAAGAATCTCGCCCTCATGCGCACGCAGATAGGCCAGATGCAGCGGCTCGCGTTCCCGGCGAACCTCCAGCATGGAAGGCTTGTCGTCAAAAATGGCTACCCAGCGCATGGACTTTCTCCTGTTTGAAATGTGAAGGTTGAAGAGGGGCTCACATCCGCAGCGGCTGCGCATACCCCGTCATCTCAAGATAACCCATGCCCACCAGTTTGCCGTTGCTGTCGATCAACTCGCTTAACCCTTCCCAGTAGATCGCGCCTGTGGATTGGCGGCTGTCGAGTTCCTGGTTGTCGATGACGGCGCGCACGGTATAAAAATCGGCGGGGGTGCGCACTATCCACTCCACCGGGTAGCTGGTTTGCGTCAACGGGCTTTTCCAGTGGCGGACGGGCTTGAAGATCACTTCGCCGCGGCTGAAGGTGTAGAGCCCGCCCTTGGGCGAGCGGAAAGAGCCGCCGTCCCACAGCGTGCCGCCGTCCTTGCTGCGCAGCCGGAAGGCAGTCAGGGCGCTGCCGTCGGTGAGGTTCATGCCTATCCAGTCCCAGCCTGCCGCGTCGGGGTGCAGAATCTCCTCGCTCCATTCGTGGTCCAGCCAGGCTTTGCCGTTTACGGCAAAATCCTGGCCCTTGAGCCGCAGGCTGCCGCGCGCCGCGAGCTGCGGCTGGCTGTAGTAGTAGCTGGCCTGTTTTTCTTCGGGACCTTTGCGCGACAGGCCCTGCTTTCCCTGCAGCAGCACGTCCTGCGTTTCTTCAAATGCGAGCTTGAGCCCGAAGTCGGTGGACGGCAGTTCTGCAAGGTACTTGCCGCCCTCGGCTTTGAGCGACCAGTCGCGCAGCTTGAGGTCCATGTCGCTTTCGCTAGCTGCGGCCACGCCAAAACCATCGCGCGCGATGCGCTGGTCGTGCCAGAGCTTTTTGCCTTGCACGTCGGTGAGGGCCGCGTGGGCGAAGACCAGTTGTTTTGCAGCGAATTTGGACGCCATGCCCTGCGTGGCCTCCACGCGCGAGCGGAAGAAGGTGAGCTGGAAGCCGAACATGCGCTTGCCCGCTTCGGCGCTGGCCTGGCCCGTGATGTACCACCACTCGGTGCGAAACTCCGGATGGGCGCCGCGGTCGCGCGGGAACACCAATGCTTTTGCGGGCAGGGCCTGCGCCGGGCCCGCGGCGGCGCCCCATCCGGCCAGCGCAGCGCCGGCCAGCAGCAGGCCGCGCCTGGGCAGCAGGGCGGGCAGGGTGTGCGTGGGCGGCGGCAAAGGCATGGTTTGCCTCAGGCGGAAGGCGCGGGCCGCATCAGCTCGGCGATGCGCGCCTGGGCAGCCGTGCAGTCACCCATCTTCTCGGCCACCCATTGAGGGTTGTAATAGGTCGGCAGGTAGCGCTCGCCGGAATCGCACAGCAGCGACAGGATGGAGCCCTGCTCGCCGCGCGCCAGCATTTCGTGCGCCAGCGCCAGCATGCCCACCAGGTTGGTGCCGGTCGAGGGCCCGACGCGGCGGCCCAGCAGTTGCGACAGCGCCTGCATGGCGGCCATGGAATCCACGTCGGCGACTTCCACCATGCGGTCTATCACCGTGCGGATAAAGCTGGCCTCCACGCGCGGCCGGCCTATGCCCTCGATGCGCGAGCCTGCGCCGGTCAGGCCGGCATCGCCGCTGCGGTGGTAGGCGGCAAAGACTGAACCGACCGGATCGGCCACACACAGGCGGCTGTCGTGGCGCTGGTAGCGCACATAGCGGCCTATGGTGGCGCTGGTGCCGCCCGTGCCCGCGCCGACCACGATCCAGCGCGGCACGGGATGCCGCTCGCGCGCCATCTGGCTGAACATGCTTTCGGCGATGTTGTTGTTGCCGCGCCAGTCGGTGGCGCGCTCGGCATAGGTGAACTGGTCCATGTAATGGCCGCCGGTTTCCCGGGCCAGCCTGCGGGCTTCGTCATAGACCTGCGCGGCGCTATCCACCCAGTGGCAGCGCCCGCCGTAAAACTCGATCTGCGCGACTTTTTCGGGCGAGGTGCTGCGCGGCATCACCGCGATGAAAGGCAGGCCCAACAACCGCGCGAAGTAGGCTTCGCTGACCGCCGTGGAGCCGCTGGAGGCCTCGACGATGGTCGAGCCCTCATGGATCAGGCCGTTGCACAGCGCATACAGGAACAGCGAACGCGCCAGCCGGTGCTTGAGGCTGCCGGTGGGATGCGTCGATTCATCCTTGAGATAAAAGTCTATGCCGCGCGCCGCGAACTCCGGCAGCGGCAAAGGGATCAGGTGGGTGTCGGCACTGCGCTGGTAGTCGGCCTCGATGCGGACGATGGCGGCGCTAAGCCAGGGGCTGCTGGAGGATTGAAGGGCGGTCATGGCCCCGATTCTCGCAGCAAGCGGGACCCGGGTGGCCGGCCTTTAATACCGGCTGGATTGCCAGGACGAAGGCTCGCCGAACAAGGCCGGAATCTCGCTGCGGCCTATGCCGAGGTCGCTCAGCTCATGGGTGCTCATGGCCAGCAGTTCATCCCGTTGCAGGCGGGTGGGCGCCAATGTTCCGCCGCGCTTGAACCAGGCGCCACCGACTTTGCACAGCGCCGCCGCCATGCCCGCAAGGCGGTGCAGGCCGGCGGTGAGGCTGAAGCCCGGGGTGACGGTGGGAATGGCGGCGGAAGGCATGAGGTGCTCCTGGTGGGGTGATGACGGTGTGAATGAAGCCAGGCGCCCATGGTGCAATTTATTCTGGTATTGTGGAAGTTGAGTTTTCTGATGAAAACTATCAGTATTCCTGATGAGGAGCCTTTTCATGCGTGAATTGAACCTGGACCAGTTGCGCACCTTGGTGGCCATCACCGACCTCGGCACCTTCTCCGCCGCGGCGCAGGGACTGCACCTGGCGCAGCCCACCGTCAGCCTTCACGTGAGCGAACTTGAAAGCCGCCTCGGCACGCCGCTGGTGGTGCGTGGCGGCCGCAAGGTCGAGCCGACACCGGCGGGCGCCGTGCTGGTCGAGCGGGCGCGCCGCCTGCTGCGCGACGCCGACGACGCGGTCGATGCGGTCAAGCGCCACGTCGAAGGCCGCGCCGGCCGCGTGCGCCTGGGCAGCACCACCGGTGTGCTGGTGTATTTTTTGCCGCAGGTGCTCAAGGCCATGGAGCTGGCTCACCCGGACATCGACGTCGAGGTCAGCATCCTGGGCTCGGCCGACACCCTGGAGCGGCTGCTGCAGGGCACGCTGGACGTGGGCCTGGTCGCCACGCCGCCGCCCGCGCAGCGCGGCATGGTGATCACGCACTGGCGCAGCGACCCGATGATGGCCTTTGTGCCCAAACGCTGGAAGGCGCCCAAACACGCCACGCCGGCCTGGTTGGCCGGCAAGCCGCTGATCTTCAATGAGACGCCCACCCACATGTACCGCATGACCATGGCCTGGTTTGCCGATGCGGGTTTCACGCCGCGCGCGCGTATCGAGCTCAACTACTCCGAGGCCATCAAGAGCCTGGTCGCGGCCGGCTACGGCGCTGCGGTGCTGCCCCGCGAGGAGTCGCAGGAGGAGTCCCACGTGCGGCACGACGTGCAGCTGCTGCCGCTCAAACCCGCGCTGGTACGCCACACGGCCATGGTGCACCGGCCGCCGGAAGCGCTGGACGGCGCCACGCGCAACCTGCTCAAGATCCTGGCGAACTTCCGCCAGGCCTGAGCGCAAGGGCGCCGGCGCCTTCGTCATCTTTTCCTCGCTGCCGGATCTCCTGCGGTGTGGCCTGCAGCAGGCGGCGAGTCCAGAGCGCCAGGTGCGAGGCGTGAGCAAAGCCCGCGCCCGTCGCGGCGGCGCTGATCGGCATCCCCTGCTGCAGGAAGGCGACGGCGCGTCCCAGGCGGCGCTCGATGATGTAACGGTGCACTGGTCTCCCGACCGCGTGCCGGAATGCCAGTTTCAGATAGGACACGCTGGTGCCGGCTACAAGCGCCAGTTCCTCAAGGGTGAGACGTGAATCCTCCAGCTTGTCTTCGATGTGGGCAAGGAGTTTGCGCAAGCCTTCGTCACTGAGCCGGGCCCGGGCGGAGCGCGGGAATGCGCGACGCGACGTGTACGTATGCAGCAAGCGGGCGCAGATGGCGTTTTCCAGGCTGTCAGCCAGAAACGTCCCGTGGGGCATGCCTTCCATGCGTTCCAGATGCAGCGCACGAATCACCAGCGATATGCGATCGTCATGGACCTGCCTGTGCGGCTGCAGCAGCACACCCGAGGGATCCAGGTCCATGCCCTGCGCCACGGCCGCGAACGTCTGTGTCGGCAGCCGCAGGCACAGCATCTGGATCGGCGATTCGATATCCCAGCGGCTTTGGGTACCCGCCGGGACGATGTTCATGCCGCCGAGCCTGCGATGGAAACGCGGCATGCCGGGCATGTCCAGGCAGGTCGCGGCAGCCGGGCTGCCAAGGTGCAGCGAAATCCCGTGGTTGGCCCGGGCCTGCGCGTCGCACAAGCCTGCCGGCTGGAGGTGGATGGATGTGAATGTGCTCGCCATGTCGCCGCCTTTCACGCTGGGTGGATTGGCTGATTATGCTTTTCTGGCCGTTTGTGTGCGACATGCGGCCTGCAGGCCGGCACTATCACCGGACCGATGCAAGAACCTCAACTTGCTGCCGTGCCGTAACACGGTTGCCATCCCCTTTTTACAGGAACCCGCATGCAAATCTTGAAGACGCTCACTTTCTTTCCGCTCGCTATCGGCATCCCCGTCGCCTGGGCGCAGGGGCTGCAAAACGAATACGTTCCTGCTGACAAGACGCCCTGGTATCGCGAATCGCCGCGAATCCCCGTGCAATTGGCGGCCTTGTGGGGTGACCGCGCCAAAGGCGAGGCGGGCACCCTGTTGAGAGCGCCGCCGGGCTTCAAGAGCGGAGCGCATTCGCACACCGCCGACTACCGGGCTATCGTCGTACGTGGGACCTGGAAGCACTGGGTGCCATCCACCGGCGAGGGCAAGAGCGCAAAGCTCCAGCCCGGGGCTTATTGGACGCAGGTGCACACGCAATTGCACGAGGACGCTTGCGTTTCGAAAACGCCTTGCGTCATCTTCCTGTTCAACAAAGAGTCCTACACCACGGAATTCCCGGCCGCCAAATGATGAAAAAATCTTCCCTCTCTCGCCACATTTTCGCCGCGGCCTTGATGGCCGGACTGGCCACCCCGATGCTCTCCCATGCCGATGCCTTCGACGGCGCGCGCAACCTTTCCGTCCCGTTCGAGCAGCTGACGTTCCGGCCGCAGGCACCCGGGCTGCCGCAGCGCCTGACGGACCTTTGGGGCGACCGCGCTCGTGACGGCGGCTTCGGCCAGCTCATTGAACTGCCGCCTGGCTTCCGTTCGCCGGTACATGCGCACAGTGGTGACTACCATGGTGTGTTGATCAAGGGTATCTGGCGCCATGAGGACGGAAACGGCACGGGAATCTCCCTGCCGCCAGGGTCCTACGTGCGACAGGCGGGCGGCGACTTGCATGTGGACGGTTGCGTGAGCGAGACACCTTGCCTGCTATTCCTGTTCCAGTTCTCGCGCGCCGACGTCATCTTGCCGCGAGCTGAATGACGGGGGCGCTTGCGCCCATGCCGGTGTTCCCGTTCTCACGCCCCGCGATCCGGCGGGAGAGCTCGGAGCCACGGGCCAGGAAGAAGCGCCGCAGTTCCGAGCCATAGCCGCTGCCCACCGCCTGCTGGACGGACGGGCGCGCTGCCAGGGCGGTGCGCCAGGCACGCACTTTTGGCAACTGTTCGAAGAATCCTGTCTCACCCACGTCATCCAGCACGTCGAAGTAGCGGAACACCGGACCAAACACCGCATCGACCATGCTGAAAGACGTACCGGCGAAATAAGGGCCATGGTCCGGCAGCACGGCCTCAAGCTGGGCGAAGCGGCGTTGGATGTCTTCACGGTGCCGCGCCAGGGATGCCGCATCGGCGGCGTTGTAGAACGCGCCAATGGCATTGAGCAGGGCGGAGCCGAACTCCATCCACGCCCGGTGCCGTGCGCGCAGGAGGGCGTCGCCTGGATGCAGGCGCGGCAGCAGCGTGTCGTCCAGGTATTCGCAGATCACGGCCGACTCAAAAATCGCGTCATCGTCGACCAGCAGCACCGGTGTCTTGCCCAGCGGCGACACGGCCTTGAACCAGTCCGGTTTGTTTGCGAGGTCCACGTCGCGGCGCTCAAAGGCCACGCCTTTTTCGGCGAGCACGATGGCCGCGCGCTGGACGTAGGGGCACAGCGTGTGGCTGATGAGGGTCAGTGTCATGGTCATGCTCCCTGCGTGTTTAACGGAGCACCAGCCACTGGCTGCGGCGCGCGGCCCAGGCGCCGTCGCCGAGCAGCCACTGGGCCAGCGAGGCCACGAGCAGGAAGAGCGGGTATTCCCAGCCTCCCTTGGGGCTGGTGAACACCCAGCCGTTGGGCCAGTGCACCCAGACGACCACCGCGAGCACAGGCGCCAGCAACAGCGAAGCCTGGCGGCCGTAAAAGCCCAGCAGCAAGGCGGCGCCGCCGGCCAGCTCGGCTGCGACCACAACATAGGCCATGAAGCCGGGCAGGCCGACCGACTCGAAGAACCGGGCCGTGCCGGGCAGCGTGAAGACAAAAATTTTCAGCAGCGCGTGGGTGATCCACATGGTGCCCAGTGCAATGCGCAGCAGGGCAGCGCCGTGGCCGGCGGCGAGGTTTTGGGAGGCGGGGGTTGTCATGATGGCAATGCCCAGTCAAGGGCTGGAGTTAAAGGAGTCGCCACTTTACGATTGCATAAAAGCAATGTAAATTGGCGACAATGAAAACATCCATTGCAAAATCGCAATACGCACTCAGCGCTTATGACCTGCAGACCCTGCTGGCCCTGGTGCGCGGCACAACGCTGGCCGAAGCCGCGCGGCGGCTGGGCGCCGACGCTTCCACGGTGTTCCGCTCGGTGCAACGCATCGAGAAAAGCCTGGGCCAGCGCCTGTTTGAACGCTCCCGCCTCGGCTACCTGCCGACCGAGCCCATGCTGGGCCTGGTGCAGCACGCCGAGCGCATAGAGGCCGAGCTGGAAGCCGCGCGCGCCAGCGCGCAGCGGCCGCATGAAGGCGTGGCCGGCCGGGTGCGCCTCACGACCACCGATGCCGTGCTGCGCGGCCTGGTGCTGCCCTCGCTCAAGCCCTTGCTGGCGCAGCACCCCTTGCTGCAGCTGGACCTGCGAACCGGCAACGAACTGGCCAGCCTGAGCCGGCGCGATGCCGACCTGGCCTTGCGCGCCACCCGCAAGCCGCCCGACCACCTGGTGGGGCGCAAGCTGGGCACCGTGCGTTTTGTGCTGTGCGGCCTGAAAGCACAGGCCAGGGTCTTGTCATCGGCGAAGAAGCCGCCGGCGCCGGATGCGCTCGCCGGGTTTGACTGGATAGCGCCCGATGAGTCGCTGCCTGAACATCCCTCGGTGCTGTGGCGGCGCAAGCAACTGCCCAAGCTCACGCCGCGCCATTACGCCGACGGCATCGTGGCGGTGATGGATGCGATCAAGGCGGGCTTGGGGGTGGGCATCGTGCCCGTGTTCATGCTGGCCGGCGAGCCGTTGCTGGTGCCGCTGGGCGAGACGCTGGAGGGCTGCGAGTCAGACCTGTGGCTGCTGGCGCACGCCGAATCGCGCCACCTGCGCCGCATTGCGGTGGTCTACGATCATTTCGCGGCCAGCGTGCGCCTGGCCTGACCTGTTCGGCAATTTCAAAAAACTCAAAACGAACGGCCCGCGCCGGACGTCCTGAAGACGACTTCGCCGCTGGGAATGTGGACCACTCGCACTTCCTGCCTTGTGGGGTCGGCGACGCTTTTGACGGCGACGGCGACCGCCAGGGAGTAGTCGGCAAAAACATGGTTGGAACTGCTGGGCGGCAACAGGCTGCCCTTGGCCGGGTCGACGTTTTCAATGCGGTAGTCATGTGGCGGTGCTTTGACGGATGCCATGGTGAAGACCTCTATGAAGTGATTTCGATTTCTTGGGTGGTGCCTCCATGGTAGGAGCGCAAAAGGGTGCTGTGATGACAATTGCGGGTCAAAAGCGTGACTTTGAGTAAGCAAAAGAAAGCGCCTCTTGAAGGGCGCTCGCGTATTGGCGAAAACTAAAACCCGGGCGGGGCGGGCTTTGCCGTGCCGGCTGTTTCTTTGCGCGCCTTGAGGCTGCGGTACAGCTCCTCGGCGTAGGGCGCGAAGCCCAGGACGGCGGATGCGGCCAGCAGCGCCAGGATGACGGGCGTGGGTAGCGGATCGGCCTTCCAGGTCCAGCGCCAGTCGGGCGTGCCCGCCCCGAACAGCGCAGTGAACTGCGGCCAATGGGCAGCCAGCAGCAAGGCGCAGGCGGCCAGCGGAAAGCCTTCCAGGTAGGCATGCACGCTTTGCTCGAAGGGGCCGACATGGCGCCGTCCCGAAGCGTAGTGGAGGTCCCAGTGGCTGGTCAGCGCATGCAGGGCCAGCAGGCCCAGCAAGAGCAGCAGCACGGCCGACGTGACCTGCAGGAAAACAGCGGCCAGTACGCCCAGGCCCACTTCCACAATCATCAGCATGTGCAGCAGCGACTCCTTGGCGCCGGTGGTGTGCGCCAGGTCGCTGCGGCGATGGCAGGCCCAGTCCGCCAGGCCGGCAAGCAGCCAGGCCGGCAGCACCAGGTAAAGCAGGATGAAGCGGGCAGGCTCCTGCATGGGCGGCCGTCGGTGGGCGCCGGGCCGCTCAGTGCAGGCCCTGGCTCGGGGCGCGCTCCGACAGTTCCAGCTTCTTCATTTCGACAGCTACCGACTTGAGCATCTCCAGCGCAGCCTCGGGCGTCTGCACGATGCCCAGCCAGCCGAATAGGTGGTGGCGCAGGAACAGCAGGATCTTGCCGGTCAGCGGGTCGCAGGCGACCCAGTGGCGCGGTGTGTAGCAGGGCTCCAGCGCACACAGCGGCGGGCAGTCCAATGGGTAGGGCGGATCCAGTTCGGCGCGCAGGCCGGCCATGTCGGTGACCAGGTCTTCGAGCTCTTCGGCCCGCAGGGTCAGCGGCTGCTCGAGCGACAGCGTCACGCTGCCGTCCCCGTTTCGGGTGGCCAGCAGGCCGTGGGCCAGCCGGGTCGCACTGCGCTGCGGAGGCAACTGGCCGGCCGGGCCAGGGCGGGCAGTGGCGTGGGGCGGGGAATTGACGGTTGTGGGGGTGGTCATCGCGTGCTCCCATGCGTGAAGGGATAAAAGAAGAGGCGAGCTCATGGGAGCCAGTGTGCGGCGCGGGGCGGCCGGGTGGCGTGGGAGACCGGCCTTGCCCGCTGTAGGACGGCGGGGGAGTGTGTACCCAGCCAGCCTCTAATGCGGGCACGCATATGGTGCGGCTACCAGTCTTCCTTGACCGCCAGCACCGCGTCCTTGCCGGCCGCGGCGCGCCCCGCCAGCCAGGCGGTCAGCGTACCGGCCACCACCACGGCCGCGCACAGCAGGCCCAGGCGCAGCCAGGGCAGCATCAGGTCCATGGTCCAGTGAAAGCTTTGCGGGTTCACCACGTAGACCAGCACGGTGGAGACCGCCAGCCCCAGCGACAGGCCGGCCAGCGCGCCCGTCAGCGTCCAGGCCGCGCCTTCGCCGGCCACCACGGCCAGGATCTGCCGCCGCGTCAGGCCCAAGTGGGCCAGCAGGCCGAACTCCTTGCGGCGCGCCAGCACCTGCGCGCTGAAACTGGCCGCCACGCCGAAGAGACCGATGGCGATCGCAACCCCCTGCAGCCAGTAGGTCACCGCGAAGCTGCGGTCGAAAATTTTCAGCGAGGTCGCGCGCAGTTCGCTGACCGAAGCCAGCTCCAGCATCGCGCCCGCGCCCGATTGCCGTTCAGCCAGCGCGCGCACCGACTGTTGCACCTGGGCGTCGGCCGCACTGCCGTCCAGCCACAGCGCCAGGTCGTTGGCGCGCCGGTCGCCGGTCAGGCGTTCGAAGTCCCGCCTGTCCATCGCGATCGCGCCGAACTGGCGCGCGTAATCGCGCCAGACGCCTGCCACATAAAACGGCGGTACCGCGGCCGTGCCGGCACCGGCTTGCAATGACTGCGAGAGCGGGTGGAAGACGCTGCCTGGGTGCGCGCCATACAGGTCCACCATGGGCTCGCTCACGTAGATGCCGACATGACCGGGCGGCACCGGCAGCAGCCGGCCCACAAGGGGCAGCGCGGTGGCCGGGTCGTCCAGCGGGCGCGCGACCAGCGTGACGGCCGGCCTGGCCGGGTCCAGCAGCAGCTGCACGGTGCGCGCCGCGCCCACGCGCGCCACACCGGGCAGGCCGGCCAGGGCCTGCACGAACTCCGGCGAGAAATACGCGGTGTCGCTGGCTGAGCTGCCCAGCGCTGTGCGCACATAAAGGTCGGCCGGCAGCACCACGTCCAGCCAGCGCGTGACCGATTCGCGAAAGCTCGCCACCATCACCGTCAGCGCCACTGCCAGGCTTAGCGAGGCCACCACGCCGCTCACGGCCACGGCCGCGCTTTCGCGCACGCGGCGCGCGCGCTCCACCGCCAGCAGCGGCAGCAGGCGGTCGGTGACATGCGGGCTGAGCCTGTCGTAGAGCAGCGCGATCAACCAGGGCAGGGCCGTGATGCCGCCCACCAGCAGCAGGCCCACGGATACATAGGCCGCCAGCGGAATGCCGAACAGGGGCGGGACCAGCGCGAGCAGGCCCCCCGCCGCGACCAGGGCGATGCTGAGCCAGTGGCCCTTGCCGCCGCCGGCGCTCGCGCCCAGGCCCTTGAGTGTTTGCGCGGGCGGCAGCTTTTGCGCGGCCCGCGCCGGCCACCAGCCGCCTACGGCAGCCGCCAGCACGCCCAGTGCGCCGTAGGTGAAAGCCGCCGCGCCGCTCCACTGCAGGCTGGGCGCGACGCCGGAAAAGTAGCCGCCGCCCAGGTCGCCGCCCAGCAGCCGCAGCGCCAGCGCGGCCAGCGCCGTGCCCAGCGCGATGCCCAACACGCTGCCGGCCAGGCCCAGCAAAACGGACTCGGCCAGCACCAGTTGCAGGCGCTCGCGTCCCGTCAACCCCAGCACCCCCAGCAGCGCGAACTGTTGCGCGCGTTTGGCCACGCTGAGCGAGAGCACCGAAAAAACCAGGAAGGCGCCGGTGAACAGAGCCACCAGCGCCAGCACCGTGAGGTTGACGCGGTAGGCGCGCGAGAGGTTGCTGACGCGCTCAGCCGCGTCGCCCGGCGCGGTGGCGGTGATGCCGGGCGGCAGCTGCAGCGAGGCAATGAAACGCCGCGCCTCGGCGCCGGGTTTGAGCCGCAGGTCTATGCGCGAAAGCTGGCCGACCCTGCCGAACAGGTCTTGCGCGGCGGCGATGTCCATCACGGCCAGCGGCCCGCCACCCGTGCCTACGCTGCCGGCCACAGTCACCTCGCGCAGTTCGAGGCCGCTTTGCAGCCGCAGCGAAGGCCCGCCGAGCAGCTGCCGCGCGGCCGGGTTCAGGAACACCTGGCCCGGTGCGAACAGCGCGAAGCGCCCCGCATCGGTGGAGGGCACCGGCATCAACGCCGGCGCCATGGCGGCCACCGCAAGCGCGTCCACGCCGATGATGCGCAGCGGCAGGCGTTCAGCTTTGCCGCCCGCGGATGCGGTGAGCGCATAGGTGCTGAGCTCCAGCACCGGGCTGGCCAGGGCCACCTGCGGGTCGGCGGCCACGCGGCGGTACAGGTTCTCGTCAAAGCCGCCCTGCACTGCGCGCAGCTCCAGGTCGGGCTGGCCGTTGACGGCGCGCACCGCCTGCGAGAACTCGCTGAGCGCCGAGGCATTGATCAGCTGCACCGAAAACGCCAGCGCCACGCCCAGCATCACGGCCGCCACCGCAGCGGCATTGCGCCAGGGGTGGTGTTGCAATTCCCGCCAGGAGAAACTAGAGAGCAGGGCGCGCATCGCCTCATTGTGCCTTCAGCACCGAGAAGGGCTTGAAACGAGAACAGAGAATCTGTATCGGTACAGAAAAGGCCGGTCTGCTCCTGCCGGGAAAACCCCGCCTTCGTTTAAGCTAGCCCCTGAACTTTTCGTCTCGCCATGAAAGCCTTCTCCGCCATGCAACTCCCGACCTATGACGACGTTATCGCCGCCGCCGCGCGCATTGAAGGCCATGCGCACCGCACGCCGGTGCTGAAATCGGCCACCGCCGAGGCGCGCTGGGGCGCCGAATTCTTCTTCAAATGCGAAAACTTCCAGCGCATGGGCGCTTTCAAGTTTCGCGGCGCCTTCAACGCGCTGTCGAAGTTCGATGCCGCGCAGCGCAAGGCCGGCGCGATCGCCTTCTCGTCGGGCAACCACGCGCAGGCGGTGGCGCTGTCGGCGCGCATGCTGGGCATGCCCGCGGTGATCGTGATGCCGCAGGACGCGCCCGCCGCCAAGCTGGCCGCCACGCGCGGCTACGGCGCCGAAGTGGTGCTGTACGACCGCTTCACCGAAGACCGCGAGGCCTTGACCAAAGGACTGGCCGCCGAACGCGGCATGACCTTGATCCCGCCCTACGACCATCCCGACGTGATCGCCGGCCAGGGCACGGCCGCCAAGGAGCTGCTGGAAGAAACCGGCGCGCTGGACCGCCTCTATATCTGTCTGGGCGGCGGCGGGCTCACCGGCGGCTCGGCGCTGGCCGCGCGCGCATTGGCGCCGAAGTGCAAGGTTTACGGCGTCGAGCCGGAAGCCGGCGACGACGGCCTGCAGTCGCTGCGCGCCGGCCGTATTGTGCGTATCGCCACACCCAAGACCATCGCCGACGGCGCGCAAACCCAGTACCTGGGCGACTACACCTTCGGCATCATTCGCCGCGATGTCGACGACATCCTCACCGTGAGCGACGCGCAGCTGGTGGAGGCCATGCGCTTTTTCGCCGAACGCATGAAGATGGTGGTTGAGCCCACCGGCTGCCTGTCCTTTGCCGGCGCCTGCAAGGCGCTCGAAGCGAATCCGCCCGCGAAGGGCGAACGGATAGGCGTGATTGTGAGTGGCGGCAACGTCGACCTCGCGCGCTACGCGGAACTGCTGGCGCCGCGCTGAACCGGCGCAAGGGCCGGGGCTGTCGGGCTTTGCCTCGGCCGGCGAGCGCTCCCACTGATTTCTGGATCCGCCATGTATCCGGGGCGCCGCTGCGGCGCGTGAGCGTACTTTGCGGCTGCCTTGCTGTGCGCGTTCGGCGTTGAAAACGGGCTAAGCCCCGGAAATCCAACAAACAATACCCGCGCCAAGACAATCTTCGTGGGTGTGGCTGGGGAATTCGAATACGGTTCAGGGTTTTTAAAACCATGTTCAGAACCGACTACCAAAATCCCTTGCGCCGCATCACCCGCGTCGACTCCGACCGCGAGAGAAGCTGGCGAGTCTGTGTCCGGCGCTATGGGCGGACCGTGACCAGGGCATTCACCGACCTGTGCTACGGCGGCAAGCGCAAGTCGCTTGCCGCCGCCAAGATTTACCGGGATGCGCTGGAGGCGCACATCGCCTCATTTGACGCGGACCATCGCCAGTGGCGCCGCGCGCAAAAAACCAGGGGCAATTCATCGGGAACGGTGGGCGTGGCGCGCTACCTGGCCGCCTCCAAAAAACCGGGCGGCACGCCCGCGCCCTATTGGCAGGCTTTTTGGCTGGATGCGTGGGGCAAGCGCCGGCGTAAAAACTACCGGGTGGGAATCCATGGCGAGAGGAAGGCCAAGCGCCTCGCCCGGGAGGCTTATGCCCAGGGCCTGGCCGAAGCGCATGCCGCCCTCCAGCGCAATGCCTTGCTGGAACAGCAACCCCCCCGCCTTGGCAAAGAACACGAGCCCCTGCTGTTTGCCGCCGCATTTGCCGCCGAGTCGCTGCGGCCTTGAAGCCCGGGCCGCGGTGGTTCCGGATGCGGGCAGGGCGCTCAAGCCTTGCGATCGGCTTCCCTGGATTTCCCAATGAACTGCGTCACCGCCAGCATCAGCGAAGTGCTTGCCACGATCAGGGTGGAAATGGCCGCGATGGTCGGATCCACCTGGTCGCGCAAGGCGTTGAACATATTGCGTGTCAGTGTGGAGTTGTCGCCGCCGGAGACGAACAGCGAGACGATGATTTCATCAAACGACGTGAGGAAGGCCAGCACCGCACCGGTGAAAATGGAAAAACGGATCTGCGGAAAAGTCACCAGCCGGAAGGCTTCGAGCCGCGAGGCGCCCAGGCTGCGCGCCACCATCTCCTGGTTGAGGTCAAAGGTTTTGAGGGCCGAACTGACCACCATCATGACCACCGGGATGGCCAGCATGCTGTGGGCCAGCACCAGCCCCGTCAGCGTGTTGACGAGTTGCAGCTTGACGTAGGCGTAGAACACGCCGATGCCGATCAGGATGACGGGCACCACCATGGGCGTGAGCAGCAGCAGGGTCAGCAGCCCGGCGTGGCGTAGGCGCGAGACCAGCAGTCCATAGGCCGCCATGGTGCCCAGCGGCGTGGCGACCAGGGCCGTCAGCACGCCGGCTTTGAGCGAGGTGGCGGTGGCCTGCATCCAGGAGGCCGAGCTGAAGTAGCTTTGGTACCAGCGCAGCGACCATTGCCGGGGCGGAAATTCCAGGTACTGCGAGTTGGAAAAACTCATGGGGATGACCAGCAGCGTGGGCATGACCAGGAAGATCATGACCAGCGCCGCGATGACGTAAAGCCACAGCCGGCCGCCGCGGCTGATCTGGGTTTCGGTGACGGGCCGGCGCAGCCAATTGTTTTGCATCACGTCCCCCTGTCGCGCAAGGCGTCTTCGAGCTTGACCAGGCGCGAAGCCGCGAGGATGAGCAGCAGCGTCAGCACCAGGAGCACCACGCCCAGCGCGCTGGCGGCACCCCAGTTGAAGAATATCTCGATGTCGTTGGCAATGCGGCTGGACACCATGATGACCTTGCCGCCGCCCAGCACCGCGGGCGTGATGTAAAAACCCAGGCAGAGGATGAAGACGATCAGCGAGCCGGTCACCAGGCCGGGCATGGACAGCGGGAAGAAGATCTGCCAGAAGGTCCGCGTCGGTGATGCGCCCAGGTTGGCCGCGGCCTTGAGGTAGTCGCGGTTGATGCCGCGCATGCAGGCATAGAGCGGCAGAACGATGAAGGGCAGCATTACGTGCACCGTGCCTATCAGCGTGCCGGTCAGGTTGTGCACCAGTTCCAGCGGCTCGTTCCACAGGCCCAGTTCCATCCCCCAGCCGTTGATGAGGCCGCGCCGCTGCAACAGCACCAGCCATGCGTAAGTGCGCACCAGCAGCGAGGTCCACAACGGCAACAGCACCGCGATCATGCAGAGATTGGCCGCGCGCTTGGGAAGTTCCGAGAGGAAATAGGCCAGCGGGTAAGCCAGCAGGGTGCAGATGCCGGTGGTCAGGAAGCTGACCTGAAAGGTGACCCAGAAGGTGCGCGCGTAGGAGGGTTGCTCCCACATGCGCCGGTAGTGCTCCAGGCTGAAAGCGCCGGCGTCGGACAGCACCGAAAGATAAAACAGCCAGCCCACGGGCAGCACCATGATCACGGTGACCAGCAGCACGGCGGGAGATACCAGCGACAGCAAGCCCATGCGCTCGCGGCCCTGGCTGCCCCTGAGCGCTTCGGCGTTCGGCGCCGGGTCCGGCGCGGTGTTCATGCGGTGCCCTCCCGCGGCAACAGCACGGTGTCGTCAACGGCAAGGCCCAGCGCGATCATGTCGCCGGCCCCGGGGCAGGCATGGCCGGCGTTGCTGCCCGAGGCGCCGCGCACACTGACCACGCTGCCGTCGGCCAGGGCTGCCTGTACCAGCGAGCTGTCGCCCTGGTAGACGGTGGCCTGCACGCGGGCGTTGAGGATGTTCATGCCCGCGCCCGTGCCGCCGGCCAGGATCTTCAGCCGCTCGGGCCGCAGCATCAGCAAACGCGGCCCGTCGCCGCCGGGGTGGGAAGCTACCGTGAGCGCCGCGCCGTTCAGCATCACTCTGCCTTCGCGCACGGCGACGGGTACAAAGCTCGACTCGCCGATAAATTCCGCCACAAAGCGATTCGCCGGGCGCTCGTACAGCGCGCGCGGCGTGTCGAGCTGCACGATGCGGCCGCCGTTGATCACGGCGACCCGGTCGGACATGGTCAGGGCCTCTCGCTGGTCATGGGTGACGTAGACGGTGGTCATGCCCAGCTTGTCGTGCAGCTGGCGCAGCTCGATCTGCATGTGTTCGCGCAGCTGTTTGTCCAGGGCCGACAGCGGCTCGTCCATCAGCATGATGCGCGGCTCGAACACCATGGCGCGCGCCAGTGCCACCCGCTGGCACTGCCCGCCCGAGAGCTGGTGCACACCGCGTTCGCCATAGCCGCCCAGGCGCACCATCTCCAGCGCATGCTCCACGCGGCGCGCCATCTCCTCGCGCTTGACGCCGCGCAGCCTGAGCGGAAAACCCACGTTGCCGGCCACCGTCATGTGCGGGAACAGGGCGTAGTTCTGGAACACCATGCCCACGTCGCGCTTTTGCGGCGGCATGCAAATCACCTCGGTCTCGCCGAACTTGAGGCTGCCGCTGTCGGGCCGGGTGAAGCCGGCCAGCACCGTCAGCAGCGTGGTCTTGCCCGAGCCTGATGGGCCCAGCAGCGTGAGGAATTCGCCGCTGCGGATATCCAGGTCGACGTGGTCCAGGGCATAGGCGGAGCCATAACGCTTGGTCACTTGCCGGAGGGTGATGGGCAGCGACGACTTGTTGCTCATGAATCCGCCTTCTCTTTGTTCTGGTCTTCGTTTCGGTTGCTCACAGGCTCGCGCCGGCGCCGGCCGCCGCGCCTTGCCTTTTTACTCGGTCAGCATGTTCTGGTACAGCTCGGAAGCCCTCGCTTCGTTTTTGGTATACCAGTTCAGGTCGATGACCAGCTGCTTTGCCGCGTTGTCCGGGTAGGAGGGCAGGGTCCTGGCATAAGCCGCGGGGATGGCCGGGCCGTCATAGGCTTTTTTGTTGGTCGGCCCGTAGGTGATGTACTTGGTGAATTCGGCCTGGTATTGCGGCTTGCTGATCTCATTGAGGAACTTCACGGCCAGGGCCTTGTTGGGCGCGCCCTTGGGGATGCCGAAGCAGTCGTAGTCGAGCAGGGCCTGGTTGAAGGTATAGGCCACCTTGGCGCCGTCCTTGGCGACCACATCGAAACGGCCGTTCCAACCGGTGACCATGTCGACCTCGCCGTCCTTCATGAGCTGGGCATGCTGCGCGCCGGACGACCACCACACGGCGACGTTGGGCTTGAGCTCCTTGATCTTCCTGATGGCGCGCTCGATGCCGCCGGGCGCCGACAACACCTCATAGACCTTGTTGGGCGGCACGCCATCGGCCATCAGTGCGGGCTCCAGCGCGCCGGCCACGCCCTTGCGGTAAGAGCGCTTGCCGGGGAATTTTTTGACGTCCCAGAAGTCGGCCCAGGTCTGCGGGCCCTTGTCGCCGTAGGTCTTGGTGTTCCAGGCCATCACGGTGGAGAACACGTCGCCGCCCACGCAGAATTCCTGCGTGAGGCCGGGCGCGAAGGACGAAACGTCGATGGCCTTGTAGTCCAGCGCTTCGAGCAAGCCTTCGGAGCCGGCGCGCGCCGCGCTGCCCGAGCCGCTGGCCACGATGTCCCAGGTCACGGCGCCGGCTTTGACCTTCAGGCGCAGGTCGGCGATGCCGGTGTAGGTTTCCTCCTTGATGGTGATGCCCAGCGCTTTGGCGGCGGGCTGGAACAGCGCCTTGCTCTGGCCCTCCTGGTAGGCCCCGCCGAAAGACACAATGGTCAGCTGCGCCGCGGCATTGCCGCACCCCAAGGTGGCCAGCCCCATGACCACACCGAGCATCGCGACGCGCTTGCGGATCGCCTTGTTCATTGACTTGTTCATCATTTCATTGACTCCTGTTGAACTGACATCCCATAACCACCCTGAAACCTTGATCGCCTCAAATGCCGCAACGCTTCAAATACGTGCGGCCACGCTTTTGAGCTTGCTGTAACTGCGCAGTGCCTCCAGACCTTTTTCTCGGCCGAAACCGGAGCGCCTGTTGCCGCCGAAAGGAACGGACACGCCGCCGGCGAAATATTCGTTGATGTAGACCTGGCCCGCGTCCACGCGCCGGGCGAGCCGGTGCGCGCTGGCGAAGTCGCGGGTGAAAATGCCGGCGACCAGGCCGAAATCCGTGCCGTTGGCCAATGCCACGGCCTCGTCCAGGTCGTCAAACACCTGCACGCACAATACGGGCCCGAATATCTCGTGCTGCACCGCCTCGTCGTCAGGCTTTAGCCCGTCCAGGATGGTGGGCTCGTAAAACCAGCCCCGGCCGGTCAGTGGGTCGGTGGCGCACCGGCCGCCGCAGCGCACCGCCACGCCGCGCGCCCAGGCGCGGTCCACGTAGCCGGCGATTTTGTCGAGGTGGGCCCGCGAGTTCACCGCGCCCATGCCGGCATCGCGCAGTCCGTGGCCCAGCGTCATGGCGCGCGCGCGCACGACCAGCCTGTCCACGAAATCGGCATGGATGCGGCGGTCTATCACCAGGCGCGAGCCGGCCGAGCAGATCTGCCCGGCATTTTCAAAGATGCCGCCCAGCACGTTGTCCACGGCTTTGGCGATGTCGCAGTCGGCCAGTACCAGCACCGGCGACTTGCCGCCCAGTTCCAGCACCAGCCGGGTGACCTGGGGCGCGGCGCCCTGCATCACATCAATGCCGGTGGCCACCGAACCGGTGAAGCTGATGTGCTGCACGTCCGGGTGCCGCACCAGCGCGGCGCCGGCCTGCGCGCCCGTGCCCGTCACCACATTGCACACGCCGGGCGGCAGTCCCGCTTCCATGCAGAGCTGGGCCAGCATCAACGCGGTCAGCGGTGTCTGCTCGGCCGGCTTGGCCACCACGGTGCAGCCGGCCGCCAGCGCCGGCGCGATGCCGCGCGCGGCTGAAGACAGCGGGTAGTTCCAGGGAATGATGTGGGCGGTGACGCCGACGGGTTCGTGCACGGTATAGGCAAGATAGTCTTCGCCCAGCGGAATGCTGTCGCCCTGGTGCTTGTCGCAGGCGCCCGCGTAGTACTCAAAGGTGGCTGCCGCGCCCGCAACGTCGCCGCGGGCCTCGGCGAGGCGCTTGCCGCTGTCCAGGGTTTCGGTGACGGCCAGGCGGTCGGCATTGTCGCGTATCAGGCCCGCGACGCGGTGCAGCAGGCGGCCACGCTGCGCCGGCGTGAGGGCAGCCCACGGGCCGGTGAGCGCCGCCCGTGCGGCGGCCACGGCCGCATCGACGTCGGCCGCGTCGCCGGCGGCGAAGCTCGCGAAGGCGGCACCCGTTCCCGGATCCAGCGTTTCCATGCGCCCGCCGTTCAGCGAGGGAACGAACACGCCGTTGATCAGGTGGCGGTCCGGCAGGCCGGCAAGCGTGCCGCTTGCCTGCGCTTCGTGCACCAATGCGTTCAAGGGGGTGGCCATGGTCAGGGGATCTCGCTCATCTGGTAGCTGGATTTCGCAAGCCATGCGGGGTTGATCTCGACCCCCCATCCCGGCGCGTCAGGCAGGGTAACCCGGCCGTCGCGCACGGTATAGGGATGGTTCACGAACAAACCCTCTTGCCAGGGATAGTAGTCAGGTCCTTCGATCGACAGTTCCAGGTACTTGCCGGCGTTCGGGATGGCGCACAGCAGGTGCATGGTGAACAGCGTCACCATCGAGAGGTTGGCGCTGTGCGGCGTGCAGGGCAGCCCCGCGGCTTCGGCCATGCGCGCCACGCGCAGCGTGCGGGCCAGGCCGCCCATGTAGCAGACGTCGGGCTGGACGATGTCGACGGTTTTTGAATCGATGATGTGTTTCCACAGCGGCATGTAGCAGTCCTGCTCGCCGCCGGTCACGTCGATGGAAAGCGCCTCGCGCACCTCGCGCGTCTGCTCGAGCTCCCAATACGGGCAGGGCTCCTCGAAGTGGCTGATGCCGTGGTCTTCCAGCATGCGGCCTACCTCGATGGCGCGGCGCGGTGAATAACAGCTGTTGGCATCTACCAGCAGGGCCGGGCCCTGGCCCAGCGCGCCACGCATGGCCGCGATGATCTCTTCGCTGCGGCCCGGCCACTCGTCCCTGTCGTGGCCGTATTCGGCGCCCACGCGGAACTTGAAGGCATCGAAACCGCATTTGTCGCGCAAGGCCAGCATGCGCCTGGCTTCATCCCGCGGCGTGATGTCGCGTTTCATCGACGAAGCATAGGCCGCCAGCGGTTTGGCCGTGCCGCCTATCAGTTCGCAGACACGTTTGCCTTCGGCCTTGCCGCGCAGGTCCCACAGCGCGGTGTCCACGCCGCAAATGGCGCGGTACAGGTGCGAGCCGGGAAACTTGTGCTCATGCTCCGCGATGGCGTCGACCAGGCCGTCGATGTCCAGCGCGTCGCGGCCCAGCGACCAGGGCGCGACCTGGCGGTGCAGCACCTGCACGCTGAGGTCGGCGTGGTAGGGCGAGACCTGGCCCCAGCCTTGCGCGCCGTTGTCGGCGGTGACGCGCACAAAGCCCACGAAGGGGTCGCAAAAGGTTTCGATTTTCCGGATGAGCATGGGATGACCCGAACCGACAGGAGTGTTGGATGGAGCCATCATCCCGCTCAAGTGGATTGCGGAAAAGGTCCATTTTGATTAATGCGTGATACCATTTTTTCAACAACACAAAATGGCAGGCCATGGTCAAACGTGCAGGCGGCTCCCTCTTGCTGTCGATCCGCATCGACCACAGCCACCATCACCCGGTGAGCACGCAACTGTGCATGGCCTTGCGCGAAATCATCCTCACGGGTGGATTCGCGCCCGGCGACCGCTTGCCGGCCAGCCGCACATTGGCGCTCGACCTCGGCGTGTCGCGCACCACGGTGGTCGAGGCCTTCAGCCGCCTCACGGCCGAAGGCCTGATCGATTCGCAGACCGGCTCCGGCACTTTTGTCAGCGCTGTTCTGGGCGCAGACCGTCCCATGCCCCCGAAAGCCAGGGCTGCTTCCCCGGAGCCCGCCGCGCCGCGCCTGTCGGCCGTCATGGAGGACGCGATAGGCCGCTTCGTCGAACGGCGCCGGCTGCCGCATGCGCCGCGCGCCTTCACCACGGCGCTACCGGCTTTCGACGCATTCCCCATGGCCCAGTGGGCCAGGCTGTCGGCGAAATGGCTGCGCGGCAACCAGGATGACGTCATGGGCTACGGCGACCCCTACGGCGCGCCGCAGTTGCGCCGCGCGGTGGCCTCGCACCTGCGCGCCAACCGAGGCATCACCTGCGATCCGGAACAGGTCTTCATCCTGGGCGGCGCCCAGCAGGCCTTCCACCTGATAGGCGCCATGCTGCTGAACCCCGGCGACAAGGTCTGGTTTGAAAACCCCGGCGCCATAGGCGCGCGCAACAGCCTGGTCGCTTCGGGCGCCGACCTGGTTCCCGTGCCGGTCGACGGCAACGGCCTGCGCGTGGAAGAGGGCCTGCGCCTGGCACCGCGCTTTCGCCTGGCCTTTGTCACGCCCTCGCACCAGCAGCCCCTGGGCTGCGTGATGAGCCTGGCGCGCCGCTTCGCGCTGCTGCAGGCAGCCGAGCAGGCCGGCGCCTGGGTAATTGAGGACGACTACGACGGCGAGTTCTTTTTTGCCGGCCGGCCGCCGCCGACGCTCAAAAGCGTGGACACCACGGGGCGCGTGATTTACGTCGGCACCTTCAGCAAGTCGCTGTTCCCCGCGTTGCGGCTGGGCTACCTGCTTGCGCCGCCGGCGCTGGTGGGCACTTTCCGCGCCGTCATGAGCCGCTTCCTGGCGGGCGTTCCGTCTCATACGCAGGGCGTGACGGCGGAGTTTATCGACGAGGGACACTTCGCAGTTCATGTGCGCCGCATGCGCCATACCTACTTCGAGCGGCACGAGGCGCTGGCCGCCGCGGCCGGCAAGCACCTCAAGGGCCTCCTGGACGTGGTGCCGGCTCACAGCGGCCTGCACACCGTGGGCTATCTCGCGCCGCGGCTGCTTGAGGCCGACGTTTCGCAGGAAGCCGACCGGCGCGGCATCACGGTATCGCCGCTGGGCCGTTTTGCCATCACGCCGCTCACGGCCAGCGGCCTGGTGCTGGGCTTCGGCAGCAGCCCGCCGCCGGTGATAGACGCCGGTGTCAAGGTGCTGGCGGAGGTGCTGGACAAACAGTTCAAAGCCAGGCCGCCGCACGCGGCGCGCAAGGCCCGTGCGGCCTGAGCCGCGCTTCCTTGTGTCATGCCCACGACCGGAAATGGTCTGGCATTTAGTCTAAAACGGACCTGTCCGGCAGGCCACCTGCCGTGAGATGCTCGACCCGGTGACAGAGTTTGATTTCATCATCGTCGGCGCCGGCTCGGCCGGTTGCGTGCTGGCCCATCGCCTCAGCGAATCCGGCGAGCACAGCGTGCTGCTGCTGGAGGCCGGCGGCAGCGACCAGCGCGTCTGGCTGCGCGTGCCCATAGGCTACGGCAAGTCTTTCTACAACCCGGCCGTGAACTGGATGTACCGCGGTGCGCCAGACCCCGGGCTGGCCGGCCGTGAGGCTTACTGGCCGCGCGGCAAGGTGCTGGGCGGCTCGAGCAGCATCAATGCCATGGTCTTTGTGCGCGGCCAGCCCGCCGACTTCGACGAGTGGGCGGCGCTGGGCAACACCGGCTGGTCCTGGGCCGACGTGTTGCCCTGGTTCAAGAAACTCGAAGACAACGGGCAGGGCGCCGATGCCTGGCGCGGCGCCGGCGGGCCGATGCGCGTGAGCGACGTGAGCGGCCAGGTGCACCCGCTGTGCAAGGTGTATTTGCAGGCGGGCGGGCAGGCCGGGCTGCCCCATAACCCCGACTTCAACGGCGCCTCGCAAGAAGGCGTCGGCATCTACCAGATCACCACCCAGGACGGGCTGCGCGCTTCAGCCAGCAGCGCCTACCTGCGTCCGGCGATGAAGCGCGCCAGGCTCAGCGTGCAGACCGGCGCGCATGCCACGCGCATCGTGTTCGACGGCCTGAGGGCCAGCGGTGTGGTGTACCGGCAGGGCGGACGGTCATTGTTCGCCCGGGCGCGGCGGGAGGTGATTCTGGCGGCCGGCGCCGTCAACTCGCCGCAATTGCTGCAGCTGTCGGGTGTTGGGCCCGCGTCTCAGCTCAGGGAACTGGGCATCGCGGTGGTGCATGATTCGCCGGCCGTGGGCCAGAACCTGCAAGACCACCTTTGCATAGACCATCTTTACCGCTCGAAGGTGCCGACGCTCAATAACCAGCTCGGCACCTGGTACGGCAAGCTCTGGGCCGGGCTGCAGTATGCGGCGATGCGCCGCGGCCCGCTGTCGCTGAGCGTTAACCAGGGCGGCGGTTTTTTCCGTTCCCGGCCCGGCCTGGAGCGGCCGAATATGCAGCTGTATTTTTCGCCCCTGAGCTACCTCAAAGCCACGCCCGGCAAGCGCGCGCTGATGGCGCCGGACCCTTACCCGGGCTTTCTGCTCGGCGCTCAGCCCTGCAAGCCCAGCAGCCGGGGCCGGCTGCGGCTGCGATCGGACGACCCGATGGCGGCGCCGCTGATAGAGCCCAATTCCCTGGCCACCGCGCACGATGCGCAGGAGATGATGGAGGCCACCCTGTTCCTGCGCCGGCTGGCCGCCACGCCGGCTTTCAGCGCGATCATCGAGCAGGAACTCGTGCCCGGCGCCTCCATCCGGTCGCAAGAGCAGTTGATGGACGACATCCGCCGGCGCGCCTCCACGGTGTTCCATCCGGTCAGCACTTGCCGCATGGGGCCGGACCCGGCCACGGCCGTGCTTAACCACCGCCTGCAGGTGCACGGCCTGGCGGGACTGCGTGTGATCGACGCCTCGGCCTTTCCCTCGCTCACTTCCGGCAACACCAATGCGCCTACGCTGATGCTGGCGGAAAAGGGTGCGGACGAAGTGCTGCGCGATGCGCGCCGTGAAAATCCTTGAAGGAAAGCCCGTGGATATTCTTGAACATTGCAAGCTGGCGCCGTATTGGTGGGATGAGGTGCCGCGCCCCGTGCTGGAGCCCGCGCCGCTGCCTCCCAGTGTCGACGTGGCGGTCATAGGCGCGGGCTACACCGGCCTGCACGCGGCGCTGCAAACCGCGCGCGGCGGCCGGTCCACCCTGGTGCTGGACGCCGAGGATGCCGGCTGGGGTTGCAGCACGCGCAACGGCGGCCAGGTGTCCACCAGCATCAAGCCCAGCTTCGAGCTGCTGGCCGGCCGCCACGGCATCGGCAAAGCGTTCGAGATCCTGCGCGAAGGCCGGCGCTCGCTCGCCTGGATCGGTGACTTCATCCGCAGCGAAGGCATTGATTGCAGCTACGGACAGGTGGGGCGCTTCCATGCGGCGCACAACGCCGCGCAGTACGAGGCGTTGGCGGCCAGGCTGGCGCACCAGCCCAAGGGCCTGGAGGTGGAGGCGCACATGGTGCCGCGCGCCGAGCAGCGCGGCGAACTCGGTACCGACGCCTACTGGGGCGGCGCAGTTTATGCGCAACATTGTTCGGTGCACCCGGCGCGCTACCACCAGGGCCTGCTGGAGCGCGCGCTGGCCGCCGGAGCACAGGTCGTGCCGCGCTGTCCCGTCACCGGCATCGAGAGGCAGGGCAGCCATTTCCTCGTGAGCACGCCAGGAGGCAAGGTACGCGCGCGTGACGTGGTGGTGGCCACCAACGGCTACACCGGCAAGGTGACACCCTGGCTGCGCCGCCGCGTGATTCCCATCGGCAGCTACATGATCGCCACCGAGCCCTTGCCCGAGGGCTTGATGGACCGGCTGATGCCGCGCAACCGGATCGTCAGCGACACGCGCAAGGTGGTGTACTACTACCGTGCCTCGCCGGACCGCAAACGCATTCTGTTCGGTGGCCGCGTGTCACACCAGGAAACCGATTGCCGCGTGAGCGGGCCGCTGCTGCATGCAGACATGGTAAAGATTTTCCCCGAGCTGGCCGGCGTGGGCATCAGCCATTCCTGGTCGGGGTTGGTGGCCTACACCTTTGACGAACTCATGCACGTCGGCCTGCATGACGGGCTTTACTACGCCATGGGCTATTGCGGCGCCGGTGTGGGTACCTCCAGCTACTTCGGCATGCGCGTGGGCCAGCAGGTGCTGGGGCTCAGGGAAGGGCGCACGGCGCTGGATGGGCTGGCTTTCCAGACGCGGCCTTTCTATACCGGTAATCCCTGGTTCCTCGCGGCCTCAGTGCGTTATTACCGCTGGCGAGATCGGCGCGGTGTTTAAAAACTATCTGGAAAACCCATGACCATCCGCAAACTCGATTCACCTTCCACGCTGCAAAGCGGCGCGCTGCAGGACTGGGGCACGGTGGGCATGCCGCTCAGCGAACCGGCCTGCACGCTGCGCGGTGAAAAAATGGTGCTGCCGCTCGACGGCCGGCCCGAGGTGGGTATCTGGGAATGCTCACCAGGCAGCTACCGCCGTCAGGTGCGGTCGGCGGAGACCATGCATGTACTGAGCGGCAGCGCGGTGTTCACGCCGGACGGCGGCTTGCCCGTACCGCTACGACAAGGGGATGTGTATTTCTTTCCAGCCGAAACGAACGGCGTCTGGGATATCCAGTCGACGATGCGCAAGGTCTACGTGCTGTTCGACCCGCACTGAATCAATTTGCCCGGATGCCGCCCGCGCTCAGGTGCAGCGTGCGGTCGGCGCGCGCGGCGGCGGCTTCCGAGTGGGTGACCAGCACCAGCGAGGCGCCTTGCCCGCGCGTCTGAGCAATCAGCGCGTCCATCACCAGGGCGGCCGTGGCCGGGTCCAGGTTGCCGGTGGGTTCGTCGGCCAGCAGCAGGCCGGGCTTGTGTACCAGCGCGCGCGCAATGGCAACACGCTGCAGTTGCCCGCCGCTGAGTTGCTGCGGCAGCCGCCCGCCCAGGCCGCCCAGGCCCACGGCTTCCAGCATGGCCTCCACCCTGGCCGCGTCGGGTTGCTCCAGCAGCAGCAAGGGCAGCGCCACGTTTTGCGCCACGTCCAGGTGCGGCAGCACGTGGAAAGCCTGGAAGACAAAACCGACGTGGCGGCGGCGCAGCAGGGCGCGCTGGTCGTCGCTGAGCGTGCCCAGGTCCTGGCCCTTGAGTTGCACCGAGCCCTCATCCCAGCTGTCCAGCCCGGCCATGCAGTTGAGCAGCGTGGATTTGCCCACGCCCGATTCACCGACGATGGCGACGAATTCGCCGGGCGCGACGTCCAGCGAGACGTGGCTGAAGACCACTGCGTCGCCGTAGCGTTTGGCCAGCTCGCGGACCTGCAGGTTGTTCATGCCCGGCCTTGCCCCCGTATTGGTGTTTGTGTGTTGACGATTTCCAGGACCTGCTGCAAAGCCTGAGGCCCATCACAAGCCACCACTTGGCGCCGCGGCATGGAGCGCAGCCAGGTGATCTGGCGCTTGGCGAGTTGGCGCGTGGCGAAGATGCCTTTGTCGCGCAGCTCGGCCATCGGGTAGTCCCCGTCCAGCGCCTCCCAGGCCTGGCGGTAGCCGACGCAGCGCATGGAGGGCAGGTCGGGGTTCAGGTCGCCGCGCGCGCGCAGGGCTTTGACTTCGTCGATGAAGCCGGCCGCGAGCATGGCGTCAAAGCGCTGGGCGATGCGTTCATGCAGCCAGGCGCGGTCTTGCGGCTCCAGGGAGATCAGGACCGGCGCCGCGATGTCGCCCTCGCCGGCGGCGGCTTTTTTGGCCGCGCCTTGCGCATGGAAAAAAGACAGGGGCCGGCCCGACACACGAAAGACTTCGAGCGCGCGGGAGATGCGTTGTGAATCATTGGGCGCCAGCCGCGCGGCCGTGGCCGGGTCCACACGCGCGAGTTCGGCATGCAGCGCGGGCCAACCTTGCGCGGCTGCTTCATCGGCCAGCGCGGCGCGCACGGTGGGGTCGGCTTTGGGCATATCGTCCAGGCCGTCGAACAAGGCCTTGAAGTAGAGCATGGTGCCGCCGACCAGCAGCGGCAGCTTGCCGCGCGCGCTGATTTCACGGATGAGGCGTTCGGCATCGGCCACGAACTCGGCGGCGCTGTAGGCCTGCAACGGGTCGCGGATGTCGACCAGGTGGTGCGGCACGGCCGCGAGTTCACCCGGCGTGGGTTTGGCTGTGCCTATGTCCATGCCGCGGTAGACCAGGGCCGAATCGACGCTGATGATCTCGACCGCATGGTGCTGCGCGATCGCCATCGCGGCGGCGGTCTTGCCGGACGCGGTGGGGCCGGCGATGCAGAGGCAGGAGGGGCTCACGGGTTTCTCGCGGCGGCCTCATGCGCGGGCTCGCCGTATTTGCGCACCACGGTCCAGGCCGTGGCCGCGATCAGCACGCTCCAGAACCACAGGCCGTTGGTCAGCGGCCGCACCGTGCCGTCCATGTGGGTGCCCAGCCAGCCGCCCATGCCGAAGGCCACCAGCATCATCAAAAAGCCGTTGAGCGCCGAGGCCGCGCCCGCCGCCTGCGGAAAGGGGCCGACGGCGCCGCTCTGGCCGCAGGGCTGGTGCACGCCGTGGCCCAGCATGAAAAGGTAGTAGGGCAGCATGATGGCCCAGACGTTCTGCACGCCGGCCCAGGCCAGCACGCCCATGGTGGTGCCGCCGGTCAGGCTCAGGCAGGCGGCGATCGCGACGGAGCGTCGCACGCCGAAACGCGGCAGCAGGCGGCGGCAGATGAAGGTGCCGGCAAGGTAGCAAAAGCACATTGAAAACATCACCAGGCCGTAGCCCGTCTTGCTCAGGCCCAGCACCCGGATGAAAACGAAGGAAGAGGTCGCCAGGAAGGTGAACAGCCCGCCGTAGGAGGCCGCCGTGAGGGCCGAGAAGGCCAGGAAGGTCGGGTTGCGCAGGATCTGCAGCCAGGTGCGCAGCAGCGTGCCGGGCCGCAGGGCCTGCGGGTTTTTCCGCGCGAGCGATTCTTCAAAACGAAGGCCGACCAGGGCCAGCGTGGCCGCGCCGAACACGGCCAGCGCCGCCAGCGCGATGCGCCAGCCGTAGAACTCCGACAGCAGGCCGCCCAGCGGCGCACAGATGCAGGCCAGCACACCCAGGCCGCTCAGGCCCTTGGACATGACACGCGCGCCTTCGAGCGGCTGGTACAGGTCGCGCACGATGGCGCGCGCACACATGACCGCCGCGCCCATGGCCGCGCCCTGGACCACGCGCCAGACGATCAGCACCGCCATCGAAGGCGCGAAGGTGCTGCCGATCGAGGCCAGGGTGTAGGCCGCCAGGCCCCAGAGCAGGATGGGGCGGCGCCCGAAGCGGTCAGACAGCGGACCCCAGATCAGTTGCGAAGTGCCGAAGGCCAGCAGCAGCGCGCTCAGTGTGAGCTGGGCCTGCGACATGGGTGCGCCGAAACCTTCGGTGAGCGCGGGCAGGGCCGGCAGATAGAGATCGGTGGTGACGGGCTGTATGCCCAGCAGCATTGACAGGATCAATACGACCATGCCGGCCGGCATGGCGGGCGCCACGGTCTTCGAAACGGAAACATCCATTCAACTGAGCGTATCAGACAAACGCCCGTGCGGCGGCGCGGCCGCCACCGGGGTTGTCAGCGCAGGCCCGACCTGTACCGGGCGATGGCCTTGGCCCGGAGGTCCTCGCTGATTTCCGTTTCACTTGCCGCGGAGGCAACCGGTGCGGCCGGCAAGGGTTCTGCCGCGGTAGCCGCATTTGGCGGCAAGGGGTCGCTGCTGCGAGGGCCGAAAATTTTGGTCTGCGTATAGGCCGCATAGCCGCGCAGGCGTTCGTCCTTGCTTTTCAGCGCCTCCTGGATCACTTCCGTGGCGTACGGAAGGTCGTGCAGGAATTGGTGGACGTCCAGTGAACGTCCGAATTCCCGCTTCATGGGAATGACCATGCGCACTGCATAGGTCATGAGGTCGGAATCGGGCGGATTCATGGTGAGCTGCATGGTGAACGGTGTGATCGCCAGGGGCTCACGCGCCTGAAATCATTTCGCCATGCTGGGCAAGGTCAAGCCCCAGTTGTTCCTCTTCCGCGGTCACGCGAAGGCCTGCCAGGGGTTTGACCACCAGCAAAATCAGCCAGGTCATGATGCCTGCGTAGGCCGCAACGGCGCAGGCACCCATCAGATTGGTCAGCACGGTCGCGGTGACCGGCGCAATTTCCTTGAGCGCAAAGATCGGCGTCAGGACTGTGCCGATGAAACCGCCCACGCCATGCAGGGCAAACACGTCGAGCGAGTCGTCGATTCCCGTCGCGCGCTTGAAACGGGTCACAGCGAGGAAGCAGCCGATACCTCCCGCCGCGCCCAGTGCCGATGCGCCGAGGACACCGACAAAGCCGGATGCCGGCGTGATGGCGACCAGGCCGGCAATGGCGCCCGTTGCCATGCCCAGCACGCTGAATTTTCCGCGCTGGACATATTCGCAGATTCCCCACACGAACGCGCCGACGCAGGCCGCCACCTGGGTGGCCAGCAAGGCGCCCACGGCGCGTGAACTGGCCTCAAAGGCCGAGCCCGCATTGAAGCCGAACCAGCCGGCCCACAACAGCCCGGCGCCGATGATCGTCACCAGCAGGTTGTGCGGCACCATGGGCTCGGTCCCGAAGCCCTTGCGCGGGCCCACCACCTTGGCCGCCACCAGGCCGCTGGCGCCCGCGGCGATGTGCACCACCGTGCCGCCCGCAAAATCCATGTGTCCCATGCTGGCGAGCCAGCCCGTGGGTTGCCAGATCCAGTGCGCCACGGGGGCATAGACCAGTATGGTCCAGAAGGCCGCGAAGAAAATGGTGGCGCTCAGTCGCATGCGTTCCACGGTGGCGCCGATGATCAGCGCGAAGGTGATGATGGCGAATGCCAGCTGGAACATGAAAAAAGCGGATTCCGGCACGGTGGGCGCCGAGACGTGCGCACCGACCCTGGCACCCAGCAGCCCGTCGCTGAGCGCCCGGCTCAAGTCTCCGATCCAGGGGTTGCCGGGCGTGAATGCCAGCGAGTAGGCAATGCCCGCCCATACCAGCGTGACGACCGTTGTCGCCGCAAAGGTGTGCGCCACGATGGAGAGGGCGTTTTTGGCCCGCATCATGCCGCTGTAAAACAGCATGATGCCGGGAATGGTCATCAGCAGCACCAGCACGGTCGAGATCAGCATCCAGGCCGTGTCCGCCCCATTGAATTTTGCAAGCGCCGGCAGTGCAGTGGTTGCGGCTGTCTGGGCATGCAGGGGTGCCGATGCCAGGAGCGGCAGGGCAAGAGCCAGCGAGGTGAAGGCGGGTAGCCTGCGGAGTGGCAAGACTTGGCTCATGGATCCCTCTCGATTTTTACGTGTTATTCGAGAAGGGATGTTACATCCAGCTACATGTTATAGGTAAGTAAAAAATACCTATTTGTGAAAAATTGTTGCTTGAATTGCAGTAGTCAGTAGTAATACTGCTTTTTTGCGAGGCTTGGGCTGTGGTGAAGCGCGGAGCATCTAGCCGCCCCTTCCCCCGTTACCTTATTTCAGGTCAAAAAGCTGGGTCAGCGCTTCCCGGTACTGCGGCAGACCGACAAGGTTGGTGTTGTGGTGCGAACCGCCCGGCACCAGCAGGAACTGCTTGGGCTGCACGGCGGCGTCATACAGCTTGCGGCCCAGGTCAGGCAGTATCAGCCGGTCTTCGCCGCCGTGCACCACCAGCAGCGGCGACCCTATCTTGTCCACCTTGCGCACGGCCTCAAAGCGCTGGGTGATCAGCAGCGACACCGGCATCCAGCCCCACTGGGAACTGCTCACCACGTCGGCGATCGAGGTAAAGGTGCTTTCGACGATGGTGCCCCGCTCGTCGCTGACTTCGGTTGCCAGGTTGATGGCGATGGGCCCGCCCAGCGAGTGGCCGAAGATGTAGCGGGGCCGGTCCGGGTATTTTTTCGCGAGCCAGTCCCAGGCGGCTCGGGCGTCTTCGTAGGCGGATTTTTCGGAGGGCAGTTCCTGCGTGCTTTTGCCGAAGCCGCGGTAGTCGATGGCCAGCACCGAGAACCCGAGTTCCTGCATGCGGCGCATGCGCGGCGCGGAGCCGGTGACGTTGTAGCGCGCGCCATGCAGGTAGAGCAGCACCGGTGCCTTCGCGTCATCCGGCTTTTCGCCGTCCAGCCATAGGCCGTGCAGGCGGACCGGATGGTCGTTGGCGGCGGTGTAGTCAATCCAGACGTCGTCCATGCCCACTGCGGCGGCGGCTCCGCCGCTCCAGGTGCGGTCGCTGGGCTGGAAGATCCAGGTGCGCTGTTTTTCGTCGAGGGTGGCGCAACCGGCCAGCAGGGCCAGCGCCGTGCCGAAGCTTGCGAAAAGGTGCCAGCGTTTCATGGTCATGACTGAGTCCATCTTGCCGTAAAAGTTCTGGCGGCGGGTGTTTCCCCTTATGTAACAACCCCAAAAGCGGCAGCTTTTAACGCCCGCGCAGAAAGAGCGAGTCGAGTTCCTTGATGCTGACCTGCCGCCAGGTCGGCCTGCCGTGGTTGCACTGGTCGGAGCGCTCGGTGGCTTCCATCTGGCGCAGCAGGGCGTTCATCTCGTCCAGCGTGAGCTTGCGGTTGGCGCGCACCGCGCCGTGGCAGGCCATGGTCGACAGCAGCTCGTTCTGCGCGCGCTGGATCACTGTGCTGGCGTCGTGCTGGGCCAGTTCGGCCAGCACGCTGCGCGCCAGCTCCACCGCGTCGCCCTGCGCCAGGCTGGTCGGCACGGCGCGCACCGCCAGCGTCTTGGGCGAAAAAGGCGTGATCTCCAGGCCCAGCGTCGCGAGTGTCTGGGCGCTGGCCTCGGCGGTGGCGACTTCCTGCGGGCTGGCGGCAAAGGTGGCGGGGATCAGCAGCGGCTGGCTGGCCAGGCTGGCGCCTTCGCCGCCGTCCATCTGGGTTTTCAGGCGCTCGTAAACGATGCGCTCATGGGCCGCATGCATGTCCACGATGACCAGTCCCTGGGTGTTTTCGGCCAGCACATAAATGCCCTGCAACTGGGCAATCGCGCGGCCCAGCGGCCAGTCGCCCGGAGGCAGGGGCGTGGCACTGATCGGGCTAGCCGCGCCGTTCACGGACGCATCGGCCGCGGGCGCATACGAAGGCGCGGGCGCAACACCGCCGCCTGCTTCCATGCGGCCTTCAGCGGGGCGCGACGGCGCCGGCCACATGGCTTCAAAGTCGGACACCCGGTTACCGCCATTGGCGCCGCCGGCGGCGAAATTCATCGCCGGTTGCGCCCATCCCTGGCGCGAAAAAACGGGGCTTGATTCCGGGGAGGCATCCGTGCTTATGCCTGCGATGACCGCATCGGCCGCGACGCTGGAACGCGGAATCGCGAGCGCGTTTTCGGTGGCGTGGCGCACCGCCTGGTGCACCTCGCGGCTATCGCGAAAGCGCACCTCGATCTTGGTCGGGTGCACGTTCACGTCGACGCGGCTGGGGTCGATCTCGACGTACAGCGCATACACCGGCTGGCGGTGGCCGTGCAGCACGTCCTCGTAGGCACTGCGCGCCGCGTGGGTCAGCACCTTGTCGCGCACGTAGCGGCCGTTGACGTAGGCGAACTGCTGGTCGGCGCGCGAACGGGCCGCGTCAGGGATGCCGGCCACGCCCCAGACGCGCACGGCGGGCTGGCCGTCATGGCGCAGGGACGAACTTTCGTAATTCACGGCGACCGACTGCTCGACGAATTCGCTGCCCAGCACGTCGGCCAGGCGCTGCGCGTGGGCGCCGTCGCCGGTGGCGGCGCGCCACTGCTCGACCAGCTTGCCCTCGTGCCAGATGGCAAAGCCGACGTCGGGCCGCACCAGCGCGTGGCGGCGCACGGCTTCGATGCAGTGGGCCAGTTCGGTGGCGTCGGTTTTCAAAAACTTGCGGCGTGCCGGCGTGGCGTAAAACAGCTCGCGCACTTCGACGCTGGTGCCGCGGCTGCGCGCTGCGGGCTTGAGTTCGCCGGTGCGGCCGTCCAGCTGCCAGGCATGCTCATTGCCCTCGGTCCTGGACAGCAGGCTCATGTCGGCGATCGAATTGATGGCGGCCAGTGCCTCGCCGCGAAAGCCCATGGTGCCCACGGCTTCAAGGTCCTGCAGCGACGCGATCTTGCTGGTCGCATGACGCCTCAGCGCCACCGGCAGCTCTTCGCGTGGAATGCCGAAGCCGTCGTCCTCAACCAGGATCAGCCGCACGCCGCCGGCCAGCAGCCGCACCGTGACCTGGGTGGCCCCCGCGTCCAGCGCGTTGTCGACCAGCTCGCGCACCACCGAAGCGGGGCGCTCCACAACCTCGCCGGCGGCAATCTGGCTGATCAGTTCATCGGGCAGCTCGCGGATGGGGCGGCGGGGGGTGGATGTCAGGGAAGTCATGTGCAGCCAATTTTAGGCTCAGGGCAGGGTTGGCGTGCTTGACCGTACCCATGGCCGGGATTTTGGGCGTGTCAGAATCAAGGCCATGGAACTAGCCGCTTTTCTCCTCGATTTCATCCTCCACGTCGACAAGCACCTGGAGGCGTTTGTCACCAGCTACGGTGCCTGGGTTTATGCCTTGTTGTTCATCATCATCTTTGTGGAAACCGGCGTGGTTGTCATGCCTTTCCTGCCGGGCGATTCGCTGCTCTTCGTGGTGGGCGCGATGTGCGGCGTGGGCCTGATGAGCTTTCCGCTCGCGGTGGGGCTGCTTTTTGTGGCGGCCGTACTGGGCGACCAATGCAACTACAGCATAGGCCGCTTCCTGGGGCCCAAGGTTTTCCAGTGGGAGAACTCGCGCTGGTTCAACAAAAAAGCGTTTGACCAGGCCCACGCGTTTTATGAACGCTATGGCGGCATCACCATCATCGCGGCGCGCTTCATGCCTTTCCTGCGCACCTTCGCGCCCTTTGTCGCGGGCGTGTCGGAGATGACGCGCAGCAAGTTCACGTTGTTCAACCTCGTGGGCGGCGCCCTGTGGGTGGGCGGCATTGTCACGGTGGGTTACTTCTTCGGCAACATTCCCTTTGTCAAAACCCACCTCGACAAGATCATCTGGGCCATGATCCTGGTGCCAGGCCTGCTGGTGATCTTTGGCGCCTGGAAAGCCAAGCGCAAGGCCGACTCCGCCGCTTCCCCACCCTGAGGCGCAGTATTCCCATTCCCGTGCGAGGACCCATGAACGCGCCGCCCCTTTCAGACACCGAACCCTCCCGCTGGACCCAGCCCGGCTCCAGCCGCGTCCCTTTCTGGGCCTACACCGATGCCCAGCTCTACCAGCGCGAGCTCGAGAAAATCTTCTACGGCGCGCACTGGTGCTATGTGGGGCTGGAGGCCGAAATCCCGAATGTCGGCGACTACAAGCTCAGCCATGTCGGGGAGCGCCAGGTGCTGATGGTTCGGGACCGCATCGCACCCAAGGACCGCGCCACCGATCACGGCATACGCGTGGTGGAAAACCGCTGCGCGCATCGCGGCGTGCGTTTTTGCCAGAACCCGCAGGGCAATGCGCGCAGCTTTGTCTGCCCTTACCACCAGTGGACCTACAAGCTCAACGGCGACCTCGCGGGCCTGCCCTTCAAGGACGGCGTGAAGGAGGGCGATTGCACCAACGGCGGCATGCCGGAAGGCTTCGATTTGAAGGACAACGGCCTGACCAAGCTGCGCGTGGCGCTGCTGCACGGCCTGGTGTTCGCCACCTTCAGCGAGGACACCGAGCCGCTCGAGGACTACCTGGGCCCGCAGCTCATGCCCTGGCTGGACCGCATCTTCAAGGGCCCGGAAGGCGCGCGCAAGTTGACCCTGCTGGGCTACAACCGCCAGCGCATTCCGGGCAACTGGAAGCTGATGATGGAAAACATCAAGGACCCTTACCACCCGGGCCTGCTGCATACCTGGTTTGTCACCTTCGGCCTGTGGCGCGCCGACCAGAAAAGCCGCATGGTGATGGACGATGAGGGCCGCCACGCGGTGATGATCTCGCGCCGCAACGAAGGCGGCCAGAACGCGGCCGTGACCGAGGGCGTGAGCTCATTCAAGGCCGATATGGCGCTGCATGACGACCGGCTGCTGGACGTGGTGCCCGAGCCCTGGTGGCGGGTAGCAGACCCGTCCAATCCCGGCAGCGACATCACGCCCACCGTCACCATGATCACGCTGTTTCCCAGCCTGATCATCCAGCAGCAGGTCAATTCGCTGAGCACCCGCCACATCGTGCCGCGTGGCCAGGGTGAGTTCGATTTCATCTGGACGCATTTCGGCTTCGCCGATGACACGCCCGAGATGACGCAGCGCCGCCTGCGGCAGGCCAACCTGTTCGGGCCGGCGGGGTTTGTCAGCGCGGACGACGGTGAGGTGATCGAGTTCAGCCAGGCTGGGTTCGACCAGGCGGGCGAGGGCGCCACGCTGTGCGAACTGGGCGGCACGGGCACCGAGATGACCGAGCACATGGTCACCGAGACCCTGATCCGCAGCATGTATGCCTATTGGAAGAAAGTCATGGGTCTATGACGTTGATCGAACAAACGCAGCGCCTGCTGCTGCAACTGCAGGTGGACCGGCTCAACGCGGACTACGCGGCGGCGCTCGACGAAAAGCGCTTTGAGGAATGGCCTGAATTCTTCGTGGAAGACGGCCACTACAAGGTGCAGGCCCGCGAGAACTTCGACCGCGGCCTGCCCCTGGCGTTGATGGCGCTGGAAAGCCGCGGCATGATGAAAGACCGGGTGTACGGCGTCACGCAGACGATTTACCACGGGCCGTATTACATGCGGCACATCGTCAGCCCGGCGCGCATCCTCTCTCGAGAAGTTTCACCAGAGGGCGAGATCATCATCAAAGCCGAAGCCAACTACGCGGTGTTCCGCACCAAGCCGGGCGGGGTGAGCGAGGTCTACAACGTGGGCCGCTATATCGACGAGCTCACGCAAAAAGACGGCTCGCTGAAATTCAGGAGCCGTCTTTGTGTGTATGACAGCGAGATGATCCTCAACTCGCTGATCTACCCGGTGTAGAGCCGCTTGAAGCGCCCTCTAAACCGGGTGTGGTGCGAACTCAGCGCTTCTTGCCGACCTCGTTACCGATAAGCGCACCTGCTGCGGCGCCGCCTACGGTGCCGAGCGTGCTGCCGAACACGGCATTGCCCACCAGACCGCCAGCTACTGCGCCAACGCCGGTGCCGATTTGTGCGTTCGTCGGGTTGGTGCTGCAGCCGCCGAGACCGATGAGTGCCGCTGCCGCCGCTGTCGACAAGATAAGTTTCGTGTTCATAGTTGTTTACCTTTGCTAAGAGTTTCAGGCTCTTGCTGCTGACATTCACACTGTGAGGTCCTGGCTTTTGCCTGTGACCTCAATGTAGGGGGCTAAGTGCGCCGGGACTGTAGGAGAAGGTCGTCGCGGGCTGTCGGCTCGGTGCGGTCTTTAGTCTTCATTTTTGGCGCATCGGTACGCGCCGGTGTGGTGATCAGACAGCGCGGTTGCGCGCCAGCGGCGGATTGCGCGCGAAGTAGCGTGTGATGCCGCGCATCAAGGCATCGGCCAGCTGTATCTGGTAGTCGTCGCTGCGGAGCTTGGCTTCTTCGTCAGGGTTGCTGATGAAGGCGGTCTCCACCAGCACGCTGGGAATGTCGGGCGCTTTGAGGACGGCAAAGCCGGCTTGCTCCACTTTGGGTTTGTGCAGTTTGCCGACGTTGCCGATCTCGCCCAGCATGGCGCTGCCGAGCTTGAGGCTGTCATTGATCTGCGCCGTGGTGCTCATGTCCAGCAGGGCTTTTTGCACCTGCGCGTCCTTGGCCTTGACGTTGACGCCACCCACCAGGTCGGCTGAGTTTTCCTTGTCGGCGATCCAGCGCGCCGCGCTGCTGGAAGCCCCTTTTTCACTGAGCGCGAAGATGCTGGCGCCCTGCGGCCGCGCCGTGAAGAAGGCATCCGCGTGGATGCTGATGAAGAGGTCGGCCTGCACGCGCCTGGCTTTCTGCACGCGGATGTGCAGCGGCACAAAGAAGTCGGCATCGCGCGTGAGGTAGGCGCGCATATTGGGCTGCTGGTTGATACGGTCGCGCAGGCGATGGGCGATCTGCAGCACCACGTCTTTTTCGCGCGTGCCGCCGGGGCCGACGGCACCCGGGTCTTCACCGCCATGGCCCGGGTCCAGCGCCACGATGACGAGGCGGTCGGTCTTGTTTTTGGCGATGATCGCCGCTTCGGGCGACGGCTTGGCGGCGCCTGGGCCGGGCGCGGGGCCCGGTGCCTTGTCTTTTTCTTTTTCCGCGATGGCGGCCGGCGGTGGTTTGCTGTCGGCCGGCTTGCCCGATTGCCGCGCGATCAGGTCGGCGATCGGGTCGCTGCCGGCGGCGGGTGGGGGCGCGGCGCCGGACTGCCGGTCAGCGAGCTTCTCGGCTATCAGGGCTTCAAGCGGGTCGGCCACCTGCGTGGGATAAAGGTCGAACACCAGGCGGTACTGGTAGGCGGCGACGGGCGGCAGCGTGAACACCTGCGGCTGTATCGGCTGCTTGAGGTCTATCACCAGCCGCACCACACCGGGTGCGTTTTGCCCGACGCGTATGCCGGAGATGTTGGGGTCGTCGGACTTGACCTTGGCGACCAGTTCGCGCAGCGCCGGGATCAGGTCTATGCCTTCGATATCGACGGCCAGGCGCGGCGGCTCGGCGACAAAAAACTGCCGCGCCTTGATTTCGCCGTCCGACTCGATGGTCAGCCGCGTGTAGTCCTTGGACGGCCAGACGCGCACGGCCACGATGGTGGCTCCGCGCGCGATGTGCTGCACGCCCAGCAGCAGCACCACGCTGCCCAGTTGCAGGGCGCTGCGGCGGTTCAGGGCCGGGCGCTTCATGCGATGAGTTCCGCGCCGGTAGCTGTGTGGGCCGTCAGGGTGACGGCGCGTGTGTCGTCCGGCAGCACTTCCAGGTGCAGCAGCAGGTCGGGTTGCGGCAGGTGGGAGCCGGCTTTTTCGGGCCATTCGACGAGCTTGAGGCCGGGGGCGGCGAAGATGTCGCGAAAGCCGGCTTCTTCCCATTCGCGCGGATCGTTGAAGCGGTAGAAATCGAAGTGCCAGATGTTCATGCCGCCATTTTGGCCTGCATCCGGGCCGGCGTCCGCCAGCGTGTAAGGTTCAACCACCGCATAGGTGGGACTCTTGATACGGCCCTGCACGCCCAGGCTTTTCAGCAGGTGGCGCACAAAGGTGGTTTTTCCCGCGCCCAGGTCGCCCTGCAACTCTATCAGCGCGCGGCTTATGGCAGGATGGCCGGCCAGGGCCCGCGCGAAGTCCGCCGTGGCATCTTCGTCGTGCCAGCTAATGTTTTTTACAATCGGCGGGTGTCCGCCAGCAACTCTTTGAACAGTCATCAGTTCGTTTCTCAAATTCAGGCTTGGGCGCGCGAGCTTGGATTTTCGCAAATCGGCATTGCCGGTGTCGACCTATCGTCGGCCGAACCCGGATTATCGGCCTGGCTGGCCGCGGGCTTTCACGGTGACATGCATTACATGGCCGCGCACGGCCTCAAGCGCGCCCGGCCGGCCGAATTGATCCCGGGCACGGTGAGCGTCATCACCGCGCGCATGAACTACCTGCCGGCCGCCACCGCCGCCACGCCCGGCGAGTGGCAGGCCCTGGAATTCAGCCGCCTGGAGCGGCCCGCCGAGGGCATTGTGTCGGTGTATGCGCGCGGCCGCGACTACCACAAGATCATGCGAAGCCGCCTGCAAAAGCTCGGCGAGCGCATCTCGGCGCACGTGGAGCAACTGGGCCACCGCGCCTTCACCGATTCCGCGCCGGTGCTGGAGGCCGAGCTGGCGGCGCGCAGCGGGCAGGGCTGGCGCGGCAAGCACACCTTGCTGCTCAACCGCGAGGCCGGCTCCATGTTCTTCCTGGGGGAAATCTATGTGGACCTCGCCTTGCCGCCCAGCGAGCCGGTGGCGCCGCATTGCGGCACCTGCCAGGCCTGCATTGACGTGTGCCCCACGCAGGCCATCATCGCGCCGCACAAGCTCGATGCCAGGCGTTGCATCTCCTACCTGACCATCGAACACGCCGGCCCCATCCCGCTGGAACTGCGGCCGCTGATCGGCAACCGTATCTACGGCTGCGACGACTGCCAGTTGGTGTGCCCCTGGAACAAATTCGCCCAACGTAGCGCCTTGCCCGATTTCGACGAACGCCAGGGCCTGACGGGGCAGCAACTGGTGACGCTGTTCGGCTGGACCGAAGAGGCGTTTTTGCGCTTCACCGAAGGCAGCCCGATACGGCGCATAGGCCACGAGCGCTGGTTGCGCAACATCGCGGTGGCCATGGGCAATGCCCTGCGTGTGCTCGATGAGCCCGCCGGGCGGCCCCTGCGCGAGGCCCTGCGCGCGCGTGCCGCGAAGAGCGGCGAACTGGTCGCGGAACACATTGAATGGGCCCTGGCCCAATGACCTCCGGTAATATGCCCCGTGCATGAAAGGACTCCCACATGGACCCCACGATCTCAGGCGCGCTGGCTTCGCTGTTCGGCGCGGCCGTTGGCGGCGGCATCACTTTTTTCCTGAACCGCCAGCTTCACAAGCACCAGCTGGCGCTGGCGCATGAACAACATAAAACCGAGTTCATGGCCGAAGACACGGCGCGCCATTTCCTGAGCCACAAGGGCTATACCGACCGCTCCTTTGAAACCCTGCAGATGCACCTGGGCGGGTTTGAAGAGGATGAGCTGCGCAAGATTTTGGTGCGCGCGGGGGCGATACGGGTTTATCGCGACGATGGGTCGGAGTGGTGGCGCTTGCTGAGCCGGATGGGCGAATTTATCGAGAAGAAGAACGCTGCCTGAATGCCTCAGCAGTCGGAGCGCTTGTAGTTCTGGTAGCACAGTTCGCGAATACGGGCCTTGTCCTTGGCAAGTCGTTGCTCCGCCATTCTGGCCTCGTTTTGCTCGCGCGACCTGGCTTCGTATTCTTTGCGTTGGGCTTCCCGTTGCTCGATGTTTTCCCGCTGAATTTCCTGGTAGCTGCGCTGTGCTTCTGAATAACGTGCGGTGCCGATCGCCCGCTCGCTTTCCTGGCGGAATTGGCGATCCTGCTGCTCCGCGCGCCTGGCGATCTGTTGACGGTTTGCTTCCTCGGCGGCCAGGCGAAGCTGTTCTTTCTTTTCTTCTTCGGCCGCCTGGGCTTTCAGCTGGAGTTCGTGGGCTTCCTGCGCTTTCCGGGCCGCTTCCCGCTTGGAACTGACGTAATAGCCCGTTGCGAAAATCACGACGACCAGCGCCAGCAGGATCGGCAGCATGCGCGCAGGCAATGAGGCTTCCGGTTTCACGCTGACCGATCTGTCGATGCGCGCGGCCGGCGTTGCGCTTGTTTTCGCGCTGCTCAGCTTGCGGTCATGCGCGGCCCTGGACTCTTCGTCGCGCAGGATCTGGTGTGCGGTTTTGACTTCAAGGAATTTATCAACGGCTTGCGGGTCTGCCGCAAGCCTGGCGGGAGAATAAACGCCTTTGGCTTTTTCAAAGGCCGCTTCGATGTCTTCCCGGGTGGCGTTTCCCGGCACTCCCAGAACTAGATAGGCTGACTTCATGGGCTTCCTGTTGGTCTTGAGTTGTTATTTCCCCTGTGGCAGAGGGAGCTGGATTCAATAGCGGCGCGATGCGCGCTCGGCTGCGGCGGCGGCTCTCGCCGCGGCTGCCTCGGCGCGCCTCTCGGCGGCAATAGTCCGTGCGTTGCTTTCGGGGTAAGGGTAAGCAATCGGCGCGCGGGCCCTTGTGCCGAACTGCTTGCTGTCCATGCACTCCGTCTCGATGGCGGAGCGGATTTCCACTGGGCTGCCTTTTTTGGCGAAAACCGCGGTAGCCAGTTCTTTTTCCTTGACCTTTTCCAGCCTCGCGATGGGTTTGCTGTCAATCGCGGTGTGCAGGCTTTCCAGGGTTTCCTGGCGGGTTCGCGCCTGGATAAAAGGCAGGGCGCGAATGCCTTTGTCAGCGCACTGCGCGTCGGCCGTGACATTGACCTGTTCCTTGCTGAAGGAACCTGTCAGGGGAGAGTATTTTTTCTGAACCTCCGTATCGCAGGGTTTGTCCTGGAACGTGGCGCCGCATTTGAAGAGGGTTTGGCCGCCGCTGGCGCTCGAACACGCCGCTACCGTGAATATCAAGGCCGCGATTACGCTATGAATTCCCATCCCTGACTCCCTGTCATTGTCATTGCCATACCGGCTACAAATTTTTACATCAGTATACCCAGTGCCGGCGGAAACAGCCAAGGCTTGGGTGTCACCGACCGGGCGGGAAGATGCCGGCAGGAATTGGGGGCGGGTATCTAGCGCAACACCGCCAAGGCAAACGGCAAGCTAAGCACCCCCAACATGGTCGACAAGGTCACCAGCCCCGCCACATAAGCCCCGTTGTAGCCCATGCGCGCCGCGAGCACGTAGGCGCTGGAGGCGGTGGGCAGCGCGGAGAAGGCCAGCAGTATGGTGGTTTGCACCGGCGACAGGCCGAAAGCCCTGGCCAGGCCCAGCGCCACGATGGGCAGCAGGAAGTGGCGTATCGACAGCACCGCCACCGTCAAAACCTTGGCTTGCGACAGGTGCGCGAACTGCATGCCTGCGCCGGCTGACATCAGGCCCAGGGCCAGGGAAGCGGCGCCTATGCGGTTGACGGTGGGTTCCAGCCAGAAGGGGATGCTGAAACCCAGCAGGTTGGCGGCCAGGCCCGTGGCTGTCGCCACGATGAGCGGGTTGCGCACCAGCTCGCCCAGGAAGCCGCGCTGGGCATGCTTTGCCATGGGCCATACCGCGGCAACGTTGAAGAGGGGTACGCAGACGCCGATCAGCACCGCGATCAGCTGCAGGCCCTGGGCGCCCGCCAGGCGGTCGGCCAGGGCCAGGGCGATGAAGGAGTTGAAGCGAAAGGCCACCTGCGCGCTGGCCGCGTGCTCGCGCGTGTCGATGTGGCGGCGCAGCCAGGGCAGGTGCGGCAGGCTGTAGGCCATGGCGATGCCGGCCACGCCCATCAACAGGCCGGCGCCTATCAGGCTGGAGGCGGCGCCCAGGTCCAGCGGGCTTTTCACGATGGAGTGGAACAGCAGGACCGGAAACAGAAAGTAATAGACCAGGCTTTCCACCTTCTCCCAGACCGTGCGGTTGAGGGCGGTGTAGCGGCACACCAGGTAGCCGCAAACGATGAGGGAGAAGTCAGGAAAAAGAAGCTGGGCGTAATTCACCCCGCCGAGAATAACCGCAATCCCTGCGGGTTTGCCCTTATGCGTAATCCACAACTGGCGAAGCGCGCGGCTGCGATTACCATTTCAGCTGTTTCATCGGAAGGATTTGAACATGCAACGTCGTTATCTCTTTGCCTACTCGGTGCTGTCCGCGCTTGTGCTGGGCGCCGCAGCGGGCCCCGCATTGGCGCAGGGCTACCCCAACAAGGTCATCAAGCTGCAGGTGCCTTTCGCACCCGGCGGCACCACTGACATCGTAGCCCGCGTGATCGCCGAGCCGCTGGGCAAGGCCCTGGGCCAGAGCGTCATCGTCGAGAACAAGGCCGGCGGCGGCGGCGTGGTCGGCGCGCTGGAAATCGCCCGCACCGTTCCCGACGGCTACACGCTGGGCGTGGCCACGGTGTCCACCACTGCGGCCAACCCGGCCATCAACCCCAAGATTCCGTACAACACGCTAACGGACTTCACGCCCATCATCAACATCGCGGCCACGCCCAACATCATCGCGGTGCACCCGAGCTTTCCGGCCCGCAACTACAAGGAGTTCCTGGCCGAGCTCAAGAAGAACCCCGGCAAGTACTCCTATTCGTCCTCGGGCACGGGCGGCATCGGCCACTTGCAGATGGAGCTTTTCAAGAGCATGTCGGGCACTTTTGTGACCCACATCCCCTACCGCGGCGCGGGCCCGGCCCTTAACGACACGGTGGCCGGCCAGGTCCCCATGATTTTTGACAACATTCCCTCCGCGCTGCCGTTTATCCAGCAAAAGCGCCTGATCCCCATCGTGGTGGCCGCGCCGCAGCGCCTGGCGGTGTTGCCGGATGTGCCGACCTTCAAGGAAGTCGGCCTGGAGCCGGTGAACCGCATGGCCTACTACGGCATCCTCGGGCCCAAGGGCCTGCCCAAGGAAGTTGTCGACAAGGTCAGCGCCGGTGTGAAGAAGTCGCTGGAAGACCCGGCCGTGCGCAAGCGCATCGAGGACACGGGTTCGCTGATCATCGCCAACACGCCCGAGCAGTTCACGGCCCAGATCAAGGCCGAGTTCGAGGTCTACAAAAAGGTGGTGGACGGCGCCAAGCTCAAGCTTGACTGAACCCCATAGGGTGTAGTCCCCCATCAAGCCGCCGCGCGAGGAATCGCGCGGCGGCTTTTTTTGTTATGGTCACCCCATGCAAGCACAAAGCCAGTCCAGCATCGACGCGTTCATCGACGCGCTGTGGCTGGAAGACGGCCTCTCCAAAAACACGCTGGCGGCCTATCGCCGGGACCTGTCGCTGTTCGCCGACTGGCTGGGCGCGGCCAAGCAGGGCGGGCGCGTACTGGATGCCACGGCCGAGACCGATCTCAACAGCTACTTTTCGGCCCGGCATGCCGCGACCAAGGCAACCTCGGCCAACCGCCGCCTCACGGTGTTCAAGCGCTACTTCCGCTGGGCGCTGCGCGAGCGACTGATAGACGCGGACCCGACGCTCAAGCTGCAGTCGGCCAAACAGGCGCTGCGGGTCCCCAAGACCATGACAGAAGCCCAGGTCGAGTCCCTGCTGGCCGCGCCGGACGTGGACACGCCGCTCGGCTTGCGCGACCGCGCCATGCTGGAACTGCTCTACGCCAGCGGCCTGCGCGTGAGCGAGCTGGTGGGCCTGAAGACTTTTCACCTCAGCCTCAATGAGGGCGTGCTGCGCGTCATGGGCAAGGGCAGCAAGGAGCGCCTGGTGCCCTTCGGCCAGGTGGCGCGCGAATGGATAGTCAGCTACCTCGCCGAGGCGCGGCCGGCCATCCTGGGCGGGCAGCAGACCGATGACCTGTTCGTCACCGGCCATGGCAAGGGCATGAGCCGCGTGATGTTCTGGATGCTGGTGAAAAAATACGCGCGACTGGGCGGCATCCATTCACCTCTGTCGCCCCATACCCTGCGCCATGCCTTCGCCACGCACCTGCTGAACCACGGCGCCGACCTGCGCGCGGTGCAGATGCTGCTGGGCCATGCCGACATTTCCACCACCACCATCTACACCCATGTGGCGCGGGAGCGGCTCAAGGCGCTGCATGCGCAGCATCACCCACGCGGTTAGGTCGCCAAGGCGAAATCATGCCCACACTTCATCTCTGGAATATCTTCATGTCGGGATCGATTCGCCTGCGCCGCGCGGCACTGCTGCTAGCGTTTTTACTGCCCGTCGGCGCAGCCCTGGCCCAGCCAGCCCCATGGCCGGTTCGCCCGCTGCGCATCGTGGTGGCCTATCCGCCGGGCGGCATCAGCGACGGTATCGCACGGGCGCTGGCCGAAAAGCTGGCGCAGCAACTGGGCGTGCCGGTCGTGGTGGAAAACCGCGCCGGCGCGGGCGGCAGCATAGGCATGGATGCGGTGGCCAAGGCCGCGCCCGACGGCTACACCTTGGGTTTTTCATCCATCAGCCCCCTGGCCTTGAACCCTCACCTGGGCAAACAGGCCTACGACCCGGCCCGGGACATCGCCCCGGTGGCCAGCGTGATGTATTCGCCCGTGGTGTTGCTGGCCACGCCCGCCTTCGCGGGAAAAGACTTCAAGGACCTGCTGGCCGCGGCCAAGGCGAAACCGGGCAGCCTGCGCTGGTCCACGTCGGGGCTGGCCACGGTGGGGCATTTGATGCTGGAGCAGGTCCGCCATGGGGCGAATGTCGAGTTCACCCACGTGCCCTACAAGGGCGGCGGCCAGCAGCTCACCGATGCGCTGGGTGGTCAGGTGGAGCTGGTTTCGACCAACCTCAGCGGCACGGTGATGCAGCACATCCAGTCGGGCAAGCTGCGCCCGCTCGCGGTGGGTGCGCCGGCGCGCGTGGAGACCTTGCCGCAGGTGCCGACCTTTGCCGAGCTGGGCCTGGCGCAGGCCAACCTCACGTCGCTGTTCGGGGTGTTCGCGCCGGCCAAAATACCGGTGGAACTGCTGCAGCGGCTTAACACCGAAATCAACCAGGCCTTGCGCGCGCCCGACCTGCGCAAAAAGCTGCTGGATGCCGACAATATCCCGACCGGCGGCAACGCGACGGACTTTGCCCGGCAGATTGCCGCCGAGTCGGCCGCCAACGCCCGCATCGTGAAAGCCGCGAACATCAAGGCCGAGTGATCGCCGTCCCGGGCGCCTTCAGGCGGCGTCGCCGTACATATAGGTTCTGTTGAACGGGTAGCTGGACTGCGCGCCGGCCACGGCGGTGTCGTGCACCTCGCCGGAAGGCTTGGCGGCCAGCATCTGGTGCAGTGAGATCCAGCCTTGCTCGAAGCTCATGGCGCTGCCGGCCAGGTAGAGCCGGTAGGCCCTCAGGGTTTTTTCGGCGCGTCCGGCGCCGCCGTCCTGGGCCAGCACTTGGCGTGCCTCGTCCAGCCTGGCTTCCAGTGCATCCGACCAGTTCCACAGCGTGCGTGCGTAGTGCGGTCTGAGGTTTTCGGTGTCCACCATTTCCAGGCCGGCGCGCGACATGTGCTCCAGCACGGCGCTGACGTGCATGAGCTCGCCGCCGGGGAAGATGTATTTTTCGATGAAATCACCCATGCCGGCGCCGAGCTGGCGGTTCTCCAGGCCGCCGGCCGTGATGCCGTGGTTCATGACCAGGCCGCCGGGGGCCAGCAGGCGCAGGATCTTCTGGAAGTAACCCGTCATCCGCGCGTGGCCCACGTGCTCGAACATGCCGACGGAAGAGACTTTGTCGAAAAGCCGGTCCTCGGGCATGTCGCGGTAGTCGCGCAGCTCCATGCGCACGCGGCCGCCCAGGCCTTTTTCTTCGATCAGCCGCTGCACATGCGCGTGCTGGTTTTTCGACAGGGTGATGCCGGTGGCATCGACGCCGTAGTGCTCGGCGGCCCACAGCAGCAAGCCGCCCCAGCCGGCGCCGATGTCCAGGAAGCGCTCACCGGGCTTGAGCATGAGCTTGCGGCAGATGTGGTCCAGCTTGGCTTCCTGCGCCTGGGCCAGGGTCATGGCCTCATCGCGGTAATAGGCGCAGGAATAGACGCGCCGCGGGTCCAGCCAGAGTGCGTAGAAGGCGTCCGAAACGTCGTAGTGGAACTGGATTTGCGCCGCATCGCGGGCGTGGGTGTGGGCCGCCAGGGACTTGGCGTGGCGCAGCAGGTGGGACCACCAGCCGGTGTCGCTTTCCACCGGGTTGCCAGGCAGCAGCTTGGTCACCGCGCGCATCACGTCGCGCATGGCGCCCTCGAGCTGGAGCTTGCCTTCGACGTAATCTTCGGCCAGCGCGCCTATCTGGCCGGCCTTGAGGCGGGCGATGCTGGACCAATGGGAAAAAGCCAGCTTGACGGGAGCGTTGGCCGACCCCAGGCGCTGGCCTTGCGGCAGCTGGAGGGCCACGTCCGCGGGCAAGCGCGGCATTTGCGAAGGGATATCTGGAACCAGGTGCCGGATCATTGCGCAAACTCCTTTTCAAGAGAGTTTTGCAGTCTAGCGCCGTTCGAAAATCCCTGCCGCCGTCCTTGTGTAGGAATTTGCCGCGTTTTGGAGGCCTTTTTCTTAGCCCGACAGAGCCAGTTCCGCCTCGTCAAAACTCGCCCGGCGATGGGCGCTCGTCCATATTGAGGAGGCGTCGACCACACTGTCCACCTAGAATCGCACTGCGGGTTTGGTCCCTTTTATCGAGCTGAGCGAAACTCAAAATGGACAATAAATCTTTTAATAACAAGCACTTGGCTGTGTTTTCAGCGGCCAGGTTATACCGCAGGCCGTGCGGCATACATTACCTTAGGCCCCATGTTGAATATTGCCGCGAGCATAGTGGATCACCCCTTGAGCCGGATTACTCTTGGCCTCGTTGGCGTTGGAGTCACGGCATTCTTTGGGCCCTTCTCCATCGGCCTCCTGATGTTCAATCCCCTTCAAGAGCCGGTAATTTTTGCCACTGGCCTTGGTGCTTGCCTGGGCTTGATAGCTTGGTGGGTGCGCCTTTTTGTGCGCTCTCCCACATTGGCCCGCCTCCCGCGACTCAAGATCCCGCTCAGCGCCTGTCTGCTCGCAGGCATCGGCGCCGCCTCTCGCGCACTGTTGGTCACGCCCGTGGTCACCCCAGCATTTCCAATGCTGGTCGCGATGGTCGGTGCAGGCGTGCTTCTACTTCTTGGCACCCTCGCTCCGTCCAGCCAGGGGTCCGGCCACCGGTGCGTCCGTGCCGCAGAGACCTAACCCTTCCATCGAGAGGACTTGCAAAGGCGTGGCCTACACACTTCAAGCTGTCGTTGCGAAGTCCGAGGCCTTCTCCTTGCCGCTGCCTCAGGGGCATCAGGTCATTCGCCTTCGTGGTGGGATAGACATGCTCCCTCTCAGCGCCCAGGCGCTCAAGATTCATGGCATATCTTTCTGTCCGCTCACCGACGATGGAGAAGAGGAGCTACCGCAAACGCTGGTGAAGCTTTGCGAACGGTTGAGCAAACGATGCGTGCTGGCCTACATCGAGGCTGAGTTCTTCGGCGGCGCTGGCGCACAAGCGCATGCTCTATTCTCGGAAGGTAAAGCAATCGGCCAGCCAGTCGTGTCTGACAGCGCCATCAACGACGCACTTCGCTTCCTCGGCGTGGCTAAAGGAGAAGCTCACGACGAATTTGAGTCAGTAGGCCTGGGGCAACACCGCGATACAAACGAGTGGTTTGCGTGAAGAGGCCGCCCAACACGGCAGTCGAGCGGGCCTGCGAAAAAATGCCGCGCAAGCCGTTCACTTCTACCTTGGAACGCATCATGAAAACATCAATGCTGCTGTCGCTGGTCATTGTCGCGTGTCCAGCGCTTGCCCAGGTCTCTCCTGATTGCAACGCGCAGCTTGGCGAGCCCCGGTTTTCCGACGAACAAAAGTATGTTGTACAACGGCTTTTGAGTGATGAGCCTCCGTCGGCCAATTCCTCACTCCTTACCAAGTTCTGGACCGATTGGCCAGCGATTCGAAGCGAAGACAAGGAAGGCCAGATCCGTTGCTGGCAAGCAGCCGTTGATGTGCTCGCGAATCTTCAACGTAGTTTTTGGGCTAACGTGATCCATGCGTATCGGAATGGCGATGGATCGATGAGCGTCGAATTGAATACAAACATCGCTCGTTTGGCCGACCTACCCGCTGCGGCGAAGGTCTTGTTATCAGTGCCCGAAGCGTCCGTTTATAAGACGCATGCGTCCGAATTTCTTGTTGGGGTTGCCGCCCGAAAAGAAGTAGTGTGGATGGGTACAAAAATCCCGCCTCATGCCCTCGATTCGTCCTTGGATATCGGGAATTGGACCCGGGTGGAGCAGTTTTTTGTGCAGGGCCTTGCGGCCCAATGAGTTCGGCCATCTCACGTATGCCATCACCAGTCATCGTCGCGCTTGACTTCGAGTCCTCGGCGGAGGCCTTGGCATTGGTCGATCAGCTTGGCCCCGAAGCCGATCACTACAAGGTCGGCCTTCAGCTGCTCACAGAGGCTGGACCGCAGGTAGTTCGAGAGTTGGTGTCGGCAGGCAAACAGGTCTTCCTAGATCTCAAACTTCATGAGATACCGAACTCCGTGGCCAATGCCGTCAAGGCCGCCGGCAAGCTTGGGGTTTCAATGGTCACTGTCCATGCGTCGGCGGGTTCGGCTGTTCTGCAAGCGGCTGCTACTGCTGCCGGGTCATACCCCCATCTGAAGGTTCTTGGCCTTACGGTCATCACAAGCCTTTCTGACGTCGAGCTCCCGGAGATCGGTCTCGCACCATCCGTCAAAGACCAGGTTCTCCGTCTCGCTTCGCTGGCTTGCAAGTCAGGTTGCCACGGTGTCGTGGCTTCCGCCCAGGAGGCAGCTTACTTGCGTAGCTCCTTGCCTGCCGGAGTACTCATCGTCTGCCCCGGCATTCAGCTTGCCCAGGCGGCCACAGACCAGGTGCGCATCTCCACGCCTGCTGCGGCAGCCAAGGCAGGCGCCACCCACATCGTCATCGGCCGGGCCATAGCAGGTGCTTCGGAGCCACTGGCTGCGTATCGGGCAGCGGTCGAGTCATTTCACAATGGTGTGCCTGTGTAACAGGGGCTACCTAGGGAGAGTTTGAGCGAGAGGGCGATGTCACCCCAAAGTTTCGGACCCCTTCAGCAAGGCCATTTCCGCCTCGTCAAATCCCGCCCGCCGCCTGGCGTCCAGGTTCAGCGGCCCCTTGAGCCGGGGCGCCTCGTACTGCCGGGCCAGCAGGGCGTAGGTGGCGACCGGTTCCAGCCCGCGCTGGGCGCACAGCGCGCGGTACCAGTGGTTGCCGATGGCGACATGGCCTATCTCGTCGCGCAGGATGATGTCCAGGATATCCACGGCCCGCAGCGCCTCGGGCGTGCCGACCTTGCGCAGCTTGGCCTGCATGGGCGGGGTGGCGTCCAGGCCGCGGGCTTCCAGGGTGCGCGGCACCAGGGCCATGCGCGCCAGCAGGTCGCCCTCGGTCTTGCGGGTCATGTCCCAGAGGCCGGTATGGGCCGGGAAATCGCCGTAGTCGTAGCCCATGGACTGCAAGTGGGCGCGCAGCAGGCTGAAGTGCCGAGCCTCCTCGGCGGCGACCTTGAGCCAGTCCAGGTAGTAGGCGCGCGGCATGCCGGGAAAGCGCCAGACGGCGTCCAGGGCCAGGTTGATCGCGTTGAACTCGATATGTGTCACGGCGTGGAGCAGGGCGGCCAGGCCTTCCGGAGTGAAGGGCGAGCGCTTGGGCACGTTGAGGTGGGAGCGCAGCTCGGGCCGTTCAGGGCAGCCGGGCAGGCCGGGCGGGGCCTGGAGCGCCAGTTCGGCCGCTACCTCCAGCGTCTCTGCCTGGGCCATGGCTTGCTCGGCCAGGCGGACTTTTTGCGTGGGATCGGTTTCCAGCAGCGCCCGCAGCGCTTGCTGGCGCAGTTCGGCGGGAGGCGGCTCTGGGGTCATGGGGGAATTGTCGGCGATACGCCTGGGGGCCTCCTTACAATCGGGGTAGACGGGCAGCCTCGGGCTGGCCTTGGCTCCCGACCGTGTCCCCCTGAATAAAAGCGCAAAACCATGGCCCTCTACCAACTGGACAAGCTGACCCCCACCGTTCATGAATCCGCCTGGGTGGCCGACAACGCCCAGGTCATGGGCAATGTGCACCTCGCCGAGGACAGCAGCGTCTGGTTCGGCGTGGTGATACGAGGTGACACCGAAACCATTTCCGTGGGCCGGGGCTCCAACATCCAGGACAACAGCGTGCTGCACGCCGACATGGGCCTGCCGCTCACGATAGGCGAGAACGTCACGGTCGGCCACCAGGTCATGCTGCACGGCTGCACCATAGGCGACGGTTCGCTGATCGGCATTCAGGCGGTGGTGCTCAACGGCGCGAAGATCGGCAAGAACTGCCTGGTCGGCGCCGGCTCGCTGGTCACCGAGGGCAAGGAGTTCCCGGACGGCTCCATGATCTTTGGGAGCCCGGCCAAGGCTGTCAGGCAGCTGTCCCCGGAGCAGATCGAGGGTTTAAAAATGAGCGCGAAGCACTATGTAGACAATGCCCGGCGTTACAAGACCGGGCTCAAGAAGGTGGGCTGAGGCCCGCTTTCTTTTTTATTGGCCCGCCACCTTTACCCCTTCCAGCCATGTCTGAATTACATAAATTTATCTTTGACGGCCTGCCGGTGCGCGGCATGCTCGTGCGCCTGACCGGCTCCTGGCAGGAAATCCTCAAACGCAGGCAGGCGGGCGGCGGCTATCCGGCCGAGGTCATGCAACTGCTGGGGGAAATGACGGCTGCCGGCGCCCTGATGCAGAGCAACATCAAGTTCAACGGCGCGCTGATTTTGCAGATATTCGGTGACGGCCCGGTCAAGCTGGCGGTGGCCGAGGTCCAGCCCGACCTGAGCCTGCGCGCCACCGCCACGGTGACCGGCACGGTCGACCCGGGCAGTACGCTGAGCCAGCTGGTCAATGTGAGCAACCAGGGGCGCTGCGCGATCACGCTGGACCCGAAGGACAAGCTGCCGGGGCAGCAGGCCTACCAGGGCGTGGTTCCGCTCCACGGCGACCAGCGCGAGAAGATTGAAAACCTCGCGGAGGTGCTGGAGCACTACATGCTGCAGAGTGAGCAGCTGGACACCAAGCTGATCCTCGCGGCCGACGGCAAGGTTGCCGCGGGCCTGCTGATCCAGCGCCTGCCGGTCAAGGGCCAGGGCAACCTTGAGGGCCAGATAGACCGCGACGCCAATGAAGACCAGATCGGCGTGAATGAAGACTACAAGCGCATCGCCATGCTGGCCGGCACGCTCAAGCGCGAAGAGCTGCTGGGCCTGGATGCCGACACCATCCTGCGGCGCCTGTTCTGGGAAGAGCAGGTCACGCGCTTTGAGCCGGTGACGCCGAGTTTTGCCTGCAGTTGCTCGCGCGATCGCGTGGGCGGCATGCTGCGCAGTCTGGGCACGGGCGAAATCGAGAGCATTATTTCCGAGCGCGGCAAGGTGGCGGTCGGCTGCGAGTTCTGCGGCGCGCAGTACGAGTTCGACCCGGTGGACGCGGCGCAGCTGTTCACCAGCCAGACCAACCAGCAGCCGCCGACCTCGACGGTCCAATAAGGATCAGGGCGCGGCGGAAACGGCGCGTTGCGCCAGCAGGTCGCTGAGCAGGCGGTGCTCGCAGACGGGGTCGCTGCATTTGTCGCAGACCCATACCCAGGCTTTGTTGCCTTCCCTGCGGACAGGCGCTGGGTTTTGTTGCACCAGCGCCGGCAGCAGGCGTTCAACGGCGCCTAGCGCCTGGGCAAGACGCTGCGAGGCGCCTCCATAAAGGACACAGTAAGGCGCGCCTTCGGCTGCCAGGGCCGCGCGTATGGACTGGTCTGCCGCCTGCTGATGGGCTTGCGCGGCGGACTCCAGCCCGCACAGCAGTGTCAGGTCCACAGCGCCGCCTGGCGAGGCAGACGGGTCCGTCACGGCCACAAGCGCATCCCGGCCCGCGTCCTTGAGGGTGCTGGTCAGTGCGGATGCCAGCTGGTGTTTTCCGGTGGAGGGGGCGCCGGTGACGGCGATTTTCAGCACGATTAATTAATCAGCCAGCCGGGCCCGCGGACTTGCAGGGCTTACTTCGTGACCTGCACGAAGATTTCATTGGGCTTGACCATGCCCAGCTCGCTGCGGGCTTTTTCCTCGACCATCTCCAGGCCTTCCTTGAGGTCCCTGACTTCCGCCGTGAGCTGGTCGTTGGCGGCCTGGGCCTGGACGTTTTTGGCGAGCTGCTCGTTCAGCCGGTGCTGCATCTCGCGCACGCTGGGAATGCTGCCCCGGCCTATCCAGAGTTGCGCATGGAAGATCACCAGCAGCGCAATCAGGACGGCGGGGACGAGTCGCTTTCCCACGTTTACGCCAGAGGATGATGTTTCGTCGCCGGCTCTCCGCACCAGCAGGGGCCGCGGAACCGGCTTTGCCGGGCCGCGGGCGCAGCGGCCCCCTCGGGGGGCAGCGAAGTACGCGAAGCGACGAGCGTGGGGGCCATTACTTCAGGTTGTAGAAGGCCGCGCGGCCGGGGTACGAAGCGATGTCACCCAGGTCTTCTTCGATGCGCAGCAGCTGGTTGTACTTGGCCATGCGGTCCGAGCGCGAGAGCGATCCGGTCTTGATCTGGCCGGCATTGGTGCCCACGGCGATGTCGGCGATGGTGGAGTCTTCGGTTTCACCGGAGCGATGCGAGATCACGGCGGTGTAGCCGGCACGCTTGGCCATCTCGATGGCGGCGAAGGTCTCCGTCAGAGTGCCGATCTGGTTGATCTTGATCAGGATGGAATTGGCGATCTGCTTGTCGATACCTTCCTTGAGGATCTTGGTGTTGGTGACGAACAGGTCGTCGCCGACCAGTTGCACCTTTTTACCGAGCCGTTCGGTCAGGATCTTCCAGCCGTCCCAGTCTCCTTCGGCCATGCCGTCTTCAATGCTGATGATGGGGTATTTGTCGACCCAGGTGGCCAGGATGTTGGTCCACTCGGTGGCGTCCAGGCTCAGGCCTTCGGCGCCCAGGACGTATTTGCCGTCTTTGTAGAACTCGGATGCCGCGCAATCGAGGCCCAGGGCGATCTGTTCGCCGGCGACATAACCGGCGGCGTCGATGGCTTCCAGGATCATCTGGATGGCGGCTTCGTGGTTGGTCACGTTGGGAGCAAAGCCGCCCTCGTCGCCGACGGCCACGCTCATGCCCTTGTCATGCAGGATTTTCTTGAGCGCATGGAAGACTTCGGCGCCGTAACGCACGGCTTCGCGAAAGCTCGGTGCGCCCACGGGGATGATCATCAGTTCCTGCAGGTCCAGGTTGTTGTTGGCGTGCGCGCCGCCGTTGACCACGTTCATCATGGGCACGGGCATCTGCATGGCGCCGCTGCCGCCGAAGTAGCGGTACAGGGGCAAGCCGGCTTCCTCGGCCGCCGCGCGGGCCACGGCCATGCTGACGGCCAGCGTGGCGTTGGCGCCCAGGCGCGACTTGTTGTCGGTGCCGTCCAGGTCGATCAGGGTGCGGTCCAGGAAGGCCTGCTCGCTGGCGTCCAGGCCCAGCACGGCCTCAGAGATTTCGGTGTTGATGTGCTCGACGGCCTTGAGCACGCCCTTGCCGAGGTAGCGCGACTTGTCGCCGTCGCGCAGTTCAATCGCTTCGCGCGAACCGGTGGAGGCGCCCGAAGGGACCGCCGCGCGGCCCATGACGCCGGACTCCAGCAGCACGTCGCATTCGACGGTAGGGTTGCCACGGCTGTCGAGAATTTCGCGGCCGACGATATCAACAATTGCGCTCATTTAGGCTCTTTCAAAAATCAGAAAATAAAAGATAGAAAAACCAAATAGAAAACCAGAAATAGAAAAACTAAAAAGCTCAGACGCCTTCGACCAGCACCATGCGCATCACGGCGATACCTTGGCGCGACTGGCGAGCCGCTTCGTATTCGGTGGACTCGTTGAAAGCGCGTGCCTGCTCCATGCTGGGGAACTTGAGTATCACGATGCGACTGGGAGCCCAGTCGCCTTCCAGCACCTCGATCTTGCCGCCGCGCACGCACACCTCGGCGCCGTGCGCCTGCATGGCGATGCTAGACAGTTTTTTGTACTGCTCGTATTGTTCGGGGTTCGTAACTGTGACGTTGGCGATGATGTAGGCGCTGGGCATGTGTCGGGTTCCGATGTTGTTTCAAGGTTTCCACATGCCTTGCCGGCGCGGGACTGTGTTTTGCCGAAGGGCCCGGAGCTCCCCGGGTGCCAGATTCGTGGTCAGGCGGAAAAATTGTTTTCGAGATAGCCGTTTTTCTTGGTCACGCGGTCCAGCGCCAGCAGTGTTTCGAGCAGCGCCTTCATATGCTTGAGCGGCACGGCATTCGGGCCGTCGCTCATGGCCTTGGCCGGGTCGGGATGCGTTTCCATGAAGAGGCCCGCCACGCCGACCGCCACCGCGGCGCGCGCCAGCACCGGCACCATCTCGCGCTGGCCGCCGCTGCTGGTGCCGTTGCCGCCGGGCAGCTGCACCGAGTGGGTGGCGTCGAACACTACGGGGGCTTTGGTCTCGCGCATGATGGCCAGGCTGCGCATGTCGGACACCAGGTTGTTGTAGCCGAAGCTCGCGCCGCGTTCGCAGGCCATGAAGCTGTCTTCATCGAGGCCTTTTTCGCGCGCCGCGGCGCGGGCCTTGTCGATGACGTTCTTCATGTCGCCGGGGGCCAGGAACTGGCCCTTCTTGATGTTGACCGGTTTGCCTGATTGCGCCACCGCATGGATGAAGTCGGTCTGGCGGCACAGGAAGGCCGGGGTCTGCAGCACGTCGACGACGGAAGCGACCGTGGCGATGTCGGCTTCGGAATGCACGTCGGTCAGGATGGGCAGGCCCAGCTCACGCTTGACCTTGGCCAGGATTTCCAGGCCCTTGGCCATGCCGGGACCGCGAAAGCTGGTGCCGCTGGAACGGTTGGCCTTGTCGTAGCTCGATTTGAAAATGAAGGGAATGCCCAGCGAGGCGGTGATTTCCTTGAGGGCGCCGGCGGTGTCCATCTGCAGCTGCTCGGACTCGACGACGCAAGGGCCGGCGATCAGGAAAAAGGGTTGGTCAAGGCCAATGTCGAATCCGCAGAGCTTCATCAGGCAACCGCCTTCAGGGGCTTGGCAGCGGGCTTGCCGTCCTGGCCCGCCGTGGCGCGGAGCTGGAGCACAGCGGCGATGTAGGCGTTGAACAGCGGGTGGCCGTCCCAGGGCGTGGACTTGAACTCGGGGTGGAACTGCACGCCGACAAACCAGGGGTGGACGTCCTGCGGCAGCTCGACGATCTCGGTGAGCTGCTCGCGCTGCGTCAGCGCGGAGATGACCAGGCCCGAGGCGCGCAGGGCGTCGAGGTAGTTGACGTTGGCTTCATAGCGATGGCGGTGGCGCTCGGTCACCACGTCGCCGTAGATCTTGTGCGCCAGCGTGCCGGCGGCGACGTCGGAGCTTTGCGCGCCCAGGCGCATGGTGCCGCCCAGGTCGGACTTGGCGTCGCGCGTCTTGATGGTGCCGTCGGCGTCTTTCCATTCGGTGATGAGCGCGATGACAGGGTGCGGGGTGGCGGCGTCGAACTCGGTGCTGTTGGCGTCCTTCAGGCCCGCGACGTGGCGCGCGAATTCGATGGTGGCGACCTGCATGCCCAGGCAGATGCCGAGATAGGGCATCTTGTTCTCGCGCGCGAAGCGGGCCGCGCAGATCTTGCCTTCGACGCCGCGCACGCCGAAGCCGCCGGGCACCAGGATGCCGTCAAAACGCGCCAGGCGCGAGACGTTGTCGGGCGAGATGGTTTCGGAGTCGACGTACTCGATGACGACCTTGGCATGGTTTTTCATGCCGGCGTGGCGCAGGGCCTCGTTGAGCGATTTGTAGCTGTCGGAAAGGTCGACGTACTTGCCGACCATGGCGATGTGGACTTCGGTCTGCGGATGCTCGGTCTCGTAGACCAGGTCGTCCCAGCGCCTGAGGTTGGCCGGCGGCGTGTTCAGGCGCAGCTTGTCGCAGATCAGGCCGTCCAGGCCCTGCTCGTGCAGCATGCGCGGGACCTTGTAAATCGTGTCGACGTCCCACATGGAGATCACGCCCCATTCGGGGACGTTGGAGAACAGCGAGATTTTCTCGCGCTCTTCGTTGGGGATGCGGCGGTCGGCACGGCACAGCAGCACGTCGGCCTGGATGCCGATCTCGCGCAGCTGTTTGGCTGTGTGCTGGGTCGGCTTGGTCTTGAGTTCGCCGGCGGCGGCGATCCAGGGGACGTAGCTCAGGTGCACGAAGGCGGTGTTGTTGGCGCCCAGGCGCAGGCTCATCTGGCGCACGGCTTCCAGGAAGGGCAGCGACTCGATGTCGCCCACGGTGCCGCCGATTTCGACGATGGCGACGTCGACCGCGTCGGGGGTTTCGTAACCGGCGCCGCGTTTGACGAATTCCTGGATCTCGTTGGTGACGTGCGGGATGACCTGAACGGTCTTGCCGAGGTAGTCGCCGCGGCGCTCTTTTTCGAGCACGCTTTTGTAGATCTGGCCGGTGGTGAAATTGTTGGCCTTGCGCATGCGCGTTTCGATGAAACGCTCATAGTGGCCGAGGTCCAGGTCGGTTTCGGCGCCGTCGTCGGTCACAAAAACCTCACCGTGCTGGAAGGGCGACATCGTGCCCGGATCCACGTTAAGGTAGGGATCGAGCTTGATTAAAGTGACTTTGAGGCCTCGCGATTCCAGGATCGCAGCTAAGGAGGCTGAGGCGATTCCCTTGCCCAGGGAAGACACCACACCGCCGGTGACGAAGACAAATTTGGTCATGTCAGGTACGAACCGCAAGTTCGTAGAGGTGGTAAACGGAGATTATACGGGTTGCCCACCGGGATACCCTTTGCAGGGGCTACTGAATTTTGGCCAAAGCCATTCCGGACTTGCATGGCGGCTGACGGGCCGTGCATGGCCGGCCGTTAAGCGTGTGGGGGCTTGTCTAGCTGATACATTGCGCACATGACGAATCAAGTGAATCCCCTGGGAAGCGGCCTAGACGGCGGTGAAGCCCTGGACCTGGCCGGCAAACACCTCGTGCTGGGCCTGTCGGGCGGGATCGCCTGTTACAAGGCGGCTGAACTCTGCCGGGCCCTGATCAAGGCCGGCGCCACGGTGCAGGTGGTCATGACCGAGGCGGCCGAACAGTTCATCACGGCCGTCACGCTGCAGGCCCTGAGCGGCCGGCCGGTCTACACCAGCCAGTGGGACAGCCGCGAAGACAACAACATGGCGCACATCAACCTGTCGCGCGAGTCCGATGCCATCCTGGTTGCGCCGATGAGCGCCGATTTCATGGCCAAGCTGCTGCATGGGCGCGCCGACGACCTGCTCAGCCTGATGTGCCTGGCTCGCCCCATCGACAAGGTGCCGCTGCTGGTGGCGCCGGCCATGAACCGCGAGATGTACGCGCACCCGGCCACACAGCGCAATTTTGTGCAACTGGACGCCGATGGCGCCACGGTGCTGGGCGTGGGCAGCGGTTTCCAGGCCTGCGGCGAGACCGGCGACGGGCGCATGCTGGAGCCGGAGCAGATCCTGGAGGACCTGGTCGCTTTTTTCGCGCCCAAGGTGCTGGCCGGCCAGCGCGTGCTGGTCACTGCCGGCCCCACCTACGAAGCCATAGACCCGGTGCGCGGCATCACCAACCTGTCCAGCGGCAAGATGGGCTTTGCCATCGCGCGCGCGGCGCGCGAGGCGGGCGCCGAGGTGACCGTGGTCGCCGGCCCGGTGAGCCAGCCCACGCCGCGCGGCGTGACCCGCATCGACGTGCGGTCCGCGCAGCAGATGCTGGAGGCGGTGGCTGCGCGTGCCCAGGCCGCCGATGTGTTTATCGCCACGGCGGCGGTGGCCGACTGGCGGCCCGCCGTGCCTTCGGCCCAGAAAATCAAGAAAGACGGCTCCGGGCTGGCGCCACAACTCGCGTTTACCGAGAACCCCGACATCCTGGCCACCGTTGCCCAGTCGGCCGCCGCGCAGGCCGGCCGGCTTTTTTGCGTGGGTTTCGCGGCGGAAAGCCAGGACCTCGCGGAAAACGCCGAGGCCAAGCGCCTGCGCAAAAAAGTACCGCTGCTGGTAGGCAACATCGGCCCCGACACCTTCGGCCAGGACCATAACGCGCTGCTGCTGGTGGATGCGCAGGGCAGCACGGCGCTGCCCCGGGCCTCCAAGCTCTCGCTGGCGCGGCAATTGGTCAGGGAGGTGGCGGCCCGGATGGCGGCGGCGCCTTCCAAAGGAAAGGCGGCCGCACCGTGAACCTTCCCTCGAACACGCCGCCGGACGGCGATTTCGCCAGCTATGTGGAGCGCCTGACGCACGCGAATGCGTCGGCCGGCGCCCGTGAAGACCTGCTCAAGCCACAGGAAAAGGCTTCGCTTCGCGCCGCTTCTGCGGCAAGCTCCGCTGCGCCTCCCGTCAAACCCGCCTCTGCCGTTGCCACCGGCGCCGCCTTTTTGACCCACGTCAAATGGGTGGTCGTCCTGTGGATCGCCACCCAGGTGCTGGATGAAGTACTGCCCGGCGCCGGTTTCCTGTTTCTGCCCGCGCTGCTGGTGTACGGTGCGTGGGCGATCTTCCAGGCTAACCGCCGCTCATCCGGCGCGCTGGTCCAGCGCCTGCGCGAACTGGCGCGGCAAGCCGCCGAAGAAGCCCAGAAAAATCAACCACCGAAGAAAAAATAGTTCATGCACATCGACGTCAAGATCCTCGACCCACGCCTTCAAGACAATCTTCCCGCCTACGCCACACCCGGCAGCGCCGGCCTGGACCTGCGCGCCTGCCTGGACGCGCCTCTCACGCTGGCCGCCAACGCCTGGCAGCTGGTGCCCACGGGCATCGCCATCTATCTGCACAACCCGGGCTATGCCGCGCTGATCCTGCCGCGCTCAGGCCTGGGCCACAAACACGGCATCGTGCTCGGCAACCTCGTGGGCCTGATCGACAGCGATTACCAGGGGCAGCTGATGGTCAGCGCCTGGAACCGCAGCGACGTGCCTTTCACCATTGAACCCATGGAGCGCATCGCGCAATTGATGATCGTGCCCGTGGTGCAAGCCCAGTTCAACGTGGTTTCCGAATTCCCCGCCAGCGAACGCGGAGAGGGCGGCTACGGCTCCACCGGCAAGGCCTGAGCCCTCGGCGCGCTGCTCGCCGCCATGCGGGGAGGTGGTGGGGGTTTTCCTACAACCCCTGCAACAAGCCTCCCACGCCGCCACAGGCCCAATCCCCACCCGGGATGGCCTGGGTCCCGTCCTTAATGGGTCATGAGAGTCTCCGTGCATAGGCAGCATGTTGATGCCGGAATCTCATGAACTTATTAAAAGGAGAGACTCATGCGAAACACATCCCGTCTTATTTCATCCGCTTCGGTGGTGTTGGCGCTGGCAGCCCTGACTGCTTGCGCGCCCATGAACCCGCCGGTGTCCGACGCGAACTACCCGCCCGCCTACCCGAACACCGCCAGCTACCCCAACCAGACCTACCCGGCCGGAACCTATCCCGCCAACCAGCAGAACCGCTATATCGAATACGGGCGGGTCAGCAACGTCGAAGTGTTTCGTACCCCGGAGCAAGCCAGGAGTTCCGGCATAGGCGCCATCCTCGGCGGTGTGGCCGGCGCAGTGGTGGGCCACCAGATTGGCGGCGGCACCGGCAAGGACGTGGCGACGGTCGCCGGCGCCGTGGGTGGCGCCGTGGCCGGCAATGCGATCGAAAGAAACCGCAACACCACGGTGCGTGAAACCTACCGCGTCTCCGTGCAGCTCGACAACGGCACCGGCCGCGCCTATGACGTGCCGGCGACCGGCGACCTGCGTGTTGGCGACCGTGTGAGGATTGAGAACGGCCTGCTGTACCGGATGTAAGCAGCAAGCAGGGAGGGCGTAAAGGGCGGCTTCGTGCCGCCCTTGCGCTTTTGCCTTAATGCAAGGTGCCGCTGCCGGGCGTGAGCGGCTCCAGCTTGAAAAAGCCGGTGCCCAGCGAACCCTGGCCGATTTCCTCTTCGCTGGCTTCGCGCACGGACTCGACCTTGACAGCCAGCCGGATGGCGATGCCCGCCAGCGGATGGTTGCCGTCAAGCACCACATGGTCGGGGTAGATTTCGGTAACTGTGTAGATATGCTGCTGCGGCGCCGTCCCGCTGACGCCCTGCGGAAGGGCCGCTCCGTCGAAGGTCATGCCTTCTTCGAGCTCGGCGGGAAAGACCTTGCGGGGCTCAAGGAAAACCAGATCTTCATCATAGTCGCCAAAGGCGTTTTCGGGTTCCAGGTGCAGCTCCAGTTTGTCGCCGGCTTCGTGGCCTTGAAGTGCTTCCTCGACCTTGGCGAGGAGGTCATCGCCGCCCAGCAGGAACTCGATGGGCTCATCCAGTTCGTCCAGCACATCGCCCAGGGTGTCTTTCAGCGTCCATGTCAGGGCTACGACGCATTGCGGGGTGATTTTCATCCGACAATTGTCCCATGGATGTAAACCAATCTCTAGCGCTCCTTGCCGGCCTGAGCCCGGCGCAATTCATGCGCCGGCACTGGCAAAAAAAGCCGCTTCTCGTGCGCCAAGCCCTGCCCGGATTCCAGCCTTTGCTGAGCCGCGCGGCCTTGTTCAAGCTGGCCGCAAGCGAGCAGGTGGAGTCGCGGCTGATCGTCCAGCAGGCCAAGGGCTGGCGCATGAAGCGGGGGCCTTTAGCGCCGCGCAGCCTGCCGCCGCTGAGCCAGAAGGCCTGGACCCTGCTGGTGCAGGGTGTGGACCTGCATGACGCCGGGGCGTACGAATTGCTGCAGCAGTTCCGATTTGTGCCTGATGCGCGGCTCGATGACCTGATGGTCTCCTTCGCCACGGCGGGCGGCGGCGTGGGCCCGCACTTTGACAGCTACGACGTCTTTTTGCTGCAGGCCAGCGGGCGGCGGCGCTGGAAGATAGGACGGCAAAAAGACCTGAGCCTGCAGGAGGGCGTGCCGCTGAAGATCCTGCGGAACTTCGAGCCCGAGCAGGAGTTCGTGCTGGAAGCCGGTGACATGCTCTACCTGCCCCCGCGTTATGCGCATGACGGTATCGCAGAGGCAGCGGACTCTGGCGACGGCAAAGCGGGCGACTGCATGACCTATTCGATAGGCTTCAGGTCGCCGGGGCGCGGCGAACTGGCGGCGGAGCTGCTGCAGCGCCTGGCGGAATTCAACGAGGATGACGACGACGCGGATGCTCCGGCAGGCCGCGCCCCCAAGGCGCCCGACATGTACCGCGATCCCGGCCAGGACGCGACGGCCACTCCGGCGGCCTTGCCCGCAGCCCTGGCCGCCTTCGCGAGCCAGGCCGTGCAGGACGCGCTGAAAGACCCTCTGGCACTGGCCTGTGTCCTGGGCGAGTACATGACCGAGCCCAAGCCCTCTGTGTGGTTTGACGAAGCCGCGGATGAATGGGATGCCGACGCCGCCAAGGCCGGCCGCGCGGCGGTCAGGCTGGATGCGCGCACCCGGATGATGTATGACGCCGACCACGTGTTCATCAACGGGGAGAGTTACCGCGCCAAAGGCGCCGACGCAAACCTGATGCGGCGCCTGGCCGATGGCCGCGGCTTGGCGCCGCAAGACCTGCGCAAGGCCGGCGCCTCCGCTCTGGCGCTGCTGGGCGACTGGCACGATGCCGGCTGGCTAAGGCAGGAGCCGCCCGCGGATTTCTGACCCGACCCATCATCATCTGTTTGCCCCCAAGGAAGGAGATGCTCCATGGACACCGAAACCTCATTCACCCACCCGCAAGCCTTGCCGGAAGGCCGTTTCAGCGGGCGCACGGATTTCACGGACATGATTCGCCAGGCTTTTGCCGTGGCGGCACAGCAGGGCTGGCGTGAAATCATCGTCTGTGACCCGGATTTCGAAGACTGGCCCCTGGGTGAGCGCGCGGTGGCGCAGGCCCTGAACGACTGGTCCAAAACCGGCCGCACCTTCACGATGCTGGCGGGGAATTACGACGAAGTGCTTCGCCGGCATGCGCGCTTCGTCACCTGGCGGCGGACCTGGGCGCACATCGTGGAATGCCGCGCCATCACCTCCGCCCCGGTCGATGACATGCCCAGTGCCTTGCTGGGCCCGGGCTGGGTTTTCGAGCGCCTGGACTTACAGCGCTGCACCGGCATGGCCGGGTCCGAGCCGGCCCGCCGGGTGGCGCTCAGGGAGCGCATCCACGAGCGCCTGCTGAAAAGCTCACCGGCTTTTCCGGCCACAACCCTGGGGCTTTAGATGCACGAATCAGCAGGCCGCGGGCGCCATACGGTCGTGCTTCGTCGACTAAGGGTTTTCGGACTTGTAATATCCAGCATATAATTTAAAGCTGGGTAGAAAGAGCTCGAGTCCTTTCCCCGGTCAAAAATTACTTGAATTCCGGTTTGGGTTTTCTTTTGGCAATTTCCGGAAATTGTTTTCTTAAATATCACCAAGGATCGTAAAAATGAACAAGTCACTCGTTTTGGCAGCTATCGTCGCCGCTGTTGCTCTGGCTGCTTGCGGCAAGAAAGAAGAAGCTGCTGCTCCAGCCGCACCTGCACCAGCTGCTGCTCCAGCACCTGCTGCTGACGCATCTGCTCCAGCTGCCGCTGCATCCGCACCCGCTGCTGACGCTGCTGCCGCTGCCGCTACTTCTGCCGCCGCCGCTGCTACCGCACCTGCCAGCGCTGCAAAGTAATTTTTCAGCGAGTTGAAGAAAGCCGCCGCAAGGCGGCTTTTTTATGGCCGCTGCTTTTTCCTTCGGGCGTCTCGCAACCAGCTCAAAGCGAAAGCCAGGGTGTCCCGGTGTCGGGTTTTGCGACCACGATGTCATCCGCGCCGCAAGACAGCGCTTCGGCCATCAGCGCCTGCACCAGCGCCGGCCGGTTGTTCTGCGCGCTCAGGTGCGCGGCCACCAGGTGCCTGAACCGCCCATGAATGAGGCCACGGGCAATCTCCACCGCCGCGGCATTGGAGAGGTGGCCGTACTGGCCGCCCACGCGCCGCTTTAAAAAAGGCGGATACGACGATTGCGCCAGCATTTCGGTGTCATGGTTGCACTCCAGCATCAGGGCGTCGCATGCCATGAGGTGCGACATGACATGCGCCGTGGCGTGGCCCAGGTCGGTCAGGATGCCCAGCTTGGCCGAGCCGTCGGTGCAGCTGAGCTGCAAGGGCTCCCTGGCATCGTGGGGCACCGTGAAAGGCGTCAGTTGCAGGCCTCCCACTTCGATGGTTTTGCCGTCGCGCGCGATGTGCAGCAGGCCGTCAAAATCCGGCGCCCCGATGGCGGTATATGTGCCGTGGCTCATCCAGACCGGGATGCGGTAGCGCAGGGCGAGCGAGCGGGCGCAGCCGATATGGTCGCCGTGTTCATGCGTGACGAACACGGCATGTATGTCCTCAGGCTGCAGTTCGGCCTCGCCGAGCCGATAGAGCAAATGCTTGAGGCCCAGCCCGCAGTCGACGAGAACCCGCGAAGGCGCGATTCCCATTGCTTCGACGACGGCGGCATTGCCCGAACTGCCGCTGCCCAGGCTTTTGAACCTCAACATGGGCGTGGCAATTCGCGGCGTGGGCGGTCGGGCGGCAGGCCCGGATTACTTCAGGTCGTCGGCAATCACCTGCACGATGCGCTGGGCGTTTGCCGATGATTCTGCGGCGCCCTGGGCATTGAGGACGGACACCGTGGTGCTTTCGCCCTGGCTCTTGACGGCGATGCGGTATTTCAGGGGCGGCGTGGCGGCCGGCGAGCCGCTGAACAGCTTGCTGAAGAAGCCGGGTTCGGTCTTGTTGGCGACGGGTTCGACGTAGCGCACGAAGTAGGTGCCCTGGCTGCGGTCGCGATCTTCGACCGTGAAGCCCGTGCGGTCTAGCGCCAGGCCGACCCGGCGCCAGGCGCGTTCAAAGCCTTCGTCGATTTGCACGACTGGCACGTTGTTCACCGTGGCGATGCGCGAAGTCTGCTTGGCGACGCCCGCGGCCACCAGGGCCCTGGACTGCTCTTGCGTCACGCCCAGCTTGACCATCATGCGGCGCAGAAATTCAGCTTCGAGTTCCGGGTCGGCGGGACGGGGCTGCCAGACCGTGCTGTCACCCGACGCGGCGTTGCCGGTCTTTCCACCGGTGATCACTTCAATCATGCCGCGATGGCTCACGTAAATCTCGGTGCCGCCGTCGGGGCGGCGCTCCAGGCGCGTGCGGAACTTGTCGCGTTCGCCGGTGGAATACAGGCTGTCGAAGACCTTGCCCAGCGCGCTGCGGATGAAGTCCTGCGGCAGCTTGGCGCGGTTTTCCGCGAAGTCGGTTTCCATGATGCCGAGGTTTTCCTGGTCCTGCGCGAGCAGGAAACCGCTTTCAAGCCAGAAATCGCGCACAGGGCCCCAGAGTTTGTCGGCGGGCCGGTTCACGACCAGCCAGCGCTGGCTGCCCGCGCGCTCGATGCGCACGTCGCCGACAGTGGCGGCGGCCGTCTGCACAGCCTGCGTGGGCAGGCCCACCTGGTAGCTGTTGGCGGAGACCGCCGTGCCGGGTACCACATAGCGGGTGTCGCGGCTGAGCTGGGTCAGGTCGGGGGGGATGTCCAGAGAAGAGCCCTTGGCGCCGCTGGATTTGTAATCGACGCGTTCGCCGTCCATCACATCCCTGAGGGAGGAGCAGCCGGCGAGCAGGCCGAGAGCCAGCAGCGCGGATACAGCTGCGGCGCTCCGGGCTTTTGAAAATGCAGGACGTGTTGGCGATATCTTCACTTGGGTTCCCTTAAAAATCAGATCAGGCAAATCAAACCAGGCCGCAGGCGCGCAGGGCGCTTTCCACGGCCGCTTCGTTCGATGTCTCCAGCGGCGTCATCGGCAGCCGCAAGGTGCCGCCGCAAAGACCCATCCGGGCCATGGCCCATTTGACGGGAATCGGGTTGGCTTCGATAAACAGGTTTCTGTGCAGCGGCAGCAGCTTGAGCTGCAGTTCCATGGCGCGGCGGGTGTCGCCCGCCACGGCGGCCACGCACAGCTCGTGCATGAGCCGGGGCGCCACGTTGGCCGTCACGCTGACGTTGCCCTGGCCGCCGCAGAGCATGAGTGCCACGGCGGTTGGGTCGTCGCCCGAATACACCGCAAAGCCCTTGGGTACTTCCTTGATCAGCCACTGCGCGCGCTCGATGTTGCCGGTGGCTTCCTTGATGCCGACGATGCCGGGCACCTGGGCCAGGCGCAGCACGGTGGCATGCGCCATATCGGCCACGCTGCGGCCGGGCACGTTGTACAGCACGGTGGGCAGGTCGCCGACGGCTTCGGCGATCGCCTTGAAGTGCCGGTACTGGCCTTCCTGCGTGGGTTTGTTGTAATAGGGGACAACCTGCAGCTGGCAGTCGGCGCCCACCTGCTTGGCGAAGCGGGCGAGCTCGATCGCCTCGGCGGTGGAGTTGGCGCCGCAGCCGGCCATGATGGGCACGCGCTTTTTCGCTTGTTCCACCGAGACGCGGATGATTTCGCAGTGCTCTTCAACATTGACGGTCGGGGATTCGCCGGTGGTGCCGACCACGCCTATGCAGTCCGTGCCTTCGGCGATGTGCCAGTCCACCAGTTTGCGCAAGGTTGGGTAATCTACGCTGCCGTCATCATGCAAGGGTGTTGCCAGTGCAACGATGCTGCCAGTAATGGGTTTCATGCTTTGTTTGTAAACGTTCGCGGCCGGGAGCTTGGGAAGGGGACTGGCCGGAATACCGCCAGGCCGGCCCAAAACGGCCAATCCTGCATTCTACCCAGAGCCTAGGGCAGTCCATAGCGCGGCGGGGCGGGCAAACCCGCAGTTGCGGGAGCTTCGCGGACCGCGGCAATGCGCTGGACAAACCGCGGCGGGCTCTCATGGAAACCCTCCTCGAAGGCCACCACCCGCAGCCCCCGGCAGGTTTCCAGCAATTCGCCGGTGCGCAGCAAAAAATCCGGCCGGGAGGGCTTGCTCACCGTCTCATTGCCTTGCGTAAAAGTTTCGTAAATCAGCACCCCGCCGGGCGCCAGGGCGGCCAGCAGCGTGGGCAGCAGGGGGCGCCACAGGTAGTTGGTCACGACAATCGCGTCGAATTGCCGGCCCGCGAAAGGCCAGGGGCCGGCTTCAATGTCGGCCACCACGGCCTCGTGGGCGGAGGCGGGGATGGCGTCGGCGATGGCGTCCACGGCTTCCTGCGAGCGGTCCACCAGGACCACAGGGTGGTTTCGCTGGTGAAACCAGCGGGCATGGCGGCCGTAGCCGCAGGCGACGTCCAGCACCACGCCGCGCTCGCGCACCAAGTGCGACCAGCGCTGCACCCAGGCGGAGGGCTGCTCCATGCCGTGCGGAATGCTGCTCATATTAGAGGGGTTTCACGTCGTCCTTGAGCGCGGCCAGCGCCATGGACTCGACCCGGCCCGGCGCGATCAGCTTGAGCCAGCGGCCCAGCTTGCCCTTGGCCGTCATGACGACCTCGCGGTCGCGGCGCTCCATGCCTTGCAGGATCAGCCGGGCGCATTCTTCCACGCTCATCGCGTCGTCTTCTTTGAGCCCGCTGGAGCCAGCGGCCACGCCCGCCGCATTGAAGCCGCGGTGGCGGATGTGCGTGGCGACCACACCCGGGTAGGCGGTGGTCACGCTGACCCCGGCGCCCTTCATTTCGGCGCGCAGCGCCTCAAAAAATCCCACCATGGCGAATTTGGTGGCGCTGTAGGCCGTGCGGCCCGGCACGCCGATCAGCCCGGCCAGGCTGGAAACGGCCACGATGCTGCCGTGGCGCAGCTTCAGGTGGGGCAGGGCGGCGTGGGTGCACCAGACGCTGCCCCAGAGGTTGATGCGCATCAGCTGCTCATACCAGCCCAGGTCCTGGGCCTTGACGTCCTCGAATAGCGCCTGCGCCGACATGCCGGCGTTGTTGACCAGGGCGTCGATGTGCCCGAAGCGCCCGATGGTGGCATCCACCAGGTGGCGGCATTGGGCCTCGATGGACACGTCGGTCTTGACGATCAGGGTCTGCGCGCCGTGCGCGGCGCATTGGTGCGCGACCTCGTCAAGCAGCGTTTCATTGCGCGCCGCCAGCACCAGCGCGACCCCGGCGCCATGCGTTTTGGCCAGTTGCCGCGCCATTTCGGCACCTATGCCGTCGGAGGCGCCGGTGATGATGATGGTTTTCATGGTGTCCTCTTCCCGTCTTTTGGGGCGCGCGCCCGTCACTCGAAAAACCGCCGGGCAAGCCTTAAAAGCAGGCCCAGATCTGATTTGCGAGTGTGAGAAGAAATTCCGGCCGTGTGTAGAGGGCAAACACCCCCAGCGACGCGATGACCGCGAGCGCCCACAGGCCGGCTTTTTTGGCCATCTCAGGCTCCTTGCGGCACGCCGGCGCGTGCTATCGGCGCTTCGCGCACCGGCAGGTTCACCAGGGCGGCAAACACGCCGAGCGCGATGGCGATGTACCAGACGATGTCGTAGCTGCCGGTGCGGTCATATAAATAGCCGCCCAGCCAGACCCCCAGGAAGGAGCCGATCTGGTGGCTGAAGAAGATGAAGCCGCCCAGCATCGACAGATGCTGGATGCCGAAAATCTGCGCCACCACGGCGTTGGTCGGCGGGATGGTCGACAGCCACAGCAAGCCCATCAGGCTGGCGAAGATGTAGACGCTCAGCGGGCTCAGGGGCGCCGCGATGAACACGGCGATCACCACCGCGCGAGAGAGGTAAATCGTCGCCAGGATTTTCCGCTTGGCGATTTTTTGGCCCAGCGAGCCGGCGATGTAGGTGCCGAAGACATTGAACAGCCCGATCAGCGCCAGCGCATAGCTGGCCACCTGGGGCGACAGGCCCTTGTCCTTGAGGTAGCTGGGCATGTGCACGCCGATGAACACCACCTGGAAGCCGCAGACGAAGTAGCCCGCCATCAGCAGCTGGAAGCTCGGGTACTTGAAGGCTTCGCGCAGCGCCTGGGCGATGGTCTGCTCACGTTTGGCGGGCTGGCCACCGGTAAACCCGCCTTCACGCAAGCCCAGCGCCAGCGGCGCGATCAGCAGCACGGCGCCGCTGAGCACCAGCAGGGCCTCTTTCCAGCCCAGGCCGCTGATCAGCAGGCCTTCGACCGGCACCATCAGGAACTGGCCGAAGGAGCCCGCCGCCGCGGCCACGCCCATGGCCCACGAGCGTTTTTCCGCCGAAATGTTGCGGCCTATCACGCCGTAGATGACGGCATAGGTGGTGCCGGCCTGCGCGGCGCCTATCAGCACCCCGGCCGTCATGGTGAACAGGAAACCCGTAGGCGACAGCGCCATGCCCACCAGGCCCAGTCCGTACAGCAGGGCGCCGCCCACGATCACGCGGAAAGCGCCGAAGCGGTCGGCCGCCATGCCGGCGAAGATGCCGAACACGCCCCAGGACAGGTTTTGCACGGCCAGCGCGAAGGCAAAGGTTTCGCGCGTCCAGCCCTGGGCTTGGGTGATGGGCTGCAGCCACAGCCCGAAGCCGTGGCGAATGCCCATGGACAGCGTGACGATGGTGGCGCCGCAGATCAGGACCTGCAGCATGGAAAGTTTTTTGGTGTCGGTGGTCATGGGCGGTCGCCGTGAGCGGCGAAAAAGGAAAGGCCTGGGACGGCAGGAAAGCTCTCCGCCGACTGTAACGAAAATGGCGAAACACTGCCGCGCCCGCCCTTCGTTCCCGCGCCCGAATCGGGTGGACTGTATGTTTGTACAGTAACTTTCCCGGCCCGGACTACAATTGCGGCAATTCTTTCATCTGCCATGGCCGACAAACTACCCACCGAATATTCCGAAGGCTCGATCCGCGTGCTCAAGGGCCTGGAGCCCGTCAAGCAGCGCCCGGGCATGTACACCCGCACCGACAACCCCCTGCACGTCATCCAGGAAGTGCTGGACAACTCCGCCGACGAGGCCCTGGCCGGCCACGGCAAGAAGATCAAGGTCACGCTGCATACCGACGGCTCCGTCAGCGTCGACGACGACGGCCGCGGCATTCCCTTCGGCCTGCACCCGGAAGAACAGGTGCCGGTCATCGAGATCGTTTACACCCGGCTGCACGCCGGCGGCAAGTTCGACAAGGGCAAGGGCGGCGCCTACAGTTTCTCGGGCGGCCTGCACGGCGTGGGCGTCAGCGTGACGAACGCGCTGTCCAAACGGCTGGAGGTCACGTCCTACCGCGAAGGTATGGTGGCCCGCCTGGTGTTTTCGGGCGGCGACGTCATCGAAAAGCTGCACCTGCGCAAAAACGGCGAAGGCGATCGCAAGACCGGCACCACCGTGCGCGCCTGGCCCGACGCCAAATACTTCGAGTCGGCCGCGCTGCCCATGGCCGAGCTCACGCACCTGCTGCGCAGCAAGGCCGTGCTCATGCCCGGCGTCACCGTCACGCTGACCAACGAGAAGACCAAAGACACCCAGACCTGGTCTTATAAAGGCGGCCTGCGCGACTACCTGATGCAGACGCTGAACGGTGACCCCGTCATCCCGATGTTCGAAGGTGAAGGTTTTGCCGATTCCCAGCACGACAGCTTCGCCGAAGGCGAGGGCGCTCAGTGGTGCGTGGCCTTCACCGAAGACGGCCAGCCGGTGCGCGAAAGCTACGTCAACCTGATCCCCACCAGCGCCGGCGGCACCCACGAAAGCGGCCTGCGCGACGGCCTCTTCAACGCCGTCAAGAGTTTTATCGACCTGCATTCGCTATTGCCCAAGGGTGTCAAGCTGCTGCCCGAGGACGTTTTCGCCCGCGCCAGTTACGTCTTGAGCGCCAAGGTGCTGGACCCGCAGTTCCAGGGCCAGATCAAGGAGCGCCTCAATTCCCGCGACGCCGTGCGGCTGGTGTCCAGCTTTGTACGTCCGACGCTGGAACTGTGGCTCAACCAGCACGTCGACTACGGCCGCAAGCTGGCCGAACTCGCCATCAAGGCCGCGCAAACCCGCCAGAAGGCCGGCCAGAAGGTCGAAAAACGCAAGGGCTCGGGCGTGGCCGTGCTGCCCGGCAAGCTGACCGATTGCGAAAGCCGCGACCTGGCCCACAACGAAGTCTTCCTGGTCGAGGGTGATTCTGCCGGCGGCAGCGCCAAAATGGGTCGCGACAAGGAAAGCCAGGCCATCCTGCCGCTGCGCGGCAAGGTGCTCAATACCTGGGAGGTCGAGCGCGACCGCCTGTTCGCCAACACCGAAATCCATGACATCGCGGTCGCCATCGGTGTCGACCCGCACGGCCCGAACGACACGCCCGACCTCAGCGGCCTGCGCTACGGCAAGGTCTGCATCCTGAGCGATGCCGACGTCGACGGCTCCCACATCCAGGTGCTGCTGCTCACGCTGTTTTTCCGCCATTTCCCCAAATTGATTGAATCGGGTAATGTGTATGTCGCGCGGCCGCCGCTTTTCCGGGTCGATGCGCCCGCGCGGGGCAAAAAGCCGGCGTCCAAGGTCTATGCCCTTGACGAAGGCGAGTTGACCGCCATATTGGATAAATTGCGCAAGGACGGGGTGCGCGAAGGCGCCTGGAGCATCAGCCGCTTCAAGGGCCTGGGTGAAATGAGTGCGGAACAACTGTGGGAAACCACACTCAATCCGGATACCCGCCGTTTGTTGCCCGTGCAACTGGGCAACCAGGATTTCGGGCAAACCGAGAGCCTGATCACCAAACTGATGGGCAAGGGCGAAGCTGCGGCCCGCCGCGAACTGATGGAGTTGCACGGCGATGCCGTGGAGATTGATATTTGATGAAGCCTGAGACTTTTTTATCCTTTCTGCGGCGGCCCGCGCGCGCGCTGGGCCTGCCCCTGATGGTCATGGGCCTGGCAGCGCTGTTCACCTCTCCCGCCCACGCCGACATCTGGGGCTATGTGGACAAGGACGGCATCGCGCATTTTTCGGCGGTGCGGCTGGACGACCGCTATGAACTCTTTTTCCGCGGCAGCGAAAGCTTCAGCGCCGGCGACAACGTGGGCCGAAGCGGCAAGGCGGTCGGCAGCGGCGCCAATCGCGCCACCGGCGTGGCCGCCGCGCCGCCCAAGCTATTGGCCTACTTCGACGTTTCGCCCAATTACAAGGCCGTCAAGCACTTGCTGCGCGAAGCCTCCGTCACGCACGGCATCGACTACGAACTGCTGCAGGCGCTGATCGCCACCGAGTCGGGCTTCAACACCCAGGCCGTCTCGCCCAAGGGCGCAGTCGGGCTGATGCAGCTGATCCCGCCCACGGCCGAGCGCTATGGCGTGCGGGCCAGCAAGGATTCCACGGTCCACAAAAAGCTCACCGACCCCAAGACCAACATCCGGGCCGGTTCCAGCTACCTTAGCGACTTGATCGCCATGTTCCCGGGCCAGCTCGAGCTGGCGATCGCCGCCTACAACGCCGGCGAAGGCGCCGTGCAGCGCGCGGGCAACAAAATCCCCAACTACCCCGAGACCAAAAACTACGTCAAAACCGTGATGCAGCTCTACAACCACCTCAAGCCGCCCAGCATGATGAGCGCCAGCGGCGGCCGGGTGCGCATGGAGATGATGGGCGGCGCCACGGGCCGCAGCAACATGGTGCCGACCACGGTCGCGTCCACCGCCACGCCAGAGGCCCCACCCGAGCGGAACTGACGCCCATGCACCCGGAGTTTCGCCGGCAAGCCCGGCAGCCTGAAAGCGGCTCCTCTCTTTTTTCTTTCCATAATCCTGTACCGGCCGCGCCTGTGCGCACCGGCCCGGCATAACCTGACCCAGCCCAAGCCAAATCACGATGGATGATCTTTTCACACCGGACGCAGTCGCCCCCATTCCCGAACCCGCCGACCAGGATTCGCTGGCCGCGTACGCGCAGCGGGCTTACCTTGAGTACGCGCTGAGCGTCGTCAAGGGCCGGGCCCTGCCCGACGTCTGCGACGGCCAGAAACCGGTGCAGCGCCGCATTCTCTTCAGCATGTCGCGCATGGGCCTGGGCTTCGGCGGCACCAACGGCGCCAGCGGGGCCAAACCGGTCAAGAGCGCCCGCGTGGTCGGCGACGTGCTCGGCAAATACCATCCGCACGGCGACCAGGCGGCTTACGACGCCATGGTGCGCATGGCCCAGGACTTCAGCCAGCGCTACCCGCTGGTCGACGGCCAGGGCAATTTCGGTTCGCGCGACGGCGACGGCGCGGCGGCCATGCGCTACACCGAGGCGCGGCTGGCGCGCATCACCACGCTGCTGCTCGACGAGCTGGATGAGGGCACGGTCGACTTCGTGCCCAACTACGACGGCTCCTTTGAAGAACCCCGCCAGTTGCCCGCGCGCCTGCCCTTCACCCTGCTCAACGGCGCCAGCGGCATTGCCGTCGGCCTGGCCACCGAAATCCCCAGCCACAACCTGCGCGAGGTGGCCGACGCCTGCGTGGCCCTCATCAAGACGCCCAAGCTCAGCGATGAAGAACTGTTCACGCTGATCGCCGGGCCGGACTATCCGGGCGGCGGGCAAATCATCTCCAGCCACGCCGAAATCGCGGCAGCCTACAGCACCGGCCGCGGCTCGCTCAAGGTGCGCGCGCGCTGGAAGATCGAAGAACTGGCGCGCGGCCAGTGGCAGCTGGTGGTGCAGGAACTGCCGCCCGGTGTCAGCACCCAGCGTGTGCTTGAAGAAATCGAAGAGATCACCAACCCGAAGATCAAGGCCGGCAAAAAAGCCCTGAGCCAGGACCAGGTGCAGCTCAAGCAGACCATCCTGGCCGTGCTCGACGTGGTGCGCGACGAGTCCAGCAAGGACGCCGCCGTGCGCCTGGTGTTCGAGCCCAAGACCAGCAAGATCAGCCAGTCCGAACTCATCAACACCCTGCTGGCCAACACCAGCCTGGAAAGTTCGGCGCCCATCAACCTGACCATGGTCGGGCTGGACGGCAAGCCGACGCAGAAAAACCTGCGCCAGATGCTGACGGAGTGGATCGAATTCCGCCAGACCACGGTGCAGAGGCGTTCGCAGCACCGGCTCGACAAGGTGCTGGCCCGCATCCACATCCTCGAAGGGCGGCAGCTGGTGCTGCTCAACATCGATGAAGTGATCGCCATCATCCGCCAGTCGGACGAGCCCAAGCTTGCGCTGATTGCGCGCTTCAAGCTCAGTGAAATCCAGGCCGAAGACATTCTTGAAATCCGCCTGCGCCAGCTCGCGCGGCTTGAAGCCATCAAGATCGAGCAAGACCTCAAAAACCTGCGCGAAGAGCAGGGCAGGCTCGAGGAAATCCTCGGCAGCCCGGCGGCGCTCAAGCGCCTGCTGATCAAGGAAATCGAGGCCGACGCCAAGCAGTTCGCCGATGCGCGCCGCACCCTGATCCAGGCCGAGAAAAAAGCCGTGCTCGAAGTCAAGGTGCTGGACGAGCCGGTGACCGTGGTCATCAGCGACAGGGGCTGGGTGCGCGCGCGCAGCGGCCACGGCCATGACCCGGCGGGCTTTGCCTTCAAGTCCGGCGACGGGCTCTACGGCACCTTTGAATGCCGCACGATCGACACGCTGCTGGCCTTCGGTTCGCGCGGCCGCATTTATTCGGTGCCGGTGTCCGTGCTGCCCGGCGCGCGCGGCGACGGCCAGCCGCTCACCACCCTGATCGACCTCGAATCCGGCACGCAGCTGGTGCATTACTTCGCCGGCCCCTCCAATGCCGCGCTGCTGCTCAGCGCCAGCGGCGGCTACGGCTTCCTCGCGACGGTCGAGAACATGACGTCGCGCCTCAAGGCCGGCAAGGCCTTCATCAGCTGTGCCGAAGGCGAAACCATCTGCAGGCCGTCGCACGCCGCCTTCAACAGCGGCACGGCGCCGATGGTGCCCGCCACGCACGTGGCCTGCGCATCCACCGGCGGCCGCATCCTGACTTTTGAAATCGGCGAGCTGAAAATGCAGGCGGCCGGCGGGCGCGGCCTGATGCTGATAGACCTCGAAGCCAAAGACACCCTGGCCGGTGCGGCTGCCTACACCCGCAGCGTCAAGATCGAAGGCATAGGCCGCGGCGGCAAGGCACGCGAGGAAACGCTGGAGATCCGCACGCTGAACAACGCCCGCGCGGCACGTGCCCGCAAGGGCAAGGCCGCCGACCTGGGCTTCAAGCCTAGCGGCATTGCCCGCGTCGAATAAGGGCGACGCCCGCTTCCCTTGAGGGGGCGGGCGCCGGCCTCAGGCCGCCAGCAGCGACTCGAGCTTCTTCAGGCCCGCCACCGTCTCCAGGCAGGCCTGCGCCACTTCCTTGCCCTTGGTCAGGAAGTGCGCGGTGAAGAACTGGCGGTGCTCCTCGTGTTCGTGGAAATGCTGTGGCGTCAGCACCGCCGAAAACACCGGCACGCCGGTCTCCAGCTGTATGCCCATCAGTGCGCTGATCACCGCATCGGCGACGAACTCGTGGCGGTAGATGCCGCCGTCCACCACCAGCCCACAGCAGACCACGCCCGCATAGCGGCCCGACTGCGCGAGTTTTTTGGCGTGTAGCGGGATCTCGAAGGCGCCCGGCACCTCAAACGTGTCTATGGATTCAGGGCCCACGCCCTGCCTGGCCATTTCAGCCAGGAAGGCGCCGCGCCCCTGGTCCACGATGTCTTCGTGCCAGGACGACTGGATAAAGGCGAAACGCGCCTTGGGAGCGCCACCGGAATGGATGGCGGAAGGGGAAGCAACTGAACTGTTTGTCTGACTCATGGGTGGCCTCTGTAGGTATTACCAGAATCAGGGCGCACGAGCCTGCGGCCAGCCGGGGGCGCGCAGGCGCCCACGGCACAGCCGTTTGCATCGCGCTCTCTTTCATCCGGACTGTGACCGTCGGCTTCGGAGTTGAACCGAATCTGCTGACCCCGGCCTGCCGTGAGGAAAGCCGGGCGCTCGCGGGCTGATGCAGTTGCCTGCAAACACCGCCGGTGGGGAATTTCACCCCGCCCTGAGAACGCTGCCCCGGCGAAATGGCCGGGACACTCGGATCATAGGTCCCCTTGTCGCCGGTCCCGTCGCGGCGGGCCGACCACCCTGCGGCGCGCAGGGGAAAACAAGGGCTGCCCGATGATCGGGGCCCGGGTCTATTGCAGGCTGCCAAGAAATGGCACGATGTCCCCGAGGATATGCGCGAAAACCGGCGGCCAGAGAAGCTGGTAGCGAATGTAGTACAGGCCCAATACAAGACCGAAAAACAGGATGGACAGTGCGCCCATCGGCCCTTGGTACAGATGGCAGAGCACCCGGACCAGCAGCATGGCGCCCAGCGCGATTGAAAGCCCGTAGCCGCGCAGGCCGTTCAGAAGAAAACCCAGCAGGAATATTTCCTCGTAAACGCCGTTCACCATGGCCAGCATGATGACCACCGGCAAGGTCAGCCTCGCGTCCTGCACCATCAGCGCCACAGGCTGCTCTTGCGGGTCGGCGGCAAAGGGTGTGAGCAGCACAAGGTAAACACACCAGATCACAAAATAGAGCCCGATGCCGGCTACGGCACCCTTGGCCGTAGGCGCCGGGACCAGACTGGCGACCGCATAGCGCCGGGCATGGAGAAAGCCGAGCGCCACGGCGCCCAGTGTGAGTTCAATGCAAACCAGCCAGATAAATCCGGAATCGGAGAAAGCTCCCGTGGAGACCGGGAAGTTGCTCGCAACGGCCTGTAGCGAGGCGTAGATCGAAATGCCGAAGCATATGGCGGTGACTGCCAGCGCTTCCAGCGGCGTCGTCACGGTCCTCGCGGACGAGCGCGTCGGGAGCGTCATGCGAATCGGGCTTGGAATTCGAAATCGAACAATGGCTGAGTGCGCGTGTCAGCGGGGGTGGTATTCACTCGACTTCAGCGACCAGATCGATCTCCACACAAGCGCCCATGGGCACCTGCGCTACGCCAAACGCACTGCGCGCGTGCTTGCCGGCATCGCCGAAGATCTCGGCGAACAATTCGCTCGCGCCGTTGGTCACCAGGTGCTGTTCGGTGTACTCGCCGGTCGAGTTGACCAGGCTCATGAGCTTGACGATGCGTTTGACCTTGCCCAGGCCGACGGCGGCTTCCAGCGTGCCCATCAGGTCGATGGCGACCGAGCGCGCTGCCGCCTTGCCTTCTTCGGTCGTCATGTTTTTGCCGAGCTGGCCGACCAGGGGCTTGCCGTCTTTCTTGGCGATGTGGCCGCTCAGGAACACCAGCTTGCCGGTCTGCACAAAGGGCAGGTAGGCCGCGACGGGGATTGCCACGGGGGGCAGGGTGATGTTCAGTGCTTTCAGCTTGTCGTAGGCGCTCATGGTGTTTCCCTTTGGTTGAAGGCGGTTCCCGCAGGCGGGGTGTGCAGGGAATTGTAGGGCGGGCCCGCCAGGGGGCGGGCCTGTAGCGGCATGAAAGGAAGTGATGCAGCGGGGCTGGTTTATTCAGGCTTGATGCCGGCCTTGCGCACCACGGCGCCCCAGCGGTCCACTTCGCTGCGCATGAAGGCGCGCAACTCGTCGCGGCTCGAACCCTTGAGGTCTATGCCCAGCGTGGTGAGCCGCTCGCGCGTCGACGGGTGAGCCAGTGCCGCGACGGCTTCGTTGCGCAACCGCTCGACGATCTCGATGGGCGTGGTGGCCGGCGCCACCAGAGCCCACCACTGGTTGAACTGCATGCCTTCCATGCCGGCTTCGCGCGCGGTGGGAACGTCGGGCAGCGAGGCCAGGCGCGTGTTGCCGGTCACCATCAGGGCCGAAATCCTGTTCGCGCCCAACAGTGAGCTGGCGCTCGCCAGCGTGGCGAAATGCGCATCCACCTGGCCGGCCGCGACGTCGGTGAGCGCGGGCGCAGAGCCGCGGTAGGGAATCGCGTTGACCTTGATCCCGGTGGCGGTGGAGAACAGCTCGCTCGACAGGTGGCTGATGGAGCCGTTGCCGCTGTGGGCCAGGGCCAGCGGCACCTTGCTGTTACGGTGGGTTTTGAGGAAGCCCTTGATGTCGCCGTTCTTGTATTGCGGGCCGGCGAACAGCATCAGCGGTGAGGTGCCGACCATGGAAACCGGCGTGAAGTCGCGCAGCAGGTCATAAGGCATCTTGTTGAACACGGCCGGCGCGATCGCATGCGGCAACTCGACGATGGCGAAGGTGTAGCCGTCGGGCGCAGCCTTGGCCGCGGCCTCGGTGCCTATGCGGCCCGAGGCGCCGGAGCGGTTGTCCACCACCACGGTCTGGCCCATGGTCTCGCCCATGCGCTGTGCGATGGCGCGCGCGATCGCGTCCGTGCTGCCGCCGGGCGCCCAGGGCACGATGAGGCGCAGGGGCTTGTCGGGGTAGGCGGCGTGGGCGCTTGCGCTGATCAAGGCGGCGCCGGCCAAAAGCAGGGTGGTGAGCAGTCGGGTCTTCATGGGGAAATCCTTTGCGGTCTGGGGGGAGTTCAGGGGAGTCGTGGGAATTGGGGAGGTCAAGGCAAGGCTTCGAAGGTGTCGCGGTCGCCCTTGGCGGTCAGCAGCAGCAGGGCGTGTTCGGAAGGCGCGATTTCGCCGCGTGCGCGCAACTGCGCCAGCGCGCCCAGGCAGGCGCCCGCGCACAGCTCCACCCACAGGCCTTGCGCGCCCAGTTGCCTGCTGCCTTCCACGGCGGCGGCATCGTCGACCACGACCGCGCCGCCGCCCGAGCGTTTCACGGCCAGCGCCTGCTGCAAGGTGACGGTGCTGCCCGCTATGGAAAACTGCGCGGTGCTGCCGGCGAATTCGGACTGCGGCGATTCGCCGCCCAGCACGCGGGCAAGGCGCGGGAAAGGCTCGACCGCCCAGAGGCGCGGCATGCGCGCGACCAGCCCGGCCTGCAGCAGGTCGCGAAATCCGCTGTAAAGCCCCCAAAGCAAATCGCCGCGCGCCGTGGGCACCAGCACATGGTCGGGAATGCAGCCGTCGGCCACACATTCGAGCGCCACCGCGCGGTAGCCTTCGACACCGAAGGCCGGACTGCCGACGGCGGGCACGCTGTAGTTGGTCAGCGCGAAGGCTCCGTCCTGCTCGACGCGGCGGCGCAAATGTTCCCAGCGGCCGAAACCGCGCTCGAAGCTCAGGCGTTTGGCGCCCAGCCGGTGCAGCGCGCGCGCATAGGGCTCCGGCATGTCGTGATAGGTGGCGACTTCGCAGGCCAGGCCGGCGGCTGCGCAATAAACCGCGGCCGACACCGCCGCGTTGCCGCTGGAAGCCAACACCACGGTTTGCGCGCCCACCTCCAGCGCGCGGCTCACGGCCTGGGCCGACATGCGGTCTTTGTGCGAGCCCGTGGGGTTCATGCCCTCATGCTTGGCCGAGAGTTGCCGCAGGCCGAAAGCGCGTGCCAGGCGCGGCAGGTCCAGGCAGGGCGTGTCGCCTTCGCCCAGGGAAACGCCTTGGGTGTAGGGCAGCCAGCCGCCCCACTTATAACCCGCGCTGGCGGATTTGAGGGTTTTGGGCAGTTCGGCATAGACTGCCTCCAGGCTCGCGGGCATGCCCGCCGCCGCGCAATGCGGGCAGCCGGCTGGCAAGTCCTGCAGGGGGTATTCCCGGGCGCAGTGGATACAGTGCAGCCCGGACAGTTGCGGGTTGCGGACCACGATGGGCGGTCCCGCGAGGGCTTCGGAAACGAGGGAGTTCATGCGGCCAATGGTATGAAGGCCTGGCATTCCCGTGCGGCACTTGATGGCGATTTAGAATAAGTAAAACTTATAAGGAGCCGCCATGGCCGAAGCCAGCGCACGCCAGATCGAAGTGTTCCGCATGGTCATGCGCCTGGGCACGGCCAACCGCGCGGCGGCGGCCCTGCATGTGAGCCAGCCGGCGGTCACGCAGCTGCTGCAGCAGCTGGAGGCGCGCGCCGGCCTCAAGCTGTTTGACCGGCCCAAAGGCAAGCTCACGCCCACGCCCGAAGCCCATGCGCTGATGGAAGAGGTGGAGAGGGTCTACGAAGGCCTGGAGGCCGTGCAGCGAAAAATCGTGGCGCTGCAGTCGCATGAAGACACCGTGCTGCGCATAGGTTCGCTGCACGCCATGGCCGCCAGCGTCATGCCCTGGGCTTTGGCCGAATTCCAGCGCAGCTACCCGCGCACGCGCTGCCTGCTGCTGGTCGACAGCTCCAAGGTCTTGCGCGAGGCGCTGTTCCAGGGCGCGGTGGACCTGGCTTTCCTGGGCGACGAGGCCGACACCAGTGGCCTGGTATCTTCGCTGTTCTACCAGGCGCCCGCCGTCTGCATCATGCCGGCCGCCCATCCGCTGGCGCGCAAGCAGCTGCTGCATCCGCAGGACCTGCAGGAGGTGCCGCTGGTGGGCCTGTCGGCGTCCGACCCGGCGCAGCGGCGCCTGGAAGCGGCACTCGCGCAGGCCGGCGTGCAGGCGCGCTTTGTGATTGAAACGCCGTACAGCGCGACGCAATGCGCGCTGGTGCTGGCCGGCGCCGGGCTGGCCGTGACGAATCCGCTGGTGGCGCGTGAATACCTGGCGCTGGGCCTGCGCAGCGTGCCGCTGGCGGCCGATGTGTCGTTTCGCGCCTTGCTGGCCTTCAAGCCGCTGCAGGCCCAGTCGGGCGCGGCGCAGGAGTTTGTCGGCCTGTGCCGGCGCCGGCTGGTGGGCAGCCTGCCCGAGGGCTCTCTGCTGGGTGACGCCGCGCTCAGTTCCCCGTCGTAAGGGACTGGGCTTCGGTCTCAGGCAGCGGCTCCACCGTCACGGCCACGTCGAGGATGTGCTGCGCGCCGCCGCGTATCACGCCGCGCATGGGCGAGACGTCGAGGAAGTCGCGGCCTGTGGCCAGCGTGACGTAGTCTTCGCCCGGCGCGCGGTTGTTGGTGGGGTCGAAATCCAGCCAGGTGCCCAGGCCCGGGCAGTAGACCGAAGCCCAGGCATGCGAGGCGTCGCTGCCGACCAGGCGCGGCTGACCGGGCGGCGGGCTGGTCAGCAGATAGCCGCTCACATAACGCGCCGGCAGGCCCATGGCGCGGCAGCAGGCCACCATGATGTGGGCGAAGTCCTGGCACACGCCTTTGCCCTGTTTGAGCGCCTCGAGCGCCGGCGTGTTGACCTCGGTGCTTTCGCTCTCATAGGCCATGGTGTGGTGGATGCGCTCCATCAGATCGCGCGCGGCTTCGGGCAGCGGCCGGCCCGGCAGGAAGCTGGGGCGGGCGAATTCGACGAAGGCCTCGTCGCGCGGCACATAAGGCGAGGCAAACAGGAATTCGGAGGCGCTGTCGTAGGCCGCGCCGGCGCGGTAGCGGAACTGCTCGCGCACCTGCTCCCAGGGCGGCGACGCCGCCTGGCCACCGGCCAGCGAGGCCTCGGACTGCAGCGGGTTGAGGGCCGAAGTGGAGACCACGCTATCGGCCACCACGGTCAGGCTTTCATGCGCGGCCTGCAGCGAAAAATAGCTGCGCGTGTTGCCGTAGACGTCCACGGTTTCGCGCAACTGCACGGGCGCCGGATCGACATGCAGCGCATAGCTCAGCAGGCTCTGGCCGTTGCTGCTGGCGGGCTTGAGGTGCACCACGTGGTGGGCATTTTCCACCGCCGGCGCATAGCGGTAGCGGGTTTCGTGGACGACGTGCAGCAGCATGGGATGACTCCGCTCAGGCGCCCAGGCTCTGGCTACCGGAGGCCGCGTGGCTGAAGTAGCGGCGGCTCAGCGTGTCCGACAGGTCCAGCGCGGCATCGCAGCATTGCCGCAGCAGCTCGACCAGGCGGCCGTCATGGCAGTGGCCTTCGCCGTCACCTTCGGTCTGCATGTCCGCGCACAGGTCGGCCAGGGCCCAGCTGCCGGGATCGGGCAGTTCCATCGCGAGCTCTGGCATGTCGCCCGGCGCGCTGCCGGCCAGCTTGGCCAGGCGGCCGCGCAGGGTCTGCACCACCCAGCCCAGCGAGCGCGGGTTGTCGCGGTCAAGTACCAGTAAATCGAGCAGGGCCGGGATGTCGCGGCGTTGCTGGTATTGCGCGTGGAAGGTGATGGTGCTGTCGAACAGCGCCACCATGGCGTTGAAGCCGCCCTCCTCGAACACCGAACCGGTTTCAAAACCGCGCACCAGCGCGCCCGCCAGGGTGTTGAGCCGCTCGATGAGCCGGCCCATGCTGAGCAGGCGCCAGCCATCGTCGCGCGTCATGCGGTCGGTCTGCGCGCCCGTCATGGCCGAGAGGAAACCGCTCGCCGATTCGAGCGCGCGCAGCGCCTCGACCGATGAGTATTCAAGCAGGTACTGGCTGGTCTGCTGCTGGCTCTGTCCGCCCTGGCTTTGCGTCTGGCTTTGGCCCACGCTGCTGAAAATCGAGCAGCGCTGGAAAAAATCGGCCTCGGTGCGCACGATCATGTGCCACTGCTCCTGCGACAGGCGCTCGCGCACGGCCGAAGCCGCGCTCTTGAGCGCGCGCAGGTTGTAGCCCACGCTGGCGGCCTGTTCGGTGTCGGCCAGGTTGGCGATCAAGGCGCGTTCGAAGACCCGGCGCGCCTGCGTGGCCGGCGGCACGCTGTCGAGCACCAGCGCATTGCCGACGGCCATGCTGGTCAGCCAGGCCAGCAGCGGCTGCGAGGTCTGGTCCTCGCCGCCCAGGCATTGCAGCGTGATCTGCGCCAGGCGCGTGGAGTTTTCGGCGCGCTCGGTGTAACGGCCCAGCCAGAAAAGATTTTCGGCCGCGCGGCTGGTGACCGGCGGGCGATGGCGCAGCGGCGCCGCGGCCCAGGCCGGCGCGGGCTGCTCGGCGCGCGGGGCGGCATGCCCGGCCCTGGCCGCGAGAGGATCGCCCAGCACCCACACGTCGGCGCTGCTGCCGCCGTGCTGCATGGAGGACATGTTTTCGTTCTTGCCGGCCAGCCGCGCCAGGCCGCCCGGCAGCACCTGCCAGGAACCCTTGCCGTCGGCCACGGCGAAGACGCGCAGCATGGCCGAGCGCGGGGAAATCCGCTCACCCTGCCAGGTGGGGGTCTGCGGCAGCGGCAGGTAGGCCTGCACCGTGTAGTCTTCGCCGCGGCGCACGATGCGGCCTGCCCATTCGTCCAGCGCGCGGCGCGACAGCGTGTGGCCTATGACGGACTCCATGCCCGAGCCGGGGTAGGTCGGCTTGATCACGCAGTTCTTGAGCTGACCGAGCACGTCCTGCATGACGGCCTGCTCGCCGCACCACCAGGTGGCCAGCGAGGGCAAGGCCAGCGTTTCGCCGAGCAGGTGTTCCGACAGCGCCGGCAGAAAGCCCAGCAGCGCGCTGGATTCAAGGAAAGCCGAGCCCGGCGTGTTGACCACCAGCACATTGCCCGCGCGTATCACCTGCAGCAGGCCGGGCACGCCCAGCGTGGAATCGGACCGCAGCTCCAGCGGGTCGAGGAATTCGTCGTCCAGGCGCTTGAGCAGCCCGTGCACGGGCTCCAGGCCGCGCAGGGTCTTCAGGTAAAGCCTGTCGTCGCGCACCAGCAGGTCGCTGCCCTCGACCAGCGTCAGGCCCAGGAAGCGCGCGAGGTAGGCGTGCTCGAAATAGGTTTCGTTGTAAGGCCCCGGGGTCAGCAGCACCACGCGGCTTTCCTCGCTGCCGTCGGCCGGGCTCATGGCCTTGAGGCCGTCGACCAGCGCCTTGTACGAAGCGCCCAGGCGCTCGACTTGCATTTCGCGGAAGGCCTCGGGGAACAGCAGCGAGATGGTGAGGCGGTTTTCCAGCAGGTAGCCCAGGCCGGAAGGCGCCTGCGTGCGCTGCGAGACCACCGACCAGCGGCCGTCGGGGCCGTGGGCGATGTCGAAGGCTGCAATGTGAAGGTAGGTGCCGCCAGCCGGCTGCACGCCCTGCATGCCGCGCAGGTAGCCCGGGTGGGCATGCACCAGCGCGCTGGGCAAGAGGCCCTTGGAAAGCAGTTCCTGCGGGCCGTAGATGTCGGCCATGACGCGGTCCAGCAGGCGGGCGCGTTGCTGGATGCCGGCCTCGATCTGCGCCCAGTCGCCGGCCGAGACCATCATGGGGAAGAGGTCCAGAGCCCAGGGCCGCTGCGGGCCGTTGGCGTCGGCGTAGACGTTGTAGGTCACGCCGTTGTCGCGGATCTGGCGGCGCAGGTTGGCGGTGCGGTGGTTCAGGTCGTAAAACCCGTCGGTGCCCAGGAAGTTGAAAAAGCGCGTCCAGTCGGGCGACAGGCTGTCATCGGTGGCGGCGGCTTCGGGTTGGGGTGCGGCGGCTTCAGGGGCGCTGCCGGCTGCACGCAGCACGGGCTGGGCGGGCGAGGCTGCTTCCACGGGCGCGGGGCCTTCGGAGACACGGCCCCGCAACTCGTCGAAATGGCCGGCTGCCGCATGCGGCGCCAGCGCGGCGGCCAGGGCGCAGGGGGATTCGAGCGCCTGGGCGGCAAAAAGGGACTGGGTGTTATTTTCCACGTGCTGCAAGTATGCCTGCGGCCCAGGAGCGCAAAGACTCAATGAGGGGCTGGTTTCCGGCCAAAGCGGCTATTTATGCCGCTTGCGCATGCAATTGTTGCAGCCATAAGACAGGCTGATGGGCGCCGGGGAAGGGCCCCGGCCGCCCTCAACGCAGGTCCAGCGTGAACGGGAACTCCCGGCTGGCCTGCGCCGGCGCCACGCGCATCTTGCCCGCCGTGTGGCCCATGCGGAAAAAGCGCGTGAGGCGGCGGCTTTCGGCCTCGTACGAATTGACCGGCAAGGTGTCGTAGCTGCGCCCGCCCGGGTGCGCCACGTGGTATTGGCAGCCGCCCAGCGAGCGTTCCATCCAGGTGTCGACGATGTCGAAAGTCAGCGGTGCATGCACGCCGATGGACGGGTGCAGGGCCGAAGGCGGGTTCCAGGCCTTGTAGCGCACGCCGGCCACGTATTCGCCGACGCGGCCCGTGCTTTGCAGCGGCAGGGCGCGGCCGTTGACGGTGACCACGTAGCGGTTGTCGTTGAGGCCGGTGACGTGCACCTCGATGCGCTCCAGCGAGGAGTCGACGTAGCGCACGGTGCCGCCGGCCGAGCCTTCCTCGCCCATCACGTGCCAGGGTTCCAGCGCGCTGCGCAGCGTCAGCTCAATGCTGTTGGATTTGACCTGGCCGATCAGCGGGAAGCGGAACTCGAAATGCGGTTCGAACCAGGCCATGTCGAAGGGGTAGCCGGCTTCGCGCAGCTCGGTCAGCACGTCTTCAAAGTCCATGCGGATAAAGCCGGGCAGCAGGAAGCGGTCATGCAGTTCGGTGCCCCAGCGCGTGACGCGGCCGTGGTAGGGCTTGTTCCAGAAGCGTGCCACCAATGCGCGCAGCAGCAGCTGCTGGGCGATGCTCATGCGCGCATGCGGCGGCATTTCGAAGGCGCGCAGCTCCAGCAGGCCCAGGCGTCCGGTGGCGGAGTCGGGCGAATACATCTTGTCGATGCAGAACTCGCTGCGATGGGTGTTGCCGGTGACGTCGACCAGGATGTTGCGCAAGGTGCGGTCCACCAGCCAGGGCGGCATGTCGGCGCCGTACTTCTTGCGGTTGTTTTCGATCTCGCGCAAGGCGATTTCCAGTTCGTAGAGCTGGTCGTTGCGGGCCTCGTCCACGCGCGGCGCCTGGCTGGTCGGGCCTATGAACATGCCCGAGAACAGATAGCTCAGCGAAGGGTGGTTGTGCCAGTAGGCGATCAGGCTGCCCAGCACCTCGGGTTTGCGCAGGAAGGGGCTGTCGGCCGGCGTGGCGCCGCCCAGCACGAAGTGGTTGCCGCCGCCGGTGCCGGTGTGCCGGCCGTCGGTCATGAATTTTTCGGCCGACAGGCGCGTCTCGTGCGCGATCTTGTAGAGGAACTCGGTGTGTTCCACCAGTTCGCCCCAGTTGTAGGCCGGGTGGATGTTGACCTCGATGACGCCCGGATCCGGCGTGACCTGCAGCATTTTCAGGCGCGGGTCGCGCGGCGGCGGATAGCCTTCGAGCACGATGCTCACGCCCAGCGATTGCGCCGTGGCTTCCACCGCGGCCAGCAGGTCCAGGTAGTCTTCCAGCCGCTCCATGGGCGGCATGAAGACGTAGATCGCGCCGGTTTCGCCGCGGCCTGATTTGTTGGCCTTGCTGTCGGGGTCGGCCTTGGGTTTGTCCTTGGGGCCGTTGGCACGCTGCGGGTCGCGTACTTCGACGCACAGCGCGGTGCGCGTCAGCCAGGCGGCCGATTCAAAAGGCTTGGGCGCGCGGTCGTCCAGGGGCGCGGCTGCTTCGGGCGAGGCGCCGGCGGGTTTTCCGTCCGCGCCTTGGGCTCCGTTCGTACCGGCATTGCCCAGCGGGCGGAACTGCAGGATGCGGCTGGCCTGCGTCAGTGCTGTATTGCCGGCCATGTAGCGCGCCATGTATTGCGCGAGTGAACTGGCACTGCCGCCCGCGGAGGGCGCCACCGGCGTGGCGCCGCGGGCCGCGCTGAAGCTGCCGTTGTAGCGCGCGGCCAATGCCGAAGCGGCCGGCAGCTCCTGGCGCGGCGCAAACGGGTCGGCCTCGATCATGTAGGGGTAGTCTGTCTTGGACACCCAGGGCACGGAATCCAGCGGCAGCCGGTAGCCCATGGGCGAGTCGCCCGGCATCAAATACATGCGCTCCTCGCGGAAGAACCAGGGGCCTGTGGTCCATTTCGGGCCGGCCAGCGAAGGCGAGGCACCGGCGTTTCTCTGCTTGAGCTGCTCCTTGGTCTGCAGCGGCAGCACGTAACCCACGACGGAATCCAGGCCCTGCATGAAGACGCGGCGCAGGCGCTCGCGCTCCATGGCGTCGTCCAGCTTCGAATCAAAGGGGTCGACATTGACCGGCAGTTTGCGCTCGCGCCAGAGGTAGTACCAGGTGTCTTCATAGCCCGGCGTGATGTAGGTGGTGGCCAGGCCCAGCTTGCCCGCCAGGGTCTGCACAAAACGCTGCGCGTCGGCGCTGGTGTAGTGGCAAGGCTGGCGCTCGTCGGCGAACAGGTCGGGGTTTTGCCAGATCGGCTGGCCGTCCTTGCGCCAGAAGATGCTCAGCGCCCAGCGCGGCAATTGCTCGCCCGGGTACCACTTGCCCTGGCCGAAATGCAGGAAACCGCCTTCGCCGTATTCGGCGCGCAGCTTCTGCACGAGTTCGGTCGCATAGCCGCGTTTGGTCGGGCCCAGGGCGTCGATGTTCCATTCGGCCGCGTCGCGGTCGGTGGTGGCCACAAAGGTCGGCTCGCCGCCCATGGTCAGGCGCACGTCGCCGGCGGCGAGATCCTGGTCGACCTTTTCGCCCAGCGCCAGCACCTCCTGCCACTGCTCCTCGGTATAGGGCTTGGTCACACGCGGCGATTCGTAGATGCGTTGCACCGCCATCTGGTGCTCGAACTCGACCTCGGATTTGTCGACGCCGCCTTCGACAGGCGCGGCGCTCGAGGGCTCGGGCGTGCAGGCCAGCGGGATGTGGCCTTCGCCCGCCATCAGGCCCGAGGTCGGGTCCAGGCCCACCCAGCCGGCGCCGGGCAGAAAGACTTCGCACCAGGCGTGCAGGTCGGTGAAGTCGGCTTCGGCGCCGCTGGGGCCGTCGATGGATTTGACGTCGGCCTTGAGCTGGATCAGGTAGCCCGAGACAAAACGCGCGGCCAGGCCCATGTGGCGCAGCAGCTGTACCAGCAGCCAGCCGGTGTCGCGGCAGGAGCCGCAGGCCAGGCGCAGGGTCTCTTCGGGCGTCTGCACGCCGGGCTCCATGCGGATGGAGTATTTGATGTCCGACTGCAGACCCTGGTTCAGGCCCACCAGGAAGTCGATGGTGCGCTTGGGCGTGCGGTCGATTTTTTCGAGGTAGCGCTTGAGCAGCGGCGTCGCCGGCTGGGTGGCCAGGTAGGGTGCGAGTTCGCGGGCCTGCAGCGCGTTGTAGGTGAAGGGGAACTCCTCGGCGGCGGGCTCCAGGAAGAAGTCGAACGGGTTGAACACCGCCATCTCGACAACCAGGTCCACCGTCACCTTGAACTCGCGTGTCGGCTCGGGAAACACCAGGCGGGCCTGGTAATTGGCAAACGGGTCCTGCTGCCAGTTGATGAAATGCCCGGCGGGCTCGACCTTGAGGGAATAGGACAGCACCTGCGTGCGGCTGTGCGGTGCGGGCCGCAGGCGGACCACCTGGGGGCCGAGTTTCACCAGCCGGTCGTATTTGTAGTGGGTGATGTGGCTCAGGGCAACGTGGATGGACAAGGCAACCTCGCTTAAAAAAATAACAGGGCGCTACACACCGCCGGAAAAATAAACCCATCACAGGCCGCCACATCATGCAGCCTGGACATTAGGACGCGTAGACAGCTTACCCGGATTTGACGGCATTTCTGAAAGCAAGAGCTGCGCCATATGCGGAGTTTGCATGGCCCGCTGTCGGCTCTTTGCCTGGGCCTCCCGTTAAACAGGTTCAAAAAAAGCAAAAAAAGTAAGGGGAGGCGGCTTTGGGCTTAGCTGTATTCATCGTGTCACGGCCAGGTGCCATAAGCCCGGGGCCTGTTCTGGCCGGTTTCATCTCGGGCACGGCCCTGCAATTGCAGCAATCCGCGTTATGGCCGCAGCCTGGCTATGTCCTGTGTTCCCTGCTGGCTGCCGCGGCGGCCGGGCTTTTGTGGCGTTTTGGCAGGCGCGCGATAAAACCTCCATGGGGCAGGGCGATGCTCGCGTTTGCCCTGGCGGTGTTGCTGGGATGGGGCTCGGCCGGCTGGCGGGCCTGCGTTTTCCAGTCCACGGCGCTGGATCCGGCCCTGGAAGGCCGCGACATCGAGGTCACCGGCAGCGTGCTGGCCATGCCGCAGCCCGGCGAGGACGGCCTGCGCTTTCGCCTCGGCATCGAGTCCGCCCGCCTGGACGGCCGCAAGCTCACCCTGCCGCCACAAATCCTGCTGGGCTGGTATTCGGGCTTTGCCGGGCGCGAGCCTCGCCCCCTGGCCCAGGATGCGGACCCCTTCGAAGCGGCGCTGGCCCTGCAGCGCCAGCCGCAGGCCTTGCGCGCCGGCGAACGCTGGCGCATGACGGTGCGGCTCAAGGCGCCGCACGGCAACAGCAACCCGCACGGCTTCGACTACGAGCTGTGGCTGTGGGAGCAGGGCATACAGGCCACCGGCTATGTGCGTGCCGGCGTGCACGACGCGCCACCCGAAAAACTTTCCAGCAGCTGGCGGTACCCTGTGGAGCAAGCCCGGCAGGTGGTGCGCGAGAAAATTTTCGCGCGTGTGGAGAACCGCCAGTGGGCCGGCATCATCGCCGCGCTGGTGGTCGGCGACCAGAACGCCATTGAGCGGGCCGACTGGGATGTGTTTCGGGCCACCGGTGTCGCACACCTGATGAGCATTTCCGGCCTGCACATCACGATGTTCGCCTGGGCCGCCTCGCTGCTGGTCGGCGGCTTGTGGCGGCGTTCCGTGCGCCTCACGCCCCGGCTGTGCCTGGCGCTGCCGGCGGCAGGCGCCGGCGCGCTGGGCGGGCTCATGCTGGCGGTTCTGTACGCGCTGTTTTCAGGCTGGGGCGTGCCCGCGCAGCGAACCATCTGGATGCTGGCTACCGTGATCCTGCTACGCCAGGGCGGCCGGCAGTGGCCTTGGACGCAAACCTGGCTGCTGGCCATGGCTGTGGTGGTGGCCATAGACCCCTGGGCTTTGATGCAGGCCGGCTTCTGGCTCTCTTTTGTAGCGGTTGGCGTGCTGTTTGCGACGGACGCGGGCGCAGGCCATGCGCGGGATGAAGGGACGGACTCTTCGGGCGCATCGCGGACGGGATGGCGGCGGCTCGGCCCGCGCTGGCTGGCCGGCCTGGCACGCGCCGTGCGCGAGCAATGGGTGGTGACGCTCGCGCTCACGCCCTTGTCGCTGCTGTTGTTCAACCAGGTCTCGCTGGTCGGCCTGCTGGCCAATGCCGTGGCCATTCCGGCCGTGACCTTGCTGATCACGCCGCTGGCCCTGCTGGGCGTGCTTTGGGCGCCGGCCTGGGCTGCCACGGCGGGCTGTGTCAGCGTGCTGGCGCTGTTCCTGCAGTGGCTGGCGGCCTGGCCCATGGCCTCGATCAGTGTGGCCGCGGCGCCGCTGTGGTGCGCCGCCGCGGGTGTGGCGGGCGGCGGTTTGCTGGCCACACGCCTGCCCTGGCACTGGCGCGTGCTCGGCATGCCGCTGCTGCTGCCCGTGCTGCTGTGGCAGCCGCTGCGGGTCGCGCCCGGGCAGTTTGAACTGCTGGCGGCCGACATAGGACAGGGCAATGCGGTGCTGGTGCGCACCGCGGCCCACAGCCTGCTCTACGACGCCGGCCCGCGTTTTTCGCGCGAAAGCGATGCCGGCCACCGCGTGCTGGTGCCGCTGCTGCGCGCGCTCGGCGAACGGCTGGACGTCCTCATGATCAGCCACCGCGACATCGACCACATAGGCGGGGCGGCTGCGGTGCTGGCGATGCAGCCGGGAGCCCGGTTCCTCAGTTCGATTGAAGACACCCACCCGTTGCAGTCCCTGCGCAAGGCTGAACGCTGTATGGCCGGCCAGCGCTGGGAATGGGATGGCGTGCAATTCGAGCTGCTGCACCCGGCCGCCGCGGCCTACGATGCGGCCGCCAAGCCCAATGCCATGAGCTGTGTGCTGCGTATCTCCAACGGCAGCCGCACGGCCTTGCTGGTGGGTGACATCGAAGCGCCCCAGGAAGCCGCGCTCGTTGCCAGCGCGCCGGCCAGCCTCCAAGCCGACTTCCTGCTGGTGCCCCACCACGGCAGCAAGACCTCGTCGACCGCGGCCTTCCTCGATGCCGTGCAGCCGCAATGGGCCATGGCGCAGGCCGGCTACCGCAACCGCTTCGGCCACCCGGCAGAGGCCGTGGCGGCGCGCTACGAGGCGCGCGGCATACACCTTGTGAAGTCTGCACCCTGCGGCGCGGCGCTGTGGGACAGCCGGCATCCGGATGCCCTGCGTTGCCAGCGGGAGGAGGGCAAACGCTACTGGCATCATGTGCCTGGGCGTTAAATCTTAAAAATTGGTGGAGGCCTGCGCCGCCTTGGCGCATAACTTGCTAAGCTACGTCAAAACAGTGCCCTGAGCAAAAACTTGCTGGAGATCAAGCCAATGAGCCGACCGATGTTTGATGAAATGAATGCCACGGAATCCAGCGTCCGTGAACACTACCAGGGCTACCAGCGCTGGCTGGCCAAACAGCCGGCCGACGTGATGCAGGCGCGCCGCGCCGAAGCCGAGATGATTTTCCGCCGCGTCGGCATCACTTTTGCCGTCTACGGGGCCAAGGACGAGGACGGCGCCGGCACCGAACGCCTGATTCCCTTCGACCTGATCCCGCGCATCATTCCCGCGCACGAGTGGGCCAGCATGGAAAAAGGCCTGGTGCAGCGCGTCACGGCGCTCAACCGCTTCATCCACGACGTCTACCACGGCCAGGAAATCATCAAGGCCGGCGTCATCCCATCCGAGCAGATCTTCCAGAACGCGCAGTTCCGCCCCGAAATGATGGGTGTCGACGTTCCCGGCAACATCTATTCGCACATCAGCGGCATCGACATCGTGCGCGCGCCCAATGCCCAGGGCGAGGGCGAGTACTACGTGCTCGAGGACAACCTGCGCGTGCCCAGCGGCGTGAGCTACATGCTCGAAGACCGCAAGATGATGATGCGGCTGTTCCCCGAGCTTTTCAGCCAGAACCGTGTCGCGCCCGTTGCCCATTACCCCGACCTGCTGCTCGAAACCCTGCGCGGCATGGCGCCGCCGGCCACGGCCGAGCCCACGGTGGTGGTGCTCACGCCCGGCATGTACAACTCGGCTTATTTCGAGCATGCCTTCCTCGCGCAGCAGATGGGCGTGGAGCTGGTCGAAGGCCAGGACCTCTTCGTCAAGGACAACTTCGTCTACATGCGCACCACGCGCGGCCCCAAACGCGTCGACGTGATCTACCGCCGCGTCGACGACGACTTCCTCGACCCGCTGGCCTTTCGCCCGAATTCGACGCTGGGCTGCGCGGGCCTGCTCAACGTCTACCGCAGCGGCAATGTCTCGCTGTGCAATGCCATAGGTACGGGTGTGGCCGACGACAAGTCCATCTACCCCTATGTGCCCAAGATGATCGAGTTCTACCTCGGCGAAAAACCCATCCTCAAGAACGTGCCCACTTACATGTGCCGCAACAACGAGGATTTGCAGTACACCCTGGCCAACCTCAAGGACCTGGTCGTCAAGGAAGTGCACGGCGCCGGCGGTTACGGCATGCTGGTCGGCCCGGCCGCCACCAAGGCCGAGATCGAGGAATTCCGCGCCGCCTTGCTGGCCAATCCATCCGGCTACATCGCCCAGCCCACGCTGAGCCTTTCCACCTGCCCGACTTATGTCGAAAGCGGCATCGCGCCGCGCCACATCGATTTGCGGCCTTTTGTGCTGAGCGGCAAGGAAGTACAGATGGTGCCCGGCGGCCTCACGCGCGTGGCGCTGAAAGACGGCTCGCTGGTGGTCAACTCGTCGCAGGGCGGCGGCACCAAGGACACCTGGATTCTGGAAGGGCCGTCATCGCCCGTGGCGTTCCAGTCTCAATTGCAGTCGCAGTCGCAGTCATCGTCCAAAGTGGGAGGAGCGTAATCATGTTGTCTCGTACTGCCGATCACCTTTTCTGGATGTCTCGCTACACGGAGCGGGCCGAGAATACCGCCCGGATGCTGGACGTCAACTACCAGACCTCCTTGCTGCCGCAATCGGCCGCCGTCGTGCAGGGCGGCTGGCAAAGCCTGCTGAGCATCAGTGAGCTCAAGCCTTCCTATGCTGCCAAGTACGGCGACAGCATCAACCCGCGCGAGGTCATGGACTTCATGGTGCGCGACGAGCAGAACTCCTCGAGCATCGTCTCCTGCCTGCAGAACGCGCGTGAAAACGCCCGTGCCGTGCGCGGCACCTTGACCACCGAAGTCTGGGAAACCCAGAACCAGACCTACCTGGAAGTCATACGCATGCTGCGCAACGGCGACTTCGAGCGCGACCCCGGCCAGTTTTTTGAATGGGTCAAGTTCCGCTCCCATTTGTCACGCGGCGTCACGGCCGGCACCATGCTGCAGGACGAGGCCTTTCATTTCCTGCGCCTGGGCACCTTCCTGGAACGCGCCGACAACACCGCCCGTCTGGTCGACGTGAAATTCCACGCGGTGCAGAACGATTTTCTCGGCACCGACGGCGAGAAGGACCAGGAGTACGACTTCTACCACTGGAGTGCGATCCTGCGCAGCGTCTCCGGCTTCGAGGTCTACCGCAAGGTCTACCGCGACGTCATCAAGCCCGAACGCGTGGCTGAACTGCTGATCCTGCGGCCCGACATGCCGCGCTCGCTGCTGGCCTGCCTCAACGAGCTCATGAGCAACCTCGCCATGGTGACCAGCGACACGGCCAGCGAAACCCAGCGCCGCGCCGGCAAGCTGCGTGCCGACCTGCAGTACGCCCGCATCGATGAAATCCTCGCCACCGGCTTGCACGCCTTCCTGACCCAATTTTTGGACCGCGTCAACGAGATAGGCGCGCACATCAGCCGCGAGTTTCTTGTCCCGGCAACCCACTGAACACCGCATGCGCCGCAAGAGGCAGAAAGGCTAGCTGCCTATGAAACTGCATGTACGGCACATCACCGACTACCGGTACACCGAGCCGCTGCGCTATGCGCTGCAAACCCTGTGGCTCACGCCGCAGTCCGGCCCGGCGCAAACGGTGGACTACTGGAGCCTGGGCGCCCCCGAAAAGCTGTTCACCCAGCGCGACGCCTTCGGCAACACCATCAGTTCCTACACCTTTGTCGGCAAGGATGCCGACAACGTGCGCTGGAGCCTGGTCAATGCGGCCGGTGACGTTGAAACCCTGGGCGTGGCCGAGTTCAATGATGCGGAGACCCTGCCGCACCCTTATTTCTTTTTGCGTGCCACCCACCTGGCCGAACCGCACTGGGAACTCGCCGAATTCGGACGTCGCTTTATTCCGCAAAGCCTGGACGGCAGGGCTGACCTGCAGGCCTTGCTGGCCCTGAGCAAGGGCGTGGCCGACGCGGTGAGCTACCGCAAGAACAGCACCAGCGTGACCACCACCGCGCTCGAGGCCTTCAAGTCAGGGGCCGGCGTCTGCCAGGACCAGGCCCACGTGATGGTCGCCATCTGCCGCAGCCTGGGCTACCCGGCGCGTTATGTCAGCGGCTACTTCTACGCCGCCAACGAACCCGACCTGGCCAGCCATGCCTGGTGCGACGTCTGCCTGGACGTCGCCACCCGCCGCTGGGTCAGCATAGACGTGACCCACAGCTGCCTCATCGACCAGCGCCACGTGCGCCTGGCCATGGGCACCGACTACAACGCCTGCCCGCCCATCAAGGGTGTGCGCCAGGGCGGCGGGGAAGAGTCCATGACGGTGGAGATCACGATTCAGCCGGTTGTGGGAAACTAAAAGCTTTCCGATTCCACCAACCATCCAGAGCTTGAGGTGGCCTTCCTGCCTCGCGATGCGCGTAAAACTCCATGAAGACAGACAAAACGGTTTGCCCGGTCTGCAGTGCCAATTGCACACTGCTTGATCCCGTCGATTTCAACACCTCATGCCACCCCAATAACTTTGGGCTTTCCGGCGAGCCTGTGACTTACGCAATTTGCCAGAACTGTGCTTTTTGTTTCGCGCCGGAGATCTGCACGTGGAGCCTGCAGGAGTTCGAGGAAAAAATCTACAACGATCATTACGTTGCTGTCGACCCCGACTACCTCGAAGCCCGACCAAAAGCCAACGCAACCATGCTTCGCGCCGGATTCGGCAATCTGCATCCCGCCCTCAGGCATCTCGACTATGGCGGCGGCAATGGCACGCTGTCCAGGCTGTTGCGCGAAATCGATTGGCCATCCACCTCATATGACCCTTTTGTGGATAGAGACCTCAGGGTTGAGACGCTGGGCAAGTTCGACCTTATTACCGCCTTTGAGGTGTTTGAGCATGTTCCGGACGTCGGGGCGTTGATGGCCAACCTCAAGAAACTGATGTCACCGGAGAGTGTGCTTCTGTTCTCGACCTTGACGTCTGACGGGCATATCCAGGCCGGCCAGCCACTCAGCTGGTGGTATGCCGCACCACGCAATGGGCACATCAGCCTTTTCTCATCGCGCAGCCTGGCGCTCCTGGCGCAGAGCCATGGGCTTCACTTCGGCAGTTTTTCGGAAGGTTTCCATGCCTTCTACCAAGATATACCGCCTTGGGCCGTCCAGCCTCTCACCGAGCTTCAATGATGTGGTGTGATGTAAGTACGCTCTTCTTTGGAGCGCTGATGCGCGCGTCGCCATTCGGCTGACGTCCGGGTCAAGCCTGGCCTGTGCCCCTGGGGGCGACCATGCAGGATGCGCTTCATCAATTCCCATCCGTTGTGCTTGTCTTGCAACAATGCAGTACGCTTTCGCCATGACCGACATCAAGCCCGCAATCTTCCCCGACGACCTTGAGCATGTCGTCGCCATCCTTCGGGAGTACGTCGCCAGCCCCAGCGTGAGCCTGGCCTTCCAGAATTACGAGGCGGAATTCGCTGCCTTGCCCGGAAAGTACGCGGCGCCTGACGGCCGCCTGCTTCTCGCGTGGAAAGGGCCGGTTGTCGTCGGGTGTGCCGCGCTTCGCCGCGTTGACGCAAGCACCTGTGAAATGAAGCGCGTCTATGTGCGGCCGGATGCGAGAGGCGAAAGCCTTGGCCGGCGGCTCATAGAGCGCATCCTTGATGAAGCGCGGGCTGCGGGCTATTCCCGCATCTGCCTCGATGTCTTGCCGGAGTTCGCTGCGGCACAGCGCATCTACGAATCCCTGGGTTTTCAAGCTTCGGCACCCGTCACCTTCAATCCCGTTCCCGGCACCAAATACCTCGCCCTCGAACTTTCCCCGTCACGGCTTGCGGATGCTGCCTGAACCATCAGTTGAGAGTGCGCCTTGCGAGAGGCTTTGCCCGCCTGCAGGCGCTATACCCGCCAAAGAATAAACGTATACGTGCGGCTTTTCAGACAGGGCCAACGTTAGACCAAAATGCGCTACCCCGATTCACCACCTCCATGGACCGGCAGCTGCCTTTGCAAAAAGGTGCAGTATCAGCTGACCGCGCATCCGCTGACGTTCTACGCGTGTCATTGCACGGACTGCCAGCGGCGCTCCGGCAGCAGCATGCGACTGGCCATGTGGGTTGATCGTTCGGCGCTGGAGGTCACGCAGGGAAGCCCGCAGCTCCTGACGTTTGATATGGGAAATGGGCGCCAGCGCAGGGCGAGGGTGTGCATTGATTGCGATACCCGGTTGTGGGCGGAACCGGCCGACAAGCCAACCATGGCGACGCTGCTACCCGGCACATTGCATAACGCACGGGACTTTGAACCTGTTGCGCACATTTGGACAAAAAGTGCGCTTTCCTGGGTTGTGATTCCACCGGGCGTTGCCGTGTACGAAACCTACCCTGATCGACCGGGAGAACTTACCAGGCTGTGGCAGGAGGCGATGCAAGGGCGTGGCTCCGGCGATGCAAACTAAGCACTGGTCGAATCTGCAAATTGCGGCAGGCTGAATTTCCCCGTCCTCCAACATCTCAACATCAGACCTTGATCCATGACGACAACGGCGCTCTCCTTATCATCGACGTTCAGACGGCCCTTTGCTCCGGTGAGGGCGAGGCCTTTGAAAGCCGGCGCGTTATCGACAGAATCAACCAGGTGTCCGCCAAGGCGCGCGCCGCTCTTTGGGCCGAGAGCCACTCCGCAGCTTGCGTGCGAAATTGAGGTTACGGCTTGCGCCTGACTTTTATGCAGCAACCACCCTGGATCCCAATCGCCTTTGCCGAAGCCGGCGTTCGCACCTTTCCCGTGGGCCAGAGCAACCCCCGGGTCACCGAATACCACGCACTGACGAATATTCGCGGGTATGACGACAAGGCTTCCTGGTGCTCGTCCTTCGTCAACTGGTCGCTGGCCCAGGCCGGCATTCCCGGCACCGGCTCAGCGTTGGCGCGTTCGTGGCTGGAGTGGGGTGAACCCCTGGAGACACCCGTGCCCGGCTGCATCGCCGTGCTGTCGCGCGAAGACCCCGGCGGCTGGAAAGGCCATGTCGGCTTTTTCCTTCGCGCCGATGCGGAGTATGTGTATTTGTGGGGCGGCAACCAGCTGGATGAGGTGCGTGAGCATTTTTATCCGCTGTCGGCGGTGCTGGCTTATCGCTGGCCTTTGGGCAAGACGGACTGACGATTTCACTCCTGAGCGGAGCCGGACTGAGGTGTTTCGCTCTCAACCTTCGGTGAGTTTGTGATATCCGGCCCGGCCTGGCATCCATGTCGCACGGCGTATGTGGGACCTCGGGTCCCAACGGCTGCCCCCTACGGGAAACCACCAGTCCCCATTGGCAGCAGATTGACAGTTACGCACATTAAGGTCGGGGACACCACAGATATCAAGGATTCCCCATGAAACGCCGCCACCTCCTGCAAGCCACTTCGGTTGTCATCGCTCTGCCCTCGCTGGCCTGGGCCCAGGACAAATACCCCAGCAAACCCATCACGCTGATCTGTCCCTACTCGGCAGGCGGCAATGCCGACCAGCGCTCGCGCCAGATCGGCCGCTTCCTTTCCACGGCGCTGAACCAGCCGGTGCTTGTGGATAACAAGCCAGGCGCAGGCGGCAACATCGGGACCGAGGCCGTTGCCCATGCGAAACCGGACGGCTACGTTATCGGCATGGGAAATTTCGCTCCGCTGGCGGTCAACCCAACCATGTTCAAGAAAATGAACTTCGACCCCGCCAAAGAGCTGGTGCCGGTCTGCCTGATCGAAAAGGGGCCGCTGGTGCTGATGGTGCCCGCGAGCTCCCAGTTCAAGAGCGTGAAGGACATCATCGCCGCCGCCAAGGCCAACCCCGGCAAGCTGTCGTTTGCCTCCGGCGGCTTGGGCGGCTCGCACCATCTGTCGGGCGAGATGTTCAAGTCGCTGGCCGGCCTGTCCATCACCCACATTCCTTACAAGGGCGGAGCGCCCGCCACGACCGACCTGATGGGCGGCCAGGTGGACATGATGTTCGAGCAGATGTATTCGGCCGCACCTTCGATCCGCGCCGGCAAGCTGCGCGCGCTGGCCATCACCAGCAAGACGCGTTCGCCGCTGTTTCCCGATGTGCCCACCATGGCCGAGGCCGGCGTGCCGGGCTTCGAGGTGCAGAACTGGCAAGGGCTGGTAGCGCCGGCCGGAACGCCCGCGGCCCTCATCAAGTTGCTCAATGAAACCGTCAACAAGGCGCTCGCCGACCCGACCATCAAGGAGCAGATGCTGGGCCAGGGCAACGAACTCGGCGGCGGTACACCCGAGCAGTTCGCTGCCCTGATCAAGTCGGAGGCGGATCGCTGGGGCAAGCTGGTCAAGAGCGCAAACATCAGGCCCGAATAGCACGGCTGGGCCGGCGTGATCCTGATATGGCCGGCCTGCGCTAAGCCGGTCACGGCATCACTGCCTCACCCGCGCCGCCACTTCCCGCCCCAGCTCAATCACCGCCATCGCGTAATAGCTGCTCCAGTTGTAGCGTGTGATGGCGTAAAAGTTTTCGGTGCCGGCCACGTACTGCGGGGCGTCCTGGCCGTTGAGCAGTTCGATCAGCGCGAGCGGGCCGGGGTGTTGCAGGGCGGGGCCTTCGAGCACCGCGCCTTTGGCGCTGAAGCTGGCAACGCTGAAGGTCGGCAGGATGTCGGGCGCCATCAGTGCGACCATGTCGAGGTTGCTTTTGTCGAAGCTGACCGGGTAGTGCGTGGGCATGCCGGGCTGCCAGTTGAAGGCCTTGAAGTAGCTCGCGACGGAGCCGATCACGTCGGCGGGGCTGTTCCAGAGGTCGATGTTGCCGTCGCCGTCGAAATCGACGGCGTACTTGACCCAGCTCGAGGGCATGAACTGCGGCATGCCCATGGCGCCGGCAAAGCTGCCGCGCGCGTCGAAGGGGCTGGCTTCGCGCCGGCTTTGCAAGGTCAGGAACTGTTCGATCTCGCCCTTGAAGAATTCGCTGCGCTCCCTGGCGCGGGGATGATTGGCCGGGAAGTCGAAGGCCAGTGTGGTGAGTGCGTCCATTACGCGAAAGCTGCCTGTGTCGCGGCCGTAGATGGTTTCCACGCCGATGATGCCGACGATGATCTCGGCGGGCACGCCGTATTCCTTTTCGGCGCGCTCCAGGGTCTGCTGGTTTTCCAGCCAGAAGCGGCGGCCGGCATCAATGCGCACCGGGTCGATGAAACGGCTGCGGTAGACCCGCCAGTTCTTGACGAAAGCCTTGGTGGGCGGCTGCATCAGGCGCGCGACGGTGGCGTTGTAGCGCGACTGGCCTATGGCGTCGCGCACCCAGTCGGGGTCCAGGTCGCGGCGAGCGGCCATGTCGTCGGCGAACTGCATGGCCTCGGGCCGCGTCGAATACAAGGGGCCCTGGGTTTGCGCGGCGTTGGCCGAGACTTTTTTCCGGGCGGGCTGGGTGTCTCCGGCCCAGGCGGAGCAGGCCAGGGCCGCCGTCAGCAAAAGGGCAAGTCCGGAGCGGTGAAGGGGCATGGCGCGGCGATCAGGGAGGAGGTAAAGCAAGCCCGATTTTAAGAGCCATTCACAAAACCCGGCGAAGCGGTCCTGGCAAGGCGGCGCAACAACGCCAGGAGGGTTGTGTGAATGGCTCTACGCAGGCCATGCCAGCCGGCTGAACTCTTCCCGGAGTGCCTGAAGTTGCGGCGGTGCTTTGCCCGCAGCGGCCGGCGCGGCGGCGTAGCGCAGCTGCTCCAGGCGCAGCAGCCAATCGGCCAGGGCCTGGGCGGCGCTGCCTGGCTGCTGGCCGTAGCGGGCCAGCACCTCCTGTGCGAGCTGGCGCGGTGAACTGGCCGGCGTGCTGGGAATGCCGGCCTTGTCCAGCCGCTTGCGCGCGCGGGCCAGCAGGCGCACCCAGGGGTCGTGCTGGGCGCGGTCCCACAAGGTCCAGCCGGCACCCAGCAGGGCGGCTGTCACGATGATGGCAATCAGGACATAGCTCAGGTCTTCCCAGCTGGGCGACTCAAAGCCGAGGTTTTTCAGCAGGTCGAGCTGCCGGCCCTGGGTGTAGTTGAGCACCCACTGGTTCCAGTTGTTGTTGGCCGCTTCCCAGAACAGGCGTAACTGGGTCATGAACGTCGGGCTGAAGGAACCCAGGGCCCGCGCGACAGCGCCTTGCGGCACCACCAGCCGTTCGAACTCACCGATCCGCGCGGGCGCGACCACCGAGGTCGGGTCCACACGTATCCAGCCGCGGCCCGACTGCCAGACCTCGGCCCAGGCGTGGGCGCTGCTCTGGCGCACCACCCAGAAACCGTCGACGCTGTTGACTTCCCCGCCCTGGTAGCCGGTGACGATGCGTGCCGGAACGTCCATGGCGCGCATCAGGATGACAAAGGCCGAAGCGATGTGCTCGCAAAAGCCCTGCTTGCGGTCGAACCAGAATTCGTCGGCCGTGTGCTGGCCGTAAACACCAGGCTCCAGCGTGTAGGTGTAGCCGCCGGTGCGCAGGCGTTCCAGCACCACCTCCACCAGCCGGGCGGTGTCCGCGCCTCGCAGGCGCGGGTCGCCGCGTATTTCACTGGCCAGCGCCAGGGTGCGGGGATTGAATCCGGATGGCAGGTCCCTGAACTCCTGCAGGCCCGGCACGGATTGCAGCGGGCCGTGCTGGAAGGCGGGGTAGCTCTGGGCCTTGTAGCGCACGAGGTCGGTGAAAGGGCGGTTGGCCAGCCACTGGAGGTCGGGCTGCATCGCGCTTTGGTAGCCGGCCGGCAGCGCGGGGTTTTGCACCGCCGCTTCCATCACGAACAGCCAGGGGCGGTTGGTGGGCTCCAGCGTGACTTCGTAGTTGAGTGGTTCGCCCGAGACCGCCAGATCGGCCGTCACGCCGTAGCGCGCCGCCGCGTTCAGGCGCGCGGGCCGCCACTCGACGCCGTCGAAACTGGACAGCACCGGGCCGCGAAAGTACATGTCCTGCTTGCGCGGCGGCGCGCCCTCGAACTTGATGCGCAGGGCCACGCTTTCATCGAGCGCCAGTTTTGCGATGGTGCCCACCTGCATGCTGGAGCTCAGGCCGCTTCGCCCCGTCATGGCGTCGCCGGGCACTCCCCACAAAGGCGCCAACCGCGGGAACAGCATGAACAGCACCAGCATGATGGGCGTGCCCAGCAGTGCCATCCAGCCGGCGGTTTTGGCGGCCTGAGCCAGCGGCGGCCTGCCGACCGGCATGTGCGCGTTGACCAGCATGGTCAGCAGGCCCAGCAGGCCCACCACCATGCTGAAGGCCGTCAGCAGGGACTGCGAGTAGAAAAAATTGCTCAGCATGCAAAAGAAGCCGAGGAAAAACACAACGAACGCGTCGCGCCGCGCGCGCAGCTCCAGCGTCTTGAGCGTCAGCAGCACCACCAGCATGGTCACGCCCGCGTCGCGGCCCAGCAGCGAGCGATGCGAGATCCATGTCGCGCTGATGGTGAGGGCCAGCAGCGCCAGCAGCCAGTACTTGCCCGGCAGCGGCCGCGCCAGCACGGCCAGCCGGCCGCGCCAGAGCAGCACGGCGGCTGCGAGGGCGCTGCACCAGAGGGGGAGTTCGTTGACCTGCGGTAGGAGGATCCAGGCTATGACTGCCAGCAGGAATAGGGTGTCGCGGGCGTCGCGAGGCAGGGAGTTGAGGCGGCTCAGCATGGGTTCTCCTGCTGGCCGCCTGGCAAGGCGGGGACGTTGAAAGCTGTCGATTGCTTTGGCGGGTGTGCTCTTTGCTGAGGCTTGCTGGCCGGGGTTGCCCGGCGGCAAGTAACTTTCTTTTGCTTCGCCAAAAGAAAGTCACCAAAGAAAAGGCGACCCGCAGTCTGGGTCCCTGCGCTTCGCTCCGGGCAACCTGCGGTGCTCGACTCCGGCGGGGTCTCGCGCAAACTCGCTTCGCTCAGACAAGCGCGATCCCTGATCCGCCTACGTCTGCGCTCCTCGGCCCAGCCAGGACGGGGCAAKCGGGAWCGGGGACAGAAGGCAAATACCAAAGAACAAACCAAGACAAACAAGGACTCGCCAAGGCGAGTCCTTGTTTCTTCAGGTATTCGGTATTGGTATTCCTTCCCCACCCCTTGTGGATGCGCCGAGGAGCGGAGGTCCAGACGGATCAGGGATCGCGTTGTCTGAGCCGAAGGCGAGTTTAGCGAGACCCCGGCTGGACCGAGCACCGCAGGTTGCCCGTAGCGAAGCGTAGGGACGCAGCAACCAGGGTCGCCTTTTCTTTTGCTTACTTTTCTTTTGGCGAAGCAAAAGAAAAGTGAGTTGCCGCCGGGCAACCCCCGGCCAGCAGGCCTCAGCAAAGTGCGCTCCCGCCGAAAAGAAACAGAAGCAGAAAATCTCAACATACCGCCAGCGCCTCCAGGCACAAGCGCTTGTGTGCCTCACCACTGGAGGGCTTGATCTCCAAAGAAGGCAACCGCATCCCATAGTCCAGCGACAGCTTGTCCGCCAGCAGCACCCAGGCGCACAGCCTGGAAAGCTTCTGCTCGACGCCGGCCGAGCCGGCCTGCGCAAAGTCCAGCCAGAGTTCGTGCCGTTGCGCCTGCTGCGTGTCGCGCACCACCAGCCCGCTGCCTTGCCCGTCGTCCTTGGCAGCCTTCTTCCAGACCACCAGTTTCATCGGGTCGCCGCGCCGGTAACCCCGCACGCCGTCGAATTCGCCGCTGCTTTGCGCGCGCAGGGCGGCCGCGGCGCCGCCTGAGCGGGGTTCGCCGGGCGGCAGGGGCGGGGGGTGGGCTTCGGGCGCGGGGTAGACCAGGACCTGGGCGGCGGGCCGCCAGACGGTCCAGACGCGGAAAGTGCCCAGCGGAAAGCGGGTTTCGGCGGTCAGCGTGGGCAGCCTGTGCAGCCCGCGCTTTGGCGGCGTGAAGGCCACTTGCACCACGCTGCTGCCCTGCGCGGGCACGTCGGTCCAGGCCCAGTGCCGCTCGCGGCCTTTTTCGGCGTCTACGTCATGCGGGTTGAGCACGCTCAGGCCTATGCCGTGGCGCACAGTGCGCCGGGTGTTGGTCAGCTTGACCTCGAAAGCGGCGGTGGCACCCACATACTGGGCGTGCGGCGCGACCAGGTTCATGGACAGGCCGCGCAGCGTACCGTGGCAGACATGCATGCCGACGAGCGCGCTGCCGGCCAGCAAGAAGGTCAACAGGTAGCCCAGGCTCAGCTGGTAATTGATGGCGGCCACCAGCAGCACCAGCAGGGTGAGGCCCATCATCCAGCCCGGCCGGGTGGGAAGGATGTAAACGTTGCGCTGGGTCAGCGTCACGCTGTCGGTGAAAGGCAGCTTGCTTTGCCACCAGGCCTGGAAGCGGGCACGCACAAAGGCCAGGGGGTTGAGGGTGGATGCCAGCGCGGCCATAAGGAGAGGGAAGGGGCGGAAAAAGCGGATGACGTGATTTTTGGGGCCGTGCTCAGGGCAGGGGCACGGCTTCCAGCATGGCGCGTACCTGTTCCACCGAGCCGCGCCCGGCGTCACTGACGGGAATCAGCCGGTGCGCGGCGGTCTGGGGCAGCACCGCGGCGATGTCGTCGGGCGCAACGTAGTCGCGCTTGCTCAGAAAGGCCTGGGTCCTGGCGGCCCGCATGATGGCGATGCCGGCGCGCGGGCTCAGGCCTTGCAAAAACCAGCGGCCCGACCGTGTGGCCGCCACCAGGTCTTGCAGGTAGTTGAGCAGCGGCTCGGACGCATGCACCTTGGCCACCATCTGCTGCAGCTCCAGCAGGTCGTGCGGCGCCAGCAGCGCGGGCAGCTGTTCGACCATCTCGCGCCGGTCGGCGCCGCGCAGCAGCTCGCGCTCGGCGGCGCGGTCGGGGTAACCCAGCGAAATGCGCATGTGGAAGCGGTCCAGCTGCGACTCGGGCAGGGCGTAGGTGCCGAGCTGGTCGTGCGGGTTCTGCGTGGCGATCACAAAAAAGGGCAGGGGCAGGGGGCGGGTTTCGCCTTCGACGGTGACCTGTTTTTCCTCCATGGCCTCGAGCAGGGCGCTCTGGGTCTTGGGGCTGGCACGGTTGATCTCATCGGCCAGCAGCACCTGGGCGAACACCGGCCCGGGGTGGAACACAAAACTCTCCTTCTGGCGCTCGTAGATCGACACGCCCGACAGGTCGCTGGGCATCAGGTCGGCGGTGAACTGTACGCGCGAAAACTGCAGGCCGAAAGAGCGCGACAGCGCATGGGCCAGCGTGGTCTTGCCGACGCCCGGCACGTCCTCGATCAGCAGGTGGCCGCCGGCCAGCAGGCAGGCCACGCAATCCTGCACCTGGGCCGGCTTGCCGACGATGACCGTGTTAAGCTGATTCAGGAGCGCTTGAAGTTTTTCTGTGACATTCATGGCGTCAACCATACCGTAAATTTTCGTAAAACATTGCCCGATGGTTTCCCGATGAACGCGACCGGTTATTTCAGCCATCCCGACTGCCGCAAGCACGAAATGGGGGCCGGGCACCCGGAATGCCCCGAGCGGCTCGACGCCATCGACGACTGGCTGCTGGCCATCGGCGTCAAGGACGCGCTGGACGCCCGCGAGGCGCCGCAGGCGGCCCTGGGCGACATCGAACTCGCGCATGACCGCATGATGGTCGCTGCTCTGCGCGGCCTGAGCGACCACCTGGCTGACGACATCCGCGCGGGCGGTCCGGCCTATGCCCAGATCGACCCCGACACCGCCCTCAACGTGCACACCTGGAACGCCGCCCTGCGCGCCGCCGGTGCCGCGCTGGCCGCCACCGATGCCGTGCTTTCAGGTGAACTCGAAAACGCCTTTTGCGCCGTGCGCCCGCCCGGCCACCATGCCTGCCACAACAAGGCCATGGGTTTCTGTTTTTTCAACAACGTCGCCGTCGCCGCGCGATACGCGCTGGAGCGCCACGGCCTCAAGCGCGTGGCGATTGTCGACTTCGACGTGCACCACGGCAACGGCACCGAGGACATCCTGAGCGGCGACGAGAGGGTGCTGATGGTGAGCTTTTTCCAGCACCCGCTTTATCCCTACAGCGGCACTGAAAGCCACGCCGGCAATATGCTCAACCTGCCCGTGCCGGCCTACACCAAGGGCATGGACGTGCGCGAACTGGTCGAGATGATGTGGATACCGCGCCTGGAAGAGTTCAAGCCCGAGATGATTTTTATCAGCGCCGGATTCGACGCGCACCGCGACGACGACCTGGGCCAGATGGGCCTGGTCGAGCAGGATTACGCCTGGATCACCCAGCGCATCAAAGACGTTGCGAAACGCCACTCGCAGGGCCGGATTGTTTCGTCGCTGGAAGGCGGCTACAACCTGAACGCGCTGGCACGCAGCGTGGAAGCCCACATCCGCGTGCTGGCCGACCTGTAGGAGGTTTGTTTCATGAGCGCCGCATCCGCTGACCTTTCGGCACCCGTGCTGCATACCCAGGACGCGCGTGGCGTGCACCGGCTGGTGCTGAATCGCGCCGCGAGTTTCAATACCCTTAGCGAGGACGTGCTGGCCGCGCTGCAGGCCGCGCTCGATGCGGTCGCGGCCGACGGCGCGGCGCGCGCGGTGGTTATCGCGGCCGAAGGCAAGGCCTTTTGCGCCGGCCACAACCTCAAAGACATGCGCGCGCAGCCCGAACTGGCCTATTACCAGAAGCTCTTCGCCCAGTGCACGCGCATGATGCTCAGTATCCAGAAGCTGCCGGTGCCGGTCATCGCGCGGGTGCAGGGCCTGGCCACCGCGGCCGGCTGCCAGCTGGTGGCGCAGTGCGACCTGGCCGTGGCGGCCGGCAGCGCCAGCTTCGGCGTCAACGGCATCGACGTGGGCCTGTTCTGCGCCACGCCCAGCGTGCCGCTGGTGCGCAACATCCCGGCCAAGCAGGCCATGGAGATGCTGTTAACCGGCGGCTTCATCACGGCCGACGAGGCGCGCCTGCGCGGCCTGGTCAACCGTGTCGTGCCGCTCGAAGCGCTGGACGACGAAGTCGAAAAATTGCTGCAGTCGCTATTGTCCAAACCGCGCGAGGCACTGGCCATGGGCAAGGCGCTTTTTTACCAACAACGTGAAACCGGCATCGAGGCCGCCTACCAGCTCGCGGGCCAGTCCATGGCCCGCAACATGGCCCATGCCGTTGCACAGGAGGGCGTACAGGCCTTCATCGAAAAAAGGAAACCCCAATGGCCAGCGCCGGCGCCCTGACGACCCGACCCCCCGCCCGTATCGACAACCTGGACGGCTGGTTCGCCGCGCTGGCCCAGCCCACCACGCTGACGGAGGTGGCCGCGCTGATCGGCTGCGCGTTGCTGGCCTGGCTGGTGGTGCGCGTGGCGGGCCGCGCGCGCATGGCGGTCGACGACAGCTCTATCCTGTTCGGGCGGCGCGTGATCGACGGTGTGCTTTTCCCCCTGTTGCTGCTGTTCCTGGCCTACGCGGCCCAGGCTTTGCTGGAGCGCATGTTTCCGCTGGCGCTCTTCAAGGTGGCGATTCCCGTGCTGGTCTCGCTGGCCGCGATACGCCTGGGCGTCAAGGTGCTGCAGGTGGCCTTCAAGGATGCGCCGCTGGTGCGGGCGCTGGAGCGCACCATCTCCTGGCTGGCCTGGATCGCCATGGTGCTGTGGGTCAGCGGCCTGCTGCCCGTGGTGCTGGAAGAGCTAGACGGCATCAAGTGGAAGATAGGCAACAGCAACCTGTCGGTGCGCACCATGCTCGAAGGCGCGGTGACGGCCGGCGTGGTGCTGCTGATCACGCTGTGGATCTCGTCGGCCATCGAGTCACGCCTGCTGCGCAAGGCCACCGGCAACGAACTGTCCCTGCGCAAGGCCGTCAGCAACGCGGTGCGCGCCGTGCTGATGTTTGTGGGCCTGATGCTGGCGCTGTCCTCGGTGGGCATAGACCTTACGGCCTTGTCGGTGCTGGGCGGCGCGATAGGTGTGGGTGTGGGTTTCGGCCTGCAGAAGCTGGCCGCCAACTACGTCAGCGGCTTTGTCATGCTGGCCGAGCGCAGCGTGCGCATAGGCGACAACATCCGGGTCGACACCTTCGAGGGCCGCATCACCGACATCAACGCGCGCTACACCGTGGTGCGCGCGCCCTCGGGACGCGAGTCCATCGTGCCCAACGAGATGTTCATCAGCACCCGCGTTGAAAACCTCTCGCTGAGCGACCCGCAGGTGCTGCAGTCCACCGTGGTCTCGGTGGGCTATGACAGCGACGTGGAACTCGTGATGCGCCTGCTCAACGAGGCCGCGCTCAGGCAGGACCGTGTGCTGCGCGACCCGGCCCCCGGCACCAACCTGACCAACTTCGGCGCCGATGGGCTGGAGTTCACGCTCAACTACTGGATGGCCGACCCGGAAAACGGCCAGCAAAACCTGCGCTCCCGCATCAACCTCGCCATCCTGGAATCCCTTAGGGCGAACAACATCGACATTCCTTACCCACAGCGCGTGGTGCACACCCGTGTCACGGTGGACGGCGACGCCGCCAAACCCTCCTGAGCCGGCTGCTACCCGTGGAGGGCGCCTGGCCGCGGGGCAATTGGCGCCTGAAAGACACCTTTAGGACAACGGTTGGGCAGGATGCTCTAATTCCCCCTGTTCCGCCCTCTATAATGAAAAATAGAACGACCGTTCTTTTTCTGCCCGGCAGCGCTGGTTACCTTCCGGCCGCCGGCCCCGCAGCCCGCACCCGGCATGCCGCAGCATAGAATGCAAAGCTTACGTTTACGTCAACGTCAATCAATACATCTCATCAACAACTCTGGAGCCCTGTCATGAAGGTCTTGGTCCCCGTCAAGCGTGTAGTCGACTACAACGTGAAAGTCCGCGTCAAATCCGATGGCACTGGTGTCGACATCGCCAACGTCAAGATGAGCATGAACCCGTTTGACGAGATTGCCGTCGAAGAGGCCACCCGCCTGAAGGAAAAAGGCGTGGTCACCGAGGTCATCGCCGTCAGCTGCGGCGTGCTGCAGTGCCAGGAAACCCTGCGCACCGCCATGGCCATAGGCGCCGACCGCGCCATCCTGGTCGAAACCGCCGAAGAACTGCAGCCGCTGGCCGTCGCCAAGCTGCTCAAGGCCCTGGTCGAAAAAGAACAACCCCAGCTCGTCATCCTCGGCAAGCAGGCCATCGACGACGACTGCAACCAGACCGGCCAGATGCTGGCCGCGCTGCTGGGCTGGCCCCAGGCCACCTTTGCCTCCAAGGTTGAAGTTGAAGGCGGCATCGCCAAGGTCACGCGTGAAGTCGACGGCGGCCTGGAAACCCTCTCGCTCACGCTGCCGGCCATCATCACCACCGACCTGCGCCTCAACGAGCCGCGCTACGTCACCTTGCCCAACATCATGAAGGCCAAGAAAAAGCAGCTCGACAACATCAAGCCCGAAGAACTCGGTGTCGACGTCAAGCCGCGCATCAAGACCCTGAAGGTCAGCGAGCCGCCAAAGCGCAGCGCCGGCATCAAGGTGGCCGACGTGGCCGCCCTGGTGGACAAGCTCAAGAACGAAGCCAAAGTTATCTAAGGAGTTGATTGAAATGACCGCACTCGTAATCGCAGAACACGACAACAACTCCATCAAGCCCGCCACGCTCAACACCGTGACCGCGGCCGCCCAGTGCGGCGGCGACGTGCATGTGCTGGTGGCCGGCAAGGGCGCCGAAGCCGCCGCCAAGGCCGCCGCCGCGATTGCCGGCGTCGCCAAGGTCATCCACGTCGAAGGCGAACACTTCGCCCATGGCCTGGCCGAGAACATGGCCGCGCAGGTAGTCGCCATCGCTTCCGCCTATTCGCACATCCTGTTTCCCGCCACCGCTTCGGGCAAGAACATCGCCCCGCGCGTGGCCGCGACGCTGGACGTGGGCCAGATCTCCGACATCACCAAGGTCGACGCCGCCGACACGTTTGAGCGCCCGATCTACGCCGGCAACGCGATCGCCATCGTGCAAAGCCTGGACGCGACCAAAGTCATCACCGTGCGCACCACCGGCTTTGATGCCGCGGCTGCCACCGGTGGCTCCGCCGCCATCGAAACGCCTGCGGGCGTGGCCGACAGCGGCAAGTCGTCTTTCCTGGGTTCCGAGATCGCCAAGAGCGACCGCCCTGAGCTGACCGCCGCCAAGATCATCGTTTCGGGCGGCCGCGCGATGGGCTCCAGCGAGAAGTTCAACGAAGTGCTGACGCCGCTGGCCGACAAGCTGGGCGCGGCCCTGGGCGCCTCGCGCGCCGCCGTCGATGCGGGCTACGCCCCCAACGACTGGCAAGTGGGCCAGACCGGCAAGATCGTCGCGCCGCAGCTGTACATTGCTGCCGGCATTTCCGGCGCGATCCAGCACCTGGCCGGCATGAAGGACAGCAAGGTCATCGTGGCGATCAACAAGGATCCCGAAGCGCCTATCTTCAGCGTAGCGGACTACGGCCTGGAGGCCGACCTGTTCACGGCCGTGCCTGAGCTGGTCGCGGCACTGTAAAGAACTCCCTCCCCCACTGGGGGAGGGCAGGGGTGGGGGCCGGCGGCTGTTGAGCGAGCACTTTGCCACGGCCGCAGGCCCCCATCCCAAGCTTCCCCCAGCGGGGGAAGGAGCAAGAGAAATTCGGAGACAAGAACATGACGTACAAAGCCCCTCTCAAGGACATGCTGTTTGACATCCAGCACCTGGCCAACATCGAACAGATCGCAAAAATCCCGGGCTTTGAGGAAGCCGGCTTCGATACCGCGCAAGCCGTGCTCGAGGAGTGCGCCAAGTTCAACGAAGGCGTGCTGGCCCCGCTGAACCGCGAGGGCGACATCAACCCCTCAAGCTTTCAGGCCGGCGAAGTCACCACCACGCCCGGCTTCAAGGAAGCCTTCAAACAATACGTTGAAGGCGGCTGGCAGGGTTTGCAGCACCCGGCCGATTTTGGCGGCCAGGGCCTGCCCAAAACCATAGGCGCGGCCTGCGGTGAAATGCTCAACTCGGCCAACATGAGTTTTGCGCTGTGCCCGCTGCTCAGCGACGGCGCGATTGAAGCGCTGCTGACGGCCGGCTCGGACGAGCTCAAGGCGGTCTACCTCGAAAAACTCGTGAGCGGGCAGTGGACCGGTACCATGAACCTGACCGAGCCGCAGGCCGGCTCCGACCTCGCCATGGTGCGCAGCCGCGCCGAGCCGCAGCCCGACGGCAGCTACAAGATTTTCGGCACCAAAATTTTCATCACCTATGGTGAGCACGACATGGCCGAAAACATCGTGCACCTGGTGCTGGCCCGCGTCACGGGCGCGCCCGAAGGCGTCAAAGGCATCAGCCTGTTTGTCGTGCCCAAGTTCATGGTCGGCAAGGACGGCGCACTGGGCGCGCGCAACGACGTGCACTGCGTGAGCATCGAACACAAGATGGGCATCAAGGCCTCGCCCACCGCCGTGCTGCAGTACGGCGATAACGGCGGCGCCGTGGGCTACATCGTCGGCGAGGAAAATCGCGGCCTCGAATACATGTTCATCATGATGAATTCGGCGCGTTACGCCGTCGGCATGCAGGGCATCGCGATCGCCGAGCGTGCCTACCAGAAGGCCGTGGCTTTTTCCAAGGACCGCGTGCAGAGCCGCCCCGTCGACGGCTCCATCAAGGCCAGCGCGCCCATCATCCACCACCCCGATGTCAAGCGCATGCTGATGACCATGCGCGCCTACACCGAAGGCTGCCGCGCCATGGCCTCCGTGGCCGCCGCGGCTTATGACGCGACGCACCACCATCCTGATGCCGAGGTGCGCAAGCAGAACCAGGCGTTTTATGAGTTCATGGTGCCGCTGGTCAAAGGCTACAGCACCGAGATGAGCCTGGAAGTCACCTCGCTGGGCGTGCAGGTGCACGGCGGCATGGGTTTCATCGAGGAAACCGGTGCGGCCCAGTATTACCGCGACGCCAAGATTTTGACGATTTACGAAGGCACGACTGCCATCCAGGCCAACGACCTGATAGGCCGCAAGACCTCGCGCGACGGCGGCCAGACGGCCAAGGCGATTGCCGGCCAGATCGAAGTGACTGAAAAAGAACTCGTGAAGCAGGGCAGCGCCGACGCGCTGGCCGTGGCCAAGCGCCTGAAGGCCGCGCGCGAAGCTTTCATCGACGTGGTCGACTTTGTCGCGGGCAATACCAAAGCCAGCCCCAACGCGGTGTTCGCCGGCAGCGTGCCTTACCTCATGCTGGCAGGCAATGTGGTGGCCGGCTGGCAGATGGCGCGTTCGCTGCTGGTGGCGCAAGAGCAGATGGCGCGAGGCGTTGACACGGCCTTCATGCAGGCCAAGATCACGACCGCGCGTTTTTACGCCGACCACCTGTTGACCAAGGCTCCCGGCCTGCGCGACAGCATCGTCGAAGGCGCCGACAGCGTGACCGCGCTGGCGCTGGAAGCTTTCTAAGGCGGCACGATCCTCCCGGTTTTCCATCTCCAGCTGCCCCGCGTGGGCAGCGTGTTTTCCTGAATCCCTGAACTTCGGAGCCACCATGTCCAGACTGCCCGGCGCATTGAACCAGCTGCCCCTGCCCATCATCGGCTCGCCGCTTTTCATCATCAGCAATCCCAAGCTGGTCATCGCGCAGTGCAAGGCCGGCGTGGTGGGCGCCATGCCTGCGCTGAATGCGCGGCCCGCGTCGCAGCTCGACGAATGGCTGGCCGAGATCACCGAGGCGCTGGCCGCCCACAACAAGGCCAACCCCGACAAGCCGGCCGCGCCTTTCGCCATCAACCAGATCGTGCACAAGTCCAACGACAGGCTGGAGCACGACATGGAAATGTGCGTGAAGTACAAGGTGCCTATCTACATCACCAGCCTGGGCGCGCGCGAAGACATCAACGCGGCAGCGCACAGCTACGGCGGCGTGGTGCTGCACGACATCATCAACAACAAGTTCGCGCGCAAGGCGATTGAAAAAGGCGCCGACGGCCTGGTCGCCGTGGCCGCCGGCGCGGGCGGCCATGCGGGCGTCAAAAGCCCCTTCGCGCTGATCCAGGAAATCCGCCAGTGGTTCGACGGCCCGCTGGCGCTGTCCGGTGCGATCTCCACCGGCGGCGCCGTGTTGGCCGCGCAGGCCATGGGCGCCGACTTCGCCTACATAGGCTCGGCCTTTATCGCCACCGATGAAGCGCGCGCCACCGACGCCTACAAGCAGGCCATCGTCGACGGCAACTCCGACGACATCGTCTACAGCAGCCTTTTCACCGGTGTGCACGGCAACTACCTCGCACCCTCTATACGCGCGGCCGGCATGGACCCCGAGAACCTGCCCGAGGGCGACGTCAAGACCATGAACTTCGGCGGCGGCGAAGGCAGCAAGTCCAAGGCCTGGAAAGACATCTGGGGCTGCGGCCAGGGCATAGGCGCCGTCAGCAAGGTGCAAAGCGCCGCCGCCTTTGTGGAACAGCTCAAGCGCGAATACCTTGATGCGCGCCAGCGCGTCTGCGCCTGACAGCCGGCCGCGCGAATCCATGACCACGCCCCAGCGCCTTCAGGGCCTTGACGCCCTCAAAGGCCTGGCCTGCGTGTTGATCGTCTGGCACCACCTGGCTTTTTACGGACCCATGTCGGACGTGGTGTATTCATCCGCGCCCGGCCTCATGGACTGGCTTTACGACTACGGCCGTATGGCGGTGCAGTTCTTCCTGGTCGCGGCTGGTTTCCTGGCCGCCGCGTCGCTCGCGCCGCAGGGCGTCGCCGTGTTCGAGGCGCCCGGTCCCCTGGTTTTCCGGCGATATGCGCGGCTCGTCAAACCCTACCTGGCCGCGCTCGCCGTCAGCGTGCTGGTGGCCGCGCTGCTCAGGCCTTGGTTCGACCATCCTTCGGTGCCCGCGGCGCCCACGCTGTTCCAGCTACTGGCCCATGGCCTGTTGCTGCAGGATGTGTTGGGCGAGGAAGCGCTGTCGGCCGGCGTCTGGTATGTGGCGATGGACTTGCAGCTGTATGCAATGGTCGTGCTGGTGTTCGCCGTCGCGCGGCCGCTGCGTGGCAGCACGGCGTTGTCGGCGGGTGTCATGGCTGTGCTGCTGATTGCGCTGCTCTCATTGCTGATGTTCAACCGGAATCCGCTTTTTGACATCACCGCGCTGTATTTTTTCGGCGCCTACGCACTGGGCATGCTGGCCTTCTGGGCCTCGCGTGCAGCAGGTACGCGACGCGGATATTGGCTGGCCGCCATGGCGGTTCTGGGCGCACTGGCTCTGGCGCTGGATTTCAGGGGCCGGCTTGTGGTGGCCCTGGCGAGTGCCTTCGGCCTGGTGTGGCTGGCGGGCCTTGCGCAAGGCCACTGGCTGCTGCGCGGGCTGCGGCAGCGTCCGCTCCAGCATTTAGGCCGCATCTCGTACTCGGTGTTCCTGATCCACTTCCCGGTTTGCCTGCTGGTCAATGCGCTCGTCAGCCATTTCTGGCCCACGCAACTGGCTGCGAATGTGCTGGGCATGCTGCTGGCATTCGCGCTGTCATTGCTCGCGGGGCAGGCGCTGTACCGCTGGGTGGAATCCGCGCCCGCGCTTTTCGCGCCGGGGCGCTTTCGGCGTTTGTTCAGCCGCTGATGCGGCCGGAGCGAACTCAGCGCCGGAACATTTCCAGCTTCAGTTCCGCAGGCTCGCCCAGCCAGGAGGCGTGCGTCGTATGGTCCGCCAGGTCGTCGCCCGTGAGCCCGTGCACAAACACATCGAGGCCTTTGCGCTCGCTCTCCAGCCAGGGGATGATGCGTTCGAACTCCGCGCTGTCAAACGACAGCTGGCAACTCCAGCGCGGGTGCGGCCCGACCTCGCGCTCATGCACACGGCCCACGCCGACATGGAACAGCTCACCAGCCCGGGTGGCCAGCGCGCGCGCCTGCTCGACGGTGTCGGGGCCGAAATAGAGGTGGGCGTGGTAGCGGGCGTGGACGTTTTCGGGGCGCTGGATCATGTCGGACATGGGCATTCAGAAATAAAAGCGATGGCTGTCTAGAAGCCGTCGAGAAAAGTCATTTCGGGCAGGGGTACTTCGGGATTTTCAGCTCGGGCCTTCGCGTGCACTTCGCGCATGCGTTGCCGGCAATGCGCCAGGTCTTTCACCTGGAAAAGAAAAAACACCTCTTCGGAGTTTTCTGCGTTCTGCCACAGGTGTTCCAGGTACATGCCTTGCTCGGCATGCTCGGCCGCATCGTGCTCCAACTGCTGCTTGACGGCGGCCATCGGGGCGCCCGTGAGTTTTGCGAGTATGTGTGCCATGGAATGTCTCCCCTTGACTCGGCGTTGAGTCCATTATTGCGGGCTCCGCTTGATGGTGTTTGCAAAAGGGGTTTTGCTTGAATATACTGTATAAAAATACAGTATATATTCGACGCCCCAATTCCAACGGAACAGCATGTCCGACGCCATCATCCCCATCCACGCCATCAAGGGCCGCGGCACCGCCACGCGCATCGCGCACCGGTTCGAGAAAGATGTGCGAGAGGCCTGGGACGACGGCTGGGGCACGCTGGAAGAGGAGGCCGCGGGTGAGGCACCGCGGCCTGAGACCCAAGTTACCTTTGAAACCGCGCGCAGCGCCATCAGCAAAAACGATTCGCCTGACATCCATTTCGACTATTCGGTCAATCCCTACCGTGGTTGCGAGCACGGCTGCGTTTACTGCTACGCGCGGCCGACGCACAGCTACCTGAATCTTTCGCCGGGCCTGGATTTTGAAACGCGGCTGATCGCCAAGCGCAACATCGTCGAGGTGTTGCGCGCCGACCTGGGCAAGCGCAGCTATGTTCCCAAGCTGATCAACATCGGCTCGGCGACCGACTGCTACCAGCCGATAGAGCGCGAGCTCAAGCTGACGCGCAGCGTGATCGAATTGATGCAGGAAGTCGGGCAGCCGTTTTCCCTGGTCACCAAGTCCAGTGGCGTGGAGCGCGACCTGGACCTGATCGCGCCCATGGCGGCCGCAAAGCTGGCCGCGATCTACGTGACCATCACCACGCTGGACGGTGAGGTGGCGCGCAAGCTGGAGCCGCGCGCCGCCGCGCCGCACCGGCGCCTGCGCACCATACGTACGCTGGCGGAGCACGGCGTGCCGGTCGGCGTGAGCCTGGCGCCGCACATCCCCTTTGTCACGGAAGACATGGAACAGGTGCTGGAAGCGGCCTGGGAGGCCGGCGCGCGCTCGGCCTTCTACCATGTGATCCGCCTGCCCTGGGAGCTCGCTCCCATCTTCAAGGAGTGGCTGGAGCTGCACTACCCGCAGCGCGCGGCGCGCATCATGGCGCACATCCATGAAATGCGCGGCGGCAAGGACTACGACAGCGATTTCGCGACGCGCATGAAGGGCTCGGGCCTGTGGTCCGACCTGGTGCGCCAGCGTTTTGTCAAAGCCTGCAGGCGGCTGGGCTTTAACCGCGAGCGTGTGGAACTGGATTTGAGCCGCTTCAGGCCGCCGGGGGCGGCGGGGCAGGGCAGCCTGTTCTGAACGTATAGTGCAAGCCGTTTTGACGTAAACAGATTTTCAAGGAGTTCAGCGTGGCATTCGAATGGAGATATTCATCGGACGATGTGGACTGGGATGCTTTGTCGCATCTGTACCGCATCGCGCCGCTGGGCGAGAAGAAACCGGCGGACCTCAAAGTCGTGTTCTCCAACAGCCTGTTCAAATGCTTTGTGTATGAGGGCGAGCAGCTGATAGGCGCCGGCCGCGCACTGGCCGACGGTATGGACTGCTCCTACATCTGCGACATCGCGGTGCACCCGGACCACCAGGGCGTGGGCCTGGGCAAGGACATTGTGGCCGCGCTGGTCGGCCTGTCCAGGGGGCACAAGAAGATCATTCTGTATGCAGTGGCCGGCAAGGAGCCGTTTTATCGCAAGCTGGGCTTTCGGCGCATGCTGACTGCGATGGCGATTTTTGCGAACCAGGAGCAGGCGATGAAAAACGGTTTGGTTGGCGGCGACTGAATTGGTTTTTCTCCTTCCCCCTCTGGGGGAAGGCAGGGACGGGGGCTGGCGGCGCTGGATATTTCGCTGGCTTGCTAAGGCCGCTGGCCCTCACCCTAACCCTCTCCCAGGGGGAGAGGGGACAAACCGGAGAGAGGGGAACAAACCTAACGCAAGTAGCTGCGGTTCAAGCGTATCTCGAGTTTCTTCTGCAGCGTCTCAAACGACGCACTCATGGCCCAATAAATCCCCGCCGCCGCCAGGTAAAGCGGAAAGGGCTGGAAGGTGGTGGCGATCACTTCCTTGGTCGCCAGCATCAGCTCGCCGACGGCGATCACCGAGACCAGCGAGGTGTCCTTGATCAGGCTGATCAGGCTGTTGGACAGGCTGGGCACGGCCAGCCTCAGGGCTTGCGGGCCGATCACGTAACGCAGGGTCTGCGCCTGCGTGAGGCCCAGGCTGCGGGCCGCGTTCCACTGGCCGTGTTCCACGCCGTTGATGGCGCCGCGTATCGTTTCAGACAGGTAGGCGCCGACGTTGAGGCTCAGGCCCAGGATGCCGGCGCTGATGGGGTCGAACTGTATGCCTATGCTGGGCAAGCCGAAGTAGATGACAAAGAGCTGCACCAGCAGCGGCGTGCCGCGCATGCAGCTGACGTACAGTGCGGCGAGCTGCGACAGCCCGGGCACCTTGGCCAGCCGCGTGACGGCCACAACAGTGCCGATGATGGCGCCGAAGAAAACAGACGCCACCGCCAGCAGCAGCGTCCACGCCGCGCCTTTGAGCATCAGCGGCAAGGCATCGCGCAACAGGGAGGTCAAGCCGGACAGGTCCATAAGGGTCTCCACAAATAAAAACCCCGGCAGAGAGCCGGGGTTGTTTCAGGCGCCGAAGGATGGCGCGCGGCTGGTCGAATGTTACTTCGATTGCCTGAGTTACTTTGCGACAGGCGGCTTGCTCACGTCGCGGTCAAACCACTTGGTGGAGATTTTGGCGAAGCTGCCGTCGGCCTGCAGGTCGGCCAGCGCCTTGTCGAGGGCGGCCTTGAACTTGGGGTTGTTCTTGACGAAGGGGATGCCGGATTTTTCGAGTTCGCCGACAGGCGCGCCGGGCTTGAGCGGCAGCTTGGTCTGCTTGACGATGTAGGGAATCAGCAGGCTGTCGTTGAGCGCCGCGTCGATGCGGCCCAGGGCCAGGTCCTGCAGATACTCTTGCGCGCCGGGATAGGTCTTGACGTCGATGCCGCCGACTTTTTTGGCGATGTCGGCGTAGTTGGTGCCCTGGCCCAGGCCCAGCTTCTTGCCCTTGAGGTCGGCCAGCGACTTGAATTCGCGTTTTTCATCCTTGCGGATGATCAGCTGCGGGGCCGAGATGGTATAGGGCTCGGAGAAATCAAAGGTCTCCTTGCGCTTGTCGGTGATGCCGACCTGGTTGATGACCACGTCGTATTTACCGGCTTGCAGGCCCGCCAGGATGGCGCTCCATTCGCTGGTCGAAAATTCGGCCTTCACGCCGAGCTTTTGCGCCAGGGCATTGGCCAGTTCCACTTCAAAACCGGCGAGCTGGCCGCCTTCCTTGTAATTGAACGGAGGGTAGGTGCCTTCGAGTGCCACCTTGAGCGTGCCGCGCTGCTTGACGGTGTCCAGCAGGTCGGCGGCGCTGGCGCTGAAAGCGAGTGTGAGAAGGAGCGTGGAGGCCAGAGCCTTGCGGATATTCATATTCAGCCCTTGCATAAGAGAGTTGTTATTGAGATGCAGGTCGAATATTAAATCCGTTCGCCATGCTGGTGCATGCCGCCCCAAAAAAGCCCTACGTGGCATCCGGGTGCTCCCGGCGGACTCAGGGTTCAGGGCTTGGCGCAGCGCGCGTAGATGTCGAGCGCGGGCTTGTAGACGCCGGTCTGCACATTCATCAGGCCCAGCACCGAGTGGAAGTAGTTGTCGTGGCTCACGGGCGCATCGAGCTGCTGCTTGAGGCAGGCTGTCGTCAGCTTGCCGCGCTGCTCGAAGCCGGGCGACAGCCAGGTGATCCAGGGCACACGCTTTTGCACGTCGGGCGCGATGCCGTAGGGCATGCCGTGCAGGTAGAGGTTGTTCTCGCCCAGTGATTCGCCGTGGTCGGCCAGGTAGAGCAGGGCGGGTGCGCTGTGCGCTTCCTGTGCCTTGAGCCACTGGATGGACGAGGCCAGCAACTGGTCGGTGTAGACGATGCTGTTGTCATAGGCATTGAGCAGGCCTTCACGGCTGCAGCTTTGCAGCGCGTTGTCGGTGCACTCGGGCAGAAATTTTTTGGAGGCCTGCGGTGAGCGTTTGAAATAGGCCGGGCCGTGGCCGCCCATCTGGTGCATCACCACGACCACGCCTTTGGCGCGCCGCTCGGCCGGCAGCGCGGCGATGCGCTCGTTGATGCCGTGCAGCATCACCTCGTCAAAACATTCACCGCTGTCGCACAGGCCGGGTACCTTGAGCTGCACCGTGTTGACGCTGGGCACGCGGTCGCACACGCCCTTGCAGCCCGACTGGTTGTCTATCCAGAGCACGGCCAGGCCGGCGCGCTGCAACACGTCGAGCAGGCCCTCGTAATTGGCGGGCCGCGCGTCGTAGGCCTCGCGCCCGAAGTTGGAGAACATGCAGGGCACCGAGGCCGCCGTGCTGGTGCCGCAGGACCAGGCATTGCGCTGGCTCGCGACGTTTTCTTTGGCCAGCAGCGGGTTGGTGGGCCGGCTGTAGCCGTTGAGGGAAAAGTTGCCGCTGCGCGCCGTCTCGCCCAGCACCAGCAGCAGCAGCGGTGGTTTGTTTTGCGCCGTGTAGGTGGCGCCCAGCTTCGCGTCCTCGCCCAGCGGCAGCACAACGGACTCGTCGCGCTGGAAGGGCTTGGCCGCGATGGAGCCCAGCGCGTAAAAAGAGTTGAGCGGGTTGATCAGGTAGCGCACATGGGTGTAGTTGCGCATGACCGAGGCGATGCTCTGGAAGAACAGGAAGACCACCAGCACCAGCAGCACGCACGCGCCGGCCAGCGTGGCGAAATTGCCGAGCAGTTGCCGCGCGGCGCTGGCGCGCCTGACCTTCTGCCGCCACAGCAGCACCAGCGGCAGCACCGCCAGCACCAGCACCGTGGCCAGCAGCCGCCAGTTCAGCAGGTCGCGGGTCTCGCGCACGTCGGTCTGCAAGGTGTTGACCATCATGGTCTTGTCGATGACCACGCCGTAGGCCATCATGAAGTAGGCGCCGAAGGCGGCCGAGACCAGGAAGACCGTGATGGCCGGCTTGAGCGTCCAGCGCCAGGCCAGCAGGCTTAGCAGGGCGGCGGTGGCCAGCGCGATCACCAGCACCAGGGCAACGCTGATGACGGCGACCTGGCCTGCGCTCAGGCCGGGCAGGCGAGCCAGCTCGCGCCACAGCGCCACATTGCACACCGTGGCGATCCAGAGGCTGGCCAGCACCACCAGCCACAGGGGCCGCATGCCGCGAAGCTGCTGGTCGGAAGGACGGGGAGAGGTGGATGCGTCGGGCGCGGGTTGCAGCGGCATAGCGCTGCATTGTATTTGCCGTGCCTTAGGGCGGGCTTATGGCCTCAAACTGCCGCGGCCAGGCCCAGCTGCCGTGCATGGTGGCGCAGGTGTTCGGCCATGAAGCTCTCGATGAAATAGTAGCCGTGGTCGTAGCCCGCATGGCGGTGCAGCGCCAGCGGCTGGCCGGCCTTGGCGCAGGCGGCCTCAAACAGCTCGGGGTGCAGCTGTTCGGCGAGGAATTTGTCGGCCAGGCCCTGGTCTATGCGTATGCCGCCTGGGTAGGGCGCCGCGGGCATGAGGGCCATCAGGGCGGTGGCGTTGTGCTCAAGCCACTGCGATTCATCGCTTCCCAGGTAGCCGGTGAATGCCTTGTGTCCCCAGGGGCACCGGCTGGGCGCACAGATGGGCGCGAAGGCCGAGACCGACTTGAAAAGATCCGGATGCCTGAGCGCGAGTGTCAGCGCGCCATGGCCGCCCATCGAGTGCCCGAAGATGCCGATGCGGCTTGCATCAATCGGCAATGCACCCGCCAGCAGCGGCAGCAACTCCGCAGTGATGTAGCTTTCCATGCGGTAGTGCCGCGACCACGGGGCTTGCGTGGCATCGAGGTAGAAACCTGCGCCCACACCGAAGTCCCAGCTGTCGGCCTCGCCGGCAATGCCTGCCCCGCGCGGGCTGGTGTCGGGCGCGACCAGGGCCAGGCCCAGCTCGGCCGCCAGGCGCTGCGCCCCGGCCTTGACCATGAAGGTTTCTTCATTGCAGGTCAGGCCCGCAAGGTAGACCAGCGCGGGTACCTTGTTGCCGGCGGCGGCCTGCGGCGGCAGGTAGACCGAAAAGCGCATGGGCAGACCAATCTCGAGCGAATCGTGCTGGTAAAAGCGCTGCAGGCCGCCGAAGCAGCCGTGTTCGCTGAGAACTTCTGGGGCTGTGGTCATGGATCTCTTTCTGTTCAAGCAGGGGCCGCGGAACCGGCTTTGCCGGGCCGCAGGCGCAGCGCCCCCTCGGGGGGCAGCGCATTACACGAAGTGAAAAGCGTGGGGGCCCACGTTAATACAGGACCACGCCGCGGATCGACTCGCCGCTTTTCATTAAATCGAAACCCTTGTTGATGTCCTCCAGCGGCATGGTGTGCGTGATCAGGTCGTCGATGTTGATCTTGCCTTCCATGTACCAGTCGACGATTTTGGGCACGTCGGTGCGGCCGCGCGCGCCTCCGAAGGCCGAGCCTTCCCATTTGCGGCCGGTGACGAGCTGGAAGGGCCGTGTGCTGATCTCGGCGCCGGCTTCGGCCACGCCGATGATGATGCTGCGGCCCCAGCCTTTGTGCGTGCACTCCAGCGCCTGGCGCATGACCTTGGTGTTGCCTATGCATTCAAAGCTGTAGTCGGCGCCGCCGTCGGTCAGCTGCACGATGGCATCGACCACGTTCTCGGTGTCTTTCGGGTTGATGAAGTGCGTCATGCCGAACTTGCGCGCCATCTCCTGGCGCGCGGGGTTGATGTCCACGCCGATGATCTTGTCGGCGCCCACCATCTTCGCGCCCTGGATCACGTTGAGGCCGATGCCGCCCAGGCCGAACACCACGACGTTGGCGCCGGCTTCCACCTTGGCGGTGAAGAGCACCGCGCCTATGCCGGTGGTCACGCCACAGCCGATGTAGCAGACCTTGTCGAAGGGCGCGTCTTCACGGATTTTCGCCAGCGAGATTTCGGGCGCGACGGTGTAGTTGCTGAAGGTCGAGGTGCCCATGTAGTGGAAGATGGGCTTGCCGTCCAGGCTGAAGCGGCTGGTGGCGTCGGGCATCAGGCCCTTGCCTTGCGTGCCGCGTATCAACTGGCACAGATTGGTCTTGCGCGAGAGGCAGAACTTGCACTGCCGGCATTCGGGCGTGTAGAGCGGGATCACGTGGTCGCCCTTCTTGAGCGTCGTCACACCGGGGCCGACGTCGACCACGATGCCCGCGCCTTCGTGGCCCAGGATGGCCGGAAAGATGCCTTCCGGGTCGGCGCCCGAGAGCGTGTAGTAGTCGGTGTGGCAGATGCCGGTGGCCTTGATCTCGACGAGCACCTCGCCGAATTTCGGGCCTTGCAGGTCCACGGTTTCGATGGTCAGGGGCTGGCCTGATTTCCAGGCGACGGCGGCTTTGGTTTTCATGGTGCGGGTGCTTGCGTTAGGGGTGGGCGAAAGAGCATTGCGCTGCGTAAGGCACTATAAGCCAGTCCCTTCGCCCGCGGCCCGGAAGATGTTTCATTTTGAGAAAACCCCGGGGCGCCGGCCCGAATGAAAAAGCCGCCTGGCTCCCTGAAAGGAGCGCAGGCGGCTGGCGCTGCTCAAAAAAAAGCGCGGCGGGCTTTAGCGGCCGGCTTCTTTCAGGTACTGCATGCGCGCGGCAATGGCGGTATCGGTGAAGTCGGTGAACACACCGTCCACGCCGGCGCGGTAGAAGGCCAGGTACTCGGCCTTGGGGTCGCCCTGGTAGTCGGTGGCCAGGCGGCGCGACTCATTGCGGAAGGTGAAGGGGTGAACGAAGAGGCCGGCCCTGTGCGCGTCGGCCACCAGGCTGGTGGCGGGCTGCGAGTTGGAGTCCGCATCGTTGAGCTTGCCGTCGCGGTTGATGTCGACCTGCTTGCCGTCGGTGCCTATGGTGCCCTTGGTGCTGATGATGTAGCGCTTCCACGGGCCTATGCCGTCGGCATAGGTCTTGATCTCGGCCAGGCCCGCTGGCGTGACCATGGCGTCGAAGAAACGCTTGTCGCCGGCGATGGTCCAGTCATAGGGTCGGTCGCTGGGCAGCGCAAAGGTGACGCGGCCGGTTTTGGGGTCTATGCCGTCGCCGTCGATCAGCTGGATCAGGCGCGTGTTCAGGCCCTTGTTTTTCATGTACTTGAGGCTGCCCGGTTCGAAGGACTGCACGTAGATGGGCGCGGTCTTGCTGTTCCAGCCGGCGGCGTTGATGATGGCGATCAGCTTGTCTTCCATCGGCAGGCCGCGTTCACGGAAGTAGGTCGGGTTCTTGGTCTCGGGGTAGATCGCGATGCTGCGGCCGGTTTTGGCGGACTGGGCCTTGGCCAGGTCCACGACTTCCTGGAAGGTCGGCACCTTGTACTGGCCGTTGAACTGCTGGGGGCGCTCGGCATCGGTCGAGATGGCGCCCAGGGTGCGAATCTCGGCCAGCGTGAAGTCATCGCTGAACCAGCCGGTCTGTGTCTCGCCGTCGACCTTGATGGTTTTTTTGCGTGAGGCGAATTCAGGGTGTTTGGCCACGTCGGTGCTGAAGGCCAGGTTGGGGTCGTGGCGCGTCATCAGCACGCCGTCCTTGGTCACGATGAGATCCATCTCGATCACGTCGGCGCCGAGTTCGATGGCGCGCACATAGGCTTCCAGTGTTTCTTCCGGCACGTAGCCGGAAGCACCGCGGTGGGCGATGACCAGGGGCGCCTTGCCGTCGAGTGTGGAGAGGCCGGCTTGCGAGGGTGTGCCCGAGGAGGAGCAGGCGGCCAGCAGCATGCTGCTGCAAACGAGGGCGAGCAAGGCGCCTTGCTTGACGTTGAAGGCCTTGCGGGTCGAGACGGTCATGGGTGTTTCCCGGAGTTAAAGGGCTGATCGTAGGCACGCGATGACGACATCCATGTGACAAGGTGTTCGGCGACGTTCGCAAAACAACACCGGCCTCGCTTCATCCGGACAAAAAAAGCCTGAACAGCTCAGCATTTTGGCGTCTGAAGGAGGAGGGGATCGGGCGCTGAAGAAACCCTTCTGCTGCAATAATAGCCACGGAGGTCAGGGATGCAGCAAGGGAGTTCAATCAATATCTCGCCGGGAGCTGGCGCACTCGTGCCTCTTCCCTACCATGAGGCGGTGGTCGGCTACCTCAAGGAACACGAGCCGGAAGTCTGGGCCTGGGCCCGTTCCGCCAGATCGCGCGAAGAGCATGCCCAGGCGGTCCGCGAAGAATTGCTCAAGCAGGCCTATCGCCTCGACGCCGCCACCTACCCCGACCTGCACCAGGCCGCCACCGCGGCGGCGGCCCGGCTCGGGCTCGAGGTGCCGATCACGCTCTACCAGGGCAGTGACGGCCAGATCAATGCCTGCCTCTACTTTCTTGTCGGCGAGGCGCATGTGGTGTTCTCCGGGCCGCTGCTCGACCGTCTCACGGGCTCTGAGGTCGAGGCGGTGCTGGGACACGAGCTGGCGCATTACAAGCTCTGGAGCGAGGACGGCGGCATCTACCACGCGGCGGACCGCGTCCTCGAGGCGACCGCCGCCCACCCCGGCGCGACACCCTCGCAACTGCAGACCAACCGCCTGTTCCGCCTTTTCACCGAAGCCTATGCCGACCGCGGCGCGGTGGTCGCGAGCGGCTCGGTCGAAGCGGCCGTCGCCGCGCTCGTGAAGTCGGCGACGGGCCTCAGCACTGTGAGCGGCGCGAGTTATCTCGCGCAAGCGGCCGAGGTGGTTGCCAGGGAGTCGGCCGCGTCGTCCCAGGCCAGCCACCCTGAATCCTTTCTGCGCGCCCATGCGCTCGGTCTTTGGGCCAGCGGCGATCCGCAGGCCGAGTCCTGGCTCGACGCCGCGCTTCGCGGCCCGCTAAATCTTGACCAGGCCGATTGGGTTGCCCAGTTGCAACTCGAATCGCTCACCCGCCGCGCGCTCGCGGCGATGCTGCGGCCGGCCTGGATGCGAAGCGACGCCACCCTGGCCCATGCGCGCAGGTTTTTCCCCGACTTCGGGGCTGACGGCAAGGCGGACGACTCCCTCGCGCAGGAGCTGGCCGCGGCCCCGAGGTGTGCCGACTACCTCAGCGCCTTGCTGATCGACATCGCCACCAGCGACCGCGCGATGGAGGATGTCGCGCTCGCCTGGGTGCTCGAACTGGGCGATGCCTGGAAGGTCGGCGACCAGCTGCAGGCACGCATGCTGAAGGACCTCAAGATGCCGAAGCGGCAAATCAGCAAACTCAGGCAGGGCGCGCGTGCCCTGCTGGACAAGACCGAAAAAAACCATGTCGGATGACCTTCCCTTTATCCAGTTGCTCGAGGCGGGCGCCTCGCGTGGCGGACTCCAGACCGAGGACGTGCTTGCGCTCGTGCTGCCCCTGTTTCGGGAAGTCGCCGGCCTCCATGCCGACGAAAAAATAGCCGACCTGGGCGACCCGCGCAGCGTGGCGGTAAGTGAAGTCGGCACGCTGGGCCTGCGCGACCCGCAAGGCCATGCCGCTCGCGAACATCGCGACGCCGTGGAGAAGTTGCAGGCACCGGTGTCCTCCGTGCTGCAAGTGGTCGGGGAAAGCCGCGTCACGCAGGACCCGGTCGATTACACGTCCGAGGACCTCCTCGTCGCCAATGCGCCGACGGCTGAAGCGCTGACCCGGCCGGTGTACCTGCCGGGCTATCGTTGCTGGGAGCAGGTGGTGGGGCATCACGACGCCGTCACCGACATCTTCTGCCTCGGGCAGGTGCTCGCGAGCCTTTCCTGCGACCTCGACTTCACCGACGAGGACGATGTGCGCTCGTTCGCGCGCCACCGCAACAACCTGTTCGAGCTCCAGCCCCGGCTGCACCCGGTGGTCGCCAGCATCATCGTCGAGATGACGGAGCTGGACCGGCGGCGGCGCGCCAAGGACCTGGCCTCGCTGATCACCCGCCTGGAAACCTATCGCGAGCAACCGCAGGACCTGGCGATCGAGCGAGTGCTCGCGGGCCAGACCGGCGAGGCGCGCCAGCAGCGCGCCGTGCAGGCGCACCTGCGCGACCGCCTGTTCGACCTCTCGCGGCGCAACCGCCTGCTGCATTTCCGGCCGACGCAGTCTTCGGTGAACCTCACGGTCGCGAGTGTGCCGCTCGTGGTCGACATGAAAAATATCCGGCTCGACCAACTCTGCGTCTGGGGCGGAAAGTTCGCCGCGGCCGTCGGCGGCGGCGACAAGGTGTTGCTGGCCAACTGGCTGCGCTTCGAGGACCAGCCGTACTTGCCGAGCGCGCTCGACCGCATCATGCAGGAGGACCGCCGGGACCGCACTGAATACGGCCTTTCGCAGCTTTCGCTGGTGCTCGCTTTCTTTCGCTGGCACAACCTCAAGGAGGCGAAGGACGAGCGCATCGTGTCCCCCCTCCTGCTGCTGCCGGTCGAGCTGACGCGCAAGAAGGGTGTGCGCGACCAGTACGTGCTGCAGGCGCAGGCGCCGGACGCGGAGGTCAACCCGGTGCTGCGCCACCAGCTGCGCCTGGTCTATGGGATAGAGCTGCCCGAAACCGTGGATTTGACCGACGAGGCCCTCGCGGTGTTTCATCGCTCGCTGCAGGCCAGCATCGCGGCCAGCGAACCGGGGGTGCGGCTCAACCTGGTCGACAAGCCGGAGATCGAGCTGATCCACCAGCGGGCGCGCCAGCGGCTCGAACAATTCCGCCGCCGGCGCCGCAATGTGCCCGCGCGTGCCGCGGCGCCGTCCGCGCTCGACACCGACTACAGCTATGCCGAGGACGACTTCCGCCCGCTCGGGCTCAAGCTTTTCCACGAACGCGTGCGGCCCGCCGCGTTGCCGCTGCGCGATGCGCTCGGCGCCGCGCCGGTTCCGCGCCACCCTAACGTGGCGCCGGCCGCCGCCGGGGAGGACGAACGGACGACCTTCGCGCTGCGCGAGCGTACCGGCAATCCCTATGAATGGGACCTTGACCTCACCTCGGTGACGCTGGGCAACTTCAACTACCGGAAGATGTCGCTGGTGCGCGACTACAACGCACTGGTCGAAGGCGACATCGCCAACGAAGCATTCAAGCGCGTGTTCTCGCTCAAGCCGCGCGCCCTGGAAGACCGGCCGGTCGAGCCGATTCCGCTGCCCGACCGCTGGACGGTGGTGCCCGCCGATGCGACGCAGATGGCCGCCGTCGCGCTGGCCCGCTCGGGCGAGAGCTACATCATCCAGGGCCCGCCGGGCACCGGAAAATCGCAGACCATCACCAACCTCATCGCCGACCAGGTGGGGCGCGGCAAGCGCGTGCTGTTTGTCTGCGAGAAGCGCGCCGCCATCGACGTGGTGTTCCACCGGCTGCGGCAGCAACGGCTCGACGAGCTGTGCTGCATGATCCACGACTCGCAGACGGACAAAAAGGGCTTTGTGCTCGACCTCAAGCAGACCTACGAGCAGTGGCTCGCCAATGCCGATGTCTCCGAGGAGCTGATGCGGCAGCGCGCGCGGGTCGCGGAGCTGGTGCAGGAGGATCTGTCGGCACTCGAACGTTTCGACGCCGCGATGCGCTCGGGCGGCGATCCGGCAAGCCTCTCGGCGCATGCGCTGCTGCGGCGCCTGGTGGCGCTCGCGCCGTACGCGGCCGAACTGCCCGCCGCGGCCGCCGAGGCGCTGCCGGACTACGCGGCGTGGCAGGCCCATGCCGGGCTGGCGTTGCGAATCGGCCAGGTGCTGCAGGAGGTTTTTGGCGTATCCGCGCTGGCGGACCATGTGTTCGCGCGCCTGAGCGACGGGCTGGTGCGTGCGGAGCAGCCTTTGGGCACGGTGTTGCGCTTCGTCGACACGGCCGAGCCGATGATCGACGCGATTGCCGATGCGCTGGCTCCGCTCTGGCCCGAGGCGGAAAGCCTCGAGTGGGCGGCGTTGAAGCGGCTGGCGGATTTTTCGCGCCGCTTGACGGCGCTCGGCGACAGCGCGTTTCATGGCTTGCTGGATGCTCAAAGCGACGCGGCTAAGGCCTTCGAGAGCGAACGCGCCGGCATCAATGGGCATGCCCGGAAACTCGCTCAGGCGCAGGCGCTGACAGTCAATTGGCGGCGCAAACTCACATCGGCCGATACGGCGCAGGCGCTGGCCCAGGCGAGCGCGCAGGAAGCTTCCGCGCTGCGCTGGCTCTCACCGTCGTGGTGGCGCTTGCGCGGTGTGCTGAACGCGCACTACGACTTCAGCGCGCATGCGGTGAAGCCGAAATTCGCGCGGCTGTTGACTGAGCTCTCCCAGGAGCATGAGGCGGCAGAGCAACTGGATGCCGCTCGCGCCCGCTTCGCCGGGCACTATGGCACGCCCGAGGCCGACAGCTACGCCGATGAATTGCAGGCGCTGCGCACGGACATGCAGGCGCATGCGTCGCTGCGCGGTTTCTCGCAGGCGCTGGCGGCCACCGGTTCGCGGATCTCGCCTGAAGGCCTCACTGACCTGGTCACGAAGATCGACGGGCTCGGCTCGGTGCTGGCTTCATCCCTGCGCGACATCGACGCCCTGCCGCTCGACGGACTCGGCGAGCTGGTGCGCGACCTGCGCGAGTGCGCCGACAGCCTGCCCGAAGTCTTGCCGCTGCTGCGCGAGTTGACCGACGCCAACCCGGCGTTCGCCGCCGCCTTGCACCTCGTCGCGTTGCCGCCCGCCGGCATCGAATATGTCATCGCGCGCGAAAGCCTTGAGCGGATTTACCGCAAGGAGCGCTGGCTGCCGCGCTTCGACGCCGCCGCGCTGGCCCGCCATGCGGAACGCATAGGCCTCGGCGAAAAGCAGTTGCTGGAGCTCAACGCCGACGTGGCCCGGGCGCTGGTGCGCCAACGTTTTCGCGAGAACGTGCGGCGCTCTATGCTCGCGGCCTCGCAGCTCGACGAGGGCGGCAAGCAGTTCAAGAAGTCGTACTCCGCCGGCCGCCGCGAACTGGAGCATGAGTTCGGCAAGACGATGCGATACAAGTCCATTCGCGAACTGGCGAGCGGCGACACCGGCCGTGTCGTGCGCGACATGAAGCCGATCTGGCTCATGAGTCCGCTGTCGGTGTCCGACACCTTGCCCATGTCAGGCAAGGATTTTGACGTCGTGATTTTCGATGAGGCCAGCCAGATTCCGGTGGAGGAGGCGGTGCCGGCGCTGTACCGCGCGCCGCAGGTGATCATCGTCGGCGACGAGATGCAACTGCCGCCCACGAGCTTCTTCTCCTCGAACCGGGACGAGCAGGATGAAAGCGTTTCGGTGGATGGGGACGAAGGCGAGCGGCTCTCGGTCGTGCTCGACGCGGACAGCCTGCTCAACCAGGGCGCGCGCAACCTGCCCGCGACGCTGCTGGCCTGGCACTACCGCAGCCGCTCGGAATCGCTGATCGGTTTCTCGAACGCGGCGTTTTACGGCGGCAACCTGTACACGATTCCCGACCGGGCCTACACCGCCGCGGGCCAGTCGGATGTGGTCGTGCGCGACACCTCGTCAGCGGACGCGGCGCAAGCCGGCGCGGCCGCGCTGCTTTCGCGGCCGGTCAGCTTTCACCACCTGCCCGATGCCGTGTACGCCGAGCGCTCCAACCTCGACGAGGCCGGCTACATCGCGCGCATGACGCGCGATCTGCTCGCGCGCGAGGGACACCCGAGCATCGGGATTGTGGCCTTCTCCGAGGCGCAACAAAGTGAAATCGAGTCCGCGCTCGAGGCCTTGTCCGCCGACGATGCGGAGTTCGCCGCGCGGCTGGAAGCCGAGTATGTCCGCGAGGAAGACGACCAGTTCTGCGGACTCTTTGTGAAAAACCTCGAGAACGTGCAGGGCGACGAGCGCGACATCATCATCCTGAGTATCTGCTATGGGCCGGGCCCGGCACCCGCGCGCAAGATGGTGATGAACTTCGGCCCGATCAACCAGCGCGGCGGCGAGAAGCGCCTGAACGTGATCTTCAGCCGGGCGCGGCACCACATGGCGGTCGTCACGTCGATCCGGCACGAGTCGATCACCAACGATTACAACGACGGGGCCGCGGCGCTCAAGCAGTTTCTCCGGTATGCGGAGCATTTGTCGCACGGGCAGGCGCAGCTCGCGCAGAGCGTGCTCGAGGCGATGAACCCGGCGACACGCAGCGCGCTCGGCGGGCGGCGCCAGCCGGAGGATGTCATCGAGCAGCTCGCGCAGGCCTTGCGTGAGCGCGGGCATGTGGTGGATACGCATGTGGGGCAGTCGCGGTTTCGCTGCGAGCTGGCGCTGCGCGACGGCGAGAGCGGGCTTTATCGCCTGGGTGTGCTCGTCGACACCGAGGCGCAGTACGGCAGCGGCGACGTGCATGAACGTTATGTCTCGCGGCCGCGGATTCTCGGTTCGTTCGACTGGCACACCGTGCAGGTTCTCTCGAAGGACTGGTTCCACCAACCCGAAGCCGTGATCGAGCAGATTCAGCGGGCGCTGCGTGATGGGCCGTCCAGCGCGCATTCGGAGGCGGACCTTCAGCCGCTCACGGCGGCGTTGGCGGACGCGGCCGAGGGACAGGCTTTGCCGGCCGTGGCGCTGGCGCTTGCTGGCGAACCGGCGCCGGCTGCCTCGCCGCTGCCTTCAGTCCCCTCCGGTGGGCCGGTGATGCGGCGGTTCGAGCACACGGAGGGCGGCTCGCGCAAGTTCTGGTCGATAGGCCGAAAGGAAATGGACGTTGTGGTCTGCTATGGCCGCATCGATACCCGGGGCCAGACGCAGATCAAATGTTTCGACAGCGAGTCGCGCGCGGAGCGCGAGGTGCAGAAGCTGGTCGCGGAGAAGCTGCGCAAGGGCTATGCGGAGGTGGCAGGCTCCGCGTGAAGCCCTGCGGGCCTTCGTAACAGGGCCGGCCGGCGATATCCTCAGGAATCGCCGCCCCTTGCGCGGCCCGTCGAGACTGACCGTCCCGGCGGGCGCAAGGGCGCGCAAGATCAGGCGCTGAAGAAGCTCTTCAGCTTGTCGGCCCAGCCTTCTTCGCTGGGCGAATGCTTGGCGCCGCCTTTTTTCAGCGACTCGTCAAGTTCCTTGAGCAGCTTGCGCTGGTGCTCGGTGAGCTTGACCGGCGTTTCCACCGTGATGTGGCAGTACAGGTCGCCGGGGTAGCTGGAGCGCACGCCCTTTATGCCCTTGCCGCGAAGGCGGAACTGCTTGGCGGCCTGCGTGCCTTCGGGGATGTCGATGGCGGCCTTGCCGGCGAGTGTCGGCACTTCGATCTCGCCACCCAGCGCCGCCGTAGTGAAGCTGATGGGCACGGCGCAGTGCAGGTCGTCGCCGTCACGCTCGAAGATGTCGTGCTTCTTCAGGCGGATCTCGATGTAGAGGTCGCCGGGAGGGCCGCCGTTGGTGCCGGGCTCGCCGTTGCCGGTGGAGCGTATGCGCATGCCGTCGTCGATGCCCGCGGGGATCTTGACTTCCAGCGTCTTGTTGTTCTTGGTCTTGCCCACGCCGTGGCAGGTCACGCAGGGTTCGGGAATCAGCTTGCCCGTGCCCTTGCACTGCGGGCAGGTCTGCTGCACGCTGAAAAAGCCCTGGCGCATCTGCACCACGCCGTGGCCGTGGCAGGTGGTGCAGGTCACCACCTTGGTGCCGGGCTTGGCGCCGCTGCCGTGGCAGGTGTTGCAGTCGTCCCAGCTCGGGATGCGGATCTGTGCCTCTTTGCCGTGGGCCGCTTCCTCGAGCGTGATCTCCATGGCGTAGCTGAGGTCGCCGCCGCGGTAGACCTGGCGGCCGCCGCGCTGCTGGCCGCCGCCGCGCTGGCCGCCGAACACGTCGCCGAAGATGTCGCCGAAGGCCTCGGCAAAACCGCCGAAGCCTTCAGCACCCGGACCGCCGCGCATGTTGGGGTCCACGCCCGCGTGGCCGTACTGGTCGTAGGCGGCGCGCTTGTTCTCGTCGGAGAGCATCTCGTAGGCCTCTTTGGCCTCCTTGAATTTTTCCTCGGCGACCTTGGACGCATCCCCCTGGTTGCGGTCGGGGTGGTGCTTCATCGCGAGCTTGCGATACGCTTTTTTGATGTCCTCGTCGCTGGCGTTCTTGGGGACGCCCAGTGTGTCGTAATAGTCTTTTTTTGTTGCCATGGCAGCTCAGGGTCTTCGTCGTTGATCGGGTCGGCGTCAGCCGGCAGGCGCTTGCATTGGCGGTATAGGCAGATGTACAAAAGCGGAAAGCCGGGATCGCTCCCGGTTTCCGCCTTGTGCACCTGATTGTGCCGTCTGCGTGTGCATGCAGTTATCGCGCCAATGCAGGGCTTGTCGCCAACAGGTCCTTAACCCTTCTTGACTTCCTTGACCTCAGCGTCCACGACATTGTCGTCTGCCGGCTTGGCCTCGGCCTGTGCGGCACCCGCGGCGCCCGCGTCACCGCCGGCTGCCGCCTGCGAAGCCTGCATGTCGGCGTACATCTTTTCGCCGAGCTTCTGGCTGGCTTCCATCAGGGCCGTGTTCTTGGCGTCGATGGCGGCCTTGTCGTCGCCCTTGAGCGCTTCTTCCATGTCCTTGATGGCGGTCTCGATCTTTTCCTTCTCGCCGGCTTCGAGCTTGTCGCCGTATTCGCCCAGCGATTTCTTCACGCTGTGCACCATGGCTTCGGCGTTGTTCTTGGCGGTCACGAACTCGACCTTCTTCTTGTCTTCTTCGGCGTTCAACTCGGCGTCTTTCACCATCTGCTGGATTTCAGCTTCGGACAGGCCCGAGTTGGCCTTGATGGTGATCTTGTTTTCCTTGCCGGTGCCCTTGTCCTTGGCGCCCACGTGCAGGATGCCGTTGGCGTCGATGTCGAAGGACACTTCAATCTGCGGCGTACCGCGCGATGCCGGCGGAATGCCCTCGAGGTTGAACTCGCCCAGCGCCTTGTTGCCCGAGGCGATTTCACGTTCGCCCTGGAACACCTTGATGGTCACGGCCGGCTGGTTGTCTTCGGCGGTCGAGAAGGTCTGCGCGAACTTGGTCGGGATGGTCGTGTTCTTCTTGATCATCTTGGTCATCACGCCGCCCATGGTTTCGATGCCCAGGGACAGCGGGGTGACGTCGAGCAGCAGCACGTCGGTGCGGTCGCCGGACAGGACCTGGCCCTGGATGGCGGCGCCCACGGCGACGGCCTCGTCGGGGTTCACGTCCTTGCGCGGTTCCTTGCCGAACAGTTCCTTGACCTTTTCCTGCACCTTGGGCATGCGGGTCTGGCCGCCGACCAGGATCACGTCATGGATGTCGGCCGCGCTGACGCCGGCGTCCTTCATGGCCATGCGGCAGGGGGCCATGGTGCGCTCGATCAGTTCGTCGACCAGGCTTTCGAGCTTGGCGCGGGTCAGCTTGACCAGCAGGTGCTTGGGGCCGGTCGCGGGGTCGTGCGCGATGTAGGGAATGTTGACTTCGGTCTGCGGGCTGTTGGACAGCTCGATCTTGGCCTTCTCGGCGGAGTCTTTCAGGCGCTGCAGGGCGACCACGTCCTTGGACAGGTCGATGCCGCTGTCTTTCTTGAACTCGGCCACGATGTAGTCGATGACGCGCTGGTCGAAGTCTTCGCCGCCCAGGAAGGTGTCGCCGTTGGTGGACAGCACTTCAAACTGCTTTTCGCCGTCGACGTCGGCGATCTCGATGATGGAGATGTCGAAGGTGCCACCACCCAGGTCATACACGGCGATCTTGCGGTCGCCTTTTTCCTGCTTGTCCAGGCCGAAGGCCAAGGCTGCTGCGGTGGGCTCGTTGATGATGCGCTTGACTTCGAGGCCGGCGATGCGGCCGGCGTCCTTGGTGGCCTGGCGCTGCGCGTCGTTGAAGTAGGCGGGCACGGTGATCACGGCGTCGGTGACGGGTTCGCCGAGGTAGTCTTCGGCCGTCTTCTTCATCTTGCGCAGGATGTCGGCGCTGACCTGCTGGGCCGAGATCTTCTTGCCGCGCACTTCAACCCAGGCGTCGCCGTTGTCGGCTGCCACGATGGCGTAGGGCATCAGCGCGATGTCCTTCTGGACTTCTTTTTCGCTGAACTTGCGGCCGATCAGGCGCTTGACGGCGTAGAGCGTGTTCTTGGGGTTGGTCACGGCCTGGCGCTTGGCGGACGCGCCGACCAGCACTTCGCCGTCTTCCTGGTAGGCGACGATGGAAGGGGTGGTGCGCACGCCTTCCGAGTTCTCGATGACGCGGGGCGTGTTGCCCTCCATGATGGACACGCAGCTGTTGGTGGTGCCCAGGTCAATGCCGATGATTCTTCCCATGATGATTTACTCCTGCTTTTTTGATTCGTGAAAGATTGAAAGTGGGGTGGCCGGGGTTTCAGGCCCCTGGCCGCTGTGAACGACTATGTTGATAACTTGTGGGTAAGTTGGTGGGCTTCAAGGGCCTCAACATGGTTTTGCATTCAGTTTGTTGTGGATTATTTGGGGGCTGCCACCGTCACCAGGGCGGGGCGCAGCACGCGCTCGGCGATCAGGTAGCCTTTTTGCAGCACGCTGACCACGGTGTTGGCTTCCTGGTCGGCCGGTACCATGCTGATGGCCTGGTGCTGGGCGGGATCGAATTTGGTGCCGGCGGCGGGGTCGATTGCCACGACCCGGTTGCGCTCGAGCGCGCTTTTGAGCTGCTTGAGCGTGGCTTCGGCGCCTTCACGGATCTGCTCGGGCGAGGCTTCCTTGATGGCCAGGCCGGCTTCCAGGCTGTCGGCCACGGGCAGCAGGCTTTCGGCGAAGCTTTCGAGCGCGAACTTGCGGGCCTTGGCGACGTCTTCGTCGGCGCGGCGGCGGGCGTTTTCGGTCTCGGCCTTGGCGCGCAGGTAGCTGTCGGACAGCTCGGTGTTTTTGGCCTGCAGGGTGGCGACTTCGGCCTGCGCCACGGTCAGCGCGTCAAATTCGTTGGCGGCTTGCGCCGCTTCGAGTTCCTCGGGGCTGGGTTCGCCGCTAAGGGGTTGATTTTGTTCGGGTTGTTTGTTTTCAGACATGCGAAGCAACAGGGTTGGTGTTGGTAAGGTTCCCAACTGGGGATGGCAAAGCCCTTTTCAAGACAAGGGCTTCGGTTTGGATTACGAAATTTTTGGCAGCGCGGAGTACGGCGGCCGGATTGCTTATGCGTCCTGGGCGGCCCATTCTTCTGCCCACTGGTGGAGCGGTTTGAGCTTGTGCAGCAATCCGCTGCCCGTGGCGGTGAGGACGTAGCCGCCGCTTGCGAGTTCGACAAGCCGCGCCTCGCGCAACTCCTTGAGCCGGTCGTTCATGACCGAAGGTGACATGTTTCCGGCATTTGCTGCCAATTGCCGGAAGCTTTGCGCCTGCCCATCACGCAGTTCCCACAGCAGGCGCAGCGTGCCGCGCCGGCCCAGCAGGTCCAGCAGAGCCATCACGGGCCGGCCCGTGGCGGAGCCGCGAACCGGTTTGCCGGGAAGGGGGAGCGTGGACGTCATGCCCCGGATTGTAGGGGCTGCGCCTGTCGTGTCGGCGACGATTGCTACGGAATGCGTAGCGATATAGTTATCAATCGCTACGAAATCCGTAGCGATTGGAGTCCCTCAATCCATCCGAAAGCTTTGACACCATGACAAACACCGTGGCACCTCTTCCCCGCATCGCGCCGCTGCAGCCGCCTTACACCCCCGAGCAGGATGCGCTCCTCAAGAAAATCACGCCGCCCGCCGCACCGAATGTGCTGGCGCTTTTCCGGGTGCTCGCCGTCAACCCCAGGCTGCTGGAGCGCATGCCCTCCTGGGGCGGCTACCTGCTCGGCGCCAGCGCCAGCCTGTCCCTGCGCGACCGCGAGGTGGTGATCAACCGCGTCTGCGCGCGCTGCGGGGCGGAGTATGAATGGGGCGTGCACGTCACCGCCTTCGGCCGGGCTGCGGGTTTCAGCGACGCCGACAATGCTGCGATTGCCGACCCGGCCTCGGGCGGGCAGGGCCTGGCGCAGCGCGACGGCCTGCTGTTGCGGCTGGTCGATGAGCTGCACGACAGCAGCACGGTGAGCGACGCGCTGTGGCAGGAGCTGGCCGAGTTCTGGTCGGCGCCGCAACTGATTGAGCTGCTGATGCTGGCCGGCTGGTACCACGCGATCAGCTATGTATGCAATGCGGCCCGAGTGCCGCTGGAGCCCTGGGCGGCGCGCTGGCCGCGTTGATCAAAAAGCTCAGGCCGCAGGAAGTTTCTGCATGCGCGCCATCAGCTCGCGCTTGTTGTCGCGGCTGCGGTGGGCGTGCTCGCGCATCAGCGCTTCGGCGCGTGCGCCTTCGCCGGCCAGCAGCGCGGCCAGCACGTCTTCATGGTCGCTTTGGGCGCGCTGGATATAGCCGAACTCCAGCAATGGCAAGGCGCCATTCAGGCTCAGCGCGCCGGCGCCGGCCATCGGGGTCTTGCTGACATGCGCCAGCGCCGAGGCCAGCGTGCTGTTGCCGGCGGCCTCCACCAGCGCGGCGTGAAAGCGCGCGTTCATGGGCACCCAGCGGGCCGCGTCGATCACGTGGCCCGCGGCTGCGGCCTTCTTCAGCAGCAAGCGGCCTTCATCAATGCAGGCCTGCAGTTCGGCCCGGGTGTCGGGGCTGAGGCCGCGCTCGGCCGTCTGCCGTGCCGCCATGCCTTCGAGCACGCCGCGCACGTCGACCGCATTGGCGATCTCGTCCACGCTGAACTGGCGCACGCGAAAGCCCCGCGTCGGCAGGCGTTCCAGCAGGCCTTCCTTTTCAAGCTCGCCAAGCGCGATGCGTATGGGTGTGCGCGACACGGCCAATTGGGCCGAAAGCTCCAGCTCCACCATGCGCTCGCCGGGCGCCGCCTGGCCGCTGAGGATTCGTCGCCTTAATTCATTTGTGGTGTAGTCGATCTGTGAGGACATGCGGTAGATGTAAAGTTGATTGATTATTGCATGCAATATTTTGGTTAATAAGGGTTAACTAGAGGATTGTTGGTGCTATTGCGTGCAATAAAATAAGATCACTAAGAATTTTAAATGCCATCGAGCATGCCCCCTTCCCCCAGGAGACACGATGAATTCGCCTTTTCCCCACCTGCGGCCGGTTGCCGTAGCCCGCCGCATGTTGCTTGCCGCGACGGCTGCTTTAGCCCTGATCGCGCCCACCGTCCACGGCCAGCCAACCGCGGCCTATCCCAACAAGCCCATCAAGCTGATCGTGCCCTTTCCAGCCGGCGGCGGCGGTGACACGCTGGCTCGCCTGGTCATGCTGCGCGCGGCCAAAGAGTTGGGCCAGCCCATCGTGGTCGAAAACCTGGGCGGCGCCGGCGGCAATGTCGGCAGCGCGGCCGCGGCCAGGTCACCGGCCGACGGCTACACCGTGCTCTACGGCACCAACGGCACGCATGCCATCAACCATGCGATCTACAAGTCGCCGGGTTTCAGCGTGCGCGACTTCGAGCCGGTGAGCCAGCTCACGCGCATCGCGGCCATGGTGGTGGTGCGGCCCACGCTGCAGGTCAACTCCATGGCCGAGCTCACCAAACTGCTCAAGGCCAATCCGGGCAAGTACACCTTCGGCTCGGCCGGCAACGGCACGACCTCGCACCTGGCCGGGGAGATCTACAAATCGCGCGCCGGCCTGGCGGTGGTGCACATTCCGTATCGCGGCGGCGCGCAGGCCATGACCGACCTGATGGGCGGGCAGATCGACATGATGATCGAGGTGATGCCCAATGCCGCGCCGCAGGCCAAGGGCGGCCGCGTCAAGCCGCTGGCGGTGACGACGGCCACACGGGTCGCGGGCTGGCCCGACTTGCCCACCATCGCGGAGTCCGGCCTGGCCGGATTCGACGTCAGCGCATGGGACGCGATTTTTGTGCCGGCCGGAACACCGCGCCCCATCGTCAATCGTTTGAACGAGGCGATCCACAAGGCGCTGGCTGATCCCGAGTTGCGCGCACAGCTGCAGTCGCGTGGCGCCGAAGTCGCGCCCGGCACGCCGGAAGAACTCGCCAAACACATCGCGAGCAACATGACGCTGTGGGGTGATGCGGTGAAACGTTCGGGCGCCGCGGTGGATTAGGGCGCCTGGTCGGGTCATAAAAAAAGCGACCTGAGTAGTCGCTTCTTTTTTGCCTGGCCGGTGAGTCGGCCAATCCGCTTTTCAGGGCTTGGGTTTTTTCGTCTGGCTGATCACCCATTTGCCGGCGAAGGCCTGCAGGTCGTTCAGGCGCTTGAGCAGGTCGGCGCCCAATGTGGTGACGATGTAGCCGTCGCTGCCATGGCCGATCAGGCCGGCGGCGCGCAATTCCTTGATGCGGGTGTTGAGGGTGTTGGGCGTGATGTTGCCGACGCTGTCTTGCAAGAGGCGAAAGGTCTGGGGGTGGCCGTCCTTCAGAGCCCACAGCACGCGCAATGCATAGCGTGCTTCCAGCAGTTCAAGTAGTTGACCTACCGCTGCATTTTCTTTGGCACTCATCAGCTCGTCTCCTCGGTCACGATTCGGTCACAGGTGTTTATTAAGCAAAAAGCTCTATCGGCGGGAACCAAATATAACGCAATTTCCTGGCTGCTACGAGTTTTATAGCTGAACATGCCCGCCACGTCTGGACGAGGGACTATCGCCTTACATCACGGGAAGCAGGGCCGCCGGATGCAGGGGCACCGTGCCGCCCGACTGTGACGATGCCATGACGGCTTCTATGAGTTGCTGCACGCCCAGCGCCGAGCGCCCTGTGACAGCGGGCGCCGTGCCGGTTTTTACCGCGCGTATGAAATCCTGCAGCACGGCTCTATGCGCCGCGTGGTCGAAAGCCATCGGGTCGGCGCCGCCGCCCGAGGCTTGGCGCGCACCGGAACTCACGGTGCGGCCGTCCTGGAAAGCCGCCCGCATCTCGCCGCCTTCCAGTGTCGCCGTGCCGCGCGTGAAATTGAGTTCTATGCGCTCTGGAAAGCCCGGGTAAGCCGCTGTCGTGGCCTGCACCACGGCCACCGCGCCGCTGTCATAGTGCAGCAGCGCGGCCGCGGTATCTTCGCCTTCCATGCGGTGCACGGTGCTGGTATTCGCGACGCCCGTCACGCGCACCGGCATGCCGATGAGGCTCAGCAACAGGTCCAGGGTGTGGATGGCCTGCGTGATCAGCACGCCGCCGCCATCCCGCGCCAGAGTGCCGCGCCCGGGCTCGTCGTAATAACTCTGCGGCCGCCACCAGCGCACAGCGGCGGTGGCGCTGACCAGCTGCCCCAGTTCGCCCGACACAATCAATCCGCGCAGCGCCACAGCCGCTTCGCGCAGGCGATGCTGCAGCATGACGGCCAGCGTGACGCCGGCTTGCTCGCAAGCCTCCACCAGCGCGTTGGCGCGGTTCAGGTCGATCTCCAGCGGCTTTTCGACCAGCACGTGTTTGCCCGCGCGCGCAACGCGCTGCACGATGTCCAGGTGGGTGTTGGGCGGTGTCAGCACCAGCACGGCCTGGATGCCAGCATCTTCGAGGATGTCCTCGAGGCGCGTGGTCTTTTTTGCACCGGCCGGCGTGTTCACACCCGCCAGCCGTTCGGCGCTGCGGCCGTAGATGTACACAAGCTCGGCTTCGCCGGCCAGGTCCCGCAAGCTGTTGAAATGGGGAGCGGACCCGAGGCCCGCCCCTATGGCGGCGATGCGCAGCCGTTGGGGATGAAGTGAGGACATGTCTTGTTCGAGAGGGTGGGTGCCGGCCGCAAGTGGGCGGCCGCTGGTTTCTGAACGCGATGCGGAAATAAAGGCGAATGGATAGGGGGAGGGCAGGGCAGCCTGCGCAGCCCTCCCGCTTGTTCGCGGGCTTTTACTTGATGGCCTGGATGCGCTCGTACAGGCTCTTGGGCCAGGGTGCATCGGCGGCGGTCAGCGAAGGCAGCACGGCTGCGGCGAAGGGCGCGCGGTCGACCTTGTTGACGGTCTTGCCCTTTTTCTCGAACTCGGCGACCAGGCGGTTTTCCGCGTCGACGATGTCCTGGCTGGCGCGGCTGGAGGCTTCCCACAGCACCTGGTCGAAGATTTTCTTGTCGGCGTCGCTGAGCTTGGACCAGACCGAGCCCGACACGGCGGTGACCAGCGATTCGGTGATGTGGCCCGTCAGCGTGATGTACTTCTGCACTTCGTAGAACTTCTTGGCCTCGATGGTGGGCAGCGGATTTTCCTGCGCGTCGACCGTGCCGTTCTGCAACGCCAGGTAGACCTCGGCAAACGCGATGGGCGTCGGGTTGGCGCCGACCGCCTTGGGGAACATCACGAACAGCGGCGCATCGGGCACGCGCAGCTTGAGCCCCTTCATGTCCTCGGGCTTGAAGATGGCCTTGTTCGAGGTCATGTGGCGCAGGCCGTAATAGGTGTAGCCCGCGATGTGCTGGCCGCCGGTCTTGCTCGCATAGCCTTGCGCCAGTTCCTGGAAGATGGGGCCGTTGCGGAAGGCCTGGAAGTGGTTGTAGTCGCGGAACACAAAAGGCGCGGCGGCGATGGACAGCGGCGGATAGGCGCGGCCGGCAAAGGCGGCGCCGGTGTAGATGATGTCCACGGTGCCCAGGGTCAGGCCCTGGTTGATTTCGGTTTCCTTGCCCAGCGACGAGGCCGGGAAGACTTCGACGATGTAGCGGCCGTTGGTCTTCTTCTTGATTTCGTCGGCGGCCCAGACGGCCTGCTTGTGAAAGGACTCCGACGTCTCGTAGACGTGCGCCCATTTGAGTTTGGTTTGCGCGGCGGCGCCGCCCGCGCCCAGCGTGCCGGCCAGCGCCAGGAGCGTTGCGCCCGCAAGGCTGCAAAGGGTTCTGCGTTTCATGTCTTGTCTCCGGGTGTTTGTATTGGTGGTGAACGGGTATCGCTGGTGAAAAAAGCGCCGGGGTATACCGCCCCTCGGCGCTTGCTGGGCCGCTGACACGCCCCATGACAAAAAACAAAAAACAAGAAGCCTCCGGGAGCCTCTAAATCCCGGGGAGCTGCCGGCTTTACCGGACCATGCAGGGCATCTTGTTGTTGAAGGTCCAGCCGGGGATCAGGTACTGCATGGCCACGGCATCGTCGCGCGCGCCCAGGCCGTGCTTGAGGTAGAGCTGGTGGGCTTTTTCCACCTCGGCCATGTCCAGTTCCACGCCCAGGCCGGGCTGCTTGGGAACGGCGACTTCGCCGCCTACGATTTGCAGCGGCGCCTTGGTCAGGCGCTGGCCGTCCTGCCAGATCCAGTGCGTGTCGATCGCGGTGACCTTGCCCGGCGCGGCGGCGGCCACGTGCGTGAACATGGCCAGGGAAATGTCGAAGTGGTTGTTGGAATGCGAACCCCAGGTGAGGCCCCAGGTCTGGCAGATCTGTGCCACGCGCACCGAGCCCTGCATGGTCCAGAAGTGCGGGTCGGCCAGCGGGATGTCCACCGACTGCAGGTGGATGGTGTGCGACAGCTCGCGCCAGTCGGTGGCGATCATGTTGGTGGCGGTCGGCAGGCCCGTGGCGCGGCGGAACTCCGCCATCACCTCGCGGCCCGAGAACACGCCTTCAGCGCCGCAGGGGTCTTCGGCGTAAGCCAGCACGTCGCCGCGGCCCTGGCAGATGCGGATGGCGTCCTTGAGCAGCCAGCCGCCGTTCGGGTCCAGCGTGATGCGCGCGTCGGGAAAGCGCTCAGCCAGCGCGGTGATGGCTTCCATCTCTTCTTCGCCGCGCAGCACACCGCCCTTGAGCTTGAAGTCCTTGAAGCCGTAGCGCTTGTAGGCCGCTTCGGCCAGCGCGACGATGCCGTCGGCGTCCATCGCCGCCTCGTGGCGCAGGCGCAGCCAGTCGTCTTTCTCGTCGGGCGCCGACGCATAGGCCAGGCCGGTCTGCTTGCGGTCGGCGACATAAAACAGGTAACCCAGCATGGCCACCGAATCGCGCTGCTGGCCGTCACCCAGCAAGGCTGCGACGGGCACGCCGAGGAACTGGCCCAGCAGGTCGAGCAGGGCGCTTTCCACGGCAGTCACGGCGTGGATCGCCACGCGCAGGTCAAAGGTCTGGTTGCCGCGGCCGCCGCTGTCGCGGTCGGCAAAGTTGGTCCGCAAGGTGTTGAGGATCTGGTTCCACGCGCCTATCGACTGGCCTTCGATGAGGGGGGCTGCATCTTGCAGGGTGTTGCGGATCTTCTCGCCGCCCGGCACCTCGCCCACGCCCGTGCGGCCGGAGCTGTCGGTCAGGATCAGGATGTTGCGGGTGAAGAAGGGGCCGTGCGCGCCGCTCAGGTTCAGCAGCATGCTGTCCTGGCCGGCCACGGGAATCACCTGAACGCGGGTGATGCGGGGCGTTTGCGAAGCGGCGGGTGGGGAGACAGGGGTGGCTTGGGAGGCTGGCATACCGGCGTGTTGTAGAGGGTTGATAAAGTCGATTTATCAGTTATCGTACAACTCGCCGATTCTTTATGCAACCAGGTTTGTACCCAGGGGATGGGCCAGCGGTGCTTCCGCGGGCTCCCCGGGCGGCTGCATGGTGTGCACATTGCTGCCGCGGCGCAGCCGTTCGCGGCTGTTGGACAGGTGGGTGCGCATGGCGGCGCGCGCGGCCTCGGCGTCCTGGTTGCGGATGGCGTTGTAAATGCTCTCGTGTTCGCTGTTGACCCGCTGCAGGTAGTTGAAGCGTCCCTCGGGCGCGGAGTGCGCCGTGTTCACGCGGGTGCGCGGGATGATCATGGTGCCCAGGTAGGTCATCAGGTCGGCGAAGTGGCGGTTGCCGGTGGAGCGGGCCACTTCCATGTGGAACTGGAAGTCCGGCGGCACCGCGTCCGAGTCGAGGCTGATGGAGTCGTGAAAGGCGCGCAGGGCGTTTTCCATGGCGATGAGATTTTCAGGTGTCCGCCTCTGGGCGGCCAGGCCCGCAGCCTCGGTTTCCAGGCTGATGCGAAGCTCCAGCACCGAGATCACGTCGGCCACGGTGGCGAAGTCCTCGGCCGTGATCTTGAAGTTGCCGGCGCTCTGCGGCTGCAGCACAAAAGTGCCTATGCCGTGCCGGGTTTCGACCAGGCCCGAGGCCTGCAGCTTGGACAGCGACTCGCGCACCACGGTGCGGCTGACGTCGAAGCGGGCCATGATTTCGGCCTCGGTGGGCAGTTTTTCGCCCGGCTGCAGGCGGCCTTCGCGGATGCTGGTAGCCAGGCTTTCGACGATTTCACCCACCAGCCCGCGGGGCCGGCGCATGCGCGGCAGCTCCTCGTGAAAGGCAGGCGTAAGGCCTGCTTCCGGGCGACTAGGGGTTTTCCTTGGGTCCATTAAAAAACCATTGACAAGCTGGGGGGCGAAACCGAGAATTCCAAGTCATCAGACAACCTATGACTGATGCATTTGTAGGTTGACTTTAACAAACTCCAAAAAAAAGTCCAGTGTTTGTCAGTGTTTATGACGACACCGGGCCCAGACGTAAAAAATGACCATCAAAGTTCATGAAAAACTGTTGCTGACCGGCGCTGCCGGCGGTTTGGGCAAGGCCTTGCGTGAGCGCCTGAAGGCTAATTGCTCGGTGCTCCGCTTGTCCGACGTGCAGGCTTTCGGCGCCGCCGCGGCCGGCGAGGAGGTCGTCCTGGCCGACCTGGCCGACTCCGCCGCGGTGCACACCATGGTCCAGGGCGTGGACGCCATCGTCCACCTGGGCGGTGTCTCGGTGGAGGGGCCTTTCGGCCCCATCCTGCAGGCCAACATCCTGGGCGCCTATAACCTGTATGAAGCGGCGCGCAAGAACGGCGTCAAGCGCATCGTCTTCGCCAGTTCCAACCACGTCACCGGTTTTTACCGCCAGGACCAGACCATCAACGCCGACCACCCGCCGCGCCCCGACGGCCTGTACGGCCTGAGCAAGGCCTTCGGCGAAGACCTCTCGCGCCTTTATTTCGATCGCTACGGCATTGAAACCGCCTGCGTGCGCATAGGCTCCTCCTTCGCCGAGCCCAAGGACCGCCGCATGCTGGCCACCTGGCTGAGCTTTGACGACCTGCACCGCCTGATCACCGCCTGCCTGACGACGCCGGTGCTGGGCCACAGCATCGTCTTCGGCATGTCCGACAACGCCGTGACCTGGTGGGACAACAGCCGCGCGCGCCACATCGGCTACGTGCCCAAAGACAGCTCCGACATCTTCCGCGAGGCGGTCTATGCCCGCACGCCCGCGCCCGACCTGAAGGACCCGGTGGCCCAGTACCAGGGCGGCGGTTTTGTCGTGGCCGGCCCCTTCGGCGACTGAGCATTTCTATATCTCTATATATATGAGTGAAGCTCAAGCCGAACTGGTCCTGGATGCGCGCAACGGCGTGGGCGAAAGCCCCGTCTGGGACGCGGCTGAACAGGCGCTTTATTGGGTCGACATTCCCGCGCGCCGGCTGTGCCGCTGGAGCGTGGCCGACGCCGCGCTGACCGAATGGCTGGCGCCTGAAATGCTGGCCTGCATAGGCCGCCTGGGTGCGAAGGACTGGATCGCCGGCGCCGAGAGCGGCGTGTTCCGCATCAGCCCGAAGGCCGGCGGTGAGCTTGGCTTTGACCGGCTCGCCAGCGTGACCCATGCCCAGGCCGGCATGCGCTTTAACGACGGCCGCTGCGACCGGCAGGGGCGTTTCCTGGCCGGCACCATGCAGATGAACATGGCAGCCGGCGCGCGCGTCGGCAGTATCTACAGCTACCAGGGCAGCGGCCTCAAACTGCTGCTCGAGGGTTTCATCACCCCCAACGGCATGGCCTTCAGCCCGGACGGCCGCACCATGTACCTGTCGGACTCGCACCCTTCGGTGCAGTCAGTCTGGGCGTTTGATTACGACACCAAAACCGGCATCCCGTCGAACCGCCGCCTTTTCATCGACATGAACCCGCTGCCCGGCCGGCCCGACGGCGCGGCTGTCGACGCCGACGGCTGCTACTGGATCTGCGGCAACGACGCCGGCCTGGTTCACCGCTTCACGCCCGCCGGCAAGCTGGACCGCTCGCTGGCCGTGCCCGTGAAGAAGCCCGCCATGTGCGCCTTCGGCGGCGCCGGGCTTGACACCCTGTTCGTGACATCGATACGCCCTGAAGGTGTCGATCTATCTGACCAGCCGCTGGCCGGCGGTGTGTTCGCGTTGCGCCCCGGCGTTCGCGGGCTGCCCGAAACCGCGTGCCTGTATTAAAAGTTCCCGCTACCCCTTTCCCGCTACCCGCTTTCCACCACCAACCTAGAGGATGAGACATGAAGATTAAAAAAACATTGTTTGCCGTAGCCGCCGCCCTGGCGCTGATGCCGATGGCAAGCTTTGCCACCGAGTTCCGCTCGTCGGACATCCACCCCGACGGTTATCCCACTGTCGAGGCCGTCAAGTTCATGGGTGAGCGCCTCAAGGTGCTGACCAACGGCAAGCACAGCATCAAGGTGTTCAACAACAGCGCACTGGGCAGCGAAAAAGACACGATCGAGCAGACCAAGATCGGCGCCCTGGCGATGACACGCGTGAACATCGCGCCGATGAACAACATCTGCCCCGAAACGCAGGTTCCGACCATGCCTTTCCTGTTCCGCTCCAAGGATCACATGCGCCATGTGCTTGACGGCCCCATCGGCGAACAGATTCTGGCTTCGTGCGCGCCTCAGGGCTTTATCGGCCTGGCGTATTACGACAGCGGTGCGCGCAACTTGTACACGGTCAAAAAACCGGTTCGTTCGCTTGCCGATGCGAAAGGCCTGAAAGTGCGTGTTCAGCAGTCGGATCTGTGGGTCTCGTTGCTGGAAGCCATGGGCGCCAACGCGACGCCCATGCCGTTTGGCGAGGTCTACACCGCGCTGAAGACGGGCCTGGTTGACGCCGCCGAAAACAACTACCCGTCGTATGAAAGCTCGCGCCATTTTGAAGTGGCGAAGTTTTACTCCATCACCGAGCATTCGATGGCGCCTGAGATGCTGCTGTTCTCCAAGCGCACCTGGGACGGCCTGAGCGCTGATGACCAGAAGGCCATTCGCCAGGCGGCCAAGGAGTCGGTGCCTTACATGCGCAAGCTGTGGGATGAGCGCGAGGAAAAATCGCTGGCGACTGTCAAAGCCGGTGGTGCCGAGATCATCCAGGTTGATAAGGTGTCTTTCCAGAATGCCATGAAGCCTGTTTATGACAAGTTCATCACCGACGCGGCGCTGAAGAGCCTGGTCAAACGGATTCAGGACACCAAGTAAGTCTTGATCCCGCGCCGGCCTGTTTGCGGCCGGCGCGTTTTACGGCGGTTCCTGCCGCTTGCAAAATTTTTTCTGGTCCTTTCTGGTCCTTTTTGGTTTTCTCTGGGGCGGCTTTTACGTCCGCACTTTATTTATGTACACAAAAATTTGTCGCGGGCTCGCCCGGACTTGCATGTGGCTGGGAATTCTCGGCCTTGTGGCGGTGATTTGTGCCGTCAGCTGGCAGGTCTTCGGCCGTTATGTCCTGAATAACACCCCAACCTGGGCGGAGAGCCTGGCCTTGCTGCTGGTGCTGTATGTCACGATGTTCGGCACGGCTGTGGGCGTTCGCGACGCCGGCCACATCGGGCTGGAATCTTTTCTGGTTCTAGCGCCGGAAAGCCTTCGCCTGAAGATGGAATACCTGATCCACGCACTGGTCATGCTGTTCGGCGCCGCCATGGCCTACAACTGCGCCTCGTTGGCGGAGTCCGTGTGGAGCTACCGCCTGCCCACCCTGTGGATTTCCGAGGGATGGCGCTATGTTCCCGCAACGATTGCGGGCGTTCTCATCGTGATGTTCTCCATTGAACACATCATCGCGCTCGCCAAGGGCCAAGAAGTCGAACCGGCCTGGGGCTAAGCAACATCATGACAATTCCATTACTCATTCTCTGTATTTCGTTCACGCTGTTCCTGCTGCTCGGCGTGCCGGTGGCGTTTTCCATCGGCCTGTCCGCACTGGCCACATTGCTGTATGAAGGCCTGCCGCTGGCGGTCGGCTTCCAGCAGATGACCTCCGGCATGGGGATTTTTTCCTTTCTTGCGATCCCGTTTTTCATCTTCGCCGGTGAACTGATGCTTTACGGCGGGATTGCCGACCGCATCGTGAACCTGGCCCGCAACCTGGTCGGCCATGTACGCGGCGGCCTGGGCATGTCCAATGTGGTGGCCTGCACCTTGTTCGGCGGCGTTTCGGGTTCTCCGGTGGCCGACGTGTCCGCCATGGGCGCCGTGATGATCCCGATGATGAAGAAAGAGGGCTACCACGCCGACTACGCCGTCAACGTGACGACGCATGCGGCCCTGGTGGGCGCGTTGATGCCGACCAGCCACAACCTGATCATCTATTCGCTGGCCGCCGGCGGCAAGGTGTCGATCGCGGCGCTGATTCTGGCCGCGCTGGTGCCCGCCGCGATCCTGACCATCTGCAACCTGGCGGCGGCGTACCTGGTCGCCGTGAAACGCGGTTATCCAGCCGGCAGTTTTCCGGGATGGGCGATTGTTGCGCGCTCGCTCGCCGCGGCGCTGCCGGGCCTGATGATTGTCGTGCTGATTCTCGGCGGCATTCTTTCGGGCATCTTCACCGCCACCGAATCCGCAGCCGTGGCTGTCCTGTACGCGCTGGCCCTGACCATCTTTGTTTACCGCACCCTGAAGTGGGAACACTTCATCAAGGCCGCCTCCAAAGCCGTCAAGACGACCGGCGTCATCCTTCTGCTGATCGGCATTTCCAGCACCTTCGGCTACCTCATCAGCCTTTACGGTGTCGCGGAACTGACGGGGCAGATGCTGTCGCAGGTCACCACCACCCCGTGGGTGATCTTCCTGCTGATCAACATCATCCTGTTCGTGCTGGGCACCTTCCTGGACATGGCGGCCACCATCCTGCTGTGCACGCCGATTTTCCTGCCGATCGCCCAGCACTACGGCATGAGCTCGGTGCAGTTCGGCATCGTGCTGCTGATCAACTGCGCGCTGGGACTGAACACGCCGCCGGTGGGCACCACCCAGTTCGTGGGCTGTGCCATAGGCGGGGTGTCCGTGGGCACCGTGATGCGCACCATCTGGCCTTTCTACGGCGCGCTGATTTTCGCGCTGGCGCTGGTCACGTTTATTCCCGCGTTCTCCATGTGGCTCCCGAGCCTCTATATGGTGGTCGGTAAATAAAGGAATCGCACGCCATGGCCGCACCGCTTCACATCCGCATGCATCCTCGCGACAACGTTGCGATCGTCGCCAACGACGGCGGCCTGCCCGAGGGCAGCGCCTTCGCGGACGGCCTGCGGCTGGTGGAACGTGTACCCCAGGGCCACAAGGTGGCGCTGGTGGATTTGCCGCAGGGCGCGGCGGTGCTGCGCTACAACGTGCCCATCGGCTATGCGCTGAAAGACATTCCCGCCGGCAGCTGGGTGCATGAGCGCCTGCTGCAGATGCCCGACGCGCGTTCGCTGGACAACCTGCCCAAGGCGACGGTCCGGCCCGAGCCGCTGCCGGCGCTGGAAGGCTATACCTTCGAGGGCTACCGCAACCCGGACGGCTCGGTCGGCAGCCGCAACATCCTGGCCATCACCACCACGGTGCAGTGCGTGGCCGGCGTGGTGGACTTCGCCGTCCAGCGCATCAAGACCGAACTGCTGCCGCGTTTTCCCAACGTCGACGACGTGGTGGGGTTGGAGCACACCTATGGCTGCGGCGTGGCGATCGATGCGCCCGACGCCATCATCCCGATACGCACCCTGCGCAACATCAGCCTGAACCCCAACTTCGGCGGCGAGGTCATGGTGGTCAGCCTGGGCTGCGAAAAACTGCAGCCCGAGCGCCTGCTCCCGCCAGGCAGCATACAGATCATCGACGAGCGCAACGTGGCCGACGTGGGCACGAGCGCCGAAGCCGCGCTGGACGTGGTTTGCCTGCAGTCCGAGAACCACGTCGGTTTCATGTCCATGATCGACTCGATCATGGAGACCGCCTTGCTGCACCTGGAGCGGCTCAACGCGCGCAGGCGCGAGACGGTGCCCGCCAGTGAACTGGTGGTGGGCGTGCAGTGCGGCGGCAGCGACGCGTTTTCCGGCGTGACGGCAAACCCGGCGGTGGGTTTTGCCACCGACCTGCTGGTGCGCGCCGGCGCGACGGTGATGTTCTCCGAGACCACCGAAGTGCGCGACGGCATAGACCAGCTGACCTCACGGGCCAGCACGCCGGAAGTGGCCGAGGCCATGATCCGCGAGATGGCCTGGTACGACGCTTACCTGCAAAAGGGGCGGGTGGACCGCAGCGCCAACACCACGCCGGGCAACAAAAAGGGCGGCCTTTCCAATATCGTTGAAAAGGCCATGGGCTCCATCGTGAAATCCGGCAGCGCGCCCATCAGCGGTGTGCTCTCGCCGGGTGAAAAGGTCAAACAAAAAGGCCTGATCTACGCCGCGACGCCCGCCAGCGACTTTATCTGCGGAACGCTGCAGCTGGCCGCGGGCATCAACATCCACGTGTTCACCACCGGCCGCGGCACGCCTTACGGGCTGGCGGAAGTACCGGTGATCAAGGTGGCCACGCGCACCGACCTGGCGCGGCGCTGGCACGACCTGATGGACATCAACGCCGGCCGTATCGCCGACGGCGACGCCACGATTGAAGACGTCGGCTGGGAGCTGTTCCAGTTCATGCTGGATGTGGCCAGCGGCCGCAAGAAAACCTGGGCCGAGCACTGGAAGCTGCACAACGCGCTGGTGCTGTTCAACCCGGCGCCTGTGACCTGAGCCGCCCATCAACAACAAAAGGAGACAGACCATGAACATCGTTCCATCAAATTCCCGCGCGCTGCGCCTGGCTTTTCGGCTACTGGCGGCGGCAGGCCTCGCGGCCGCCGCCGGTGCTGCTTCCGCCGCCACCTGGGTGTACGTGTCGAATGCCGACAGCCAGGAAATCTCGGTGCTCGAACTGGACCGTGCCCAGGGCACGCTCAAGCCGGTGGAGACGGTGAACGTGGGCGGGGCCGTGATGCCCATGGCCGTGAGCCCGGACAAGCGCTTCCTGTATGCCGCGCTGCGCTCGCAGCCCTTCCGTGTCGTGAGCTTCGCCATTGACGGTGCCAGCGGCAAGCTGCGCAAGCTCGGCGAAGCATCGCTGGCCGACAGCATGGCCAACATCGACACCGACCTGACGGGGCGCTGGCTTTTCGCGGCGTCCTATCCCGGCCACAAAATCACCGTCAACGCTATCGACAAGGAAGGCAAGGCCGGCGCCATCCAGCAGTTGATCCCCGGGATCGCGAATGCGCACGCCATTCATGCGGATTCGGCCAACCGCTTTGTGCTGGCCACCAGCCTGGGCAACGACAACGTGACCAGCTGGCGCTTTGATGCCGCGACCGGCGTGCTTTCACCCAATGACCCGGCGCTGACCACCTCCGCCGCAAAATCCGGCCCGCGCCATTTTGTCTGGGACAAGGCGCAGCGCTTTGCCTACCTGCTCAACGAACTGGACGCGCAGCTCCAGGTGTTCGCCTGGGACGGCAGCCGCGGCACGCTCAAGCTGCTTCAGACCCGGACCACGCTGCCGGCGGGTTTTACCGGCAAGCCCTGGGCGGCCGACCTGCACCTCACGCCCGACGGCCGTTACCTCTACGCGTCGGAGCGCACCTCCAGCACCCTCTCGACTTTCCGCGTCGACGCGGCCACCGGCCTGCTCGAGCCTCTGGGCCAGACGCCCACGGAAAAGACCCCGCGCGGCTTCGCCATCGACGCCGCGGGACGCTACCTGATCGCGGCGGGCCAGGACTCGCACAGCGTGTCCGTGCACGCCATCGACGCCGCGACGGGCGCGCTGGGTACCCCCAAGCGGCTGCCCGTCGGCAAGAACCCGAACTGGATTGAAATCGTCGAGATGCCCTGAGAGGCCGAACAGTCCATCCACTCACCCCGACACAACACACCTGAAGGAGACACCCTCATGCAACGCCGTATCCTGCTCACTACCGCGCTGGCCGCCGTGGCCGGCCTTTCAACGCTGACCGCATTCGCCCAGGGCAACTGGCCTACCGGCAAGCCCATCACCTACCTGGTGCCCTTCGCCGCCGGCGGCACCACCGACGTGCTGGGCCGCCTGATCGGGCAGAAGCTCGGTACGGTGCTGGGCACCACCATCATTGTCGACAACAAGCCCGGGGCGGGCGGCAGCGTCGGTTCGGAAGTCGGCTCACGCGCCGCGCCGGATGGCTTCACACTGGTGGGCGGCACGGTCAGCTCGCATGCGATCAACGTGAGCCTGTATCCCAAGATCGGCTATGACCCCATCAAGTCTTTTGTGCCCATCACGCTCATCGGCACCAACCCGCTGGTGCTGGTGGTCAACCAGGCCAGCCCCTACAAGACCCTGAAGGACGTGCTGGAGGCCAGCAAGGGCAAGTCCGGCGGCCTGTCGTCGGCCTCGGCCGGCACCGGCACCTCGCAACACCTTTCGCTGGAGCTGCTGGCCTTCCGGTCCGGCGTGAAGTTCACGCACATCCCCTACAAAGGCAGCGGCCCGGCCATCCAGGACGTGATCGGCGGGCAGGTGGACATGATGTTCGACACCACCGTCGTGGCGGCGCCGCACATCCAGAGCGGCAAGCTGCGCGCGATCGCGGTGACCTCCGCCAGCCGGCTGGCCTCCATGCCGGACGTGCCGACGGTGGCCGAGTCCGGCTTGCAGGGCCTGGCCAACTTTGAAGTGCTGTCCTGGCAGGCCATCTTTGCGCCGGCGGGAACGCCCGCGCCGGTGGTCGACCGCCTGCACACCGAGATCGCCCGCATCCTGGCCGAACCCGAGATGCAGGGGAAACTCAAGGGCTTCGGCATGGAGCCGGCCAACCTGACGACGGCGCAGATCGCCGCTTTCCAGCGCGCCGAAGTCGCCAAGTGGGCGCAGGTCATCAAGGCGGCGAACATCAAGGCCGAATAACGCGGCATGCCCGCACGCTGATTCCAACAGAAACGTAAAAGCACATCACCATGACACAAGCAACTCCCTACCAACCGTTTCCCAACAGCTTCAAGCGCGACCTGTTGGCCGGAAAAAAGCTGATCGGCTGCTGGTCGTCGCTGGCCAATGCCATCACCACCGAGGTGCTGGGCGTGGCCGGCTTCGACTGGATCCTGCTTGACGGCGAGCATTCGCCCAACGATGTGGGCACCTTCATCCCCCAGCTGATGGCGCTCAAGGACAGCTCCAGCGCGCCCTTTGTGCGGCCCACCAGCAACAACGAGGTCGAGATCAAGCGCCTGCTGGATGCCGGCTTCTACAACTTCCTGGTCCCCTTCGTCGAAAGCGCGGACGAGGCGCGGCGTGCGGTGGCCGCCACGCGCTACCCGCCGCAAGGCGTGCGCGGCGTGTCGGTATCGCAGCGCAGCAACCGCTACGGCACGGTGCCGGATTACTTCAAGGGCATCAACGACCAGATCTGCGTCGCGTTGCAGATCGAAAGCAGCGCCGGTGTCGCGGCGTCGCGCGCGATTGCCGAGGTCGAAGGCGTGGACTGCATTTTTGTCGGCCCCTCCGACCTGGCGGCCGGCCTGGGACACTTGGGCAACGCCGGCCATCCGGATGTGCAAAAAGCCATTGCCGCCGTGTTTGCGAACGCCAAGGCCAGCGGCAAACCCACGGGCATCCTGGCGCCGGTGGAAGCCGACGCGCGGCGCTACATGGAAATGGGCGCCACCTTTGTGGCCGTGGGCAGCGACCTCGGTGTGTTCCGCTCCGCGACGCAAGCCCTGCACGACCGTTACCGCGCCTGATGGGCGCCATCGCTTCCGACTGAATTTTTGACTGGAGTATTTTGAAATGAGCAAGCTTGGATTTATCGGCCTGGGCATCATGGGCAACCCGATGGCGGCGCACCTGATCGCCGCAGGGCACGAAGTTTTCATGACCACCCTGGGCAAGGTGCCCGCGGAACTGTTGACGGGCAAGGGCAAGGCCTGCGATTCCATCCCCGACGTGGTGAAACAGGCCGACATCATTTTCCTGATGCTGCCTGATACCCCCGACGTGGCCAAAGTGCTGTTCGGCGAAGGCGGCGTGGCCGGCGCGCTGACCAAGGGCAAGACGGTTGTCGACATGAGCTCTATCTCGCCGATGGACACGAAAGAGTTCGCCAAAAAAATCAATGCCCTGGGCTGCGACTACCTTGACGCCCCGGTGTCGGGCGGCGAAGTCGGCGCCAAGGCGGCCAGCCTCACCATCATGGTGGGCGGCCCGCAAGCGGCCTTCGACCTCGTCAAGCCGCTGTTCGAGCTGATGGGCAAGAACATCACGCTGGTGGGCGGCAACGGCGACGGCCAGACCTGCAAGGTGGCCAACCAGATCATCGTGGCGCTGAACATCGCGGCCGTCGGCGAAGCCCTGCTGTTCGCCAGCAAGGCCGGCGCCGACCCGGCCAAGGTGCGCCAGGCGCTGATGGGCGGCTTTGCCTCCTCGCGCATCCTGGAAGTGCACGGCGAGCGCATGATCAAGCGCACCTTCGCACCCGGTTTCCGTATCGGCCTGCACCAGAAGGACTTGAACCTGGCGCTCAGCGGTGCGCGCACCCTGGGCCTGGCCCTGCCGCAGACGGCGGGCGCCGCCCAGCTGATGCAGGCCTGCGCCGCCAACGGCATGCAGGACCTTGACCACTCTGCGCTCGTGCGGGCGTTGGAGCTGTTGGGCAACCACGAAGTCGCGAAGTCGGCCTGAGCAGAAAGACAGGCGCGTGCGAGGAGCCCGAAAGAGGCTCCCGGCGCGGCGGAGGGGTAACCGCTTTTTGAGAACTTTCAGGAGACAAGCATGGCTATCAATCGACGAGAACTTATTGCGGCTTCTTTGGCCGTGGGTGTGGGCGCCGGCACCGGCACCGCCAACGCCCAGGCCGGATGGCCGTCCAAACCGATACGCCTGGTGGTTCCTTACCCACCGGGCGGCTCTTCGGACATCATTGCCCGCGCCATCGCGCAGCCTTTATCCGAAGCGCTCAAGCAGTCGGTCATCGTGGACAACAAGGCCGGCGCCAACGGCAACCTCGGCGCAGACATCGTGGCCAAGTCCGCGCCCGACGGCTACACGCTGCTGCTGTGCGACACCGGCGCGCTGGCCATCAGCCCCTCGGTCTACCCCAAGCTGAGCTTCGACCCGTCCAAGGATTTGCGCGGCGTCACCATGCTGGCGTATTCACCGCACCTGCTGGTGGTCCATCCCTCGGTGCCTGTCAGCAACCTCAAGGAACTTGTGGCGTTGTCGCAGAAGACCGAGTTGAATTTCGCGGTGACGGCCATGGGTAGCGCGCCGCACCTGGCCGGCGTGGCGGTCGAACGGGCCAGCAAGGCCAAGTGGCAGTACATCCCCTACAAGGGCGGCTCGCAAGCCGTCAGCGACACCATCGCCGGGCAAACGCAGATCCTCATGAACGGCATGCTGGCCACCTTGCCGCATGTGCAAAGCGGCAAGCTGAAAATCCTGGGCGTCTCCAAGAGCACGCGCATGCCACTGATCGGCAATGTGCCGACGCTGGCGGAGCAAGGCCTGGCGAACTTCGAGTCCGGCACCTGGCAGGGCCTGCTGGTGGCCAACGGCACGCCGGCGGCCATCATCAACCGCCTCAACAATGAGCTCATCAAGATCATCCGCAGCCCGGACATACGCGCCAAGCTGGCGGGGCAGGGCGCAGAGGTCGTGACCATGACGCCGGCGCAGCAGGATGGCTTCTTCAACCAGGAACGCAGCCGCTGGGCCAAGGTCGTCTCGGACGCCAACATCAAGTTAGACTGAAGAGTGTTTGCGTGAATTAGTGGTGATATCGCCGCTTGTCTTTGGACGGCGGCGAGTCATCCGTGTGAACATCCGTGAAGGGATTCAAACACTGACAAAATACGAGCCAGCCCGTCAGAGGCAGCCGTTACGACCTATCCAGGAGACAAAATTGCGTATTTCTTTCAAGGGGCTTTTATGCCTCTCCTTCGCGCTATGCGCGAGCACCGCGATGGCCCAGACCAAGCTGCGGGCCTGGAACATTCACCCCGACGGCTACCCGGTTTCGGAAGCCCTGAAGAGCTTTGTGGAACAGGTCGGCAAAAGCACCGGCGGCCGCTACAACATTGAGCTCTTCAACAACGGCTCGCTGGGCGACCAGCCCAAGGCGGTGCAGATGCTCAAGAGCGGCGAAATCGACGTAGCCGAGTTCAGCTCGGGGCCCCTGTCGGACGCCGTGCCCGGTATCAAGGTGCTGAACCTGCCTTTCCTGTTTACCGACTCCGCCCACATGTTCCGCCACCTTGACGGCAAGCTCGGCGAGCGGTTTTCCGCCAACCTGAAAACCGCCGGCTTCGTGGTGCTGGGCTGGTATGACGGCGGTGGCCGTTCGTTTTACTGCGTCAAGCCCGTGAACAACATCCGCGACCTGGCCGGCATGAACATCCGGGTGCAGCAGTCCGAGGTCTACATCGAGATGGTCAAACTCATGGAAGCCAAACCGGTGGCCCTGCCTTTCAAGGAAGTGCTGGGCGCCCTGGAGCAGGGCAAGGTTGATTGCGCCGAGAACAACCTGCCTTCGTATGAATCCACCGGGCATTACAAGGTCGCCAAAAACGTCTACATGACCAACCACGTGATCTCGCCCGAGGCACTGGTGGTATCGACCAAACTCTGGGACAAGCTCAGCAAGGAAGACAAGGCCGCCTTCACCGAGGCCGGCGCCAAATCCGCCATCCTGATGCGCGAGCTCTGGAACAAGCGTGTCGCCGCGGCGCTGGAGACCACCACCAAGCAGGGCTCGCAGTTCGTCAAGGTCCGGGATGCCTCGCCCATGGTCAGGCGCATGGGGCCGCTGTACGGCAAGTACATGGCCGATCCGACCACGCGTGAAGAACTGCTGACCATCATTGCAAAGTGAGCGGCGAAGACTTTCCCTTGTTGCTGGATCCCGCGCGCTTCGCGCGCGAGATCGACGGCAAGCCGGTCAGGCTGTTCACGCTGCGCAACCGCAGCGGCATGGTGGTGTGCGTGACCAACTACGGCGCCAAGATCGAACAACTGCTGGTGCCGGACGGCGAAGGCCGCCTTGACGACGTGGTGCTGGGTTACGACAGCATCGAAGGCGTGGTGGGCGGCTCGCCCTCCGTGGGCGCCTTTGTCGGGCGCTACGCGGGGCGTATAGAAAATGCGCGTTTCAAACTGGGCGGTGTGGAACACCAGCTGGCCGCCAACAACGGCCCGCACTGCCTGCACGGCGGCCTGCGCGGCTCACGCTTCCAGGTGTTCGATGCGGTGCAGCACAACGATTCCAGCGTGGAGATGCGCTACGTGTTTGCCGACGGCGAGGAAGGTTTTCCCGGAACACTGGCCTTGAACCTGACGTACAGCGTGACGGAAGAGGACGAACTGGTGCTCGATTACGAGGCGGTGGCGCTTGATGCGCCCACCGTGGCCAATTTCACCACGCATGCCTTCTTCAACCTCGAAGGCCTGAACAGCACGCGGAGCGGCAGCGCGCTGGGGCATGAAGTCACGATTTGCGCGAGCCGTTATTTCGGGATGACGCCCGAGCTGATCGCCACGGGTGAGCTGTTGCCGGTGGAAGGGACACCGTTTGATTTCCGGCAACCGGTGGTGCTGGATACGCGTGTGCACAGTCCGCAAGCGGCGGGCGGTGTCGCGGGCTACGACGACTGCTTCGCGATCGACCGCGGCACCGCCGGTGAGCTGGCGATGTGTGCGCGCGTGCGCGCACCGGCCGGCTGCCGCGTGATGGAGGTCTGGTCGACCGAACCCACGATGCAGTTCTATACCGGCATGGTGCCCGGTGAAGCGCTGGCCGGCGGCCCGGGCAAGGGCGGCAGGCGCTATGTGCAGCAGCAGAGCCTGTGCTTTGAGCCACAGGGCTACCCAAACGCGCCCAACATAACCGCCTTTCCTTCGGCCGTCCATGCGCCGGGGCAGGGCCGCCAGGGCCGCACGCTGTACCGCTTCAGCACCTCCTGAAAAGCTTGCGCATGTCAGAATGCACCGGCAACAAACAACAAGGAGCCGGACATGCAAGGGTGGAAACTGGGATGTTGGCTTGGGGTGATGTGGCTGGCGCAGGTCGCCGGCGGGCCTGCCTGGGCCCAACAGCCCGAGCGTGTGCCGCCGCAGGTCGTCAAACTGCCGCTGCTGGTCGACGGCAAGCAGTTTGAGGTCGTCACCCATGTCTACAAACCCCTCGGCGAAGGCCCGTTTCCGCTGGTGATCTTTTCCCATGGGCGAGCCCCGTCGCGTGTCGACAGAGCCAAGCTCGAATACCCGGTGCTGGTCGGGCATGCCAACTACTGGCTTCACAAGGGCGTTGCGGTGATTGCCCCGGTGCGGCCGGGTTATGGCGATACCGGCGGGCTGGACCGGGAAGACTCGGGCGCGCGCTGGAACGGCAATGTCTGCAGTGGCGAGCCCGACTTCACGCGCGTGGCCAGCCGGGCCGGCCAGACGGTGGTCGCGCTGCACCAGTGGGCGCTGCAGCAGCCCTGGGTGCGCAAGGACAGGCTGCTGCTGGAGGGGCAGTCGGTGGGCGGCATGACCACGGTGTCGGTCGCCGCGCTCAACCTGCCGGGCGTTATTGGCGCCGTCAATTTCGCCGGGGGCTCGGGCGGCAATCCCGAGTCATCGCCGACCAAAAGCTGCGGGCCTGAAACCCTGCGCAAGACCTACGGCGAACTCGGCAAGCTGGTCAAGGTACCCAACCTGTGGCTGTATGCCGAGAACGACCAGTACTGGGGGCCCGAAGCACCCCGCCAGTGGCACGAAGCCTTCAAGGCCGGCGGCAGCGACACGCAGCTTGTCCAGACCGGGCCGGTGCAGGGGCATGACGGGCATTTGCTGCTAACCTACGGCGGCAAGATGTGGTCTGTGCCGCTGGACGCCTTTGTGCGCAAGGTGGGGCTGACCGCGCCCTGACTGACCGCGCCTTGAGTTTGCGCCAGGCGTAAAAAAGCCCGGCGCCTTGCGGGGCCGGGCTTTTTCGAGGAGAGCAGCGCGCTTACAGCGTGTCGATAAAGCTGCGCAGCTTGTCCGAACGCGAAGGGTGCTTGAGCTTGCGCAGCGCCTTGGCTTCGATCTGGCGGATCCGCTCGCGCGTCACGTCGAACTGCTTTCCGACTTCTTCCAGCGTGTGATCGGTCGACATCTCGATGCCGAAGCGCATGCGCAGCACCTTGGCTTCGCGCGGCGTCAGGCTGTCGAGGATGTCCTTGACCACGTCGCGCAGGCCGGCCTGCATCGCGGCCTCCAGCGGCGCGGTGTTGGCGCTGTCCTCGATGAAGTCGCCGAGGTGCGAATCGTCGTCGTCGCCGATCGGCGTTTCCATGGAGATCGGCTCTTTGGCGATCTTCATGATCTTGCGGATCTTGTCTTCCGGAATCTCCATCTTGGCGGCCAGGATGCTGGCGTCCGGCTCGAAGCCGAATTCCTGCAAGTGCTGGCGCGACAGGCGGTTCATCTTGTTGATGGTTTCGATCATGTGCACCGGGATGCGGATGGTCCGCGCCTGGTCGGCGATGGAGCGCGTGATCGCCTGGCGGATCCACCAGGTGGCGTAGGTCGAGAACTTGTAGCCGCGGCGATATTCGAATTTATCGACGGCCTTCATCAGGCCGATGTTGCCTTCCTGGATCAGGTCGAGGAACTGCAGGCCGCGGTTGGTGTACTTCTTGGCGATCGAGATCACCAGGCGCAGGTTGGCCTCGATCATCTCTTTCTTGGCGTCGCGCGAGTTGGACTCGCCTTCGTTCATGCGCTTGTTGATGTCCTTGAGCTGGGCCAGCGGCACCACCACGCGGGCCTGCAGTTCGCCCAGCTTGGTTTGCAGTTCCTGGATGGGCGGCACGTTGCGGGCCATCACCACCGACCAGGGCTTGCCGGATGCGACCTGTTTTTCAACCCATTTCAGATTCAACAGGTTGGGCGGGAAATCCTTGATGAAGATTTCCTGGGGCATGCCGCATTTCTCGACGATGATGCGGCGCAGTTCGCGCTCTTTCTTGCGCACGTCCAGCACCTGGCCGCGCAGCATGTCGCAGAGCTTTTCAATGGTCTTGGCGGTGAAGCGCACGGTCATCAGCTCGTCGCTCAGGGCTTTTTGCGACTTCACGTAAGTGGGTGTGCCGTAGCCTTCCTTGTCGTAGGTCTTATGGACCTTCTCGAACAGGGTGGCGATCTTGTCGAAGCGGCTGAGCGCTTCCTTCTTGAGTTCTTCGAGCTTTTTGGTCAGGGCCTTGGAGCCGCCCTTGCCGTCGTCGTCGTCTTCCTCGTCGAATTCGTCGAAGTCTTCCTCGGCCACGTAGTCATCGGCCTCGTTGGGGTTGGAGAAGCCGTCGACCACGGTGGAGATGACGATCTTGCCTTCGCGGATTTCCTCGCCCAGGCGCATGATTTCAGCGATGGTGGCGGGGCTTTCCGAGATGGCTTCCATCATCTTCATGAGGCCGCCCTCGATGCGCTTGGCGATTTCGATTTCGCCTTCGCGCGTGAGCAGCTCGACCGTGCCCATTTCACGCATGTACATGCGGACCGGGTCGGTGGTGCGGCCGAATTCGCTGTCGACGGTGGACAGCGCGGCTTCGGCTTCTTCTTCGGCTTCCTCTTCGGTCGCGACCGTGGGGCCGGTGTTGTTCAGCAGCAGGGTTTCGGCGTCGGGCGCCTGCTCGTACACGGCCACACCCATGTCGTTGAGCATGTTGACCACGACTTCCAGCGTTTCGGCATCAACCAGCTTGTCGGGAAGGTGGTCGGAGATTTCGCCGTGCGTGAGGTAGCCGCGGGTTTTACCGAGCTTGATCAGGGTCTTCAGGCGCAGGCGGCGCTTGAGCATGTCTTCTTCGGAGAGGACGGTCTCGTCCAGGCCGAATTCCTTCATCAGGGCGCGTTCCTTCGCCTTGCTGATCTTCATGCGCAGCGGCTTGACCTTCTCGGTCGTTTCCGCCACGGGTTCGCCGACCAGGTCGTCTTCAATGTCGGACAGGTCGAGGTCTTCGCCGTCCTTGGGCGCGGCGCTGGCGTTCTTGGGCTTGCGGCCGCGCTTGGCGCCGGTGGTGGCGGCAGGCGCGCTGCCGTCGGCCGCGGGGTTCTTGGGCGGGCGGCCGGGCTTCTTTTTCACGGGCACGTCGGCAGGGGCGGCGAGAGGTTTGGATTCAGGGCTGGACTTGGTCGGCACGGCAGGAGCTTTCTTCAGGGGCAAATCGGAAACCACGGATTTCACGGTTTTCAAGGGGACTTTGCTCACCAGGGCATTGGGTTTGCTGGGTTTGACAGAGATGGCGGTTTTTCCCGGTTTTTCAACCTTGGCGCTTTTGGCGGCAGGTTTTGCGGCGGCTTTGGCTGCTGCTTTGACTGGAGGCTTGCCTGCGGGCCGGGCAGCGGCTTTCGGCGCTGTCTTGGCTTTGGGCTGCGCGCTTTGCGGCTTCTTGGACGTGCTCGGCTTCGTTGGCTTGGCAGTAGGCATGGAACCTCCAGTTATCGGGAATTGTTTTAAATATCTATCAGCTACCAGTAAACAAAAATGCGCCTTGGCGCCTGCGCAAAACACAGGCACGGTGACAAGGATTCAGGGTCAGGAACGGGAGAGCGGAAAAACAGGCCGGCAGCGCCAGAGGCACGGTGCGGTTTATTTTTCCGGGCAAGCTGTTTGGGCGAACATTTGGTGTGCAGTCCTTGCGGAATTCCCTGGGGGAAGTGGCCGTCTCATCTGTGAGTTCCCCGAAGTTTCGGGGTGGCCGGGCCGGAGGTGCTGCTGTCGCGCTTGCCGTCGAAAATCGGATTATACCCTGTTGCCTGTTTTTTGGGCGTTTTTTTTGCCGTCAAAAACAGGTATTTTCCCGGTGCTTGCTGGAGCCTAGCGGGAAGTGTCGACCGGGGCTTTGAGGCTGGCGGCCAGTTCCATGTAGCGCTGGCGGGCGTCCGGGTCGGTGGCGGCCCGGGCGGCCAGCTCGCTCATTTCCTGCTGGCGGCGCAGGCGCAGCAGCTGGTCCAGGATGCTGCGGACCTCGGTCCAGTCGCTTTCTATGCCTTCGGGGATCTGCGCGATCTGCGCGGTGGCGTGCCTTTCGTGGGCATGGCCGCGTAGGCCCTCGCGCAGGGCTGCCCAGGGCTGGGGCCCGTGTTCGTGGAGCTGGCTCTCCAGCCAGACGAACAGCGGGCCGTGGGGCTCGGGCAGTTCGACCAGCAGATGGTGCTCTTCGGTGCTGAGCCGGTCCCAAGTCTGGGCTTCGGTCAGCAGCAGCCTGAGCACGCGGTCTTCGCGGCTGGCCGGCAGTATGCGCCCGGCCACGCGGCGCGGCGCCCGGGCGCTGCCGCTGCGTTCGCCAAAACTGCGCCCGGGAGCTGACGGGGGCGGGTAATAACCGGAGGGCTCGGAGGCGCTGTAGTCGCGCTCTTCGGGGTAATCGGGCGGGTAGCCCCCGGGGTCGGGCATCTCCGCGTGGTGCACGGGGGCCGGCGCGGCGTCCTGCCTGTGGCCCTTGCCGGATCCGCGCGGCCCGCCGCTGTTCTTGTTGCCCGATTTGTAGCCCGTGGCGGCCGGCTGCCACAGCTGCAGCAGCTCGCGGCTGTCGATCAGCACCTTGTCGGCGATCTCGGCCAGCAGCTGGCGTTTGAGGGCGCCGTCGGGCATGAGGTTCCACAGCGGCCGGGCATTGCTGGCCATGTGGGCACGGCCCTCGGCGGTGTCCAGGTCGCAGCCCTCGGCGGCGGCCTCGAGCAGGAAGCGGCTCAGCGGCACGGCCTTGCTGACATAGGCCGCGAAGCCTTCCTTGCCGTGTTCACGGATGTAGCTGTCGGGGTCGTGCTCGGCCGGCAGGAACAGGAACTTGACGGTGCGCACGTCGGTGGCAAAGGGCAGGGCGGCATCCAGCGCCTTGCGGGCGGCACGGCGGCCGGCGCCGTCGCCGTCGAAGCTGAACACCACCGAGTCGGTGAAGCGGAACAGCTTTTGCACGTGGTCGGCGGTGCAGGCGGTGCCCAGCGTGGCCACCGCATTGGCAAAACCCAGCTGGGCCAGCGCCACCACGTCCATATAGCCCTCGGTGACCAGTGCATAGCCGTGCTCGCGCAGGGCGCTGCGAGCCTCGAACAGGCCGTAGAGTTCGCGTCCCTTGCTGAAGACCGGGGTTTCGGGCGAATTGAGGTATTTGGGCTTGTCGTCGCCCAGCACGCGGCCGCCAAAGCCTATGCATTCGCCCTTGACGTTGCGGATCGGGAACATGACCCGGTCGCGAAAGCGGTCATAACGCTTGGCTTCGCCGGCCTGGTTTTCCTCGCCGGGTTCACCGGTGATGACCAGCCCGCTTTCGACCAGCAGCGGGTCGTTGTAGTCGGGGAACACGCTGGCCAGGCTGCGCCAGCCTTCGGGCGCGTAGCCCAGGCCGAAGGTCTTGGCGACTTCGCCCGAAACGCCGCGGCCCTTGAAGTAGTCGATGGCGCGCTCGGAGTTGCGCAAGGCCTTGATGTAGGCGATGCCGGCTTTTTCGAGCACGCTGGTGAGCGTGGCCTGCTGCTCGCGCATCTGCGCGGCCCGGGCGCGGTCCTGCGGCGAGACGTCGTCTTCGGGCACTTGCAGGCCGTATTGCTGCGCCAGGTCTTTCACGGCCTCGACGAAGTTCATGCCCCCATGCTCCATCAGGAAGCTGATGGCATTGCCGTTCTTGCCGCAGCCGAAGCAGTGGTAGAACTGCTTGGAGGGGCTGACGCTGAAGGAGGGCGATTTTTCGCCGTGGAAAGGGCACAGGCCCATGAAGTTGGCGCCACCCTTTTTGAGCTGCACGTAGCGGCCCACGATGTCCACCACGTCAGCGCGCGCGAGCAGTTCCTGGATGAATGTTTGAGGGATGGCCATGGGGGGGAGGGGGTCAATTTAGCACACGCGTCCCGGCGATGGGCCGCCGGTGCCCAAGGTGCCTATGGCCCTGGAGGGGAATGGGCGCTGGGCTGACACGCATTGGCGGCATCCGGCGGCAGCAGGGCACCTCCGGCGCTTCCCACAATGGACTTTTCCTTGCCGCCCCGGGAGCGGGGCCATTCCATGACGCTGTCTCCCAATCTTGCCTATGTTGCCAGCCATCCCGGCGCCTTCGCGCTGCGGGTGCTCAAGGGTTTTCGCGCCAACCAGGGTTTGCTGCTGGCCGGTGCGGTGGCCTATTACGCGCTGTTGTCCGTCGTTCCGCTGCTGATCCTGGTCGCGATCGCGCTGTCGCATGTGGTGGACCAGCAGGCCTTGCTGCAGGCGCTGGGCCGCTACATCGGCTGGCTCGCCCCGGGCCAGGGCGGCTACATCACGGCCGAGCTGGCCTACTTCCTGGCGCACCGGGAGGTGCTGGGCTGGGTCTTGCTGGCCACCATGCTGTTTTTCAGTTCGCTGGCCTTCACGGTGCTGGAGAACGCGATGTCGGTGATCTTTCTGCACCGCGTGGCGATCCGCCGCCGCCATCTGCTGGTGTCGGCCATCCTGCCTTATTGCTACATCCTGTTTGTGGGCCTGGGCTTGCTGCTGGTGACGCTGGTGTCGGGAAGCCTGCAGGCGCTGGGCGAAAAAAGCCTGGACTTCCTGGGCTGGGAATGGTCGCTCAGCGGTTTTTCCGGCGTGCTGCTGTATTTGCTGGGCCTGATGGGCGAGGTGCTGCTGCTCACGTCGCTGTACATGGTGATGCCGGTGGGCCGGCTGCAATGGCGGCACGCGCTGCTGGGCGGCGTGACCGCCGCGCTGCTGTGGGAGCTGACGCGCCACCTCCTGGTGTGGTACTTCTCCACGCTGTCGCAGGTCGGCCTGGTGTACGGCTCGCTCACCACCGCCATTGTGGTGCTGCTGAGCCTGGAAGTCGCGGCCGCCTTGCTGCTGCTGGGCGCGCAGGTGATCTCGGAATACGAGCGCCTGGGCACGGCCCGGCAGGACCAGCCCGCCAGGCCCATGCGGCTGGATTAGTCTCCCAGCACCAAACCCTCGCGCCGCGGGTCGGCGCCGCCGAAGAAGCCCTCCGGCGTTTTCTGGATGGCCTGCAGGCCGCTGGTCATGGTCTGTTCGCGCACCTCGGCGCCGCGGCTGCGCAAGGCCTCGACAGTGGCCGGCGAGAAACGTTTTTCTTCCAGGATGCTGGGGCCGTTGAGCGAGCCGAAATTGGGCAGGTCGATGGCCTGCTGGGCATTCAGGCCCCAGTTCAGAGTGCCGTACAAGGTCTTGGCCGTGAAGTGGATGATGAGCGCGCCGCCAGGGCTGCCGCCGCTCATGACGAGCTGGCCGGAGTTCTTGTCGAACACCAGCGTGGGCGCCATGGATGAACGCGGGCGCTTGCCGGGCTGCACGCGGTTGGCCACGGGCTTGCCTTCGGCGTCCGCCGGGGCGAAGCTGAAGTCGGTGAGTTCGTTGTTGAGCAAAAAGCCGCCGGCCTTGCCGGTGCCGCCGTCGGTCATCAGGCGCGAGCCGAACTGGTCTTCAATCGTGGTCGTCATGGCGATCGCGTTGCCGTAGCCGTCGACGATGCTGATGTGCGAGGTGCCGTACTCGGGCTGGTCGGGCATGGGCGCGTAAGCCGTCTTGACGGCGCCCGGCACGCCGGGTTTGGCGGTCTTCATGCTGGGGCCGGCGGGCTGTATCAGTTTGGCGCGCTCGCTCAGGTAGGCCGGGGCCAGCAGGCTCATCCAGCTGCCGCCGGGCGGCTGCACGAAGTCAGGGTCGCCCAGGTACTGGCCGCGGTCTGCGAAGGCCAGGCGTGATGCCTCGGTGTACAGGTGCAGCCAGTCGGCCGAGGGTGTGGGCGAGACCGTGCCGGGAACGCCGCCGCTGCCGGTGACCAGGCCCAGGGTGGCGGCCGGCGTGTTGTTCAGGATGCCGAGGATCTGCCCCACGGCAATCGCGCCCGAGCTGGGCGGCGGCATGCCGCACAGGCGGTAGGCCTTGCCGGCGGCGCTGTAGTCGCTGCAGATCGGATCGCGCTTTTTGGGCTGGTAGCCGGCCAGGTCGGCCAGGGCCAGCTTGCCGGGGTTGGTGGCGTGGCCTTGCACCTTGGCGACGATGGCCTGCGCGACCTGGCCTTCGAGCAGCGCGTTTGATCCGCCGGCCGCGATCCGGCGCAGCACCTCGGCCAGGGCCGGGTTGCGCAGGGTCGCGCCCACGTCCACCGGGTTGCCGTCAGGCTTGTAAAAGTAGGCGGCGGCCGTGGCGTCTTTTTTCAGGTGCACCTCGCCCTTGAGCAAGGTATTCAGGCGCGGGCTGACCTTGAAGCCGCCTTCGGCCAGCTGGATGGCCGGCGCGAACAGCTGGGCCCAGGGAAGCCGGCCGTACTGCTTGTGGGCCATCTCGAGCATGCGCACCGTGCCGGGCGTGCCGACGGAGCGGCCGCCGACCACACCGTCGTAAAACGCCATGGGCTTGCCGTCGGCGCTGATAAAGAGTTTTTCATCGGCGGCCGCGGGGGCGGTTTCGCGGCCGTCAAAGGCCTCGACCTTGCCGCCGCTGGCATGCAGCAGGAAGGCGCCGCCGCCTATGCCGCTGGACTGCGGCTCCACCAGCGTGAGCACCATCTGCACGGCGATCGCCGCGTCCACGGCCGAGCCGCCGGCCTTGAGCACCTGGTAGCCGGCGTCGGTGGCCAGCGGGTTGGCGGCGGCCACGGCGAACTTCTTCGTGGCCCAGCCCGGCTTGGGCGTGAAGCCCGAAGAACCTTCGGGCTGCATGTACTTGGCGCCGCGCGCGACTTCATCGGCCGGGACCTGGTAGGTGAAGGAGGAGGGGCTGTTGGCGCAGGCGGCCAGTAGCGCGGTCGCCGCCAGCGCCGGGAAGGCGTGTCTCATGGGATATCCTTGAATGTAGTTGTTGCTTGTCGCGGGGCCTGGGAACATCTCCTGCCCGCTGGCAAATATATCGAGCGGCCCCGCGCCCCACAATGGCGTTTCGGAGAAATCAGTCTTCCATGGAATTTGACAATCTCGATGCCCTGCGCGTGCTGCTGGCCACCGCGGAGACCGGCAGCCTCACGGGTGCGGGCAAGCGCTGCAGGCTTTCCACCGCGGCCGTCAGCGCGGCGATCAAGCGGCTGGAGACCTCATTGGGCGTGCGGCTCTTCGAGCGCACCACACGCGCCGTGCGGCCCACGGCCGAAGGCGCGGTCATGGTCGACCATGCGCGCCGCGCGCTCGAGCTGGTGTCCGAAGGCCAGGCCAAGGTGCGCGCCGGTACCTTCGGCCTCACCGGCAGCATACGCATCACCGCCACGGCCATGCTGGCGCGCGAGATGCTCGCCTACTGGCTGGCGGAATTCGCCACCCTCCATCCCGGCATTGAGATCGACCTGCAGATCAGCGATGTGCGCGTGGACCTGGTGCGCGAAGGCATAGACGTGGCCCTGCGCAACGGCCCGCTGATGGATTCGACCCATTCGGCGCGCCTGCTGGCGCCGGCGCGGCGCGTGGCCTGCGCCAGCCCGGATTACCTCGCGCGCCGCGGCACGCCGCTGCAGCCCTGCGAGCTCGCGCAGCACGACTGCCTGGTCTGCCATGTGCGCGAACGCCGGCAGGACCAGTGGCAGTTCGAGCTGCAGGGAGAGGCCAGCGCGCCTTTCCAGGTGCGCGTGGCCGGGCCGCTGGCCTGCAACGACGCCTCGATCGCGTTGCAGTGGGCGCTGGAAGGGCGGGGCATCGTCTACCAGTCCGAGATCGACCTCATGGCCTCGCTGGCCGGCGGCAAGCTGGTGCGCCTGTTCGCGGGCCACCTGGGCGAGCCGGCGCCGCTCTACGCCGTGGTGCCGAGCCGGCGTTACGTGCCGGCCCGCGTCAACGAGGTGATAGATCGGCTGTCGGCGCTGCTGACCGAACGGCTGGCCGAGCTGCACCCGACCTCACCCTGAATCGGCCAGTCGCGAAACTCAGCGCGGTGCGAGGCGGATCGCGCCGTCCAGGCGAATCACTTCGCCGTTGAGCATGTCGTTTTCGATGATGTGTTTGGCCAGGCGCGCGTAGTCTTGCGGCGTGCCCAGGCGGGACGGGAAGGGAACGCCGGCTGCCAGGGAATCCTGCACCTCCTGCGGCATGCCGAAGAGCATGGGCGTGCCGAAGATGCCGGGGGCGATTGTCATGTTACGGATGCCGTTGCGCGCCAGGTCGCGGGCAATCGGCAGGGTCATGCCGACGATGCCGCCCTTGGAGGCGCTGTACGCGGCCTGGCCGATCTGGCCGTCGTAAGCCGCCACGGAGGCGGTGGAAATCAGCACGCCGCGCTCGCCGGTGGCTTCGGGCTCGTTCTTGCACATGGCGTCGGCCGCCAGGCGGATCATGTTGAAGCTGCCGACCAGGTTGACGGTGATGGTCTTGCTGAACACGGCCAGGCTGTGCGCGCCGTTCTTGCCCACGGTTTTTTCGGCGGGCGCGATACCGGCGCAGTTCACCAGGCCCATCAGCTTGCCCATGGCGACCGCCTTGGCCACCACGGCCTGGCCGTCGGCCTCCTGGCTCACGTCACATTTGACGAAGGCGGCCTTGTCGGCGCCCAGTTCCTTGGCGATGGCTTCGCCCTTGTCGGCCTGCATGTCGGCGATGACGACCTTGGCGCCATTGGCCACCAGCATGCGCGCCGTGCCTTCACCCAGGCCCGATGCGCCGCCGGTGACGATAAATACTTTGCCTGCGATATCCATGGTGATTCCTTGAATGAAGAGTGGGAGGTTAAAAAGGGCTTTGTGCGAACGCCGCTGCTTTTCCGAAGGCGAAAGCGACATGACGTTAACGTAAACGTCAATTATGGCGCATGAAAAAAGCCCGGCGCCTTTCGGCGGCCGGGCTTTCGCAAAAGAAGGGCGCTGGCTTACTTGTAGCCGACGCGGTCCAGCATCTGCTGCACCTTGAGCTGGTTGTTGCCCACGGCGCTGATGGGGATGGTTTCGGACTTGAAGCTGCCGTTGCCCGAAGGGCTCATGGCCTTGAGCGCCGGGTTGCTGACCCCCAGGCCCGGTACCGCGGCCCACTCGTTGTTGCCGTTGGCGAAATACTCCTGCGCGCTCGGGCTGGCCAGGTATTCCATGAACTTGACGGCGTTCGCCGTGTTCTTGGCGTTCTTGGCGACGGCCGCGCCGGCGATGTTCACATGCGTGCCCCAGCTGTCCTGGTTGGGGAAGACCACGCCGACGCGGTCGGCCACGACTTTGTCATCCGGCGCATTGGAGCGCATGATGCGCGCCAGGTAATAGGTGTTGGTCAGCGCGATGCCGCATTCACCGCTGGCCACGGCCTTGATCTGGTCGCTGTCGCCGCCCTTGGGGTCGCGCGCCATGTTGGCCACCAGGCCCTTGAGCCATTGCTCAGCCTTGGCTTCACCCAGATGTTCGGTCACGGCGCCGAAGAGGGAGAGGTTGTACGGATGGGCGCCCGAGCGGGTGCACAGCAGGCCCTTGTTCTTCGGGTCGGCCAGCTTTTCGTAAGTGTCCACGTCGGCTTTTTTGACCTTGAGCTTGTCGAACACCACGACGCGGGCACGGGTGGAGAAGCCGAACCAGGTCGTGCCTTCGGCGGTTTCCTTGGCGCGTAGCTTGGCGGGAATGGCGGCTTCGAGGGCCGGCGATTTGATGGGTTTGAACAGGCCGTCCGCGTCGCCTTTCCAGAGGCGGGCCGCGTCGACCAGCAAGATCACGTCGGCGGGGGAGGCGGCGCCTTCAGCCTTCAGGCGTGCCAGGATGCCGGCGTCGTCGGCGTCCACGCGGTTGACCTTGATGCCGGTGGCCTTGGTGAAGTCGCTGTAGAGCTTTTCATCGGTCTGGTAATGGCGGGCAGAATACAAGTTGACCACCTGCTCCTGCGCTGATGCAAAACCTGCCAGCAACAGCAGCGACGAGAGAACCACCTTCTTGTACATAACTTTCCACTTTCTTACAGGTAATTTTTAAAGCCCGGCCATGATAAAGCAAATAAGAATCATTCTTGCCAGAGTCCCTACGTTGGACCAGCCTTCGCGCGCGCCGGGATGGGGGCCGGGCGCCTGTCTGGCCCTTGTGATGCTGCTGCTGGCCGGTTGCGGCACGCTGCCGACCGGCCCCGGTGCCCCTGTGTTGCCGCCGCCGGCCGAGGCCGCCAGAAAGCCGGTGCGCATAGGGCTGGCGCTGGGTGGGGGCGCGGCGCGCGGCTTTGCTCATGTGGGTGTGATCGCGGTGCTGGAAGAAGCCGGGCTCAAGCCGCAACTGGTGGTCGGCACTTCGGCCGGAAGCCTGGTGGCGGCGCTCTATGCCAGCGGCAAGACCAGCGCGCAGCTGCAGCAGACCGCGCTCAACATGGAAGAGGTGGCCATCACCGATTGGATGCTGCCCATCTTCGGGCGCGGCATGTTCCGCGGCGACGCGCTGGCCCGTTACGTCAACGACCTGGTGGCCAACCGGACCCTGGAAAACATGGCGATTCCGCTGGGCATCGTCGCCACCGACCTCAACAGTGGCCAGGCCGTGCTGTTCCAGCGCGGCGATACCGGCACCGCGGTGCGGGCATCGAGCGCGGTGCCGGCGGTGTTCCTGCCGGTGAAGATCAGCGGGCGCGAGTATGTGGATGGCGGCCTGGTCTCGCCGGTGCCGGTGCGTTTTGCACGGCAGATGGGGGCGGACATCGTGGTCGCGGTCGACATCTCCAGCCCGCCGGAAAACAATCCGGCCGGCGACACGCTGCAAATCCTGCTGCAAACCTTTGCCATCATGGGCAAAAGCATCAACCAGTACGAACTCAAGGATGCCGACGTCGTCGTGCGTCCCTCGCTCATAGGCCTCAAAAGCGCGGACTTCTCCGCGCGGCAGCGTGCCATTGATGCGGGCCGGGCTGCCATGCTGGCGGCGCTGCCGCAGCTCAAGGCCAAACTCGAGGCCGCGGCGCTTGTGGCGCACAAGTAGCGGCCACCGCAAGCCAGTGCAGGCAAAAAAAAAGCCCAATCTTGCGATCGGGCTTTAAGGGGTCCGTGAAAATGAATTTCGGAAAGGACCCGAGGAGACAACTGGCTTGAAACCCTGTTCAGTCAAACAGGATCTGCGAAACAGGCTCCGTGACGGTAGCGCGCCAGGGACGCGCCTTTGATCAGCGCTTTTTGGCGGTGGTCGTCTTGGTGGCGTTCACTGCGGAAGCAGCCACCGTGTTGAAGTTGGCTTCAGCGATGTCGCTGGCTTGCTTGACGGCCTTCTGGACCGACTCGAAAGCGTTGTTGGCGGCGGCGACGGCGCTCTTCAGGACAGCCACGGCGGTTTCGGAACCGGCCGGTGCGTTCTTGGCGGCGTTGTCGACCAGGCCGACGAATTTCTTCTGTGCATCAGCGGCCTGGCCTTCAAAGGTCTTGCCCAGTTCAGCGCCGGCGGCCGAAGCGATGTCATAGAGGTGACGGCTGTAGGCGGCGGTCTTTTCAGCCAGGGGCTGGACCAGGCCGGCTTGCAGGGCCATCAGTTCTTGTGCGTCTTTCACGCCCATCACGGCTTGCGTGTGGTTGGCGGTTTCAGCCAGGGCGGCCTTGGTGGCTTGCACGTTCAGCTCGACCAGCTTTTCAACGCCTTCGAAGGCTTTGTGGGTCAGGCCAAACAGGGTTTCGATGTTGGCTTTGTGGGAAGCGAGGACTTGTTCAGCGGTCAACATAATGAATCTCCAAAATAGGTTTAAGTTTAGTGAGGACAGTAGTTGCTTTGCGCTGAATTGCTGCACTGCAACATAAGCCCAAGTATAGGGAATGGCTGCACCATTGCAAGCATTTTATGTTGCAGTGCACCAATTTAGAGGTCGACCTCTAGGTAACGGTCTGAAACAGCACTGAAAAGTACCCAAAAAGAACTACTCCAGCCACCTGCATGCAACCATTTTGATCAGTGCCTGGCGCGAGGCCACAATGGCTTCAAGCTCTGATCGCAACACACTTCTTACCTTGCAAGCCTTTTACGCCGACAACTTCGTTTTGCCGCTGCCGCCCGGCCACCGTTTCCCGATGGCGAAATACCGTTTGCTGCGTGATCGCCTCGTGAACGAGCGCCCGCAGGTGCGCATGGCGCAAGCGCTGGCCGCGACGGACGGTGAACTGGCACTGGTCCATACACCGGCCTACATCGCCGATATCAGCAACGGGACCTTGCCGGCAGCCGCCCAGCGCGAGATCGGCTTTCCCTGGAGCCCCGGCATGGCCGAACGCGCGCGCCGCTCGGCGGGCGCCACCGTCGCGGCGGCCCGCGTGGCCATGGGGTCGCCGTGCCGGCCGGGGGAGGGTATCGCCGCCAATCTCGCCGGCGGCACGCACCACTCCTATGCGCACAAGGGCGGCGGGTTTTGTGTGTTCAACGATGCGGCCGTCGCCGCCAGGCTGATGCAGGCGGAGTGGGCGCGGCAGCACCGCCACCCACGCAAGCCGCTGCAGGTCGCCGTCATCGACCTGGACGTGCACCAGGGCAACGGCACGGCCAGCATCTTCGCCGGTGACGCCAGTGTCTTCACGCTGTCCTTGCACGGGCAGAAGAACTTTCCGTTTCGCAAGGAAGCCAGCGACCTCGACGTGGACCTGCCCGACGGCTGCGGCGATGCCGCCTACCTGCAGGCGCTGGAGCAAGCGCTCGATGAACTGGAGCGGCGATTCGAGCCCGGCCTGATCCTCTTCCTGGCCGGCGCCGACCCGTACGAGGGCGATCGCCTGGGCCGCCTGGCCTTGAGCTTCGACGGCCTGGAGGCGCGCGACCGGCGCGTCTTCGATTGGGCCTGGCAGCGCCGCATCCCGCTGGCGTTTGCCATGGCGGGCGGCTACGGCGTCAACATCGACGAGACCGTGCAGGTGCAGATGAACACCTACACGCTGGCGCTCGAATATTGGGCGCGCTGGAATCCCTGAGGCGCGTACGCCGGGGCATGCCTGGCATTGCTGCTACATTGCCAGGGATTCGCCCCGGCGACCCTTGACATAGAAGAGCAAAAAAACATGCCGCCGACCACTTCCGATATTCACGACGCGCCTGAAAAACCTTCCTCTCTGCGAGTACTGGTCCTCGGCGGCACCGGCTTTATCGGCCGCCATGCCGTGGCGGCGCTGCATGCTTGCGGCGCACAAGTCGCGATAGGCAGCCGCCATCCCGAGCGCCACGAAACCGCCTATCCCTTTGCCGCCGTGCGTCTTGCGCGCTTTGAACAGTTGCTGCAACTGGATGCCTGGGACGCCTTGCTCAAAGACGTCGACGTGGTCGTCAACTGCGTGGGCATCTTGCGCCAGCGGCCGAATGAGTCTTACGACCACGTGCACCACCGCGCGCCGGCGGCACTGGCCCTGGCCTGTGCCGCGGCGGGCATTCGCTTCATCCACACCTCGGCCCTGGGTCTGCATGAAGGCGCCAAAAGCCGCTTCCTGTCGAGCAAGCTGCTCGGTGAGCGCGCCATCGCGGCCTCGGGCAGCGACTACGCCATCGTGCGCCCCTCGCTGCTCGACGGCGAGGGCGGCTTTGGCGCGCGCTGGCTACGCGGCCTGTCGCGCTCGCCCTTGCACGCCATCCCGCGCGCCGCGCGCGGCGGCATCGCGGCGATGACGGCCGCAGACCTCGGCCTGGCTTTTGCCGTCCTGGCGGCCATGCCTTCGCTGGCCGCCCACCGCGAAGTCGAACTGGGCGGCACACGCCGCTACGGTTATGCAGAGTACCTGCGTGCGCTGCGCGCCGACTACACCGGCGCCCCCGCCCTGCAATTGCCCCTGCCCAACTGGATGGCGCGGGTGGGCTCGCATGTTTGCGACGTGCTGCATTTCTCTCCTTTCTCCTATGGGCACTGGATCCTGCTGCAGCGGGACAACGTTCCTCTGCCGAACCGGCTGCCCGAATTGCTGGGGCGTGAGCCTCACGCCATCGGGGCAAACATAGCCCCCGAGCCCGCCCTGGCCCGCGCTGGCAAAATAGGGCCTCATGACCTCCCCGACACGACCGCAAGCCGAAGCCCGTAGCGCCTACAAAGCTTTCCGCGACATCGGCACCCGCTGGTCCGACAACGACATTTACGGCCACGTCAACAACGTCGTCTACTACAGCTGGTTCGACACCGCCGTCAACGGCCTGCTGATTGAACGCGGCGCCATCGACATCCACACCGGCAGCGTGATCGGCCTGGTGATAGAGACCCAATGCAACTACTTCGCGCCGCTGGCGTTTCCCGAGCCCGTGGTGGCCGGGATTCGTGTGGCGCACGTCGGCTCGTCCAGCGTGCGCTACGAGGTGGCGCTGTTCCCTGGCGATGAACGCCAGCCCTGCGCGGCCAAAGGCCATTTCATCCACGTCTATGTAGACCGCGCCACGCGCCGGCCGGCGCCTTTGCCACCTGAACTGCTTTCCGTACTGGAGACCCTCCGATGACCCAGGCACCGCCCGTGCTTCCCTATATCACTCCCCGCCACGCGGGCGATGCGCGCAACGCGGTGGAAGAAGCCATCGTCAGCCGGCAGTCCATACGACAGTTTCTGCCCAAGCCGGTGCCGCGCGAAACGATCGCCCACCTGCTGGAAGTCGCCAGCCGCGCGCCCTCGGGCACCAACACCCAGCCCTGGAAGGCCTATGTGCTGCAGGGCGCGAGCCGCGACACCCTGGTCGAAAAGGTCTGCCGGGCCCATGACGCGCTGCACGCCAATCCGGCCCTGGCGGCCGAGTACAAAGAGGAATACGACTACTACCCCGAGCAGTGGGTCTCGCCCTATATAGACCGGCGCCGCGCCAACGGCTGGGGCCTCTACGGCCTGCTGGGCATCACCAAGGGCGACAAGGACAGGATGCATGCGCAGCATCACCGCAACTTCAAATTTTTCGACGCACCCGTGGGCCTGATGTTCACACTGGACCGCGTGATGGGCCGCGGCTCGCTGGTGGACTACGGCATGTTCATGCAGAACCTCATGGTGGCCGCGCGCGGCCTGGGACTGCACACCTGTCCGCAGGCCGCCTGGAACGGCTTCGGCAAAATCATCCTGCCGCACATAGGCGCGGGGGAGGGTGAGATGCTGGTGTGCGGCATGGCGCTGGGCTATGCCGATGAGGCGGCGCTCGTCAATACTTTCCGCACGCCGCGCGTACCGGCCACTGAGTTCACCACCTGGCTGGACTGAGGGGATGACTTTTTCCGTGGTCCAGCTGCTCGGTGGACTGTCGTACGCCACCACGCTGTTCCTGATGGCGGCTGGCCTCACGCTGATCTTCGGCGTGACGCGCATCGTCAACTTCGCGCACGGCAGTTTTTTCATGCTGGGCGCGCTGTTCACGGCGCACTGGGTCACGCACTGGTTTCCTGCCTGGGGCGAAAGCGCTCCGCTGTATCTTCTTGCGATTTTGATGGGTGCGGCCTGCGCGGGGCTGGCCGGCGCCGCGGCTGAATTCCTGCTGCTCAGGCGCATGAGCGGTGCGCCCGAGCTTTACCAGCTGGTCGCCACCTTCGGCCTCACGCTGGCGATGCACGATGCGATGCAGTGGGGCTTCGGCCCCGACGAAGTGTTCGCGCCGCGCTTTCCGGGTCTCAAGGGTTCGGTGCAGATCGGCGACGAGTTCTTTCCCGTCTACCAGCTCACGATGATCGCGCTGGGCCCGCTGGTCTGGCTGGGCCTGCACCTGCTGCTGCGGCGTTCGCGTTTCGGCCAGCGCCTGCGCGCTGCCACGCAGGACCGTTCCATGCTCGCGGCACTCGGTGTCAACCCGCGTCCGCTGATGCTGGGTGCCGTGGTGCTGGGTTGCGCGCTGGCGGGCCTGGCCGGCGCACTGCAGCTGCCGCGCGAGCCCGCCCACCTGCAGATGGACATGAACGTGATTGTGGAAACCTTTGTGGTGGTGGTCACCGGCGGGCTGGGCAGCATAGGCGGCGCCTTTGTGGCGGCCCTGCTGATCGGACTGGTCCATGCCTTCGGCATCAATGTGTTTCCGCAGGCCACGCTGGTCATCGTGTTCGTGACCATGGCCGTGGTGCTGGTGTTCCGGCCCCAGGGGCTCAACGGCAAGGCGGTCTCGGCGCAGGAGGCCGGCGGCGGCGTGCGCGAGGCGGTCCAGAGGTTTCGCGGCCTGGCAATAGGCGCGGCCGGATCCTCGGCGATCACAGCCGCCTTTTTGCTGCTGGCCGCCCTGGCATGGGCGGGCGGGCCTTACTGGCAGGCGCTGGCGGCCGACGCAATGATACTCATGATCTTCGGCATCAGCCTGCAGTCCATGATGGCACTGGGCGGCCTGGTCAGCTTTGGCCATGCCGCCTTCTTTGCGCTGGGCGCCTACGGCGCGGCACTGTCGCACAGCCTGTGGGGCGCTTCGCTGCCGCTGGCACTGGCGGCCGGCTGCGGTGCGGCCCTGGCGGTGGCCGCGGTGTTCGGTGCGGCGGTGGTGCGCAGCAGCGGCGTTTACCTGGCCATGCTGTCGCTGGCGCTCGCGCAGGTGATCTGGGCCGGCGCCACGCAGTGGGTAGGCCTCACCGGCGGCGACAACGGCCTGATCGGGCTCACGCTGGTGAGCGACGAGGGCCGGCCGGTGTTTTACGCGCTGCTGGTGGCGCTGGCGCTGGTGGCCGTGGCCGCGCTGCGCTTTCTGGGACGCTCGGTCATGGGGGCCGCGCTGCAGGCCCTGCGCGACGCGCCTTTGCGCGCCTCGGCCTCGGGGCTGGCGGTGGGTTGGCTCAAGTACCGTATTTTTGTGGAAAGCGCCGTGCTGGCCGGCCTGGCCGGCGGCCTGGCCGCCGCGCATAAAGGCGCGGTGTTCCCCTCGCTCGCGTCGGTCTCCACGTCGGTCGATGCCTTGCTGGTGGTCTTGCTGGGCGGCGTACACCAGCTCTGGGGCGCGGTGGCGGGCAGCATCGTGTTGAGCTACGCCGGCGCCGAACTCGGACGCGAAGTGACTTACTGGCGCGGCCTGCTGGGCGTCTTCATCATGCTGATCATGGTGGCCTCGCCCTCGGGGCTGCTGGGTTTGCTGCCGCGGCTTGCCGGCATCTGGCGGCGGCGCAAGCCCGAAAGGGCCGCCTGATGCTGCAGGTCCGGCAACTCGTCAAGCATTTTGACGGCCTGCGTGCTGTGGACGGCGTGAGCTTTGAAGTGCCGCCGGGCCAGTGCGTCGCCCTGATAGGGCCCAACGGCGCCGGCAAGTCCACCACCTTTGCCTGCATCGCCGGCCAATACCCGCTGACAGGCGGCGACATCGCCTGGAACGGCCAGGCGCTTCAGGGGCTCAGCCCGCAGGCGCGCTTGCGGCTGGGTGTGGCGCGCACCTTCCAGGTGGCCCAGGTGTTTGAAGCGCTCACGGTGTTGCAGAACGTGCAGCTCGCCGTGCAGGCGCGTCTGGGCTCACGGGCCGTCTCAGCTTTCAGGCGCCTGGACGGCCAGGCGCGCGAGCCGGCCCTGGCCTTGCTGGCGCAGACCGGGCTTGAAGCCCTGGCGGCGCAGGACGCGCTGAGCCTGCCCTATGGCGCGAAAAAGCGGCTCGAACTGGCCCTGGCGCTGGCGGCGCGGCCGCAGCTCCTGCTGCTGGACGAACCCGCCGCTGGCCTGGCCGGACCTGAGCGCGCCGACCTGATGCAACTCGTGAAGCGCCTGGCGGGGCAGGGCATGGCGGTGCTCTACACCGAACACAATATGGACGCCGTCGCCGGCGTCGCCGACCGCGTGCTGGTGCTGATCGAAGGCCGGCTGGCCGCGCAAGGCTCGTTCGAAGAAATCTCGCGCGACGCCGTGGTGCGCAGCCGCTACCTGGGCCAGGCGGGCGGGGAGGGGGCCGGCCATGCTTGAGGTCGACCAACTCAACGCTTTTTACGGCCCGGCCCAGGCGCTGTTTGGTGTGTCGCTGCAAGTGGCGCCCGGTGAACTGGTGGTATTGCAGGGGCTCAACGGCGCCGGGAAATCCACCTTGCTCAAATCCCTGATGGGCCTGGAGGTGCGCACTGAAGGCCACATCCGCTACCGCGACCCGGCGGGTGCCCAGGGCGCGGACCTGGCCCCCATTGAACGCTGGGACACCCACCGCCGCGCGCAGGCCGGCCTGGGTTATGTCGCCGAAGACCGCCGGCTCTTCACCGAACTCACGGTGCGCGAGAACCTGCGCATCGCGGCGGGCCGCGACGTGGCGGCGCAGGAGGCCAGGGCGCTGGACCTGTTCCCCGCGCTCAAGTCCATGCTGGGACGACGCGCCGCCCAGATGAGCGGCGGCGAGCAGCAGATGCTCGCGATTGCCCGCACGCTCATGACCGGTCCCCGCATCCTGCTGCTCGATGAACCCTGTGAGGGCATTGCCCCGGTGCTGGTGGAAGCGATTCGCGATGCACTGCTGGCGCTGCGGCAGCAGGGCTTGGGCCTGCTGGTGGCCGAGCAGAACCAGCTGCTCGCTGCCCGCGCTGACAGGCTGGTTTTGCTGGTTGCGGGTAAAGTCAGGGGTTCATGAAGAAAGACCCGTTTCGTTCCCGTTTTTCCTTTCTTTGCCGCTTTCTCTCTTTTCTTTCTCCCTTCCCTTTTTAATCTTTCCATTTCCTCCAAAAGGACCTCTCCATGAGCAACATCACGACCACCCCCTCCGGCCTGCAGTACGAAGACACCGTGCTGGGCACCGGCGCCATCGCCAAGGCGGGCCAGAACGTCAAGGTGCACTACACCGGCTGGCTCTACAACAACGGCGTGCAAGGCGCCAAGTTCGACTCCAGCAAGGACCGCGGCCAGCCCTTTGAGTTCTCGCTGGGCGCGGGCCAGGTCATACGCGGTTGGGACGAGGGCGTGCAGGGCATGTCGGTGGGCGGCACGCGCCGCCTGATCATCCCGGCTGAGCTGGGCTACGGCGCGCGCGGCGCCGGCGGCGTGATTCCGCCGAACGCCACCTTGCTGTTTGAAGTGGATTTCCTGGGTACCTGAGTTAGCGCGTTGAAAGCCCGCTTGCAAGATTTGCAACGGGCTTGTTCACATTAACCACCAAGGCGCCCCGGCGCCACGGCCTCAAGCCTTCTCCATGATCATCACCAGTTTGCTCGACACTGACTTGTACAAGTTCACCATGATGCAGGTGGTCTTGCACCAGTTTCCGGGTGCCGAGGTGGAGTACCGCTTCAAGTGCCGCAACGCCGGCGCACCGGGCATAGGCGACCTTGCACCCTATGTGACTGAGATACGCGAGGAAATCCGCGGCCTGTGCAGCCTGCGGTTCCAGGATGCCGAGCTGGCCTACCTCAAGGCCATGCGTTTCATCAAAAGCGACTTCATTGATTTCCTCGGCATCTTCCGGCTCAATGAAAAGTACGTGGACGTCACGGCGCTGCCTTCGGGTGAAATCGAGGTGTCCATCAAGGGCCCCTGGTTGCACACCATCCTGTTCGAGATCCCGGTGCTCGCCATCATCAACGAGGTCTACTTTCGCAACACGCAGAAAAAGGCCGACGTCAGCGAAGGCCGCCGGCGGCTGGACACCAAGATAGGCCAGCTGCAGGCCGAGGGCCTGGGCGCGCTCAAGATCGCCGACTACGGCACGCGCCGCCGCTTCGGCAAGGCCTGGCACGAGGAAGTGCTGCGCACCCTGGTCACCCGCCTCGGCACCGGCGTGCAGGGCCAGCTCGCCGGCACCAGCAACGTGCTGTTCGCGATGAAGCTGGGCCTGACGCCCCTGGGCACCATGGCGCATGAATACCTGCAGGCCTGCCAGGCGCTGGGCCCGCGGCTGCGCGACAGCCAGGTCTTCGGGTTTGAATCCTGGGCGAAGGAATACCGGGGCGACCTGGGCATCGCGCTGTCCGACGTCTACGGCATGAGTGCCTTCCTGCGCGACTTCGACATGTACTTCTGCAAGCTTTTCGACGGTGCGCGCCACGACAGCGGGGACCCGTTCCAGTGGGGCGAGCGCATGCTCGCGCACTACACCAAAAACCGCGTCGACCCCAAGACCAAGACGCTGATCTTCAGCGACGGCCTCACGGTGCCGCGCACCATAGAGCTGTACCAGCAGTTCAAGGGCCGCTGCCAGCTGGCCTTCGGCATAGGCACCAACCTGACCAACGACCTCGGCTATGAGCCGCTGCAGATCGTCATCAAGATGATCCGCTGCAACGGCCAGCCGGTGGCCAAGCTGTCCGACACCCCTTCCAAGAACATGTGCGACGACGAAAAATACCTGGCCTATCTGCGCCAGGTTTTTGAAATCGCTTGAGGAAAATGCAATGAGATTTTTACGCAGCGTTGCCGCGGGGGCTTTGATGTGCCTGCCGGCCCTGTCCATGGCGGCTGATATTGACGGCAGCCGCCTTTCATGGGCCTGGGGCATTCCCTTTGCAGGCATCCTCCTGTCAATCGCCTTGATGCCTTTGCTGGTGCCTTCATTCTGGCATCACCATTTCGGCAAAGTCGCCGCCGCGTGGACGCTGGTGTTTTTCCTTCCATTTGCCGCCGTGTTCGGCCCCGCCGTGGCGGGCGCCAGCCTGGTGCACGCGCTGCTGGCCGAATACATTCCCTTCATCATCCTGCTGGTGGCGCTCTACACCGTGGCGGGCGGCATCTTCATCCGCGGCAACCTGCACGGCAGCCCGGCCACCAACGTGACCATCCTTGCCGTCGGCACGGTGCTGGCCAGTTTTATGGGCACCACCGGTGCTTCCATGCTGATGATCCGGCCGCTGATACGCGCCAACGACAACCGGGCGCACAAGGCGCATGTCGTGGTTTTTTTCATCTTCCTGGTGTCCAACGCGGGCGGCTCGCTCACGCCGCTCGGTGACCCGCCGTTGTTTCTCGGATTTTTGAAAGGTGTTGATTTTTTCTGGACGGTCAGCCACTTGTTCCCGCAGACCCTGTTTCTGGCGGTCAGCTTGCTGGTGATCTTTTACCTGCTGGACCGCTGGTATTACGCCAGGGAGGGCGTGCTCCCGGTTGACCCGACACCGGACACCCCGCGCACCGGCTTCGACGGTGTGATCAATTTCTGGCTGCTGGCCGCGGTGGTCGGCCTGGTCTTGCTCAGCGGATTCTGGAAGACTTCGCTGGGTTTCGATATTTTCGGCACCACGGTGGGTTTGCCCGGGCTGGTGCGCGATGCGGGCCTGCTGGTAATTACGTTTATTTCGCTACGCCTGACGCCAGCTGGCGTGCACCGGGACAACCAGTTTTCGTGGGGTCCCATGCAGGAGGTCGCCAAGCTGTTTGCCGGCATTTTCCTGACCATCATTCCCGTGATCGCGATGCTGAAGGCGGGTGCGCAAGGGCCTTTCGGCGCCATCGTCGCGGCGGTGACGCGGCCCGACGGCCAGCCTGACCCGGCTATGTATTTCTGGGCTACCGGCGCGTTGAGTTCCTTCCTGGACAACGCACCGACCTACCTGGTGTTTTTTAATACAGCGGGTGGTGACCCGGCCGCCTTGATGACGACGCTGGCGCCGACGCTGGCGGCCATTTCGGCCGGTGCCGTGTTCATGGGCGCCAACTCCTACATTGGCAACGCACCTAATATGATGGTTAAAGCCGTTGCGGAAGAGCGCGGCGTTGATATGCCCAGCTTTTTCGGCTACATGGCATGGTCCGGCGCAGTGTTGCTCCCCCTCTTCATCATCATGACCTTCATCTGGTTCAAGTAGCCTATTCATCGCAAGAAAACCGACAACAACCATGAGCAAACCCAAAATCCTCGTCGCGCGCGCTGTATTCCCCGAAGTCATCGCCCGCCTGGAACAGCATTTCGACGTCGAATCCAACCAGGGCGATGAAACCTGGTCCAAGGCCCAGCTGACCGAGCGCCTCAAGGGCAAGGACGGCGCTTTCACCACCGGCGGCGACAAGATCGACGCGGAAGTGCTGGCGGCCYGCCCAGGCCTGAAGATCTGCGCCAACATGGCTGTGGGCTACAACAACTTCGACATCGACGCGATGACGGCGGCCGGCGTGCTGGCCACCAACGCACCCGACGTGCTGACTGAAACCACCGCCGATTTTGGCTTCGCACTGCTCATGGCCACGGCCCGCCGCGTCACCGAGAGCGAACACTATCTGCGTGCCGGCAAGTGGACCAAGTGGAGCTACGACATGTTTGCCGGCTCCGACATCCACGGCGCCACCCTGGGCATCCTGGGCATGGGCCGGATAGGGCAGGGCATCGCCAAACGCGGCGCCCATGGCTTTGGCATGAAGGTGATTTACCACAACCGTTCGCGCCTGGACGCCGCGCTGGAGGCCGAATGCAAGGCCAGCTATGTCGGCAAGGAAGAGTTGCTCAAGACGGCCGACCACCTTGTGCTGGTGCTGCCGTATTCGCCGGCCTCCCACCACAGCATCGCGGCAGCCGAGCTGGCCATGATGAAGCCGACCGCCACGCTGATCAACATCGCGCGAGGCGGCATTGTGGACGATGCCGCATTGGCCGCGGCTCTGCGCGACAAACGCATCGCGGCCGCCGGGCTGGACGTGTTCGAGGGCGAACCCAAGGTGCATCCCGACCTGCTGACCGTGCCCAACGTGGTGTTGACGCCGCACATCGCCAGCGCCACCATCCCCACACGCCTGGCCATGGCGAGCCTGGCCGCCGAAAACCTGATCGCATTTTTCAGCGGCAAGAAGCCTCCGACCCCGCTCAACCCTGCGGTACTGGCCGACCAATAAGCACAAAGAAGGCGGCAAGCGGACAATGAACCCATGATGGAAACCTGGCTGATGATCGCCCTGGGGGTGGCCAACCTGCTCCTGCTGGTCTGGCTGCTGCTGCGCAAGCCCGCCGAACCCTCGGATACCGGCCGCACAGAGCTGCTGGCAACTATCGCGGCGGGCCACGACAAACTGGAGCGTGAGCTGCGGCGCGAGATCGGCGACAACTCGCGCAGCAGCCGGCAGGAACTGGCGACCACCTTCGCGACTTTCCAGCAAACGCTGGTGCAGCAAAGCGCCGAGGCCATCCGCACCCAGAACACGCAGATCGACGCATTCGCGCAGCAGCTGACCTTGCTGCAGAAAACGCTGTCGGATACCCTGACCACGCAGCTGCAGTCCGTCAGCGAATCGAATGCCAGGCGCATGGGCGAAGTGCGCGAGACGCTGGAAAAACAACTCGCGCAACTGCAGCAGACCAACTCGGCCAAGCTCGACGAGATGCGCAAGACGGTCGACGAAAAACTGCAAACCACGCTGGAAACCCGCCTGGGCGAAAGCTTCAAGCAGGTGGCCGACCGGCTGGAGCAGGTGCACAAGGGCCTGGGCGAGATGCAGACTTTGGCGCAGGGCGTAGGCGACCTCAAGCACCTGCTGACCAATGTAAAAACGCGCGGCATTTTCGGCGAAGCGCAGTTGTCAGCCCTGCTCGAGCAGGTGTTCACCGTCGACCAGTACGCGGCCCAGGTCGTCACGCGCCGCGGCGGCAAGAACCCGGTCGACTTCGCGATCAAGCTGCCGGGCCGGTCGGATTCGGGCGAGCCGTTGTGGCTGCCCATAGACGCGAAATTTCCGAATGAAGACTATGAGCGCCTGCTGGATGCGCAGCAGCGCGCCGACGTGCTGGGTGCCGAAATCGCCGGCAAGGCACTCGAAGTGCGAATCCGCAACGAGGCCAAGTCGATCGCCGAGAAATACATAGACCCGCCTTACACCACCGATTTCGCCATCCTGTTCCTGCCGACCGAAGGCCTGTATGCCGAAGTGCTGCGGCGCCCCGGCCTGATGGAGTTTCTGCAGCGCGACCACCGTGTCACGCTGGCCGGCCCGACCACGCTGCTGGCCATGCTCAACTCGCTGCAGATGGGCTTTCGCACGCTGGCGCTGGAAAAGCGCTCCAGCGAGGTGTGGCAAGTGCTGGGCGCGGTCAAGACCGAGTTCGGCAAGTTCGGCGACGTGCTGGCCAAGGTCAAATCGCAAACCGAAACCGTGCTCAACACGCTGAGCAGCGCCGAGCAGCGCAGCCGTGTCATGGGCAAGGCCTTGCGCAACGTTGAAGCCCTGCCCGAAGTCGATTCCGCCCGCCTGCTTCCATTGGACCCTCTTGACAAAGACCTGGACAATTCCTGATGCATATCGCATGAGCTTCGCCTCATGACGCGTGAACTCGCTCGCCTGATCCTGGCGCAGATCTGCCTGCATGCCTGCATGGCCGGCACGCGCATGGCGGCGCCCCTGCTGGCGCTGCGCGAAGGCTACAGCCCGGCGGCTGTGGGCGTGCTGCTCGCGCTGTTTGCCTTGACGCAAGTCTTCCTCGCCTTGCCGGCGGGCCGTTTTGCCGACCGGCACGGCTTGCGGCGGCCCATCAGCTACAGCGTGTTCGCCGCCGTGCTGGGGGCCGGGGCGGCGGTGGCCTTCCCGGTGTTCCCGGTGCTGTGCCTGGCGGCGCTTCTGACGGGCGGCGCGACCGGCGCGGCGGTGATTTCTCTGCAGCGCCACGTAGGCCGCGCGGCGGTCGGCGCGCTGGAGCTGCGCCAGGTGTTCAGCTGGCTGGCCATAGGCCCGGCGGTGTCCAATTTCATCGGCCCGTTTTCGGCCGGCCTGCTGATCGACCACGTGGGCGCCATGCCCGGCAGCACGTCAGGTTATCGCGCGGCGTTTTTGCTGATGGCCATATTGCCGCTGGCCAGCTGGTTCCTGGTGCGCAAGACGCGGGAACTGCCGCCTGTGATCGCCGCCAGCGGCGGCCCGCAGCCCAAGGCCTGGGATTTGCTGCGCCAGGCCACCTTCCGCCGCCTGATGCTGGTGAACTGGTTTTTGTCGTCCTGCTGGGACGTCCACACCTTTGTGGTGCCGGTGCTGGGTTTTGAGCGCGGCATCAGCGCTTCGGTGATTGGCACCATCCTGGGTTCCTTCGCGGTGGCGGCGGCGCTGATCCGCATGGTGATGCCGCTGGTGGCGGCCCATTTGCGCGAGTGGAAGGTGCTGGCGGTGTCCATGCTGGCGACGGCGGTGCTGTTCGGCATCTACCCGCTGATGCACTCGGCGATCGGCATGGGCCTGTGCTCCATCCTGCTGGGCCTGGCGCTGGGCATGGTGCAGCCCATGGTCATGAGCATGCTGCACCAGATCACGCCGGAGGCGCGCCACGGCGAGGCGTTGGGCTTGCGGCTGATGGCGATCAATGCATCCAGCGTGGTGATGCCCATGCTGTTCGGCACGGCCGGCGCGCTGGTCGGGATCGCCGGCGTGTTCTGGACCACCGGCATGATGGTGGGGGCCGGCTCGCGGGCGGCCTGGCTGCTCAAGGACTGCATGCCGGCCCATGGCGGGCACGGCGAACTCAAAGACGGTAAAAGTCCTTGATCAGGCCCCAGGCGACTTGCGGGTCGTCCACGTACTGAAGCAGTTTGAGGTCGTTCGGCGAGATCACGCCTTCCTCCACCAGCATCTCGGTATTGAGCAGGCGCTTCCAGTAGCTGCTGCCGAAAAGAATGATGGGCACCGGTTTGGCCTTGCGCGTCTGCACCAGCGTGATGACCTCAAACAATTCGTCCAGCGTGCCGAAGCCGCCCGGAAACACCACCAGCGCCTTGGCGCGCATCATGAAGTGCATCTTGCGCAGCGCGAAGTAATGGAACTTGAAGGAGAGCTCAGGCGGCACGTAGGGATTCGGCGCTTCTTCCATGGGCAGCACGATGGCCAGGCCGACGCTGAGGCCGCCGGCCTCGTGCGCCCCCCGGTTGGCCGCCTGCATGATGCCGGGGCCGCCGCCGGTGCAGATGAAGAGTTTGGTTTCCGGCGGCTTGTCATCGCTGTACTGGGCCACCAGCTTGCCGAAGGCGCGGGCGCTCTCGTAGTAGTGGGCGTTGCGCGCCAGCTTCTTCGCGCGGTCTATCACCTCGGGATCGCCGCCGGCTTCGGCCTCGGCCACCATCAGGGCGGAGTCTTCTTCGCTGCGGAACCGGGCGCTGCCGAACACCACCACGGTGTTTTCAATGCCGTGGGCCTGCTGCTCCAGGTCCGGCTTGAGCAGTTCCAGCTGAAAACGTATGCCGCGGGTTTCACGCCGCAGCAAGAACTCCGGGTCGGCAAAGGCCAGGCGAGAGGCGTCTGCTTCGAGGGGGTTGCCCTCGCTGGCATAAGCCTGAAGTTCAGCCCAGGCGTTGGCCAGGCGGCCGACGGATAAGTCTTGTTTTTGTTCCATGCGCCATTGTCAACGATCAGGGCGGGGCCGTCATTTCCGGGGCATGCGAACGGCCGAAAAGCAAAAAGGCCCCGTGAGGAGCCTTTTTGCGGGGGGCCGAAGCGGTTTACACGCGCTTGCGGTATTCGCCGGTGCGGGTGTCGATTTCGACCACGTCGCCCTGCGCCACGAAGATGGGCACGCCGATTTCAAAACCGGTGGCGATCTTGGCGGGCTTCAGGACCTTGCCGGAGGTGTCGCCCTTGACGGCGGGTTCGGTCCAGGTGATTTCGCGCTGAACGCTGGTGGGCAGTTCGACCGAGATGGCCTTGCCGTCGTAGAACACGACTTCGAGTTCCATGCCGTCCTGCAGGTAGTTCAGCGAGTCGCCCATGTTTTCGGCTTCGACTTCGTACTGGTTGTACTCGGAGTCCATGCAGACGTACAGCGGGTCGGCGAAGTAGGAATAGGTGCAGTCCTTCTTGTCCAGGACGATCTGGTCGATCTTGTCGTCAGCCTTGAACACGACTTCGGTGTTGAAGTTGGCGACCAGGCTTTTGAGCTTCATGCGCACGGTGGCGGAATTGCGCCCACCGCGGCTGTATTCGGTCTTGAGCACCACCATCGGGTCTTTGCCGTTCATGATGACGTTGCCAGCGCGTATTTCTTGAGCGATTTTCATAGCAGTTTCACTGAGGTAGGCCGCTAAACGCTTGCACCGGTGTGCAGGTTACGCGGCGGGTTGTGCGGGTCGCCCAGGTTGGGTCGATCTTCAGATTGATCCGCAAAGCCTATGATTTTAGCGTTTTTTTGCCACAAAGCCGAGCAATTGGGTCACCAGGTCGTCCTGGGCCGCCAGCCGGGCGCGGGCCGCCAGCGCCGTGGCCTGCCAGGCGGACAGGTCGGCAGGCAATGGCGCCGGGGCCTCCCCGGGCTCTGCCTGGCTGTTCCAGGCGACATGAAAAGCGCGCAGGGAGGGCGGCGCTTGCAGCATGTGCAAAAAGGCCTGCAGCTTGGCCTGGTGGACGTCGTCTTGCTGGGGGTAGATCTGCCAGACGAAAGGCTTCCCAGCCCAGATCGCCCGCACCAGAGAGTCTTCGCCGCGCACGAAATTCAGGTCGCAGGCCCAGAGCAGGTGGTCAAACTCCGCTTGCGGCAGCAGGGGCAGGTAGGAGATCGCGAGCCGCTCGTTCTCCTCGAAGGCGAGGGTGCGCACCGCGCCGGTGGCGCGCCCGGCGGCCACCAGCAGGCGCACGGGCCGCCCCTGCAGGCCTTGTTGCGCCAGTTGGGCCAGCAGGCTTTGCAGCGCCGGGGGTTCGTAGCAAAACAGGGACACCAGCGCTTCGCCGTTCCAGCCGATTCCCTGGGCTTTGAGCCAGCCGGCGCGGTCAAAGCGGGTCTGTCGCTCCAGCAGGCCGGGTTTGCGCAGCAGCCCGCCGGTATTTTCGGTGAAGCCGGGGTAAAAAAACCATTTGGTCCAGTCCGCCAGCGGGCCGTTTTGCACCGGCGAGGGCAGGGCGTGGGAGCGCTCGACGTAGTCCTCGGCGGACAGGTATTCGAGGTTGATCCAGACGGGTGGATGGCCGGTCTCAGCCGCCACCCGGGCACTTGCCGCCACGAATTCGGGGGCGATCTCACAGCCGAAGGCTTCGACCAGCACCTCGGGTGCCTGTTGCGCAAAGCCGGCGGCTTCCAGGTCCAGCGGCGTGCCGTTCTGTGGCCAAGGCAGCACGCGAACCCCTTCGCACCCGGCCGGCGCCATCCAGCGCAGGGCCGAGGCGTCATCGACCCAGAGCCGCACCGTGTGGCCGCGCGAAGCCAGGTCGGCGGCCAAGCGCCAGCACACACCGATGTCCCCGAAGTTGTCGATGACTTTGCAAAAAATGTCCCACTGCAGGCGATTCATGAAAGGATTGTCCACAATACGGGCAGTTGTCCCCATTTCAGCCCATGACCAAAGCCCACGAATTCGATCCCCATCTGCTCAGCGAAGTGGCCGCGCTGCCCGCGTTGCCGGGCGTGTATCGCTACTTCGATGCCGAGGGCGGCGTGCTTTACGTCGGCAAGGCGCGCAACCTGAAGAAGCGGGTTTCCAACTACTTCCAGAAGAACCACGGCGGCACGCGCATAGGCCACATGGTGACCAAAATCGCTCGCATGGAAACCACGGTGGTGCGCTCCGAAGCGGAAGCGTTGCTGCTGGAAAACAACCTGATCAAGACGCTGAACCCGAAATTCAACATCCTGTTTCGGGACGACAAAAGCTACCCCTACCTCAAGCTGACAGGCGCGCGCGCGCCCGTGGAGGGCGAGGGGCCCACGGCCGCGGTGTTCCCGCGCATCGCCTACTACCGCGGCGCGGTCGAGAAAAAGCACCGTTACTTCGGGCCTTACCCCAGCGCCTGGGCCGTCAAGGACACCATCCTGCTGCTGCAAAAGGTGTTTCGCCTGCGCACCTGCGAAGACACGGTGTTCAACAACCGCACCCGGCCTTGCCTGCTGTACCAGATCAAGCGCTGCTCGGCGCCCTGCGTGGGCCATGTGTCGCCTGAGCAATACGCGCTGGACACGGCCAACGCCGAGCGCTTCCTGCAGGGCCAGGCGCAGGACATCCTGACCGAGCTTGAGAAGAAGATGCTGGTGCATGCCGACCGGTTGGAGTTCGAGCAGGCCGCCGAGCTGCGCAACCAGATGTCGGCGCTGTCCAAGGTGCTGCACCAGCAGTCCATGGAAATCGGCGGCGACAAGGACGTCGACATCCTGGCGGTGAAAGTGCAGGGCGGCAAGGCCTGCGTCAACCTCGCCATGGTGCGTGGCGGCCGCCACCTGGGTGACAGGGCTTACTTTCCCAGCCATGTTGAGAACGCGACGGACGTCGCGGCGCTCGATGCCGAGGTCGATGCGGACGCCCGGCAGGCCGCGCAGGCGGAAGCTTCCGGCGAGAGCGCCGCGCCCGCGCCGCCTTCGCCGGCCGGCAAATCGCTGGAGGCCCTGGTGCTGGAGGCCTTCATCGCCCAGCACTATATCGACGTACCGGTCCCGCCCACCCTGGTGTGCAGCGAGCCGGTGGACAAGGAGTTGATGGAGGCGCTCAGCGCGCAGACCGGCACCAAGGTCACGGCGATTCACCAGCCGCGCGAGCAGCGCCGGATCTGGCTGGAGATGGCGCAGAAAAATGCCGGCCTGCAGCTGGCCAGGCTGCTGGCCGAGCAGGGCTCGCAGCAGGCACGCACGCGCGCGTTGGCCGAGGCGCTGGACCTGCCGCTCGACAACCTGGACACACTGCGCATCGAGTGCTTCGACATTTCGCACACGGCTGGTGAATCGACGCAGGCCTCCTGCGTGGTGTTCCAGGAGCACAAGATGGTCAACGGCGAATACCGCCGCTACAACATCGAAGGCATCACGCCCGGCGACGACTACGCCGCCATGCGCCAGGTGCTGACGCGCCGCTACACCCGCGTGGCCGAAGCCGCGCGCAATGGCGAGGCCAAGCTGCCCGACCTGGTCCTGGTCGACGGCGGCAAGGGACAGGTGTCGATGGCGCGGGAAGTGTTCGAGGAACTGGGCCTGGACCTGGGGCTGATCGCCGGCGTTGAAAAAGGCGAGGGCCGCAAGGTCGGCCTGGAAGAGCTGGTGTTCGCCGACGGGCGCGACAAGGTCTATTTAGGGCGGGATTCGGCCGCGCTGATGCTGATTGCGCAGATCCGTGACGAGGCCCACCGCTTTGCCATCACCGGCATGCGGGCCAAGCGCGCCAAGGTGAGGGTGGGCGGCAGCAAGCTTGAAGACATAGCGGGCATAGGCCCCAAGCGGCGCGCCAGCTTGCTTCAGCGCTTCGGCGGCATACGCGGCATCGCCTCGGCCAGCGCGGAAGACATCGCCACGGTCGACGGCATTTCGAAGGACCTTGCCGAAGAAATCTACCGCGCCTTGCATTGAGACGTCCTTTCGGCCGACGGGCGACATGGAGCGGCCCAGACGTATTTGAGCAACGGAAACCACCGTTTTGGTGCGCTTTAACCAGGTGCGCGGCAGTCTTGGTGCGGCTCATGCCAAAATCGGGTCATGTTTCTGACCATCCCCACGCTGATGACCTGGACCCGCATTGTTGCGATTCCGCTGATCGTGGGGGTGTTCTACCTGAACCTGGCGCCCACAGAGCGCAACCTGATCGCCACCGTGATGTTCGTGGTGTTCGCCGCGACCGACTGGCTGGACGGCTTTCTGGCACGCAAGCTGAACCAGACTTCCTCCTTCGGCGCCTTCCTCGACCCGGTGGCCGATAAATTCCTGGTCTGCGCCTCCCTGCTGGTGCTGGTGCACCTGCAGCGCGCCGACGTGTTCGTGGCCCTCATCATCATCGGCCGTGAAATCGCCATCTCGGCGCTGCGCGAATGGATGGCCCTGATCGGGGCGACAAAAAGCGTGGCCGTTCACATGCTCGGCAAGGTCAAGACCACCGTGCAGATGATCGCCATCCCCTTTCTGCTGTTCGACGGCGTGCTGTTCGGCATGATCAACACGCACGTGTGGGGCACCTGGCTGATCTGGATCTCCGCCATTCTCACGGTCTGGTCCATGATTTATTACCTGCAAAAAGCCATCCCGGAAATCCGCGCACGCGCCAAATAATTTCCGCGCCTTCCTGAAGTTGCCGTCCTTGAGTTCTCCTTCTTCCTCCCCGGGTGCCTTGATCCGGGTCATGCCCGCCGTGTTCGTCGTGATCTGGAGCACTGGCTTCATCGTCGCCAAATACGGCATGCCTTATGCGCCGCCGCTGACCTTCCTGGCGATACGCTTTTTCCTGTCCATCGTTTGTTTCCTGGCCTGGATAGTCCTGGCCCGCGCCGCCTGGCCCAGAAGCCGCGCGCAATGGGGCCACCTGGCCGTGACGGGTGTACTGATGCATGCGGCCTATCTGGGCGGCGTCTGGATTGCCGTGAAGGCCGGCATGGGTTCGGGCCTCACGGCTCTCATCGTTGGCCTTCAGCCGGTGCTCACGGCGCTGTGGGTGTCCTGGGTGTCATCAGGCGACGACCAAGCGGCAAGCAAGGTCACAGCGCGGCAATGGGCCGGCCTGGTGCTTGGCCTGGGCGGCCTGCTGCTGGTGGTGTCACGCAAATTCGGCACGGGCCACGAGGTTACTGCGCTGACGCTGGCCTGTACCATCTTTTCCCTGTTCAGCATCACGGCCGGTACGCTCTACCAGAAGCGCTTCGTTAAACCGACTGACGTGCGCACCGCCAACGCCATCCAGCTGGTGGCCGCCTTTGTGGTGACCTTGCCGCTGGCCCTGTTCGAAACCGAGGCGATCAACTGGACCCCCCATTTCCTGGGGGCCATGGCCTGGTCGGTGCTGGTGCTCACGCTGGGCGGCAGCTCGCTGCTTTACCTGCTGATCCAGCGCGGCGCGGCGACCGCGGTGACCAGCCTGCTGTACCTCGTGCCGCCCACCACGGCCCTGATGGCCTGGGCGCTGTTTGGTGAATCCATCACCACGGCCACCATTGTGGGAACGGTGCTTACGGCGCTGGGCGTGAGCCTCGTGGTGCGGTCCGCGAAGCCGCCGGCGGCCGCGTAGTTTTCCAGGGCGTGTCCTGGAATTGCGCCACAAGGTGGTCTATCAGCAGGCGTATGCGCCGGGGCTGGTCAGCGCGGTAGGGCGCCAGCCAGTGGATGTCGGCGTCCGGCATGGAATACGCGGGCAGCACACGCACCAGTTGCCCCGAAGCCAGCTGCGGCGCGATGTCCCACAGGCTGCGCAGCATGATGCCGCGGCCTTCTAGGCACCAGTCACGCACCAGCTCACCCGAGTTGCTGGTCAGCGGGCCGTGGACGCGCACACGCGCCGGTGTCTTGTCGCGCTCCCGGTGCAATTGCCACACATCAAAGCGCTGGCCGGCGGCGTTGCCGTTCTCGCGCACGATCAGGCAGGCGTGATGCTGCAGCGCCTCCAGGTCAGCGGGCTCGCCATGCTGCTTGATATAGCGGGGCGAGGCCACCAGCACGCGCTGGTTGCGCGCCAGCCGGCGCGACACCCACTGCGCGGCCGGCCGGCCCTGCACCGACCACAGCCAGATGGCGCCGTCAAAACCTTCGAGCGCCAGGTCGGGCAGTTGCTCGGTCAGCTGCAACTGGATTTCGATGCGTGGATAGCGCTCCTGGAAGGCGGCCAGCGCCGGCCCTAGCCAGAGTCGCCCGAAGCCGAAAGTGGCGGCCAGGCGGATCAAGCCGGTGGGTTCGGCCTTGCGTTCCTGCAGTTCCGATTCAAGCGCCATAAAACCCTGTAGCAGGACCTGCGCGCGCTCGCACACGGTTTCTCCCTCGGCCGTGGGGCTGACGCGCCGTGTGGTGCGCTGGAACAGGCGTTGCCCCAGCTGGGCCTCCAGCGCGGCGAGGCGTTTGGTCACCACCGGCGGCGCCACGTCCAGGCTGAGCGCGGCAGCGGTGAGGCTGCCGCCGTCGCGTACGGCCAGCACCAGTTCAAGATCACTGCGATCCATTCATGCCTCAAAGGAAATAATTGATTGCCTGATTATTGCTTGAATCTTAGCGGCATCTTCTACAGAATCAGTCCCAGGTAAATACACAGGTGGGCAGGCGGGCAGGCCGTAGATGCTCCCACAGGAATCAAGGCTGATTGATGTTTGAAGGATTTTCCTCACGTGACGTACAAGGGCCCGCCGGCAGGCTGCGCGTCTTGCAGGGCGGCAGCGGCGCGCCCTTGCTGCTGCTGCACGGCCACCCGCAAACCCATGCGATGTGGCATGCGGTGGCCCGCGAACTGGCCAAGGTGTTCACCGTGGTCATGATGGACCTGCGCGGCTACGGGGATTCGGCCCGGGTCGCGAGCGACGCGGATCACCAGGCCTATTCAAAACGCGCCATGGCGCAGGACGCCATGGCCGTCATGGATGCCTGTGGATTTTCGCGCTTCCAGGTGCTGGCCCATGACCGCGGCGCGCGCGTGGCACACCGGCTGGCGGCCGACCATATGGATGCGGTGGAGCGCCTGATGCTGCTGGACATCGCGCCCACCCTTGCCATGTACGAGGCCACCTCGGATGCCTTTGCGCGCGCTTACTGGCACTGGTTCTTCCTGATCCAGCCGCCGCCCTTGCCGGAAGCATTGATAGAGTCCGACCCGGTGCGCTACATGCGCGGCGTGATGGGCAAGCGCCATGCCGGCCTTGCCGCATTCGCGCCGGCCGCACTGGCCGAGTACGAGCGTTGCGCGCAAATCCCCGGCACTGCCGCGAGCATTTGCGAAGACTACCGGGCCTCCGCCACTATCGATCTGGTCCATGACCGCGCCGACGTCGCCGAGGGCCTGCGGCTGAAGCAACCGCTGCGTGTGCTGTGGGGCGAACACGGCACGGTGGGCCAATGCTTCAAGGTGCTCGATCTCTGGCGCGAGCGCGCTCAGGATGTGTCGGGCATGAGCCTGCCATGCGGCCACTACATAGCCGAAGAAGCGCCTGCGTTGCTGCTGGCGCAGGCACTCGATTTTTTCAAACCCTGATCAACGTACCCAACACACCTAAAGGACCCTCATGAACAAGCACACCGGAAAAAAGAAAATCGCCGTCATCGCGGGCGACGGCATCGGCAAGGAAGTCATGCCCGAGGGCATACGCGTTCTGGAGGCGGCGGCCGTCAAGTACGGCATTGACCTGCAGTTCGACCACTTCGATTTCTCGAGCTGGGACTACTTTGAAAAGCACGGCAAGATGCTCCCCGACAACTGGAAGGAGCAGATCGGCGGGCACGACGCGATCTATTTCGGCGCGGTGGGCTGGCCCGACAAGATCCCCGACCATGTGTCGCTGTGGGGATCCCTGCTGTTGTTCAGGCGCGAGTTCGACCAGTACATCAACCTGCGGCCGGCACGCTTGATGCCCGGCATCATTGCGCCCGTGGTGCGGCGCGACGGCAGCCCGCGCCAGCCCGGTGAAATCGATTTTTACATCGTCCGCGAAAACACCGAGGGCGAGTATTCGAGCATAGGCGGAAAGGCTTTTCCCGGAACCGACCGTGAGTTCGTGTTGCAGGAATCCGTATTCACCCGCATCGGTGTCGACCGGGTGCTGAAATTTGCGTTCGAGCTGGCGCAGTCCCGGCCCAAGAAGCACCTGACCAGTGCAACCAAATCCAACGGCATCTCGATTTCCATGCCTTATTGGGATGAGCGCGTGGCCGAGATGGCGAAAAACTATCCGGGCATCCAACTGGATAAATTTCACATCGACATCCTCACCGCGCATTTTGTGCAGCGCCCGGATTTCTTCGACGTGGTGGTGGCCAGCAATCTGTTCGGTGACATCCTCAGCGACCTCGGGCCAGCCTGTACCGGCACCATTGGTATCGCGCCCAGCGCCAACCTCAACCCCGAGCGCAAATTTCCCTCGCTGTTCGAGCCGGTTCACGGTTCAGCCCCCGACATCGCGGGACGCAACATCGCCAATCCCATAGGCCAGATTTGGTGCGGTGCAATGATGCTCGAGTTTCTGGGACACAAGGATGCGCACGACGGCATCCTCGCCGCGATCGAAAAAGTATTGAGTCCCGCAAGTGGTGCGCCCCGTACGCCGGACCTGGGCGGAAAGGCCGGCACAACCGATGTCGGCAAAGCTGTTGCGGAGGCTCTGGCGGGGGTGTAAACCTGTTGGAAAGCCGCGTTTTGTCAAGCATGAAAATTACACATCATGCTTACGATTAAGTCGTGAAAGCGTTGAAAAAGCGTCTAGAATCCGCCTCCGCACGTTGTAAAAACTTGCTGCTGTATTGACAGGTTAGAAGTCCATGGCTCTAATTGGAAGCAGCAGAAAACCTGCACATGCCGCTCCCGCTGACACCATCACCACAGTGTCCCGGGAGATATTTTTTAGAGACAACCAGATTAACTTTTTATCAACGAGGGGCTCCTTGTGAACAAGACTGAACTGATCGAGCACATTGCCAAACATGCTGACATTTCCAAAGCTGCCGCCACGCGCGCACTGGAATCCACGATTGGCGCTGTGAAAACCACCCTGAAAAAAGGAGGCTCCGTGTCTCTGGTGGGTTTTGGCACTTTTGCGGTGGGCAAACGCGCTGCGCGCACCGGCCGTAATCCACGGACCGGCGATGCGATTAAAATCAAGGCAGCCAAGGTTCCAAAGTTCCGTCCGGGCAAAGCGCTCAAGGATGCTTTGAACTGACAAGAACTCTGACGTGGGGTGCTTAGCTCAGTTGGTAGAGCAGCGCCCTTACACGGCGTAGGTCGGCGGTTCGAGCCCGTCAGCACCCACCACCCACGAGGAAAAAGGCGAACGAGGTTCGCCTTTTTTGTTGGTGGCCCGGTTTGTCCGTTAGCAGCAGTACAGGAAATTCGAGATGTTTGATTTCGTTCGCAAGCACACCAAGATCGTCATGGTGCTGCTGTTTTTGCTGATTCTTCCGTCCTTCGTGTTGTTGGGCCTCGATGGCTACAACAAATCCCAGGACCAGAGCGCGAAGGTCGCCAAGGTGGACGGCAGGGACATCACGCAGTCGGATTGGGACCGCGCGCACCAGCGCGAAATGGACCAGCTCCGCAACTCCATGCCCAATCTGGACCCCAAGCTGCTGGATTCACCCGAGGCGCGCTATGCCTCTCTGGAGCGCCTGGTGCGCGAGCGTGTCATCGCCGCCGCGGCCGACAAGTTCAAGCTCACCACGAGCAACGAACGCCTGGCGCGCGAACTGCAGCAAAGCCCCGAGATCGCTTCCTTGCGCGGCCCGGACGGCAAGCTCGACATGGATCGCTATCGCCAGTTGCTGGCGCCCCAGGGCTTGAGCCCCGAGATGTTCGAGGCCAATGTGCGCACCGACCTGGCGAACCGGCAGGTGATGGTAGGTGTCGGCGCCAGCGGTTTTGCTTCCAATTCGGCAGCCGACATCGCGCTGAACGCCTACTTCGAAAAACGCGAGATCCAGGTGGCCCGATTCAACGCCGCCGATTTCGCCGCCAAGCTGAACCCGACGGACGCTGACCTCGAGCAGTTCTACAAGGCCAATGAAAAGCTCTTCCAGGCGCCCGAACAGGCCAGCATCGAGTATGTGGTGCTGGACATGGACAGCGTGGGCAAGAGCCTCTCCGTCAATCCGGCCGACCTGAAAACCTATTACGAGCAGAATATCCAGCGCTTTGAGGGCGAGCGGCGAGCCAGCCACATCCTGATCGCTTCTCCCCAGTCCGCCCCCGCGGCTGACCGTGAAAAAGCCAAGGCGAAAGCGCAGGAACTGCTGGCGCAGGTCAAGAAGTCCCCCGATACCTTCGCCGACGTGGCGCGCAAGAATTCGCAAGACCCCGGTTCTGCGGTCAAAGGAGGCGATCTGGATTTCTTCGCACGCGGCTCCATGGTCAAGCCTTTTGCAGATGCCGCTTTTGCCATGAAGAAAGGCGAGATCAGCGATGTCGTCGAGTCCGAGTTCGGCTACCACATCATCAAGCTGACGGACGCCAAGCAACGCAGCTTTGAAGAATTGCGCCCGGAACTTGAAGCCGCCATGAAAAAGCAGGAAGCGCAGAAAAAATTCGCTGAATCCGCTGACGTCTTCACCAATGCGGTGTACGAGCAGGCTGAAAGCCTCAAGCCGGCGGCGGACCGCCTGAAGCTGGAGATCAAGTCCGCGGCCAACGTGACGCGCCTGCCCCAGGTCGGCGTGGCCGGTGCGCTGGCCAACCCGAAATTTCTCAATGCCCTGTTCGCGCCGGACGCGATCGAGAAAAAACGCAACACAGAAGCCGTTGAAGTGGGGCCCAGCCAGCTGGCTTCGGGCCGTATCGTGCAATACACCCCGGCACACACCCGTCCTTTAGCCGAAGTCAAGGACACCGTGCGCCAGCGCTGGCTCGCGCAGCGCGCAGCGGAAGATGCCCGCAAAGAAGGCGTGGCCAAGCTTGCCGCCTGGAAGGCTGCTCCCGCGTCGGCAACGGGGTTGGCCGCGCCAGTCGCTGTGTCCCGGGAGCAGACGCAGAAATTGCCGATCCCGGTGATCGATGCAGCGCTGCGCGCCGATGCCAGTGCCTTGCCGGCTTTTGCGGGTGTCGACCTCGGCAGCCAGGGCTACGCCATCGTCAAGGTCGAGAAGGTGATTCCACGCGACGCGCCGGTTGAAGCCGCGGCCAAACAGCAGCGCGACCAGTATGCCCAGTGGTGGACGTCGGCTGAAAGCCTGGCGTACTACAACAGCCTGAAAGACCGTTTCAAGGCGGAAATACTGGTCCCCAAGCCCGCGCAAGCCAAGGCAAACGCGGAAGAAGTCGTTACCCAATAAAACAGCGGCGGCTTTGCCGCTATAATGCAGGGCTCCGGTGGCTGTAGCTCAGTTGGTAGAGTCCAGGATTGTGATTCCTGTTGTCGTGGGTTCGAGCCCCATCAGCCACCCCAGTATCTGAAATCCCGCGTGCCGTTTGGTACGCGGGATTTTTTCTTTGGCGGCACGCCGGCCATCCGTTCCGGTGAACGCCCCGGGGTCACAATTCGAAACGTGCCCGCTATCGATGTGCTGCAAGATACAGATGCCGGTACCTGTTTCAAGCTGTTTGCCGGCCATCCACCAGGCTACCCCTCGCCAATTCTCTGAGGAAAGCCGCCCTTCACGACAGGAATGCCTTGTTTCAGACACTGAGTCTTTTTGCTTCGGCCGTAGGGGCTCTCATCCGGCTGTCGGCCATGTCCCTGGCAGCAGTGCTGGTGGCGGCAGGCGCGCATGCGTCGGATACCTGGCTTACCGTTACCGGCGATCCCGCCAATTCCGCGAGTCACTATGTCCAGGTCAACGTGGCCGCTATCGACATCAAGGATGACCAGCGGCGCATTCAGGTACGCATCAACCGCGCGACGCAATGGGCCCCCGCCGGCGAGGGCCTTCAGTTCCGCTCAGTGGCGACTGAGGTGCAGATCGACTGCACTCAGCAAATCGCCCGTTATGTGAAGGCGGCTTTTTATGCCTTGCCGGATTTTCGCGGCGAGCCTTTCCGGATCACCACTTATGCTGGTGATGACATACGTCCGATGATCTTCAAGGACACTGACGACGACCCCAATGCGCGCATCATTAAGGCCGCGTGCAGCGTCAAGAACGTGACCAACAATTAGCGCGGAAAGCGGTGACTGCGCCGCCGCCGCAGGCACCGGGGGAAGTCAGTTGACCATGACCAGTTTGCCCTTGACGCCGCGCGAGCCCATGTGGGCGTAGGCGGCCTTGAGTTCGCTCATGGGCATGGTGCGGTCTATCACCGGCTTGATCTTGCCTTGTGCATACCAGCCCGCCAGCTCGGCCATCATGGCGGCATTGGCTTTGGGCTCGCGCCTGGCAAAGTCGCCCCAGAACACGCCCACGATGGAGGCGCCCTTGAGCAGCGTCAGGTTCAGCGGGAGGGCGGGGATGGGGCCCGAAGCGAAGCCGACGACCAGGTAGCGGCCGCGCCAGGCGATGGAGCGGAAGGCTGGCTCGGCAAAGTCGCCGCCCACCGGGTCGTAGATCACGTCCGGCCCCTTGCCGTCGGTCAGTGCCTTGATTTCATCGCGCAGGTTTTTCGTGCTGTAGTTGATCGTGGCATCCGCGCCGATGGAAGTGCAGAGCGCGCACTTCTCATCCGTCGATGCGGCAGCGATCACGCGGGCGCCGGCGGCCTTGGCGATCTGGATCGCTGCCGTGCCCACGCCGCCAGCGGCGCCCAGCACCAGCACGGTCTCGCCTGCCTTCAGTTGCGCGCGGTCCATCAGAGCATGCCAGGACGTGGCGTAAATCATGATGAACGCGGCGGCGTCCACATAAGAAAAGCCGTTCGGCAGCGGCATGCACAGGGCTGCAGGCGCGATCGTGTGCGTGCCGAAGCCGCCTGTGCCCGAGAGGCAGGCGACGTTCTGCCCCACCTGGAGGTGCTTGACGCCTTCCCCCACGGCCTGGACGACACCGGCATATTCGGAGCCCGGCACAAAGGGCAGGGGCGGCTTGATCTGGTATTTGTTCTGCACGATCAGCAGGTCGGGAAAATTCAGGCTGGCAGCCTTGATTTCAATCAGGACTTCGCCGGCCTTGGGTTGCGGCGTCGGCAGTTCTTTCCAGGCCAGGGCGTCTACGCCGGTGGGATTTTCACAAAGCCAGGCTTGCATGGGAGGTCTCCGGTGAGGTGAGGGTGGAGTGCGGCGACACGCCAGAGAGGCGGAAAACGGGGAGGGCGGCACCTTGACTGCATCATAGGCAAAGCAAGCGTCCTCGCCAGTCCCAAATACGTCCGGGCTGTCACGGCCGTGACCGTAAAATCACTCCATGAAAATTCTCATCTGCAACGACGACGGTTACCAGGCTTCCGGCATCATCGCCCTCTACGAAGCGCTTAAAACCGTTGCGGATGTCGAGGTGGTGGCGCCCGAGCACAACAACAGCGCCAAATCCAACGCGCTGACCCTGCACTCGCCGATGTACGTGCAGACGGCGGCCAATGGCTTTCGCTACATCAACGGCACGCCGGCCGACTGTGTCCACATTGCGCTGACCGGCCTGCTGGGCTACCGGCCCGACCTGGTGTTGTCAGGCATCAACAATGGCGCCAATATGGGCGACGACACGATTTACTCCGGCACGGTAGGCGCGGCCATGGAGGGTTACCTGTTCGGCATCCCGTCCATCGCGTTTTCGCAGACCGAAAAAGGCTGGGCCCATATCGACGTCGCAGCCAGGCGCGCGGCCGAACTGGTGCAGCAGTTGATCCCCTCGCTGGAAAACGTGACCGAGGGTGCGGAGCCCACCGTGCCGCCCTGGCTGCTCAACGTGAATATTCCCAACCTGCCCGACGACGAGATTCGCGGCGTGAAAGTGGCCCGCCTGGGGCGCCGCCATGCGGCCGAGCGCGTCATCATGCAGACCAGCCCGCGCGGCGAGACCATGTACTGGATAGGTGGCGCGGGGCCCGCGAAGGAAGCCGGCGACGGCACTGATTTTTACGCCACCAGCCAGAAGTTTGTGTCCATCACGCCGCTGCAGGTGGATTTGACCGACCACGAGCGCCTGCCGTATTGGGCCCAGACAGCCGCCAGGCTGACCGGGTCGCACTGAAGGCCTGACGCATGAAACCCAGCCTCAAGCCGCCTTTTAATCCTTTGGCCAAGGCCCCGAAGACGCCCGACGTGGCGCCACGCCCGGCCTTCCCGGTGCGCCTCAAGCCCGATGCGGGTGTTCCGTCGGCGACAAAATTACCCGCTTCCAGTGCTCGGCCTGTGGTGGGCGCCCCCTATGTCCTGAAGAAAACCGCGTCTGCCGCCCCGATGAGGCCAGGCGGTGTGGGACTGGACTCGCAAGCCGTGCGCGCGCGTATGGTGGCCAAGCTCGCGGCGCAGGGCGTCAGCGACCCTCAGGTGCTGGCCGCCATGGGGCTGGTGGAACGCCACCGTTTTGTCGACTCCGCGCTGGTCAACCAGGCCTACGAAGACACCAGCCTGCCGATAGGCCTGGGCCAGACCATCTCCAAACCCAATGTGGTGGCCCGCATGATCGAGCTGCTGCGCCACGGCGCAGCAGGCAATGCGGGAAAATTGGGCCGGGTGCTGGAGATCGGCACCGGCTGCGGCTACCAGGCCGCCGTGCTGAGCCACCTGGCCACCGAGGTCTACAGCATAGAGCGGCTGCGCGGCCTGCATGACAAAGCCAGGGAGAACCTGCGGACTTTGCGGCTGCCCAATGTGCACCTGCTCTTTGGGGATGGCATGATGGGCTACGCCAAGGGCGCGCCCTATGCGGCCATCATCGCCGCGGCGGGCGGTGAAGCCATTCCTCCGGCCTGGATAGACCAGTTGGCCGTGGGCGGACGGCTGGTGGCGCCCATGCAGACGGCCGGTGGCGCGCAAGCGTTGGTGGTGGTGGACAAAACCCCCCAGGGCATCAGGCAGACCTTGCTGGAGGCCGTCCACTTTGTGCCTTTAAAATCGGGAACAAGCTAGAGGCCTGGCTCCGGAAGTCCCATGGGCTTTGTGATCCAGGCAAGTCAGTCAAGATTGAAGACGAAAGAAGCAATGAATCAAACCGTACGGTCGAACAGGGCAGTCGCCCTGCCTTCAACCCGCTCCAGGCCCGGTAGGCTGGCTCTGTCCTGCATGCTTGCCGCCGTGCTGCTCGTTGCGGCGGGCTGCGCCTCGCGATCCCCTACCAATGCACCAGTGGAAGACCGCGGGACCTTCGGGTCGCGGCCGGCTCCGGGTGCCGTGGACCCCGGCAACGTCAAGCAACTGCCCGGCTTTGAAAACGCCGGCAAACCCGGCTACTACACGGTCAAGCCCGGTGACACCATGATCCGTATCGGCCTGGAGAACGGCCAGAACTGGCGCGACATCGTACGCTGGAACAACCTTGAGAATCCCAACATCATCGAAGTGGGCCAGGTGCTGCGCGTCGTACCGCCAACCAGCGAAAATCCCTTGGTTGTGACCCGCCCGGTGTCGCCGGGCTCGGCGCCAGCGTCCAGCACGGCGCCCGCGCAAGCCGCCAGCGCTGCGAAGCCCGCATCGGCGCCCGCCAGCGCCGGCCCGGCACCGGCCGCGACGGGTGAGGAAGACATCGCCTGGATCTGGCCCGCGCAAGGCGCCATGGTGGCGGGCTTTGACGAAGCCAAGAACAAGGGCCTGGATATCTCCGGCAAAGCCGGCGATGCGGTGGTGGCCTCCGCCGACGGGCGTGTGGTGTATGCGGGGGCAGGCTTGCGCGGCTACGGCAACCTGGTCATCCTCAAGCACAACAACACCTTCCTCACGGCTTATGCGCACAACCAGACGCTGCTGGTGAAGGAAGACCAGAATGTCAAGAAGGGCCAGAAGATCGCGGAAATGGGCAATAGCGACGCGGATCGCGTGAAGCTGCATTTTGAAATTCGCCGACAGGGTAAACCGGTGGACCCGGCCAGATACCTGCCTGCCAAGTAAACGCCCAAAGCGACGACAAAAGGAGCCCGGCTAGCGCCCGGCTCCTTTTTCTTTGCCGCGCCGTTTTGCTGCCTCAATGCGGTTGAAGGATTTCGTCGTAGCCGCGGCCCTTGAACTCCAGCAGATCCAGCCCGTGGCCGAAAGGATCGGCCAGCCCGGCGATGCGTCCCCAGACGCGCTCGGCCACCGGCATTTCCAGCACCGCGCCGTGCTGCCGCAGCCGTGTCACGGCGGCATCGATGTCTTCCACGACGAAATCCAGGTGTACCGGCGTCCAGTGGCGGCTGTAGAGGCGGGCGGTCTCGCTGCCGGGCCCACCGGCGATGGGCCGCGTGCCCGGTGCGTTGAAGAGCAGGTCTATAGGGCTGCCGGCGCCCAGGATTTCCACGAAGTCGCTTTTGAAGCGGCGGCCCACGCGAAGCCCCAGCCCCTGCGTATAGAACGCGACGGCGCGCTCCATGTCGTCAACGTCGATGCAGATGCGAAGTTCCATCGTCATTCCTTTGCGGGTGTCCGAAAAATGGTACCTCAGCCTGAGACAATTGGCCTATGACAGAAGAAAGCCCCACATCGAAGCCAGCCGCCGCCGCGGACTACCCGCCGGACATGCTCGAGGTCGAATCGCTTGACATCGAGGCTCAAGGCATTGCCCACAGGCCCGACGGCAAAGTAGTGTTCATCGAGGGCGCGCTGCCTTTCGAGCAAGTGACGGCCAACGTCTACCGCAAGAAAAGCAGCTTTGAAAAAGCCGTGGTGATGGCGATCCACCGCGAATCGTCCCAGCGCGTGCGCCCGGCCTGCCCGCATTTCGGCATGCACACCGGCGCCTGCGGTGGCTGCAAGATGCAGCACCTGCACGTGGGTGCGCAGGTGGCTGTGAAACAGCGCGTGCTGGAGGACAACCTTCGGCACATCGGCAAGCTCAAGGCGGACGGCCTGCTGCGGCCCATCGAGGGGCCGGCCTGGGGCTACCGTTACCGCGCGCGGCTGTCGGTGCGCTATGTGCGCAAAAAAGGCACGGTGCTGGTGGGCTTCCATGAGCGCAAAAGCAGTTATGTCGCCGACATGAGCGAATGCCATGTGCTGCCCCGCCACGTCAGCGACATGCTGGTGCCGTTGCGCGAGTTGATCGGCGCCATGGACGCGAAAGAGACCCTGCCGCAGATCGAACTGGCCTGCGGCGACGATGTGACGGCCATGGTGCTGCGTCACATGGAAGCGCTCAGCGAGGGCGACCTGGCACGCCTGCGCGCCTTTGCCGCAGCCCGCCCGGGCCTGCAATGGTGGCTGCAGCCGGGCGGGCTGGAAACGGTGAAACTGCTTGACGATGCCGCCGAAGAACTGAGCTACGGCCTGCCTGAGTTCGGTATCACCATGCCCTTCAAGCCGACCGATTTCACCCAGGTCAACCCGCAGATCAACCAGGTGCTGGTTTCGCGCGCCTTGCGCCTGCTGGCCGTGCAGCCGGATGAGCGGGTGATCGACTGGTTTTGCGGGCTGGGCAATTTCACGCTGCCGCTGGCGACACGCGCCCGGGAGGTGCTCGGCATCGAGGGCAGTGAAGTGCTGGTGGCCCGTTCCCGCGAGAATTTTGAGAGAAACAGGAGCGCATCACCCGCTCGCCGGGCATTGGCCCCGACCCGGTTTGTGGCGCGCAACCTGTTTGAAATGACGCCGGCCATGCTGGTCAAGGACGGCGCCGCCGACAAATGGCTGGTGGACCCGCCACGCGAAGGCGCGTTCGAGTTGTTCAAGTCGCTGGCGGCCCTGCAACAGCAGATCGTGAGCGGCGTTCCCTGTGATGACGGCGAGCATCAGCAAAGCCTGGGTCTGAACGGCTGGACGCCGCCCCGGCGCATCGTCTACGTGAGTTGCAATCCGGCCACCCTGGCCCGGGACGCGGGCGTGCTGGTGGAAAGCGGTGCTTGGCGCTGCACTGCGGCGGGTGTGGTCAACATGTTTCCGCACACGGCGCATGTGGAGTCCATCGCGGTATTCGAGCGGGCATAAAAAAAGGAGCCCTCGGGCTCCTTTTTTTTGCGAGTGGCGGGCGCGCGCTCAGTCCCTCTCGCCGCCGAAGATCCCCAGCAGGGCCAGCAGGCTCTGGAAGATGTTGAACAGGTCCAGGTAAATGGCCAGGGTGGCGCTGATGTAGTTGGTTTCGCCGCCGTCGATCACCTGTTTCAGGTCATACAGCAGGTAGGCGCTGAACACGGCAATGGCCAGGGTGCTGATCACCGCCATCATCATGGTCGAACCGACAAACACGTTGATGATGGCCGCCACCATGATGACCAGGGCGCCGGCAAACAGCCATTTGCTCATGCCGCTCAGGTCGCGCTTGATGACGGTGGCCAGGCTGGCCATCACGAACATCACGCCTGCCGTGCCGGCAAAGGCCGTCATGACCAGCGATGCGCCGTTGCTCAAGCCGAGCACCATGGCAATCATGCGCGAGAGCATCAGGCCCATGAAGAAGGTAAAACCCAGCAGCACGGGCACGCCGGCGGCCGAGTTCTTGGTCTTCTCAATGGCGAAAATGAAACCGAATGCACCGCCCAGGAACACGATCAGGCCCAACCCGCCGGATAGCGAGCGAGTGATGCCGGTTGTCACGCCCAGCCAAGCGCCCAGTACGGTGGGCAACAGGCTCAGGGCCAGCAACCAGTAGGTGTTGCGCAGGACCTTGTTGCGTTGCTCGACGCTTGTGGCAACGCCATAGTCGAGGGTTTGAACATTGTCAGTCATGAGAGTCGTCTCCAGGGCGCCAGCAAATGCGGGCAAGATTATTTTAGGGTGCATTGCGGTTTTTCCAGCCCTCACCCCCTACTTTTTGTAAGGGTTCTATAAGCTAATTTGGCGGCAATGGGCGTAAAAGACGCCCTCGAATTTGCGTATGCTCGGTATCTTTGCCAATAAACCCGGAAATCCTGAAGACCATGAAATCAAAAGCAGTGCTTGAATTCGCCGACGTCAAAACCATCGCCGCCGCCGCCGAGGCGGAAGCCCTCAAGAACAACTGGGCCGTGACCATTGCCATCGTCGACGACGGCGGCCACCTGCTGCACCTGCAGCGCCTGGACGGCGCGCCGCCCATTTCCTCGCATCTCGCACCTTCCAAGGCCAATACCGCCGCCATGGGCCGCCGCGACAGCAAGATCTACGAAGATGTCATCAACGGCGGGCGCATGTCCTTTCTGTCGGCGCCGTATCTCCAGGGCATGCTGGAGGGCGGCGTGCCCATCATCAAAGACGGGCAATGCATTGGCGCCGTGGGTGTGAGTGGTGTGAAATCGAGTGAAGATGCGCAGATTGCCCGTGCGGGCATGGCCGCTATCGGCCTCTAGATCCTGCGGCCAGGAGTATGAAAAAAGCCGACCAGGGGTCGGCTTTTTTGTTGGCGGGGAGCAGGGAAGCATCAGGAAAAAAAAGCCTGGCTAAACAACTCCGGGGAGTCGGTGGCTGGCTAAAAACGACCTTGGGAGCTTGATAGCCCCGGATCGCCCCACGATGAAACTCTCGATGAAAAAAAGTGCGCCGTCGCTTTGGTGCGCAAGCTTATTTGGTCAGGATCAATTTGCCCAGGCGCGTGGCCTGCAGGCGGTAAGTTGACCCGTTGTGGTTGATCTCGACGGCCTTTTGCCCGCGCAGGATTTCCGTGCTGTTGACCGTGGCCGCGGAGCTGCCCTGGCCGCCCGAAGCGGTCTCTGTGTGCACGGGGGCGCGGGCAGGAAGGCTCAAGGTGTTGGAGGGGGACAGCGCGATGGACATATGGTTTAAACCTGTTTGGGTTTCGTTGAGTTAATGATAATCGTTCTCATTTGAAAGTCAAGCGAATTTAGGCTGCGAAGTGTTTTTTTATGTCAATGAAAAAGACCTGCCCAGTAGTTTTGCTGGCAGGCCTTGATTCACTGGATCAGTTTTTTGGCTCGGTGATAAAGCCGATCTTGCGCAGGCCGGCTTGCTGCGCGGCCGCCATCGCCTGGGCCACGCGTTCGTAACGCACCGACTTGTCGCCGCGGATGTGCAGTTCGGGCTGCGGGTTCTGGGCCGCTGCGGTCTTGAGCTGGGTGCCCAGCTCTTCATCGGTGATTTTGGTTTCGTTGAGGAAATAGCTGCCTTCGGCGTCCACGCTGAGGCGAACCGTCTCCGGTTTGATGTTCTGCGCTTCGTTGGAGGCGCGCGGCAGGTCGATGTTGACGGAGTGCTTCATCACGGGGACCGTGATGATGAAGATGATGAGCAGCACCAGCATGATGTCCACCATGGGCGTCATGTTGATCTCGTTCATCACGTCATCGCTGTCGTCTTGGGTTCCAAAGGCCATGGTGCTTCTCGGTCACTGAATAGGGGGGGGCTGGCTGCTTTTGGCGGCGAGACCGGGTAGGGTGTGGGAGGCGCTCAGGCCTTTTTCATCGGAACGACATTGGCCTGGCCGCCGGCGCTCACGCGGGCGCCGGTCACGAAGTAGGCATGCAGGTCGTGCGCGAAACGGCTGAGCTTTTGCAGCACGCCCTTGTTGCCGCGCACCAGCGCGTTGTAGCCCAGCACCGCGGGAATCGCCACGGCCAGGCCCAGGGCCGTCATGATCAGCGACTCGCCGATGGGGCCGGCCACCTTGTCGATGGTCGCCTGGCCGGCCGCGCCAATCGACAGCAGCGCATGGTAGATGCCCCACACGGTGCCGAACAGGCCGACGAAGGGGGCGGTCGAACCGACAGAAGCCAGAATCGCCAGGCCGGACTGCAGCTTGGCGGTGAATTCGTCGATGGCGTTGCGCAGCGTGCGCGTGACCCAGTCGCTCACGTCCAAAGCGTCATGCAGGTGCGCTTTGGTATTGCGGTGGTGCAGTGTGGCTTCACGGCCTTCCAGGGCCAGCTGGCGAAACGGGTTGGTGGGGTCGCCGCCCAGCTTGGTCAGGCCGGCCGCGAAATCCTCGCTGTGCCAGAAGTCTTCGGCCGCGCGCGCGATGCGCTTGTATTTGATGAGGTCCAGCGATTTGATGATGATGACCATCCACGAGGCCAGCGACATCACCAGCAGCAGCAAAGCCACGGATTTGGTGACGATATCGCCCTGGCTCCAGACGTTGGCAAGGCCGAATTGGGAATTCATGAATCAATACTCCACGGTTTTCAGAAAAAATTTACTCTAGAACGAAATTGATGGGCACTTCTGACCACATCTCTTCGGCTACGCCGCCTCGCTTGCCTGGCACATAACGCCAGCGCATGGCGGCGGTCATGGCGGCCTGGTCGAGCCGGTCAAATCCGCTTGACTTGCGAATTTCAGCTTTCTTTGGCTGGCCGTCCACGCCGATAAGGACGCGCAAGAGCACCTTGCCCTGTTCGCCCAGGCGTCTGCTGATGGGGGGATAAGGAGGCTTCGGGTTCTGCAGATAGTCGGCGTCGCTGGAGGGCAGCTGTACGGCGGGAGGAGCCGGCGGCGCGACTGGGGCTACGGCCACGGGCGCAGGCGGCAGTGGCGGTGTGACCACGCCCGTCGGGGCATTCGGCGAAGGTGTGGGGTCCTGGATGGCCAAGGGTTGGGGCGCCGGTTTTACGGGTGCCTTGGCCACGGCCTTTTTCTGCACGGTCGGTGTAGGCGGGGTGGGCGGTACGGGCTCTACCTTGGGGGCGGGTGGATCGATGAATTGCGTCAGGATTTCCACGGGAACCACGATTTCGGCGGCGCGCATCAGCAGGCCGCTTTGCAGTGCCCAGATGAAGCCTATATGCAGGCCGATTACCACCAGGGCGATCACGGCATTTCGGCTCAGGGGTTGGCGCGGCGCGGGCGGGCGCGGGGCGGTGGAGAAGGCGGTGGCGGTCATCGGGAATGGGTGGGGAAAATGGCCGCGTGCATGCCGCGGGCTCAGTTCAATCAGTGTTTGAGCAGAATCAGCGGCGGAAGATCCACCACGTGGAAACTATCACCAGGATCAGGCTGGCGGGAAGCGCCGCAATCAGGCTTGAGCTGAGTGTTGCAAGATGTGCCATGGGCTGCCTTCCTGTGTATGGGTGGCGAGCTTGATGTTGGCGGTCGGGCAACTGGTGCTGCACTGCGCCACCACGTCACGGGCGCAGCCTTCGCATTGGCCGCACTGGGTGGCCACGCCGAGTTCGAACTGGATCTCGTCAAAGCCCAGGCCCGCGCGGGCATGACGGGCGATTTCGCGGTCGGAGATTCGGCGGCAGACGCAAACAATCATGGATGGGCTTGGCTGGGGATTGATTCAATCGGTACGCTGATTATAAATGCGAATCTATCGCATTTGCAATCGAGGAAAGTTTATTTCTGCGCCGACCTGCCGCCAAGCCCCCGCCAGCCGTCGACTTTTCGGCCTGAAACAGGCCTGCTTCCCGTGTCAGACATGCTTTCGGCGCTATGAATTTAGTAGCTTCTGCGGCAACACCCCCTTGTGGGCAGGGATACTCAGAAAGAGCGCTAAACCTCAGCCCACATGCGCAGCAGGTTGTGATAACAGCCGGTCAGCCGCACCACTTCCGGGCTCTCGGCGGCGCCTTGGGCCGCACGTTCCAGGTCCTTCTGGCGCAGCGAGGTGATGGCCATGTCCATTTCGTAGAGAAGGCGGCGCTGGGCATCGGAGCGGACCATGCTCTCGATCCAGAAAAAGCAGGCCAGCCGTTCACCGCGCGTGACCGGCTCCACGCGGTGCACGGAGGTGCCTGGATACATCACGAGGTCGCCAGCCTCGAATTTGATGCGTTGTTCGCCGTAGGTGTCCTGGACCACCAATTCGCCGCCGTCGTAGCTGGCGGGATCGCTCAGGAACAGCGTGCAGGAGATGTCGGTGCGCACGTGGCGCGCGGTGGCGGCATGCGTGCGCACGGCGTTGTCGATGTGGTTGCCGAAATTGTTGGCGTCGCCGCCATAGCGGTTGAAAAGCGGCGGGTAAACCGACTTTGGCAGCGCGCCGGTGACGAACATGGGGTTGCGGGCCAGAGCTACCGACACGATGTGGCGGGCCTGCTGGGCGGCCGGCAGATCTTCCGGCAGCTGCCGGTTGTTTTTGACGGTGCCGCTCTGGCTGCCGGCGGTGATGCGGCCGTCGGCCCAGTCGGCGCCCAGGATCAGCTGGCGGACCTGCGCGAGTTCGTCTGGCTGGAGGGCTTGGTGAATGCGGAGCAGCATGGAGGAATCTCCGGAAAGAGCGCTGAAATGAAAAAAGGCACCCGGAGTATCCCCCAGGTGCCTGAAACCTTGGAAAAACGTTCTTTTTCGAACTAGAACTTGCTGGTCAGCGTTACGCGCACACTGCGCGCATCGCCGGGCGCCACAAAGCCTCGGTACAGCGTGTTGTAGTAGACCTTGTTAAACACGTTGTCGATGTTGAGCTTGACGGTGTTGCCTTCGTTGATGCGGTATTCCATCAGTGCATCAGCTTTGACGTAGCCCGGTGCGCGGTTGGTGCTGGTGACGCTGTTGGCCGGCTTGTTCGTGCTGACTGCGGTGAAACCGCCGCCGACGCGCCATTTGTCTCCGATGCGGTAGGTGGTGAACAGGGTGGCCTGGCGGCTCGGGCTGAGGCCTGGGTTTTCGCCGACTTCGGCAAGGCCTGCGGCGTTGGAGCCGGACTTGTCGATCTTCGCTTTCAGGAAGCCGATGCCCGCAAACACATCCCACTGAGGCGTAATACGGCCTGCCACCTCGAATTCGAGTGCGTCGGTGTGGCGCTTGCCGGACAACAGATAGGAGTTGGTGTTGGTATCGATGTCGGTGTTGCGCTCGTTGTACTTCTCGGTGCGGGCAAGTGCTGCGCGCAGCGAAAGGTCGCCGCCGTAGAGTTCCCACTTGGCGCCGATTTCCATGTTGCGGCTGCTCTCGGGTGCCGTGTTGGCCGAGTTCGGGTCGAACTGGTACAGGTCGCCCGAAGTGTTGAACGACGTGCCATAGGCGGCGTAGTAGCTGACCTCGTCGGTCGGCTGGTACATCACGCCCAGGCGTTTGCTCAACAGACTGTCGGACCTGGAGAGCCTTCCATTGTTGGGGGGCGCACCGGTGGGACGATCGTAGTCGGCTTTGAAGTTGTCAACGCGCAGGCCGGCGACCAGCTTCCAGTAAGGCGTGAGGTCAATCGTGTCCTGCATGTACAGGCCCAGCGTGGTGGCCTTGAAGGACGTTTCCAGGCGCTGCGTATAGTTGCCGCCGATGCCGGTGCTGATCGGATTGCCCACCGTGGTGCCCGGTTTGGCACCCGTCAGGAGAGGGTAGCTGAGGCGATCTGAATTTTCGACCGCGTATTCGGCGCCGATCAGCAGGCTGTTCTTGCGGCCGAACCACTGGGTGGTGGTGAGGTAGTCGGTTTGCAGGAAGGTGTGGTGCTCGTTGCCCGCCTTGGCATTGCCGGCGCTGGTATTGCCGCGGCTGACCAGTGTATTGGCGTTCAGGTTTGCCAGGGTGGTGCCGGCGGCGAAGCTGGCCTGGGTGGCGCGCAGCGTGCGCGAGTAGTAGCCATCACGCACAGTGGTCTTCAGGCTGCTGCCGTCGGTCCAGCGGTGGGTGTGGCTCAAGGTGACGGCGTCGGCCTTGTCGTTCTGGAAGTCGGTGTTCAGGCCGTACCAGAACTTTTCGGTCAGGGGAGCGGGGCGGCTGTTGAACCACGCAAAACCCCAGTCGGGCTTGTCGTTGTAATGCAGGTGGTAGTAGCTGACCTCAAATTCGTTGGCCGTGCCGATGCCGAAGCGGTAGTCCAGCGCCAGGCCGCGGCGGTGGGTGGAGGCGCTGGCGTTTTCGCCGCGGCCGTCGCTGTCGGTGGCCATGGCGTTGATCCGCAAGGCCGCGTCATCACCGAGCTTGAAGTTGAAGTCGCCCTGGTAGCGCTGGTAGCCTTTGGTGCCGACGGTGGCGTTCACCTCGTGTTCGGTGATCAGGCGTGCCTGCTTGCTGACCTGGTTGATGATGCCGCCGGTGGAGCCACGGCCGAACAACATGGACGCCGCGCCGCGCAGCACTTCCACGCGCTCGACGTTGAACAGGTCGCGGTTGTACTGGGCGATGTCGCGCATGCCGTCGGAATACATGTCGCCGGCGGCGCTGAAGCCGCGCAGGCGAACGTTGTCACCGACGCGGCCGCCTTCGCCGGCTTCAAAGGTGATGCCGATGACGTTTTCGAGCGCGCTCTTGAAGCTGTCCTTGCCCTGGTCGTGTATCAGCTTTTCATTGACCACCGTCAGCGACTGTGGGATGTCTTTGGCCGGCACGGGCATCTTGCCGACGCTGGTGATGCCGCTTTGGTAGGTCTGGTTCTCGCGGTCGCGGGTGCCCGTGACCGTGACAGGGGCCAGGCTTTTGCCTTCGGCCGGCGTGGACGTGGTGGTGCCTGCGGCAGCGGGCGTGGGAGTGACGCTTTGCGCCCATCCGGACACCGAAACCGCCAGCATCAGCGCGCCCAGCGGCAACAGGGCTATGTCGGACGCTGGTGCAGCGGGAGGGGAGACGTTGTTGTTAGTACCGGCATTGCGGTTTTTTTTGTTGCGCGCAGTTCGTGCGGCGCGAGCGGACGGGTGTGCCAAGATGGCCTCCAAGCAGGGTCCAGCCAGCCATTCGGCAGGCGGACCGGGTTCAGGAAAAAATGCTTGGCTGGCTCGAAATCACCGGCTGGCGAGACGAGTTGGCTGGCGCGAAAAGTTCGCTCGAAGTGTATATCAAATGATAATGATTCGTAATATCTTGTTTCGAAACGATGAAGAACGCGTGCGGGAAGGGCGGCTTTTTGTGGCGGAAATGCCAAAAACGAATGCGCGGGGTGTTTGATAAGGCCGGGCGGGCCTGGAGAAAGATGGGGACTGCGCTGCAACGCAAACCGGAAGGCTGGCACTCAGATATCTCTGAAAACGACAATGGGGCCCGCAGGCCCCATTTTTGCGCGCGACGGGCGTTTGCCCGGTGCAGCGTGACTAGCTGACTTCGCCCATCTGGCTTTGCAGGTAGTTCTGCACGCCAACCTTGGCGACCAGTTCGATCTGGGTTTCCAGGAAGTCGATGTGCTCTTCGGTGTCGTCCAGGATTTCCTGGAGCAGGTCGCGTGAGACGTAATCGCGAACGCTTTCGCAGTGGGCAATGCCGTCCTTGATCGTTGCCTGTGCACCGGTTTCGGCTTTGAGGTCGCAGTTCAAGGCCTCCAGCACGTCCTCACCGATCATCAGCTTGCCCAGGTCCTGCAGGTTAGGCAGGCCGTCAAGCATGAAGATGCGGTCCATCAGCTTGTCGGCGTGCTTCATTTCGCCGATGGATTCCTCGTATTCCTTCTTGGCCAGCTTGTCCAGGCCCCAGTGCTTGTACATGCGGTAGTGCAAAAAGTACTGGTTGATGGCCGTCAGTTCGTTCTTGAGCTGCGCCTGCAGGTGAGCGATGACTTTTGCGTCGCCTTTCATGGGAATTCCTTATCGTTGTTGTGCGGATCGCTCATTGTCACTGGGCGCAGGCGACAACTCAAGCATTCCCCTGCTGGCGCGGTCTGCTTGCGTTTGATTGTGAGAACTGTTCGTATTGCAGCGAATCGGCGTTCAGCGCTCGGCGAATGCGCGCTCCACCACGAAGTGGCCGGCGTGCTGCATATTGCCTTCTTCCAGGCCCTGGGCTTCCAGCATGGCCTTGATGTCGCGCAGCATGTCGGGGCTACCGCACAGCATCAGGCGGTCGTTGTCGGCCGAGAGCGCCGGCAGGCCAAGGTCGCTGTAGAGCTTGCCCGACTGCATGAGTTCGGTGATGCGGCCTTCGTTGCGAAAGCGCTCGCGCGTCACGGTCGGGTAATAAAGCAAGCGTCCGCGCACCAATTCACCCAGGAACTCATGCTCGTGCAACTCGTGCTCGATCAAGCCGCGGTAGGCCAGCTCGGCGCTGGTGCGGCAGCCGTGCACCAGCACCACGCGCTCAAAGCGCTCATAGGTGTCGGGGTCCTTGATCAACGAGAGGAAGGGGGCGAGGCCCGTGCCGGTGGCCAGTAGCCACAGGGTCTTGCCGGGCAGCAGGTTTTGCAGCAGCAAGGTGCCGGTAGGTTTGCGGCCCACCAGGATGTCGTCGCCGGGTTGCAGGTGCTGCAGCCGCGAGGTCAGCGGTCCGTTGGCCACCTTGATGCTGAAAAACTCCAGCTGGTCTTCATGGTTGGCGCTGGCCACGCTATAGGCGCGCATCAGCGGTTTGCCATCCACCGGCAGGCCGATCATGGTGAACTGGCCGTTGACGAAGCGAAAGCCCGGGTCGCGCGTGGCGGTGAAGCTGAAGAGCGTATCGGTCCAGTGGTGGACGGAAATAATGCGTTCGGTGTTAAAGGCGCTCATGTGAAAAAAAGAAGAAGGAAAGAAGGAAAAGTAATTAGAACGATGCAAGAGGGCATAAAGCCCGCCGCGCACCCCTTCAGTCCAGGCCTTCAGATCGTGCGTGAGCAGCGCTGTATTTTATCGCCTGCGCGAAGCGATGGTGTGCGACCACCTGGACGCCATGCCGGCCCCAAGGTTTCGCCCTGTTTCCCTCAGTGCCTGGCTGGCTTGCGCGGCACCCATGCGAACCAGGCCATCACGGCCACCGGCACCCCTAGGCCGAGACAGGCCCACCAGTCGCCCCAGCCGTCGGACACCAATGCCGTCAGAAGGCCGCTGGCACTTAGAAGCCCCAGCACCAGGGGCCAGCCCCACATGCGCCAGAAGGGCGTTTGTGGCGCGCTCATGCCGCACCGCCTGGCGCCTTGTGGGAAAGAACATGCGATTCCCGCGCGGCCACGGACGTGGCCGGCTTCACTGCCGCGGCCGGGTTGCGGCGCTTGACCCAGAGATAGAGGCCGCTACCCAGCACGATGATGGTGGCGATGTCGAGCAGCGCCCAGAGGATCTGCATGGGCATGCCGCCATAGTCGCCGAAATGCAGCGGCTGCGACACCAGCAGCGCCGTGAGGTACCAGGGCAGCGGCGGGCTGGCGGTGAGCGCGTTGGTGCCCGCGTCCACCAGCACCGGCTTGAGCAGCCGCGAGTTGAAGGGCTCGTTGCCGCGCAGGAACACCGTGTAATGGTGCGGGCTGGAAAAAGTCGTGCCCGGGAAGGCGATGAAAGCCATCTTCATGTCGGGCGCGAGCGCGGTGGCCGACGATGCCGCCTGCTGCACCGAGGCCAGGCGCGCCGGCGGTTTTTGTCCCTGGTAGGGCGCCAGCAGCGCGCTGAGCTGGTCGTACTGCCAGTACTTGATCAGCAGGTCGGCCCAGGTGTTGATCATGCCGGTGGCGCCCACGGTGAAGGCCCAGACCAGCGTCACGACGCCCAGCAGGTTGTGCAGGTCCAGCCATTTGGCGCGCGGCCGGCTTTGCCGCACAGCGCCGAAGTCCAGCTTGCGCATGAAGGGCGCGTACAGCACCACGCCAGAGACAATCGCCACCAGCAGCAACAGGCCCATGAAGCCGAGGAAGAGCTTGCCGGCCAGTCCGGCGAACAGGTCCACATGCAGCTTGAACATGATGTACATAAAGCCTTCGTCGAACTTCGGCTGGGCCAGCACCGCCGCGGTACGCGCATCGACGGCCACGGTCTTGTTGCCGACCTCGGAGGTCGGCGTGTCGCCCAGCGTGACGTACCAGAAGCGGTCGTCGTCGATCTCGTGCGAGGCGAACATGGGCACTTTGCCGGGGTGCAGCGCCTGCGCCACCTGCATCACGCTGTCGAGGCTGGCGCGCGGTGTGCCCTTGGGCAGGTCTGGCGCTTCCACTTCCGTGCCCAGCAGGTGGCCGATCTCATGGTGAAAAATCAGCGGCAGGCCTGTCAGGCACAGCAGCAGCATGAAAACTGTGCAGACCAGGCTGCTCCATTTATGGATCCAGGTCCAGGTTTTGATTTTGCGGCTGTTCATCGTGGTTCTCCTTGAGGGGCCTAGAAGCGGTAGGTGGCGCTGGCCACCACGTTGCGCCGCGCGCCATACCAGCAGTCGCCGCGCGCCAGGCAGGTGCTGAAGTAGGTCTTGTCGGTCGCGTTGTTGATGTTGACGGCGTAGCGCCAATTCGCGGTGTCATAGGCGAACATCAGGTCCAGCAGCGCGGCACTGGGAATTTGCGGGCCGTTGCCGCCGCCCTGCTGGTCGTTGAAGGCGCCCATCCAGCGCACCCCGGCGCCGGCCGAGAAACCGTTGAGGCCGGCGATGGAAAAGCGGTACTTGGCCCAAGCGCTGGCCTGGTGCTTGGGCAGGCCTTCGAGTTGTTTGTCCAGCTCGGTGTAGTTGTAATGCGCAACCAGTTCCAGATTGGGCGTGACGGGACCCTTGACTTCAAGTTCCAGCCCCTTGGTACGCGTCGCGCCGACCTGGGTGTAGACGTCGGGCAGCGGCGAGGCGATCTGGTTTTTTTCGCGCAGGTCGTAGAGCGCGGCGCTGAAGGCCAGCGCGCGGCCCGCCGGTTCGTATTTCAGGCCCAGTTCCCACTGCTCGCCGCGCAGAGGCTTGAACAGCCGGCCCTTGATGGCGGCCTGCGGCGTGAAGGATTCGCTGTAGCTCACGTACGGCGACCAGCCCGAGGGGAATGCGTACATCAGGCCCAGGCGCTTGGTCGTAGCCGTGCTTTTCTCCTCGGGGCTGCCTTCGGCGCCCGCGACGGCCTTGTCATGGCGCAGGCCCGCCGTGACGATCCAGTGGTCCCACTTCATCTGGTCCTGCACATACAGGCCGGTCTGGCGCTGCGTGGTGCGCGGCAGCGCGGTGCGATCCGGCACCAGCAGGTTGCCATAGACCGGCGCATAGGCGTCTATCTCGCTGACGGTCGCGCCCGACCAGACGTTCTCGCGGTGGCGCGCGAAGTCCGCGCCGAACAGCAGCGTGTGCTGCAGCGCGCCGGTGCTGAAATGGCCCTGGGCATGGTTGTCCAGCGCGGTGATGCGGTTGCGCGTCAGCGAGCTGTCGTTGATGCGGCCCAGCCGCCGCTTGGCCACCGGGTCGGAGCCCCAGCTTCCCGGGCTGGTGAAGAAGTCGCCGTAGTGGTAGCGGTTGTTGTTCTCGTTGCTCGAGACGCGGAAGTTCTGGCGCACCGTCCAGCTGTCGTTGAACTTGTGCTCGAACAGCCAGCCCAGGGTCTTGCGCTCGGAGTTGTAGTAGTCGCCGGGCTCGCCGATGAAGCGGTTCGTGGGCAGGCGGCCGTTGGGGTTGGGCAGCAGCGTGCCTTCCCATGGAAAGAACTGCGAGGTCGAGCCGCTCTTGTCTTTTTGCCACAGCGCCTGCAAGGTCAGCGCGGTGGCGGCGCTGGGCCGCCAGGTCAGCGAAGGCGCGACCAGGCTGCGGTCGTCCGGCACATAGTCCACCTGGGTATCCGATGAGCGCTTGAGCGCGACCAGCCGGTACAGCCATTCGCCGTCCTGCGTCAGCGGGCCGGTCAGGTCGACCTGGAACTGCTTGCGGCCATGGCTGCCGTATTGCACGCCCACTTCGCGCTGGGCCTCTGCCTGCGGCCTTTTGCTGACCATGTTGATCACCCCGGCGGCCGTGCCCGCGCCGAACAGCATGCCTGAGGGGCCGCGCAGCACCTCCAGGCGCTCCAGCGTGTAGGGGTCGGCGCGGGTGCGGCTGGTGTAGTAGCCGTAGGCCTCGCGAAGGCCGTCCAGGTAGTTGTCGGGGTTGGCACCGCGCACCCGCACCGAATCGGTCCGGGAATCTAACCCATAAGCATCGGAGCGCACACCGGCGGCATAGCCCAGTGCGTCCTGCAGATTGGTGGCGCCTTGGTCGGTGATCTGCTGGCTGGTGACAACGGTGACGGCCTGCGGCGTTTCGGACAGCAGGGTATCGGTCTTGGTGGCGGTGGAGGCTCTTTTTGCGCGGTAGCCGATCACCGGGCCGGTGGAGGTTTCTTTTTCCTGGTCCGCGCTGACCCGCACTTCGCGCAAGGTGGTTTCGGAAGGGGCAGGGGTCTGGGCGTAAGCGCCTTGAAGCGCGGCGGCCAGGGAGAGGGCGCTGAGCGGGGCCAGGCGGTGTATGGCGCGTCCGGCGCACGGCAGGGGCGAGGTGGGCAAGGTCAAAACTCCGGGGAGGATCGCCAGGAAACTGGCGTGCTCACGGCGGCCCGATGCGCCATCGTGGGTGGCGAAAATCCAGGGGCCTCGCGGGCGGTTATTGGCTTGCTACAACTCGCAGCAAAAGCTGCTTCAGGAGTGTTTTGGCTAGCGGAAAAGGACGCTGCGAACTATACCATCCGATGAGAGCAATTCTCATTTGAAGACCCTTCCCGGCGCTGCGGTTTTGGGTCGGACTAGCGGGTTTTCGGGCGAAAAAAAAGCCGCCCGGTCGGGGCGGCTTTTTCAGCTTCAGCGCATCACGCGGGGATAGGGCTGCGGATCAGGTAGTCGAAGGCGCTGAGGGCCGCCTTCGCGCCTTCACCGGCCGCGATGATGATCTGCTTGAAGGGCACCGTCGTCACATCGCCGGCCGCGAACACGCCGGGCACCGAGGTCTGGCCCTTGGCGTCGACGATGATTTCGCCGTGCTTTGACAGCTCGACCGTTCCCTTGAGCCAGTCGGTGTTGGGCACCAGGCCGATCTGGATGAACACACCCTCGAGCGCCACGGTTTTCAGCTCGCTGCTGGCGCGGTCCTTGTAGACCAGGCCATTGACCTTCTGGTCACCGGTGATTTCGGTGGTCTGCGCGTTGGTGATTACCGTCACGTTCTGCAGGCTATTCAGCTTGCGCTGCAGCACGGCATCGGCGCGCAGCACGGTGTCGTATTCGATCAGCGTCACGTGGCCGACGATGCCGGCCAGGTCGATGGCCGCCTCGACACCCGAGTTGCCGCCGCCAATGACCGCCACGCGCTTGCCCTTGAACAGAGGCCCGTCGCAGTGCGGGCAATAGGCCACGCCCTTGTTCTTGAACTCGTGCTCGCCGGGCACGTTGATGTTGCGCCAGCGTGCGCCGGTCGAGATCACGATGGATTTGCTCTTGAGCGAAGCGCCGCTTTCGAGCTGGACTTCGATCAGGTTTTTGTCCGGCCCGCTGTTCGGGATCAAGGCCTTGGCGCGCTGCAGGTTCATGATGTCCACGTCGTAGTTACGCACGTGTTCTTCCAGCGCGTGGGCGAATTTTGGCCCTTCGGTTTCCTTGATGGAAATGAAGTTTTCGATGCCCATGGTGTCCAGCACCTGGCCGCCGAAACGCTCCGAGGCCACGCCTGTGCGTATGCCTTTGCGAGCGGCATACACAGCCGCCGCGGCGCCGGCCGGGCCGCCGCCGACGATCAGCACGTCGAAAGCGTCCTTGCCGTCAATCTTTTTGGCTTCGCGCTCGACGCCGCTGGTGTCTATCTTGGCCAGGATTTCTTCCAGGCTCATGCGGCCCTGGCCGAACTCGGTGCCGTTCAGGAACACGGTGGGCACGGCCATGATCTGGCGTTCCTTGACCTCTTCCTGGAACATGCCGCCTTCAATCATGGTGGCGCGGATGCGCGGGTTTTGCACCGCCATCAGGTTCAGCGCCTGGACCACGTCGGGGCAGTTGTGGCAGGTCAGCGAGACATAGATTTCGAACTCGAAATCGCCGTCGAGCGCGCGGATCTGGTCCAGCACGGCTTGCTCGACCTTTGGCGGGTAACCGCCGATTTGCAGCAGCGCGAGGATCAGCGAGGTGAATTCATGGCCCATGGGCAGGCCGGCAAAACGCGGGCCGTGGTTTTCGCTCGGGCGATTGATGGAGAACGAGGGCTTGCGGTGCTTGTCGTCGCGGCTTTCGGTCAACTTGACCAGCGGCGACGCCTCGGCAACGTCCTTTAGCAGCGACAGCATTTCGCCGGAGCCTTCGCTGTCGTCGAGCGAGGCAACGATTTCAATCGGCTGCGTGGCGCGTTCGAGGTAACTTTTCAGTTGGGCTTTGGTGGCGTCGTCGAGCATGGGGAACTCACTTTCAATGGCAAAACGGGATCAAAAGGGAACAAAAAAGCCCGGGACGGCACACATGTGCCGGGCCCCCGGGCCTTTGTCGGGAAGGCGGCAGGGCGCTTAGATCTTGCCAACCAGGTCGATGGACGGGGCGATTGTCTTGGCGCCTTCGTTCCACTTGGCAGGGCAGACCTGGCCGGGGTGTGCTGCGGTGTACTGGGCTGCCTTCAGCTTGCGCAGGGTTTCTTTCACGTCACGTGCGATCTCGTTGGAGTGCACTTCAGCGGTCTTGATGACGCCTTCGGGGTTGATCACGAAGGTGCCGCGCAGTGCCAGGCCTTCTTCAGGGATGAACACGTCAAAGGCTTTGGTCAGCGTGTGGGTCGGGTCGCCCACCAGCGGGAACTTGGCCTTGCCGACTGCGGGGGAGGTTTCGTGCCAGACCTTGTGCGAGAAATGGGTGTCGGTGGTCACGATGTAGACCTCGGCGCCGGCCTTCTGGAATTCGGCGTAGTTGTCGGCCGCATCTTCCACTTCCGTGGGGCAGTTGAACGTGAATGCAGCCGGCATGAAGATCAGGACCGACCATTTGCCCTTCAGCGATTCGTCTGAAACGTCGATGAACTTGCCATTGAGAAAGGCTTGGGTTTTGAAGGGCTGGACTTGGGTATTGATCAGGGACATCTGGATAGCTTCCTATAGGCTGGTTAAAAATGCTTGCGAAACGATAGTATAACTATTAAAAACACCATTGTTCGATAGTTATTGGCTATTTATCGAATAGGCGTCGCGCGCCGGATCGGCCTTCCATCCTCTTCGACCGCCGTGACCTAGCGGTGACTGACGGAGGCCGAGACGCACTGGCCGCGCTGCTCCCTGGACTATTTTGCATCCAAATGTTGCGAATGAGAATAATTCGCATATACTTCGACTTTTCCAGAGCCAGCCACAAGCGACAGGGGCCGACAGCTTCCCGTTGCAGCAGCAAGCCCTCCAAACTTTTTACTTTGGGCTTGCATGACTTCCATCCATCCTTCCTCCCGTTTCGCGCTGCGCGAAATCTCCCTGTTGACCGCCCTGGCCTGTGGCGCCGGTTTCGCCGCGCAGGCGCAAACGGTCGTATCGGCCGCACCGGCCATGACCGCCGCGGTGCAAGTCGCCGCCCTGAAAGAAACCGTCGTCAGCGGTTCGCGCAACGAGCAATCGGTGGAAGACATTCCGCAAACCATCGACGTGATCAACGCCGAGGACATCGAGCGGGGGCAGATCAGGGACATTCGTGACGCGGCCAAAAACATTCCCAACGTCTCGGTGCGCCGTGCGCCCGCGCGTTTCGGCTTGGCGCAAGGCGACACCGGCCGCGAAGGCAATGCTGGTTTCAACATCCGCGGCCTCGACGGAAACCGCGTGCTGATGATGGTCGACGGCATCCGCATTCCACGCAGTTATGCCTTCAGCCCCAACTCCTTTGGGCGCGACAGCCTGTCCATCGACCTCATCAAGCGCATTGAAATCGTCAAGGGCCCGGCCTCGGTGCTGTATGGTTCCGACGGCATTGCCGGCCTGGTCAACTTCATCACCAATGAGCCGGACGATTACCTGAGGGACGGCAAGTCGCTGGGCGGCCGCGCGTCCATCGGCTACAGCGGCGACAACAATGAGACCGCTGCCAGCGGCACGATTGCCGGACGCGTCAATGAAATGCTGGCCTGGCAGCTGAGCGTGGCCACCAGCAGCGGCAAGGAACTGGAAAACCGTGGCGACAACGGCGGCACCGGCTTTACCCGCACCCAGCCCAACCCGCAAAAAGACAAGGCCAATTCGTTGCTGGCCAAGGTCGTGCTGAACCCGACCGCTTCGCAAAAACACGTCATCACTTTCGAGCACGTCGACAAGAAGAGTGATTACAACCTGCTGACCGCGCGTTCGGCCACGGTGCTGGACTCCTACTCGACCGGAAAGATGGACCGCGACCGGCTGACCTGGGATGCCAAATACAAGGTAGACACCGCGGTCACCGACAACATCCAGACGGTGCTCAGCTACCAGGATGCGAAGTCCAACGATTACACCTATGAGCGGCGTACGGCGTTGCCGCAGGAGCGCGTGCGTGACACGACCTACAGCGAGCGCACGCTGCAGGCCAGCATCCAGGCCGACAAGACCCTCCGCATGGGCGCGAACTCGGCGCAAAAGATCACTTACGGCCTGGACCACACCAGCGCGAAAATCGAAAACCTGCAGACCGGCCTGGTGCCGCCCGCCGGCGAAACCTTCCCGCTCAAACGCTTCCCCGACACCACCGAAACCGCCACGGCTTTTTACGTGCAGGACGAGTTCATCCTGGGCGACTGGAGTGTGACGCCGGGCGTGCGCGCGGACAGCTTCAAGATCGACGCGGCGCAAGCCGGCTTCCCGGTGCCCGCTGTGTCGCTGTCAGGCTCGGCCGTGTCGCCCAAGGTCGGTGTCATCTACCGCGCCACGCCGCAGTGGAGTTTCTTCGGCAATTACGCCAGCGGTTTCCGCGCGCCCAATGCCGGCCAGGTCAATGGTTTTTTCCAGAACCTTGCCGGCGGCTACCGCACCGTGCCCAATCCCAACCTCAAGCCGGAGAAAAGCAGGAACGTCGAATTCGGCGTGCGCGGTCGCCTGGAGCAGCTGAGTTTCGACACCGCCGTGTTTTACGGCCGCTTCAAAGACCTGATCCAGGACGGCGCCATCGTGAGCGGCGCCTTCGGCAACCCGGGCAACCCCGCCGTCATCCAGTCGGTCAACATCGACAACGCGACCATCAGCGGTTTTGAGATCAAGGGCGACATGAACTGGGGCAAGGTCGGCGAGGGCAAGCTCAGCACGCCGTTCTCCTACGGCTACACCCGCGGCACCGTGAAGAACACCGGCAAACCGCTGGACACCATAGACCCGGCCAAGCTCAGCGTCGGCCTGAAGTATGAAACCGCGACCTGGGATGTGCGCCTGGACGCGAGCCACCATTCCGCCAAGAAGTTCGATGACATCAGCGCGCAGGCCATTGCCGCCTCGCCGCCGGCGGTGCCTGTGGCGACCACGCAATTCGCCGTGCCGTCCGCGACCACGCTAGACCTGACCGGCCAGTGGCGTTTCAGCAAAACCTTGCGCCTGAACGCCGGCCTCATCAACCTGACGAACAAAAAATACTGGAACTGGTCGGATGTCCGCGGTGTGGCGGCCAACTCCTCCTTCCGCGACGCCTACAGCCAGCCGGGCCGCTATTTCAATGTCTCGCTGGTGGCCGATTTCTGATTTTTCCGATTTCGTCCTGAACCTTTTTTGACAAACAGAGGAAAGCGGAAAGCATATGAGCCAGTTCTCCGACCACGGCGTCAACGACAGCGACACCGCTGCGGCCGACGCGCAGGGCCTGCCCTCGGCGGAAGCCCTGCTGGCCGGAACGCTGGCCCTGATGACCGGCCACGCACAGGCCTGCTGCGATGGGCAGCGCGCCTTGCTGGCCCAAAAAATCATCGCAAACCTTTTCATGCTGTCGCGCCACCCGGCAGCGCCACCGAACTTCAGGGCCATTGCCGCCAACCTGCACCCCTTGTGGGTGCGGGTGTTGCAACCGGGTCCTGAGCAGCCACAGCAGGGGCTTTTGCCTGCGGACCATTCTGATACCCATCGCGTGCTTTGGCACACAACCCCGGAGACCCTTCAATGAGCGCAGTCCTTCAAACCCAGACGCGGCCCGACGCCGCAAGCCAGGCAGATGCCGGCACTGCACCCCTGAACCCAGCCGCGCTGCGCGAGCGCTTCGCCGCCGCGCGCAGCAGCGGCAAGCGCGCCAAGGACGCCGCCGAGAGCATAAGCATCACCGAAGGCCAGGCCGTCGCCGCCCACGCGGGCGCGCACGAGCTTGCCCTCAAGGCCACGCCGCTCAAAGGCCCGTGGGTCGAGATACTTCAGGCGATGGAGCTGTGCGGGCCGGTCATGGCGCTTACGCGCAATGAATCCACCGTGCATGAAAAGACCGGCGTCTACCGCAATATCAGCGCTCAGGGCCATATGGGCCTGGCGCTGGGCGAAGAAATCGACCTGCGCATCTTCTTCAGCCGCTGGCATGCCGGCTTTTACGTTTTTGAGCCGGCCAACGACCCCAAGAACGCGGCTTCGGAAAGCCTGCAGTTTTTTGACGCGCACGGTGTGGCCGTGCACAAGGTGTTTGCGCGGCCCGAGACCGACCGCGAAGCCTTCAGGGACGTGGCCAACCAGTTCACCGACGCCGACAAGGCTTACGCCTTCACGCTCGCCAGCCCCAAGCCTGCGCCCAAGCCCGACGCGGACATCGACGCCGCCGCACTGGCCCAGGGCTGGAGCGAGATGAAGGACACGCATGAATTTTTCGGCCTGATCGGCAAGGCCGGCGCCGAGCGCCAGCAGGCCTTTCGCCTGGTCGAAGGCCGCTTCACGCAGAAGGCCGACCTGACGATAGTCCGCAAGCTGCTCGACGAAGCCTCCATGGACGGCACACCCATCATGGTGTTCGTCGGCAGCCTGGGCTGCATCCAGATCCACACCGGACCTGTCAAGCGCATCGAACCCATGGTCACCCCGACCGCGCAATGGATCAACGTGCTGGATGCGGGCTTCAATCTGCACCTGCGCGAAGACATGGTCAAGAGCGCCTGGATTGTCGAGAAGCCCACGACCGAAGGCTTGGTCACCTCGGTCGAGGTCTTCGACGGCGCGGGCGAACTGATGGCGATGTTTTTCGGCGCCCGCAAGCCCGGCCTTCCCGAACTGCAAGCCTGGCGCGACATCGTGGCGCGGCTGCCCAGGCTCAAGGAAGCCGCATGAGCGGTGGCGCAAGCGGTTTCGGCGCGGTGGAGATCAAGGCCTTTGTGCCTGCGAAAGACTTCGCGCTGTCCAAACGCTTTTATGAAGATCTGGGGTTTGAGATCCCATGGTCGGACGACACCCTGGCTTATATGCGCCTGGGTGACACGGCCTTCTTCCTGCAGAATTTTTACCTGGCCGAGCACGCCAGCAATTTCATGATGCACCTGATCGTGCAGGACGTCGAAAGCTGGTGGGCGCGGTTGCAGCAAGCGGGCATCGCAGCCCGCTACGGCGTGCGCACCGTCGCTCCGCAAGACCAGCCCTGGCGTCAGCGCGACTTCGTGCTCGGCGACCCGTCCGGCGTGCTCTGGCGCATCGCGCAGAACATCGCATGAAGACTTCCTTGAGCAAAACACACCCCCACAAGGCTTCCCATGACAGCAGCCCCTTCTCGACTCCGCCGGCGCGACGCCTTGCGGTATTTTTCACTGCCGGCGGTTTCCGCCGTCTCCAGCGTCTGCGGCCTGTCTGCGACTGCTGCGCAGGCGCAGGCCACGGCAGCGGTAGCGGCGAGGATGCCGCGCATCGTCTCGGTGAGCGGCGCGACCACGGAAATCGTCTACGCGCTGGGCGCTGAAAAGCAGCTGGTCGGCACCGACACCACCAGCCTCTTTCCGGCCGCAGCGTTGCAAACGCCCAAGGTCGGCTACATGCGCCAGCTTTCGGCGGAAGGCCTGCTGTCGCTCAAGCCCGATGCCATCATCGGCACGACGGAAGCCGGGCCCGGTGTGGTGATGGACCAGATCCGCAGCGCCGGCGTCAAGGTCGAACTGGTCGAGGCCGACCACAGCTGGGCCGAGGTTCAGCGCAAGGTCGCCGCTGTCGGTCGCGCGACATCGCGGGTCGCGCAGGCCGCCGCGCTGCAGGCCAAGCTTGACGCCCAATGGGCGGAAGTGCTGGCCGTGGTGGCCCGCAAAACCGGCCGCAAGCCCCGCGCCGTGTTCATCCTCACGCATTCGGGTTCGCCGCAGGTGGCCGGCGAGAAAACCGCCGCGCATGCGATGTTCACCTTCGCGGGCCTGGACAACGCCCTCATCACGCCCGGCGGCAGTTCAAATTTCAGCGGCTACCGCGCCATGACGCCCGAAGCCCTGGTGACATCCGCGCCCGACGTGATCGTCACCACCACGCAGGGCATTGAGGCCAGCGGCGGGCTGGAAAAATTCTGGCAGCGCCCCGGCCTGGAGCTCACGCCGGCCTACAAGCGCCGGGCGCTGGTGGCGCTGGACGCGCTTTACCTGATCGGCTTTGGCCCGCGCCTGCCGCAGGCCGTGGCCGAGCTGCACCAGGCCGGCCTGAAAGCCGCCGCATGAACGACCAGCCCATGAAAGCCGCCATGACCGAAGTCCTCTGCGCCCGCACGCCGGCCGTGTTGCATTGCGCAGACTTGCGCCGGGCACTGGCGTTTTACCGCGACTGCTGGGGTTTTGCCGCCCGGCACAGCGTGCCCGGCGTCATCGCCGTGCTCACACGTGAATCGGTGACGGTGCAGCTCTGGCAGCGCCGCGCCGACATGGCGCCGCAACACTTTGCCTGCCGCCTGCTGGTGGACAACATCGAACAGTGGCACATGGCCCTGCAATCGGCGCCCGGCCAGGCCCCGCATGCGCTGGTGGAGCAGGAGTGGGGCGCCGAATGGGGTATCAGCGACTGCGAAGGCAACCGGCTGCTGCTGGTGCAGTCGGCCCCGCATGCCGCCAGGCGCAGGGCTCGCGCATGAAAGCCGCCTTGCACGGTGACCACCGGCGCTGGCCGGCGGCGCTGGTGCTGGGCGCGGGCGTGCTGCTGCTGGCCCTGAGCTTTGTCATCGGCAGCGCGCGCGGCGCTTACGCCATCAGCCCGCTACAGCTCTGGAATGTGCTGCTCGACATGCTGGCGAGCAGCGGCCAGCCTTCACCCGAACATCTGGTCTTCATGAACATACGCCTGCCGCGCCTGCTGCTGGGCGTAGCCGCCGGTGCGGCGCTGGGCATGTCGGGCGCCTTGATGCAGGGCCTGTTCCGCAACCCGCTGGCCGACCCCGGCTTGATAGGCGTCAGCAGCGGCGCGGCGCTGGCCGCAGGCATGGCCATCGTGCTCGGCAGCATGTGGTTTCCCGAGATGCCGCGCACGCTGGGCAGCTGGACGCTGGTGCTCATGGCCTTCCTGGGCAGCCTGCTGGTGACGGTGCTGGTGTATGCGCTGTCGCAGCAGGACGGCGCGACACTGGTCGGCATCATGCTGCTGGCCGGCATTGCCGTCAATGCGCTGGCCGGCGCGGGCCTGGGCTACCTGACCTTTCTGGCCACCGACGAGCAGCTGCGCAACATCCAGTTCTGGCTGCTCGGCAGCCTGGGCGGCGCGCGCTGGAGCGCGGTGGCGCTGGTGTTTTCCATTGTGCTGGCCGCGCTGGGCGCGGGCCTGACGCTTGCCCGGCCGCTCAATGCCATCGCGCTGGGCGAGGCGCAGGCCGCGCTGCTGGGCGTGCCGGTCGAGCGCGTCAAGCGTTTTGCCGTGCTGGTGACGGCGCTGGCCGTGGGCGCGGTCACGGCCACCACCGGCATCATCGGTTTCATCGGCCTGGTGGCGCCGCACTGCGTGCGCCTGGTGGCCGGGCCCGACCACCGCATCGTGTTGCCCGGATCGGCCCTGCTAGGCGCGGCCCTGGTGCTGGCTGCCGACAGCGTGGCCCGCACGGTGGTCAAGCCCGCCGAGCTGCCGCTGGGCGTGCTGACGGCTTTTGTCGGCGTGCCCTTCTTTTTGCTGCTGCTGCGCCACTTCAAGAACCGGCTATGAACGCACGAAACATGCATGATTTTTCGCTCGTCGCCGGCCTGCTCGAAGTGGTGGGCGTGGGGGTGGAGGTCCCCGGCCGGTCGCTGCTGCGGGCTGCCTCGGCGCAATTCGCGGCCGGGCAGGTCACCGCCGTGCTGGGCCCCAACGGCGCGGGCAAGTCCACGTTGATGTCGGTGCTGACCGGCCAGCGCCAGCCCACGGACGGTGCTGTCTACCTGGCCGGCAAGGCGCTGGCCGCGTATGCGCCGCTTGAACTCGCCCGCGTGCGCGCCTCGGTGGCGCAGGAAACCCAGGTCGCTTTTGAATTCACCGTGCGCGAAGTGGTGGAGCTGGGCCGCTACCCGCACCGCAGCCAGCTGGGCAGGTCCGAAGCAGATATTCCCATGCAGGCCATGCAGGCCACCGCGGTCGAACACCTGCAGCACCGCGCGCTCAACACGCTCTCGGGCGGCGAGAAGGCACGTGTGCACCTGGCGCGCGCGCTGGCGCAGGTGTGGGAGCCCGCCGCCGGTCCGGCAAGCGCTCCGGCCGCACGCTGGCTGCTGCTGGACGAACCCACGGCCGCGCTCGATCTGCAGCACCAGCACCGCATGCTGCAACTGGTGCGCGCCTGGGCGACTGCCCAGGGCGTGGGCGTGGTGGCCGTGCTGCACGACCTGAACCTCGCATTGCGCTACAGCGACCGCTGCGTGGTGCTGCAGGGCGGCGAGGTGGTGGGCAGCGGCGTCACCGCCGAAGTGCTCACGCCTGCCTGCATTGAAAAAGTCTGGGGCGTAGTCGCGCACCCGGTCGCGCCGCAGGGCGGGGCGGCTGGGCCTTCTCAGTACCTGTTTGAGGCGCCGGTTTAAAACCTAGGTTGCCAGGGCGATCACGACAGCCGATTCGTCGACCAGAGCCTGCACCAGGGCCTTGGTCTTCAGGCCGCTGCTCGCAGACGCAAAACCCACGAGCTGCAAGCCGCCGTCAAGCTGCAGCGACACTTCATCGCCGCTGGCGCCTCGGCTGATGCGCACGGCCTGGCCCTTGAGGTTTTGAACGCCCGGCGGTGTGGCGCTTGGTGCACTCACAGTCACCGCCGTAGCCTTGCACAGTGCCAGCACCGCCTGTCCCTTTTGCAAGCCCAGCAGCTCGGCGCTGGCCTTGGTGATGCGTGAAACCAGCGCGGCACCGCCGGCCAGTTGCAGGTGCACGCGCGCCACCTGGCCTCGCACTTCGAGCTTGTCGACCCGGCAGGGCAACTGGTTGCGCATGCTGGTACGCACGCTCATGTTGGAGAGTGCGGGCAGGGCACGCGGCAGCAGCAGTTCGTTTGATTTGAAGGCGGCCAGCACCTGGCTGCGGGTGTCGCTCAAGAGTCCCGCCACCGCCAGCAGCTTCTGGCCTGCCGACGTGAGGGTGGCGCCGCCGCCGCCCGAGCCGCCCACGGCGCGCTCCACCAGCGCCACACCGGCCAGATTGGTCAATGTGTCTATGGCCTGCCAGGCCGCCTTGTAGCTGACCTTGGCCTGGCGCGCCGCCTGCGAGATCGAGCCGCTTTCGCCGACCAGGCGCAGGATGTCGATGCGCTTGTCGGCCGATTCGTGGCCGAAGGCGCTGGCGAAGGAGGGGGCGGGGGAGGATGAGTGCGCGGCTTTTTTCATGGAAGGCCTCGGGACAGGAAGCGCTATTCTAAAATAGAATAGCGAATGGGCCGGGATACCTTGGCCTCTTCATCCTTCATCACTGGAGCCTCCCCCATGTTCCCAACCATGTTGCGTTGGCTGCCCGCACTGTTCGCCTTGCTGGCCTCGGCCGCCGCGCTGGCCGACGAAGTCCAGGTCGCGGTGGCCGCCAACTTCATCGCGCCCATGAAGCTGATCGCCGCGGACTTTGAAAAAGACACGGGCCATAAGGCGGTGCTGACCTCCGGCGCCACCGGCAAGTTCTATGCGCAGATCAGCAACGGCGCGCCGTTTGAGGTGTTCCTCGCAGCGGACGACGAGACGCCCGCCAGGCTCGAAAAAGAAGGCGCGGCCGTTAATGGCAGCCGCTTCACCTATGCCACCGGCAAGCTGGTGCTCTGGTCGGCGCAACCCGGTGTGGTCGATGCTCAGGGCGAAGTCCTGAAGAAAGGCGGCTTCAAAAAGATCGCTATTGCCGCGCCCAAGCTCGCGCCTTATGGGGCGGCCGCCGTTGAGGCCATAAGCAAGCTGGGCCTGCAGGCCGCATTGGAGTCCAAGCTGGTGCAGGGCGAAAGCATTGGGCAAGCCTTCAGCTTTGTCTCGACCGGCAATGCCGAACTCGGTTTCATCGCGCTCTCGCAGGTCTATGAAGGCGGCAAGATCAAATCCGGTTCGGCCTGGATCGTTCCAGAGAGCCTGCACAGCCCGATCCGGCAGGACGCGGTGCTGCTGGCCAAGGCCAAAGACAGCAAGGCCGCCGCGCAACTGATGGCTTTCCTCAAAACGGACAAGGCCAGGGCGGTGATCCGCTTCTTCGGCTACGAGCCCTGAACTGCGCTGAATCATGTTGAGTGATGCGGATATTCAGGCGATAGCGCTGACGTTCAAGTTGGCGGGCATCACCACGGTGCTGCTGCTGGTGGTGAGTACACCGCTGGCCTGGTGGCTTGCACGCACGCGATCATGGTTGAAGGGCCCGATTGACGCTTTGATCGGGCTTCCGCTGGTGCTTCCTCCAGTGGTACTGGGCTTTTATCTGCTGGTGTTGATGGGACCTAACGGACCCGTTGGCCAACTCACCCAGTGGCTGGGCTGGGGAATTCTGCCCTTTAGTTTTTCCGGCCTCGTGGTTGGTTCTGTTTTTTACTCACTGCCTTTTGTCGTGAAACCGCTCGAAGGGGCATTCGAAGCCATGGGAAAACGGCCGCTTGAAGTCGCCGCCACTTTGCGGGCTTCACCGCTAGATACTTTTTTCAGCGTGGTCTTGCCTATGGCGCGGCCAGCTTACATGACGGCTACTGTCATGGGATTTGCGCATACGGTAGGCGAGTTCGGCATTGTGCTCATGTTGGGCGGCAATATTCCCGGCAAGACACGCGTAATGTCGGTGCAGATTTACGACCATGTCGAGGCGCTCGAATACACCCAGGCACATTGGCTGGCGGGCGGCTTGATGGTATTTTCATTTTTGGTGCTAGTGGCGCTGTACACATTGCAACCGAGCGGACAACGGCGCAAAGGGCAGGGCGCATGACGGCCGCCGACACAGGCATTGCCGCTTCGTTCCGCCGCGCCTTCACCGGTTTTTCGCTCGACGTGTCGCTGGCCATGCCGGGGCGCGGCGTGACGGCCATCTTCGGACCTTCGGGCTCCGGCAAGACCAGCCTGCTGCGTTGCATCGCCGGGCTGGAACGCGCCGGCAGCGGCTACCTCGCGGTCAATGGAGAGGTCTGGCAGGACGATGCCGCCGGCGTCTTTGTGCCGGTGCACCGGCGCTCGCTGGGCTATGTGTTCCAGGAGGCCAGCCTGTTTTCCCACCTGGACGTGCGCCGTAACCTCGACTTCGGCCTGCGCCGCGTGCCGGCCGTGCAGCGCCGCGTCTCGCTGGAGCAAGCCATTGAGCTGCTGGGCCTGCAAGCGCTGATGCGGCGTATGCCGGGCACGCTTTCGGGCGGCGAGCGCCAGCGCGTGGCGATCGCGCGGGCGCTGGCCACCAGCCCGCGCCTGCTGCTGATGGACGAACCCCTGGCCTCGCTGGATATTGCGCGCAAGGCCGAAATCCTGCCTTACCTGGAGCGCCTGCATGATGAGCTCGACATGCCCGTGCTCTACGTGAGCCATGCGCCCGACGAGGTCGCCCGGCTGGCTGACCACCTGGTGCTGCTGGATGCCGGCCGGGTCACGGCTTCGGGCCCCACGCGCGAACTGATGACGCGGCTGGACCTGCCGCTGGCGCATGGCGACGCCGCCGCCGCTGTGCTGGAGGCCGTGGTCAGCGCCGTCGAACCCGGCTGGCACATGAGCCATGCCGAGTTTTCCGGCGGCAGCATCAGCCTGCTCAACCTCAGCCTGCAGGTCGGCCAGCGCGTGCGCGTGCGCATCCAGGCGCGCGACGTGAGCCTCACGCTGGAGCGCCAGGCCGGCACCAGCGTGCAGAACATCTTTGCCGCCATCGTCACGGCGCTGTCCGCCGACAGCCCGGGCCAGGTGATGGTGGGTCTGGATGCCGGCGGCAGCGCGCTGCTGGCCCGCATCACCCAAAAGTCGGCCGACGCGCTGCAGTTGCAGCCCGGCAGCCGTGTATTCGCGCAGGTCAAGGGCGTGGCGGTGCTGGGCTGAGACGTTCCGCAAAGAAGGCCAGGATTTCATCGCGCGCAGCCACCGTGGGCTGTCCCGCCTCGTCGATCAGGTGGGCCGTCACCACGCTGTGAGGCGTGGGCACATGCGTGGAAAAGAAGGGCGGCACATCCGGGTTGGCGGCGCTGTCCGGCAGGACCCGGCCCACAAAGCGGTCGCCCAGGGCCTCCGCATAAGCCGCAAAGCGCTGGGCCCGGCAAAACTTGTCGCCCTCGAAGCGGTAGGCCAGCACCTTGAGCTTTTCCTTGTCGAGCCGCCGGCGCACCGCCTGGATGTCGGCGGGCGAAATTTCCAGCCCGGCCGGGTCGTTGAGCGGCAGCGAGGGCTGCGACAGCACCGGCGCCAGCACGGCAGGCTCCAGCATCATCGAGAGCGCGAAGTTGCCGGTCCAGCACATGCCGATGGCGCCCACACCGGGCCCGCCGCATTCCTGGTGTGCCAGCCTCGCCAGCGCCATCAGCCATTGCGTCACCGGGCTGGTCTGATTCGCGCGCAGCGCGCGGAACTCGGCGCTGACACAGGCGCGCTGGAAGACGGCCGCGCCTTCATCGGCCCCGGGCACCGCGCCGTCGCGACCGAACAGCGAGGGCATGTAGACGGTAAAGCCCGCGTCGCGCACCCAGCGGCTGAAACGCGCGACATGCGGGCTGATGCCGGGCATCTCGGTCATGACGATCACGGCCGGCCCCGAGCCGGCCACGTAGACTTTTTTGGCTACGCCTTCCAGCGTTATCTCGCGCCTCGTGAAGTCTTCGAGGGGATCGTCTTCTTTCATGCTGCGCTGTGCGGTGGCAGTGGTCATGACCGTGCTTTCAGAAGTGGGAAAGCCTGCATTGGACGCGGCCGGTGGTTAAACTGCGAGTGTCTGTTTAGACATCTTTAAGGCTTTTTCAGTCAATGACCGATTTCACCATCCTGGTGCTGCCCGGGGCTTTCGCGACCAGCGTGGCCGCCACGCTCGACGTACTGCAAGCGGCGGCCTCGTTGGCGCCGCGCCTGAAGCTGGCGCGCCCCGGCTGGCGCGTGCTGTCGCCGTCCGGCGGCGCCGTGGCCTTGAGCAGCGGCATGCGCGTGGACACCGCGGCCCTGCCGAAACGCTATCGCACCGATGCGGCGACCTGGATCATTCCAGGGCTGGGCCTGGACAACGCCGAAGCGGTCGCGACCGGGCTGGCGAGTGCGGATGCGCAGCGGGCCATCCAGGCTGTCGCGGCGCATGCGGCCCGGGGCGGGCATGTTGCGGCCTCTTGCTCGGCGGTGTTCCTGCTGCAAGCCGCCGGCCTGCTGGCCGGGCGGCGCGCCACCACTTCCTGGTGGATGGCGGCGGAGCTGCGCCGGCTGGAGCCGCGCTGCACCGTCGACGCCGACCGCATGGTGTGCGCCGACGGCCCGGTGAGCACGGCGGGCGCCGCCTTCGCGCAGACCGATTTGATGCTTCACCTGCTGCGCACGCAGTTCGGCGTAGGGCTGGCCGACGCGGTGGGGCGCGTCCTGCTGATAGACGGGCGGCAGGCGCAGGCGCCGTTTGTGGTGCCGGCCATGCTCTCCAACGGCAACGAACTCGTGGCCCGGCTGACGGCTCGCATCGAAGCGGCCTTGCCGTATCCGCCCAGCGTGGAGGCGCTGGCGGGCGAATTCGCCATGTCGCAGCGAACGCTGTCGCGACGGGTGCGTGAGGCCACGGGTCAAAGCACCATGGCGCTGCTGCAAAGCGTGCGGCTGCATCGCGCCCGGATGCTGATCGAATCCAGCCGTATGAGCATAGAGCGAGTGGCCGAACAGGTCGGCTACGAAGACGCCACCGCCCTGCGGCGCCTGATGCGCAAGTCGGCGGGCGCCAACCCCAGCCGCTACAGGCCGGCGGGTGTGCGGTCCTGAGGATGCGGGACAGCCGGGCTCTTCAAGCTGTCTGCTTGGGGAACGGGGCTTTAGCCGATGTGCTGCGGGAACTGCGTATCGACGCTGGTCTTTGCTCGATGTATGGTCACTCTTCACGTCCCTGCGACAGGCACGGGATGTGCATCACAAATTCCCCTATTCATTCAAGCAGGAGAACATCGACATGCGGTTTAATTTCAAAAGCACCATGCTGGCATCTGGCTTGTCCATCGGACTTGCGCTCGGCATCGCCGCTCCCCTTGCGCACGCGCAGGTGGACAAGGCAGTCTTCGAAAAAGCCGAAAGCTACAAAGGCGAGGCGCTGGCCTTGCTGGAGAAGCTGGTCAATATCGATTCTGGTTCGGGCTATGAAAAAGGCCTGGCCCAGGTGCGCGCGATTTCCGTCGATGAACTGAAAAAACTCGGCGCGCGCATCGAGACCTTCCAGGCAACGCCGGAGGGCGGCTTGAATGTAGTGGCCACACTGACGGGTACCGGCAAGGCCAGAATCCTCCTGATGGCGCACATGGACACGGTCTTCAAGGAAGGCACGGCGGCGGCCAAGCCTTTTTACATCAAGGGCAACCGTGCCTACGGCCCCGGTGTCATGGACAACAAGGGCGGCATCATCGCGGGCCTGTATGCGCTGAAGATCCTTCAGCAGCTCAATTTCAAGGACTACGCACAGATCACTTTTTTGCTCGACAACAACGAGGAAACCGGCTCAGCCATGACCACTGCGCTGATCGAAAAAGTGGCCAGGCAACACGACGTCACGCTCAACCTTGAGCCCGGCCGGCCTGCGGACGGGCTGGTGATCTGGCGCAAGGGCGGCGGCACCGCCACGGTGGAGGTCAAGGGCAAGTCGGCGCACGCCGGTGTCGCGCCCGACAGCGGCCGCAACGCGGCCATGGAGGTGGCGCACCAGGTCCTGCAACTGGGCAAGCTAGGCAACAAGGAAAAGCAGACCACCATCAATTTCACGGTGCTCAAGGCCGGGGACCGCACCAATGTGATTCCGGACGCCGCCAGCGCCAAGGCCGACGTGCGGGTGACCGTTCCCGAGGAGTTCGACCGGATCGAAAAGGATTTGGCGAGGGTGTCGGCCAACAAGCTGATCCCCGACACCGAGGTCAAGACAAGCCTGAGCCGCGGCCTGCCGCCCATGCCGCAAACCCCCAAACAGGACGTGCTGGCTGCCAAGGCCCAGGCGATCTACGGTGAAATCGGCCGCAAGCTGACGCTGGAAGGCAGTGGCGGCGCGGCCGACGCCAGCCTGTCGGCCGGGGTGGGCACACCCACGCTGGACGGGTTCGGCATTGTGGGCGGTGAAATCCATACGGAAAACGAGTACGCCGAGATCGACAGCATCGTCCCGCGCTTTTACCTGCTGGCGCGCATGCTGGTGGAGCTGACCAAGTAAGGCCGGCGGCCCGTCCGCTTCAGTATTCGAGCCTCTCGGGCCGGATTTCCTGCAGGATGGTGGTCGAAATCTCTTCGATCGACTTGGTGGTGGTGGAGAGCCAGCGTATGCCTTCGCGGCGCATCATGGCCTCGGCTTCGTGGATTTCGTCGCGGCAGTTTTCCAGGCTCGCGTATTTCGAGTTGGGCCGGCGTTCGTTGCGGATCTGCGCCAGGCGTTCGGGTGCGATGGTCAGGCCGAATATCTTCTTGCGGTGCGGCACCAGCGCCGGCGGCAGCTGGCGGCGCTCAAAATCTTCCGGGATCAGCGGGTAATTCGAGGCCTTGAGGCCGTACTGCATGGCCAGGTACAGCGAGGTCGGCGTCTTGCCGCTGCGGCTCACGCCCACGAGGATCACGTCCGAGTTTTCCAGGTCGCGGTTGCTCTGGCCGTCGTCGTGCGCCAGCGAGAAATTGATGGCCTCGATGCGGTCGTCGTATTCCTTGCTCTTGGAAGCGTCCGAAAACCGGCCCACGCGGTGGTTGGACTTGATGCCCAGCTCGCCCTCCAGCGGCGCCACGAACATGCCGAACATGTCCAGCAGCATGCCGTTGCAGTGGGTTTTGATGACGGCCAGGATTTCCATGTTGACCAGCGTGGTGAAGACGATGGGGCGTTTGCCCTCGACTTCAGCCGTGTGGTTGATCTGCCGTATCGCCTGGTGGGCCTTGTCCACGCTGTCGATAAAGGGCAGGCGGACGTGGCGCGGCTTGAATTCGAACTGCGCCAGGATGGCGTTACCAAAGGTTTCCGCAGTGATGCCGGTGCCGTCGGAGATAAAAAACACGGTGCGTTGGGACATGGTGGGCGTTTGGCTGATTGAAAGCTGGGTGAAAGGCTGACGCGGCACATCCGGCGGCTCGCCCCTACAATTGGGCCAATTATCCAGTTTGTCACGCCATGCCCCGCCACAACCCCCTCGAACAACAACAAGGTTGCCTGCCGCGCATGGTGAATTCCCCGGTTTTTAAACCTCCCGGAGTATTTTCATGTCCAATCTGTTTGAGGCGACCGCCCTGGTCGTACCGTTTGAAAACCTGAGGATGACAGACGTCGAGGCCGTTGGCGGCAAGAACGCCAGCCTCGGCGAGATGATCTCGCAACTGCCCACCGGACCCCAGGGCGTGCGGGTGCCCACCGGCTTCGCCACTACGGCGCATGCCTTCCGCGTGTTCCTGGCCCATGACGGGCTGGACAAAAAAATCAACGGGGTGCTGGACGCGCTCAACACCGACGACGTGCGCGCCCTGGCCGAGGCGGGCGCCAAAATCCGCGCGCTGGTCGAAGCCCAGCCTTTCCCGGCCGACCTCGAAAAAGCCGTGCGCGACAGCTTCGCCGCCCTGAGCGCCGGCAATGCGCAAGCAAGTTTCGCGGTGCGCTCCTCCGCCACGGCCGAGGATTTGCCCGACGCGTCCTTCGCGGGCCAACAGGAAACCTTCCTGAACGTGGTCGGCATCGAGGACGTGCTGCACAAGATGAAAGAGGTGTTCGCCTCGCTCTACAACGACCGCGCCATCAGCTACCGCGTGCACCAGGGCTTCGCCCATTCCGACGTAGCGCTGTCCGCCGGCATCCAGCGCATGGTGCGCAGCGACAAGGGCGCGGCCGGTGTGATGTTCACCATAGACACGGAAAGCGGCTTTGAGGACGTGGTCTTCATCACCTCCAGCTACGGCCTGGGCGAAACCGTGGTGCAGGGCGCCGTCAATCCCGACGAGTTCTACGTGCACAAGCCCATGCTCAAGGCCGGCAAGCGCGCCGTGATCCGCCGCAACCTGGGCAGCAAGCTGCTGCAGATGGAATTCACCACACCGGAAGAGAAAAAATCCGGCGGCAAGCTGGTCAAGACCACCGACGTGCCGACCGAGCTGCGCAACCGCTATTCGCTGAGCGACGAGGACGTCGAGCAACTGGCCCGCTACGCGCTCATCATCGAGGCGCATTACGGCCGCCCCATGGACATCGAATGGGGCAAGGACGGCACCGACGGCCAACTCTACATCCTGCAGGCGCGCCCCGAGACGGTGAAGAGCCAGGCCAAGGGCAAGGCCGAGCAACGCTACACGCTCAAGGGCACCGGCACGGTATTGGCCGAGGGCAGGGCGATCGGCCAGAAAATCGGCACCGGCCCGGTCCGCATCGTGCACGACATCAAGGACATGGACCAGGTGCAGGCCGGTGACATCCTGGTCACCGACATGACCGACCCGAACTGGGAGCCGGTGATGAAGCGCGCCAGCGCCATCGTCACCAACCGCGGCGGCCGCACCTGCCACGCGGCCATCATCGCGCGCGAGCTCGGCATCCCGGCCGTGGTCGGCTGCGGCGACGCGACCGAAACGCTCAAGGACGGCATGCTGGTGACGGTGAGCTGCGCCGAGGGCGACACCGGCAACATCTATGACGGCCTGCTCGAAACCGAGGTGACCGAGGTGCAGCGCGGCGCGATGCCGCCCATAGACCTCAAGATCATGATGAACGTCGGCAACCCGCAACTGGCCTTCGACTTTTGCCAGGTTCCCAACCACGGCGTGGGCCTGGCGCGGCTGGAATTCATCATCAACAACAACATCGGCGTGCACCCCAAGGCGATCCTGGAGTACCCCAACATCGACGCCGACCTCAAAAAAGCCGTGGAGAGCGTGGCCCGCGGCCATGCCTCGCCGCGCGCCTTTTACGTCGACAAGGTGGCTGAAGGCATTGCCACGATTGGCGCGGCCTTCTGGCCCAAGCCGGTGATCGTGCGCCTGTCGGACTTCAAGTCCAACGAGTACCGCAAGCTGATAGGCGGCTCGCGCTACGAGCCCGAGGAAGAAAACCCGATGCTGGGTTTCCGCGGCGCGGCGCGCTACCTGAGCCCGGATTTCGCCGAGGCTTTCGCGATGGAATGCGAAGCGCTCAAGCGCGTGCGCAACGACATGGGCCTGACCAACGTCGAGGTGATGGTGCCCTTTGTGCGCACCCTTGGCCAAGCCAAGGCCGTGACGGAACTGCTGGCCAAACACGGCCTCAAGCGCGGCGAACAGGGCCTGAAAATCATCATGATGTGCGAGGTGCCGAGCAACGCGGTGCTGGCCGACCAGTTCCTCGAATTTTTCGACGGCTTCTCCATAGGCTCCAACGACCTGACCCAGCTCACGCTGGGCCTGGATCGTGACTCGGGCCTGGACATCCTGGCCAAGGACTTTGACGAGCGCGACCCAGCCGTCAAGGCGCTGCTGGGCCAGGCCATTGCCGCTTGCAAGCGCGCCAACAAATACGTCGGCATCTGCGGCCAGGGGCCCAGCGACCATCCCGACTTTGCCTTGTGGCTCAAGGAACAGGGCATAGGCTCGATTTCGCTGAACCCCGACACGGTGATAAGCACCTGGAAGCAACTGGCCAGCTAGGCAGGCCCCTCGCGGGCTGACCGAGGGAAAACCCCCGGAGGCCGGCGCCGCTCGCGGCAAGTAATTGGCGGTGCCTCCGATCACAATCGGAAGCACCGCTTTTCCTTGTCTGCCATCAGCCATGTTCGCCGCCGCCACCACCGCCAAACTGCTTGCTGAAATTGCGCTGCTCGCGCTGGCCGGCCAATGGGTGGTGGGATTGCTGGCCGGCGCGGGACGCGACAGCAATCCTTTTTACCGCCTGCTGCAACTGCTGGGCCGGCCCTGGGTGAGGGCGGCGCGCTGGATATCGCCGCCCGTGGTGCTGGAGCGCCACCTGCCGCTGGTGGCCTTCCTGGTGCTGGCGATGCTCTGGCTTGCAGCCGCCGTCGCGAAAATCCGCATCTGCCTGGAAATCGGGGTGGCGCTGTGCAAATAGCTTTGCCGCTCGCGTTGTCCCTGCACTATCACCTCCTGAAAGCGCAGGCCCTGCTAATGCTTGCGGCCGGCAAGCGCGCGGCCGCCATACCGAAGTTCGCCCAGATGCTGCGCCTGCGGCCAGCCGATCCCTACGCCTTGGCCAGCCGTGGCCATGTGGAGGCGCAACTGGATCTCACGCAGGAGGCGATTGCCAGCCTGCGGCAGCTCACCAGCGCCTGGCCGCTACAGGCCTCGGGCTGGTTCAACCTCGGCTATGTGTTGCAACAGGCCGGCCGCCATGAAGAAGCCGGCCCGGCCTTCGAACGCGCGCTGGCGCTGGACCCGCGCTTGGACCAAGCCTGGTACGGCCTGGCGCTGGTCCATATCCATCAGCGGCGTTGGCAGCAGGCCGCCGAGGCGCTGCAGAACAACACAGCGCTGCAGCCGCTGGGCCCCTACGGCTGGTACCGGCTCGCGCAGGTCTGGCTTGCGCTGGGCGAGGCAGGCAAGGCGCGCAAGGTCATAGCCCATCTGCGGCGCTTTGAACCTCGCGTTGCCGCGCAACTGGAGCGCGAGAACGCCGCGGCGCTGCGGGCGGGCAGGGAGCCCTCGACCGAGGCCGATCATGCAGCCGGCTGACAGCCACCGCCGCTACTGGCGCAAAAACCTGGTGGTGACGGCCGTGCTGCTGCTGGTCTGGTTCAGCGTGACTTTCGGGGTGAGCTATTTCGCGCGCGCGCTGAATTTCCGGTTTTTCGGCTGGCCTTTCAGCTTCTGGATGGGCGCGCAGGGCGCACTGCTGGTGTACTGCCTGATCATCGGCTTTTACGCCTGGTACATGAACCGGCTCGACATCGAGCACGACGTGGCGGACGGGGACTAGATGGCCGGCTTCTTCGGTTCGCGCGACGGGGTTTTGCTCTCCAGCCAGCAGTTCAAGGCGCAGCTCAACCGCGTCTACCGCTGGTACACCGTGGGTCTGGTGGCGTTCGTGCTCATCCTCGCGGGCCTGGAGCGCATGGGCCTGCCGCGCCTGTGGATAGGCACGGCCTTCCTGCTGGCCACGATTGGCTTGTACGCGGGCATAGGCATCATGAGCCGCACCACCGATGCGGGCGAATACTATGTGGCGGGCAGGCGCGTGCCGGCGGTCTACAACGGCATGGCCACGGGCGCCGACTGGATGTCGGCCGCGTCCTTCATCGGCCTGGCGGGAACGCTCTACCTCACGGGCTACAACGGCCTGGCCTTCATCATGGGCTGGACCGGCGGCTACTGCCTGGTTGCGCTGGTGCTGGCACCTTATCTGCGCAAGTTCGGCCAGTTCACCATTCCGGACTTCCTGGGGGAGCGTTATGGCGGCAAGCTGCCGCGCCTCATTGGCGTGGCCGCTGCCATCCTGTGCTCCTTCACCTATCTGGTCGCGCAGATTTATGGCGTGGGCCTGATCACCTCCTACCTGACCGGCATCGCCTTCGAGTTGGGCATCTTTCTGGGCCTGGGCGGCATCCTGGTGTGTTCCTTCCTGGGCGGCATGCGCGCCGTCACCTGGACACAGGTGGCCCAGTACATCATCCTGGTGGTGGCCTACCTGATCCCGGTGGTGTGGCTGTCGGTCAAGCAGACCGGCGTTCCGGTGCCGCAACTGATCTACGGTTTTCAGCTCGAAAAGGTCAGCGCCAAGGAAAAAGAGCTGGCCGCGGACCCCAAGGAGCTGCAGGTGCGCGAGCTGTTCAGGCAGCGCGCGGAGGCGCTGTCCGGCAAGCTGGACCATCCGGCCGAATCGCTGGCCGCCGACAAACTGGCCGCCGCCAAACGCATGGAGCAGCTCAAAGGCGGTAACGCCTCGGTGGCCGAAATCAGCTCGGCGGCCAAGGCCCTGGCCACCATGCCGAGGGACGAGGCAGCGGCCGTCAAGGCCTGGACGGTCGCCAGGGCGGCAGCCGAGGCCAAGACCCAGCCGCTTAACGGCATGCCCGCCCATGCGGCTCAGTTCTCGGGCGACCCCGATGGCACGCCCAAGGAGCAGGAAAGCTACGACACGTCCCGCCGCAACTTCCTGGCGCTRGTGTTCTGCCTCATGGTGGGTACGGCCGCCTTGCCGCACATCCTGATGCGTTATTACACGGTGCCCAGCGTGCGCGAGGCGCGGCAGTCGGTCACCTGGTCGCTGTTTTTCATCTTCTTGCTGTACTTCACCGCGCCGGCCCTGGCCGTGCTGGTGAAGTATGAAATCTTCACGGTGCTGGTCGGCACGCGGTTTGACCAGCTTCCGTCCTGGGTCAGCGCCTGGAGCCGGGTCGACCCGGGCCTGCTGTCGGTGGCCGACATCAACCGCGACAACATCCTGCAGCTCAATGAAATGACCATAGGCGGCGACATCATCGTGCTGCTCACGCCCGAGCTGGCGGGGCTGCCTTATGTGATCTCCGGCCTGGTGGCGGCCGGCGGGCTGGCCGCGGCGCTGTCGACCGCCGACGGCCTGCTGCTGACGATCGCCAATGCGCTGGGCCATGACCTCTATTACAAGATGATCGATCCCAACGCCTCCACCGTGAGCCGGGTCACGGTGTCCAAGATCCTGCTGCTCATCGTGGCCTTGCTGGCGGCCTATGTGGCGGCGCAAAAGCCGGCGGACATCCTGTTCCTGGTGTCGGCGGCGTTTTCCTTCGCCGCCGCCTCCTTCTTTCCGGCGCTCAGCCTGGGAATCTTCTGGAAGCGCGCCAACGGCATAGGGGCGGTCCTGGGCATGGTTTCCGGCTTGGGCGTGACCTCCTATTACATGTTCACCAACCAGCCCTGGCTACGCGCCACCTTCGGCATCACCTCGCCGGTGCAGCTGTGGTGGGGCATAGACCCGATTTCAGCCGGGCTTTTCGGCGTCCCGGTGGGTTTTGCGGTGATCGTGCTGGTCAGCCTGGCCACCCGGCCCCCCAGCCAGAAAATCCAGGAATTGGTCGAATACATCCGCTACCCGGACCTAAAACGCCTCTAGAAATAGAGCCCCCACGCTCCCCACTGCGTGTGGTTCGCTGCCCCCCGAGGGGGCGCTGCGCCTGCGGCCCGGCAAAGCCGGTTCCGCGGCCCCTGCTGGTAGGGGGTCAAAACACGCTATAATGATGGGCTTCGCCTTGCTGCACCCTTAACGACGCTGGGGCAGCTTCAATCAACCACAAGGAGAGTTTATGCGTCACTATGAGATCGTCTTGCTGATCCATCCGGATCAAAGCGAGCAAGTCCCAGCCATGCTGGAACGTTACAAGGGCATGATCACCGCCGGCGGTGGAAAAGTGCACCGTGTTGAAGATTGGGGCCGCCGCCAGCTGGTGTACCTGATCCAGAAACTCGCAAAAGCCCACTACCTCTGCATCAACATCGAAGCCAGCCAGGCTGTGATGGAAGAAATTGAACACGCGTTCAAGTTCAACGATGCCGTGCTGCGCCACCTGACCGTGGTCAAGAAAAAGGCCGAAACCGGCCCATCCCTCATGATGCGCAACGTCGAGAGGGAAGAAGCCCGTAAAGCCCAACAGCAGGAGTATGCGGCGTAATTGCCACCATGCTGTTGAACGCCTCGCTGCCGCGCAGCTGCCATTGAGCAAAAGCCCGCAGTGAACCACGTTGAACTGACCGCTTGTATCGCCGAGGCAAGTCCTCTTCGCTACACGCCCGCTGGAATCCCCGCCGCCAATTTCGTTCTCGAACACGAGTCCGAAGTCGTCGAAGCCGGAGTCACCAGGCAGGTCAAGTTGACGGTCAGGGCGGTTGCCTTCGGAACGCTGGCTGAGCAATCAGCCAAATCTCCGCTAGGCCAGCCCTTCAGGTTCACCGGTTTCCTCATCAATGCGCGCACCAGCAAAGGCGTTGTTTTCCACATTCAAGCTCTGCACAAGGTAGAGCAAGTACCGAACCCCATTTAAGGAGTCCATCATGGCCGGACCAAAACGTTTCAACAAAGACAAGCGCCCCAAGCGCAATACCCAATCCCTGCTGTTCAAGCGCAAGCGCTTTTGCCGCTTTACCGCCGCCGGCGTTGAAGAAATCGACTACAAGGACATCGACACCTTGCGCGATTTCGTCGCCGAAAACGGAAAAATCATCCCCGCACGCCTGACCGGCACGCGCGCGATTTTCCAGCGCCAGATCAACACCGCCGTCAAGCGCGCTCGCTTCCTCGCGATGCTGCCTTACAGCGACCAGCACCGTACCCTGTAAGGAGCGCGACCATGCAAATCATTCTGCTCGACAAAGTCGTGAACCTCGGTAACCTCGGCGAAATCGTCAAGGTCAAAGACGGCTACGCACGCAACTTCCTGATCCCTTCGGGCCGCGCACGCCGCGCCACCGAAGCCAACAAGGCCGAATTCGAAGCCAAGCGCGTCGAACTCGAAAAGGCTGCGGCCGCCAAGCTGGCCGAGATGCAAGCCCAGGGCGAAAAGCTCGGCGGCACCACCGTCAAGCTCACGCAAAAAGCCGGTGTTGACGGTCGCCTGTTCGGTTCCGTCACCAACCACGACATTTCGGCTGAGCTGACCAAGCAGGGCTTCCCTGTCCTGAAGTCGCAGATCCGTATGCCTAACGGCCCGCTGAAGATCGTTGGCGACCACGCCGTGACCGTGGCCCTGCACACTGACGTGGCTGTGGACATCACCGTCACTGTGTACGGCGAAACCGCTTAAGCGTTTTCTCCCTCACTTAAAAAGCCGCTCGCCGAGCGGCTTTTTTCATGGCCGGTCGCCGGCGCCGGCTGTGCACATCTTCCCGCCGTATTTCCACCCGATTTCCCCTGGTTATCCACAGCCTTATCCCGCGGTGTTTTGCGCTCCCGGCGTACCATTCACCCTCTCCCAAGGAAACCCATGTCCGCCGTACTTTCCACCTATGACGATCCCGGCTACAGCCCCGATCGCCAGATCGCCCAGCTGCGCATCCCGCCGCATTCCATCGAGGGCGAATCCAGTGTCCTGGGCGGCTTGCTGCTCGACAACGGTGCCTGGGACCGGGTGGGAGACCTGCTGGTTGACGAGGATTTCTACCGTTCGGAACACAAGCTGATTTATGGCGCCATAGGCGCGCTGATCAACGCCACCAAGCCGGCCGACATCATCACCGTCTACGAATACCTGCAGAACCAGGGCAAGGCCGACGAGGTAGGGGGCCTGAGCTATTTGAATTCACTCGCGCAGTACGTGCCCAGCGCCAGCAACATCCGCCGTTATGCGGAAATCGTGCGCGAGCGCTCCATCCTGCGCAAGCTGGTCTCGGCTTCCGACGAAATTGCCACCAACGCCTTCAACCCGCAGGGCAAGGACGTCGCCACCATCCTCGACGAAGCCGAGCAAAAGATCTTCAAGATCGGCGAGCAGGGTTCGCGCATGAAGGAAGGCTTCCAGAGCATGGACACGCTGGTCGTGAGCCTGCTGGACCGCGTGACCGAGATGGCCGAAAACCCGCAGGACGTCACCGGCGTGCCCACGGGTTTTCGGGACCTCGACCAGATGACCTCCGGTTTCCAGGCCGGCGACCTGGTCATCCTGGCGGCGCGTCCTTCCATGGGCAAGACCGCGCTGGCCATCAACATCGCCGAGCACGTCGCGCTCAACGAGGGCTTGCCGGTGGCCGTGTTTTCCATGGAAATGGGTGCCTCCCAGCTTGCCGTGCGTATCGTCGGTTCCATAGGCCGCATCGACCAGACCCATTTGCGTACCGGCGGCCTGACCGACGAAGAATGGCCGCGCCTGACCGAAGCGATTGAAAAGCTGCGCACCGTCTCACTGCACATCGATGAAACACCGGGCCTCACCGTAAGCGAGCTGCGCGCCAACGCCCGGCGGCTGGCACGGCAGTGCGGCAAGCTCGGCCTTATCGTGGTCGACTATTTGCAGCTCATGAGCGTCTCCGGCGGCATGGCCGACGAGAACCGCGCCACCGCCGTCGGTGAAATCTCGCGAGGCCTGAAAATGCTGGCCAAGGAATTGCAATGCCCGGTGATTGCCCTCTCGCAGCTTAGCCGCGGCGTCGAGTCGCGCACCGACAAGCGCCCCATGATGAGCGACCTGCGCGAATCCGGCGCCATCGAGCAGGACGCCGACATCATCATGTTCATCTACCGCGACGAGTACTACACCAAAGAGGCTTGCAAGGAGCCCGGCGTCGCCGAGGTCATCATCAGCAAGCAGCGTAACGGCCCCACGGGCACGGTGAAGTTGGCCTTCATCAACCGCATCACCAAATTCGAAAGCCTGGCGCATGGAGCGTCGGGAGATTTCTAACGTCTGCTGACGGCCGTCAAGGCGCAACACCCGCTTCAGCGGGCGTGCGCTTTTTTTTGCGTATGACCGTTACCGGCCCGGCGGAATGCATCGGTGCCGGTGTCGGTGCCGGGGCTTGCATGGGTCTGGCCGCAGACAAGTGCTCGGCGCTGCCAATGGCGGCATCCACGTCGGCATGGTTCAAGCGCTGGACCACGGAACCGTTGACCTGCAGATAACAGCCGTCGCGCGTGATGGCCAGAAAGCCGAACTCCATTCCGCGGTGGACCGTCCCGATCACGCGGTAGTAGTCAACCGGTGGAATCGCCCAGGGTGCCCTCAGGATTTTGTGCAGGCGAACCGTGAGGCGTTCATTCATGCCGCTTCCTCTCTGGACGGCATGCTGGATGGCACCAGGCCCATCGGTCGCGGCGGCTGACGCCCGCGATACCTTTCTCGGTCGCTATTTTCTGCATCGTTCTCCCCTTCAGATTTTGATCTCGCTCGGTGCGCCTGTGCGGCCTGTGCGGTCTATGTGCCGCTGCTCTTGCTGCGCTCATCGCGTTGCTTGCTGAACGCTTGTGAAGACGTTGAAAGGTATTCGAGTTCATCAAGCAAGTTCGCGCGAATTGTCTGCTCGCGGTAAATGTTTGTCGGATTTCCTGAAGCTCCCCCCTTTCGACCTGTTCTTTGCCGCCAAGACTGGCTAGCATCCGCCGGGACGGCAAAGCGTGATCAACGTTCGTCTGGATGCAAAGCTTGTTTCGTCCTGTCGTTTCACCGGCACCCGAACCGTCACTTGAAGTGTGAAGTTGTTAACCAACCTATAAGGAAAATTCTTATGACTACCACCTCGAACAACGCGGAAGCCCATGCCTTGCCGCGTAGCCTGACATCCAATTTCAAAGGGGACGTGCACTCACTCAACCAGAAGGTCGTGGAAGGCCGCATTCTTGAGACCGCCATTGCCCAGCTCGCTGGCCGCCCGGGGTTCAACCCGGCAGCTATCAGCATCGTGTTCGGCCTGAAGTGGTAACTGCCGGCTAGCCGTAGCGGGGTGCGCGAGCCCGTCTCGCGTGCCCCGTCCAGGCCCCGGCTCCATCCTTGCTTCCACCATGTTTCGCTCGGCCATCGTCAAGCTGACCGCGGTATGTGACATCGATTGCACCTACTGCTACATGTTCAACCAGGCGGACCAGACCTTCAAGCGCATGCCGGCCCGCATGCCGCTGCACACCGCCTTGCGCCTGCTGGACCGCATCTGCGACTACTATCCACCGGGCGAGCCCGAACCCTTCTCTATCGTCTTGCATGGCGGTGAGCCCATGCTCTGGCCAGATGCCAGCTTTGCCGCGCTGCTTTCAGCGGTCGAGCGGCGCCGCGACCAGGGGTGGCATCTCGATGTCGCTGTGCAGACCAACCTGGTGCAGCCGGTCAACCCGGAATTGCTCGCGCTGTTTCGCGAGCACCGGGTGTCGCTCGGCGTCAGCCTCGACGGTCCGCGCGAGGTGAACGATGCCGCGCGCGTTGACAAGCTCGGCCGTGGCACTTATGAGCGCGTCATGGCCAACGTCAATCGCATGCTGGATGACGGTGACGGCGCCCTGATCGGTGGTTTCCTTTCGGTGGCCAACCCTTCGTTGTCGCCGCCCGAATTCCTCGCTTGGGTGCGCAGCCTGCCGGTTCCAAAGGTCGATGTGTTGTGGCCCATCGAATTCAATTGGCGGAACCCGCCCTGGCCGCTGGGCGCTTCGCGCGCTTATGCCGCCGAGCCGCGCTACGGCGCCTGGTTTGCGGATCTGTTCCGCGCCTGGTGGGCACTGGATGATCCGGGCCTCACCATACGGCTCTTCAACAATCTGCTGCACGTCGCGCTGGGAGGGCAGGGTCATATCGATGCCCTGGTGAACGATAGCTACAACATGTTCGTCGTCAATACCGACGGCAGCTACGAATACCCCGACTACCTGCGCGTGGCGGGCGACGGCTCGGCCGGCACGCCCTTTCATATTGATACGGACGGCATTGCCGTGCTGGCCGGCGATCCGCTGTTCGCCCGGCTGCTCAACCTGCGCGCCGAACTTCCCGCGAAATGTGGAGGCTGCCGCCACCGCCGGGTCTGCGGGGGTGGTTTCCTGCCCGGCCGCAGCGACGCCAGCGACGGCATCTCGTCGCGCGAATCCGTGCTGTGCGCGGACCAGATGCATTTTTTTGACACTGCCCTCGGCCTCATCGAATCCTCACTTCAACAGCGAGATACCCATGTCCACAGTGACCCAGCAAATGCCGCCGCAGGCCTCCAGGCCTGAGCTGCAGTCCGCCGATTTCGTCGAACTCGCCCTGATGCCGGACGCCGTCATCACGGCCGAACTGGTCGGCGCTTCGGCATTCGACCGCCTGGATGACTTCCGGGCCCTGGCCGACATCGTGCGGACTTCGCCGGCGCTGGCTGCGCACCGCGAACGTTGGGAACAGGCTGCGGTCGACCTCGAAGCGCTGTTGGTGCATGAACGCATCGCCATCGGATCGTCGCCTCTGTATCGCCGTTGGCTGCACGCGACGGGGCGTGCGCTGATCGAGGGCGCACCGCCGGCGGCCCTCGAGCCGCTGCTCGCGGCGGTCGCCAATTACGTGCCGGGCTTTACCGAAACGTCGCCGCGCGCCAGGGTGTTGATGGCGCGCGATGGCCGCATAGAAACCTGGGATTGCGCCAGCAGCGTCGAGCTGCCGGCCGGCTATCCGGACGGCGGCTGGCAATGCAGGCGCAAAGGGGCATGGGTGCAACTGAGCCGCCCGAGCTCGGGCGTCCAGACGCTGAGCTCATGTCTTGTCCCGACGGAGGCGGTGCTGCCGCGATCCAACATCGTGGTCCGCAACGACTTGCCGGGCCTGCGGGTGTCGCTCGACGAGACACGCACACCCGAGCGCGGCAGTGCCGTGCGCGAGCAGGAAATCGACGCGCGGGAGCGTTCCTACCCGCAGGGCCGCCATCGTCCCGTCGTCGAAGCAGCGCAAGCCCTGCTGTCGGTCTGGCCTGAGGAGTACGAGGACTGGCGCTGCATGATGCGTGTCGTGGTGCCGCGCATGCCGCCGCCAGGCTGGCAGATGGAGGGATTCACGATCTCATCCATGCAGGGCGCCGCATGGATCCATCCGTCCAGCATCCTGCGCACCCTCGAGAGCCTGGTGCATGAGCACAGCCACGTCAAGCTGCGCTACGTCGAGGAGGCCGTTCCGCTGCTGCAAGCCGGACAGACACGCGCGCGCTTTCGTGTCGGCTGGCGTACCGACCCTCGCCCTGTGGTTGGCATCTTCGAGGGAGTGTATGTGCACCTGCACTGCGTCATGGCGCTGGTCCGTTACCTGGAGGGCAACGGCCTTGATGCTGCGGAGCGGTGCGAAGCCGCCGCCCGCCTGAACGAGTTGCGAGCCCAGGCGCGCGAGGGATTTGAGCTCTTGCGCGGGCACGCGCACTTCACCGAGGCAGGGCAGGGCTTTCTGCGCTGGGCCGAGGCTGCCTTGCGCGACACCTGACCGGCCGGCCCTCGGGGCTTGGGGCTCAAAGCCGAATCAGAGGGAAGGCCTGCTCAGCGCACGCACTCAAAGCCGTATTGACCTTCGGCTGGCTTGGTGATCAGCCGGGCATGCTGGCCGGCGCGCTTCTGGCACTGGGTTTCGGCGATCTCCGAGGCGTCCGCGAGCTGCGAAGGGCGGCCTTTGACGATGATCAGTTTTTCGGTATTGCTGAGCAGCTCGGCGGCGCAACCGGAGAGCAGGGCGGCGGCAAGCAACACAAGAGACAACAGGTACGGGTTTTTCATGAAAATTTCCTTGATGGGAATAATGTAATCGGTGCTCCCGGTATGCCATGCTATGCGTTGGCGCGATGCGTGCCTGGATAATGCATACCAAACAAGAAGGAGGGGCCACGATGTTGCGTTTGACCTTGCTGGTTGTCGGCGTTCTGGGGGCGGGTTTGTACAACCTGGCATGGGCCGGTGAAAACCTGCGTACGTTTTCATCCGAGTTGTTGGCTTTTGAAAGCCGGCAGGTGTTGCTGCCGGAGCCGCCAGTCAAGTATTCGGATCCTGAAAACGGCGCGAATTTGCGCAAGCTGCTGGATCCCGCCCGGGCATCAGGCATTGTCGACGAATACCTCGATGGGTTGGCAAAAAACACCGCTGAGCCCGAAGTCCCCAAACTGATACAGCCCTTGTTGGCGCGCTACGAAAAAGCGTTCGCCGCCAATCCTCGCGCCTATGAGGAAGAGTATCTGGACGCGCTCAACTGGAGTGTGCTGGTTGTTGAGCGCGGCGCTCGAACGACCGCCCAGACATCCCTGCCAGCGTCCACTGGTTCCACGGAAGAACAGGCGGCGATGCAGAAGCTGATCGAGAGCCTCAAGGGCTTGACGAACACCATGTTGGGACTTCTGGCCCAAAGCATTCGGGACAAAGTCACCAAGGGCATGTTCAGCCCTGCGGGGGCAAAACGCGCGCTGGAGATGGCCGACCGGCTTAACCCGCCGGTTAAAGGTGTTGCCATTGCCGCGACTGAGGCCCCGGCCCAGGTGCGCACGCGGAATGTCGCGAGCGGCGAAGAGGTTTATCGCGCGCTGTGCGTGGCCTGCCATGCCAGCGGCATCGCCGGTTCGCCAAAACAGGGCGACGTCGCCGCCTGGGCGCCACGTATCCGGTCGGGTTTTGCTTCCATGCTTCAGTCCACTCTCAAGGGCAAGGGTGTCATGCCTTCCCAGGCGGGCGGTGACTTTCAGGAACTGGAACTGGCCAGGGCGGTGGCCTATCTGGCGAACACCGCAGGGGGTAAATTCGCGGAGCCGCCTCTGCCGGCCGGGCACCCCGGTACCGTCAGTTTCAAGCTCGTTCCGCCGAGGGCCGCCATTATCCGACCCCCCACGGTTCCGTATTACGCGATGAACGCGAGCCAGAAAATGGGGTTGGGTGAGCGCACCTACCAGGCCAACTGCGCCGCCTGCCATCAGGCCAATGGCCGTGGAGCCGGGCCCATTCCAGACCTGGGCAATGCCTCTGCGCTCGCCAAAAACGACAGCGCCATCGGAATCATGGTGAATGGCTCAAAAACCGGCGGCATGCCCAGCTGGACTACGCTGCCTAACGAAGAAATCGCCGAGGTCATTAACTACGTGCGTTTCAAATTCACCAGCCATCTGGTTGAATTCGTGACGCCTGAAGAGGTTCAAGCCCGTCGCAGGTAGAAGGGTGATCAGCCTTCAACGAGAGAGGGCACGCTTGAAGCTGATGAGCGAATGGCTCTACGGTAGCCCGAGGGCCTTGTACACCCGAAGCGCCCCGTAGGCATCATTGGCCGCGTAGACGATTTGCGCTTCCGTGAGCCGTTCATTGGCCCAGTTGGAGGTCGCCGCTTTTTTGGATTTGAGGAAGCGCTTGTTGAACACCACGGCCACGGCGCCGCGCACGCCCATGTCCTTGCGGTAACCGCGTTCACGGAAGACCACGTTCAGGTCCAGCACGCCTTGCAGGTCCACGCCCAGCTTGCGGATGATGCGGCGCTGGTCGTCGCCCAGGCCGAAGCCGGCTTTGATCACGGCGGGTGAGCTGAGCACCAGGCCGACGGCGCGGCGGCATTCGGCGTCTTCGAGCTGAAAGATCCAGGCCTTGTCCAGAGCCGAGAGCTGCACGATGTGCGGGCCTTCGGAGGCTTCGTTTTTGGCGAAGGTGGGTTTGGATTCGGTATCAAAGCCCAGCACAGTGGCGCCCGTGAGATCCTTGAGCGCCTGGGCTGCCCGGGCGGGCGTGGAGACCACCTCTATCTGTTCCAGGCCCAGCCGCTCGAAGGGCTCCAGCAGGGCGATGGCTTCCTTGTCGGGGGTGGGATAGCGCTCGGTCATAGGGTTCCATGCAAAAGGGAAGTCGGCAACGGGAAAAGGAAGATGCAAAAAAACCGCGGTGGCGGGCTCCAGAGCTTACAGTCCAGGGTAGCGCATTACACCGGATCGCCCGCACTACCGACATCATGGCAGCAGCACAAAGCATCACCACCGAGCATTACAAGCTCTTTCCGTCGCCGCGCAACCGGCACCGCACGATTTTCCTGCACCAGGTGTTTGTGCCGCATTCTTTCATGCTCATCGACCTGGAAAGCTATCGCTTCAAGGGCAAGTACAGCCTGTTCGGCGCCTGTCGGCTGGCGGACATGCGCATGGGCCAGCTGGTCACGCTGGAGCTGCCCGAGGACGAGGCCACCTTCAACGCGAAATTCGTGCCGGACTGAGCCACATTGGGTCCTGGCGAATGCCGCTTACGCCGCGCAGCATTTCCTGTTGGAATAAATTTCCGGGTATTCTGACACGGCCCCGGGGGGAGCCGCTCGCCCGCTTGATGTAGATCAACAGCGTCGCCGGCGGCCGCCCCTATAGTCAAACTGGCGGCTCGGTTCCGGTGGGTCGTCCCGGCAGTTACCGGGACGGCCGCCCGGCAGGTGCTGCCGCTAACCAGGGGCAGATCCATGACCACTCATCACGCCACCCTTCACGGCGAGCAATCGTCGGCATCGCCAGCCGCTGCGGGGCCCACCGACCTGGCCCTGCCGCTGGCCGGGTTCTCACAATGCCACTTCAGCATTGCCTCGCAGTTGCAGGCCTTCGCGGAGCTGCCGGGCCTGCTGGCGGCCCAGGCGCAGGCCCACACCATCGCCACCCGCACCTTGAGCCTCTTCAAATACGCCGTGGCCGGGCACCATGCCGACGAGGAGGGCGAGCTGTTTCCCGCCGTGTTGCGCAATGCCGTCAAGGGGGAGGAAGCGATCCGGGTCCAGACCCTGGTGATGCGCCTGACCGCCGATCACCGCCGCATCGATGCACTCTGGAAGTCACTGGAGCCCGCGGTGAGGGCGGTGGCAAACAACCGGCCCGCCGAACTGGACCTGGTGGCCGTCGAAGCCCTGGTGCAGGCCTACCTCGCCCATGCGCGCTATGAGGAAGAGTTCTTTCTTCCGCTGGCCGAAGAAATCCTGGGGCGCAACGACAAACGCATGGCGGCCCTGGGCCTGTCGCTTCACCTCAGGCATGCATCCATGGTGTGATCCAAACGGTGAAAGGCCCTGGGCGCCCGGCTGGTTTCGGTGTTCTCAGCCCTGCAGCTGCCGCGCCAGCAGCACCGCCACGTGGATCGCCTCGCGCTGCGCGCCGTCCTTGATCTGGTGGCGGCAACTGGTGCCGTCGGCCACCACGATCGCGTCGGGCTGTTTGCGCACCGCAGGCAGCAGGCTCAGCTCGGCCATCTGCATCGACACATCGTAGTGCGCAGCTTCATAACCAAAGCTGCCGGCCATGCCGCAGCAGCTGGATTCAATCAGCTCAGGCTTGGCGCCCGGAATCAGCTTGAGCACGTCCAGAATGGGGCTCACCGCGCCGAAGGCTTTCTGGTGGCAGTGGCCGTGCAACAGAATAGGCTGGGCTGAAGGCTTGAGCCGGCCCTTGAGCATCTCGAGCTTGCCGTCGGCCGCCTCGCGCGCCAAAAACTCTTCCAGCAGCAGTGCATGGCGGCTGATGGCCTGCGCCGCCTCGCCCAGGCCCATCACCAGCATCTCGTCGCGCAGCGTCAGCAGGCAGGAAGGCTCCAGGCCGACGATGGCGATGCCTTGCTCGGCGAAGGGTAGCAGGGCGCCCACCACCTCGCGCGCCTTGGCCTTGGCCCTGTCCACCATGCCGCCGGCCAGGTAGGTGCGGCCGCAGCACAGGCTTTTACCGTCGGGCGTGGTCTTGGCGGCGACATGCACCGTGTAGCCGGCGGCCTGCAGCACCTTGAGCGCGGCCAGCGCGTTTTCGGATTCGAAATAGCCGTTGAAGGTGTCCACGAACAGCACCACGGGCCGCGTGGCGGCCAGCACTTCTTCGCGGGTGGCGGTGTGGATGCGGCCGTGCGGCGCGGCGCCGGGCTCGCCCGAGGCGTCGAGCTGCTTCCAGAAGGTATTGCCGCTCCACTGCGGCAGGGTGCGGCGCGCCGAGAGGCCCAGCAGCTTTTCGCTCAACGCGGCCATGCCCGGAATCTTGTCGCGCAGGTTGAGCAGCGGTGCGCAGCGGCTGGCCCAGTGCGCATAGTCGGGCAGGTGGGCGACCAGCCGGTCTTTCAGCGTGTAACCGTGCCTGGCCTTGTAGTGGTGCAAAAACTCCACCTTCATCTTGGCCATGTCCACGCCGGTGGGGCAGTCGCGCTTGCAGCCCTTGCAGCCCACGCACAAATCCATGGCTTCCTGCACGGCTTCGCTGGTGAAAGCGTCTTCCGCCTTCAGGCCGTCCAACTGCCCGCTCAGCGCCAGGCGCAGCGTATTGGCGCGCCCCCGCGTCAGGTGTTTTTCGTCGCGTGTGGCGCGGTAGCTGGGGCACATGGTGCCGGCATCGAACTTTCGGCAGTGGCCGTTGTTGTTGCACATCTCCACGGCCTTGGCAAAACCCTGGGCCGGGTCGCCGCCCGTGCCCGGCTCGCTGGTCTGCTCGGTCACCGGGTCGTTCTGCACGTTCCAGGCGCTCCAGTCGAGCGCGGTCTTGATCGGGATGACCTTGTAGCTGGGCGGGAAACGCATCAGCCGCGCGTCGTCCATCTTCGGCGGATTGATGATGCGGTTCGGGCTCAGCAGATTGATCGGGTCGAGGTAGTTCTTGATCTGCGCAAAAGCGTCGTTGATCTTCGGTCCGAACTGCCATTCGATCCACTCGCCGCGGCACAGGCCGTCGCCGTGCTCGCCGCTGTAGGCGCCCTTGTAATGGCGCACCAGGGCCGAGGCCTCTTCGGCAATCGCGCGCATCTTGGCGCCGCCCTCGCGCCGCATGTCCAGGATGGGCCGCACGTGCAGCGTGCCGACCGAGGCGTGGGCATACCAGGTGCCCTTGCTGCCGTATTTGCGGAAGACCTGCGTCAGCGCGTCGGTGTATTCGGCCAGGTGCTCCAGCGGCACGGCACAGTCTTCGATGAAGCTGACCGGCTTGCCGTCGCCCTTGAGGCTCATCATGATGTTCAGGCCCGCCTTGCGCACTTCCCAGAGGTTTTTCTGCGGTGCGTCCTCGATCATCTCGACCACCGAACCGGGCAGGCCCAGGTCGCCCATCAGCTCGACCAGCTGGCGCATCTTGGGCACCAGTTCGGACTTGGACTTGCCCGAAAACTCCACCAGCAAGATCGCGTCGGGCCGGCCGATGAGGGCGGTGCGCACCGTCGGCGCGAAGGCCGGGTTCTGCAGCGAGAGCTCGATCATGGTGCGGTCCACCAGCTCGACCGCGCTCAGCGTGCCATCGCCGCCCAGCTGCACGATGTGCTGGGCCGTGTCCATCGCCTTGTAGAAGGTCGGGAAGTTCACCACGCCCAGCACCTTGGTGCGCGGCAGCTCGGCCAGCCGCAGTGTCAGCGACTTCGTCAGCGCCAGCGTGCCTTCGCTGCCCACCAGCAGGTGGGCCAGGTTGACCGAGCCGTCCTGTGTGTAGGGCTTCTCGTTCTGGTTGTTGAAGATGTCCAGGTTGTAGCCGGCCACCCGGCGCAGTACCTTGGGCCAGTGCGCTTCGAGCTCGGGCCGCAGCTGGTCGGACAGCGCCTTGACGTAATCGCCGAGTTCGCGCGCGGCGCTGCCTGCCTTGTCGTAGCGCCCCAGTTCCAGCAGGCTGCCGTCGGATCGCCAGGCGGTCGCGCCCAGCACGTTGTGCACCATGTTGCCGTAGGCGATGCTGCGGCTGCCGCAGGAGTTGTTGCCCGCCATGCCGCCCAGCGTGGCCTGCGCGCTGGTCGACACGTCCACCGGGTACCAGAGGCCGTGCTGCTTGAGCGAGGCGTTCAGGTGATCCAGCACGATGCCGGGCTGGACTTCGGCCGTGCGTTCGCCCAGGTCCACGTCCAGGATGTTGCGCAGGTGTTTGGCATGGTCTATGACCAGGCCCGCGCCCACGGTCTGCCCGCACTGGCTGGTGCCGCCGCCGCGCGGGACGATGGGCACCTGCAGGTCGCGGCAGATGTCCAGGGCGGTTTTCACGTCGGCATCGGTGCGCGGCACGAACACGCCCACCGGCGTCAGCTGGTAGATGGACGCGTCGGTGGCGTAGCGGCCCCGGTCCGCCGGCGAGAACAGCACCTCGCCCTGGGTTTCGGCGGCCAGCCGCGCGGCCAGCCGGCCGGCGACCTCATTGCTGACGCGGGCCACGTCGTCATAAGCCTGGGCCGCGGCCTCGCGGCTGATCTTGAGGGGGAGGGGGGCGTTCATCGCGGCGTTTCGCCTTTTTTCTGTGTGGGGCTGTGGGGAGGGATGGGCGGTCCGGGCGCCAGGCCCGGCTACGGCTCAGGCCTTGGCGCTTTCCGCCACGGCGGTACGCAGCTGCTGCACCACGACATCGCGCTTGTTGGCCAGGTGGTCCAGCAGCACGCGGCGCATGGCCGCCGCGTCACGCGCCTCCAGGGCCTCAATCATCTGTTCGTGTTCTTTCACGGCCGCTTTCCATTTTTCCTCGTCCTGGTTGGAGCGAAAGCGCAGTGCCTGCAGGCGCGCATTGACCTGCGCGTAGGTGCTGGCCAGCACCGGGTTCTTGGCCGCGGCGTTGATGGCGTTGTGGATCGCGGCGTTGAGCCGGTAGTAATTGGGCAGGTCGCGGCGCGTGTAGGCGGCCAGCATTTCGAAATGCATGGCCTTGATCTCCGCCAGTTCGGCCGCGGTGATGCGTTCGGCCGCCAGTTCGCCCGACTGTGCTTCCAGCCCGGCCATCACCTCGAAGGTGTTGAGTACGTCGGCTTCCGTCAGCTCCACCGCGATCGCGCCGCGGTTCGGCAGCAGCTCCACCAGGCCTTCGGCGGCCAGCATCTTGATGGCCTCGCGCAGCGGCGTGCGCGAGACGTTGAGCACCTCGCTGAGTTCGCGCTCATTGAGCTTGGCGCCCGGCAGGATGCGGTTTTCCACCAGCATCTGGCGCAGCCGGTGCGCGACCTGTTCGTGCAGTGCCGCACGCGGGATGGGGATGATTTCAGCAACCATGTGGAAATTTTGTATGCAAAAAATACCCCTGTCAAATCAATTTGTAGTCTTATGGTGACTTGACAAATGAATTTTGTATGCAAAAAATAGGGGCTTACTTCAGGAGCAGACCGCCATGTTGACGCTTGACTTTCACCCCACGGGACGTCATTTCTTGCAGATTCCCGGCCCCTCGCCGGTGCCTGACCGCATCCTGCGGGCCATGAGCCTGCCCACCATTGACCACCGCGGCCCTGAATTCGCCGCACTGGGCCTGAAAGTGCTGGCAGACATCAAGAAGATCTTCCAGACCAAACAGCCCGTCATCATTTACCCGGCCTCCGGCACCGGCGCCTGGGAAGCGGCCCTGTCCAACACCCTGAACCCCGGCGACCACGTGCTGATGTACGAAACCGGCCATTTCGCCGCGCTGTGGCAAAAGCTGGCGGCGCGCCTGGGCCTGAAGACCGAAGTCATCAGCTACCCCGGCGCCGACGTCTGGCGCCATGGCGTGCAGGCCGCGCTGATTGAAGAGCGCCTGAAGGCCGACACCCAGCACAGCATCAAGGCCGTCTGCGTGGTGCACAACGAAACCTCCACCGGCGTCACCAGCAATATCGCCGCCGTGCGCAAGGCCATGGACGCCGCCAAACACCCGGCGCTGCTGCTGGTCGACACAATTTCCGGTCTCGCTTCCGCCGACTACCGCCATGACGAGTGGGGCGTCGACGTCAGCATCAGCGGCTCGCAAAAAGGCCTGATGCTGCCGCCCGGCATCAGCTTCAATGCCGTCTCCGCCAAGGCCATCGAGGCCAGCAAGAAGGCCACGCTGCCCAAGGCCTTCTGGGCCTGGGACGAGATCATCGAGATGAACAAGACCGGCTACTGGCCGTCCACTCCCAACACCAACCTGCTGTACGCGCTCAGCGAAGCCTGCGACATGCTGCTCGAGCACGGCCTGGAAACGGTATTTGCACGGCACCAGCGCTGGGCCGTCGGCGTGCGCGCGGCGGTCAAGGCCTGGGGCCTGCAGATCCAGTGCGCCGACCCGGCCGTCTATTCGCCGGTGCTCACCGGCGTGATGACGCCCGAGGGCGTGGACRCCGACGCGGTGCGAAAGATCATTTACGAACGCTTTGACTGCTCGCTCGGCACCGGCCTCGGCAAGGTCAAGGGCAAGATGTTCCGCATCGGCCACCTCGGCGACTGCAACGACCTCACGCTGATGGCCGCGCTGAGCGGCTGTGAAATGGGCCTGAAACTTGCGGGTGTCAAACTCGCGGGTTCTGGCGTGCAAGCCGCCATGGACCATTTTTCCAGCCATGCGGCCGTGGTGCCGCAGCGTAAGGCGGCCTGACAAGGTCTGACCAGATTTGACAAAAACCTGAAAAAGACGCTTGCCAACAACGCCAATATTTACGTCACGTTAACCCGCCAAACTGTCACCGAGCTTTTTACATTACCGATCAGGAAGGGAAACCATGCAACGCAGAACCTTTATCAGCGCGACGGCGGCCACGGCCGCCATGGTGGCATCGCCCATGCTCAGGGCGCAAACCCTGCCGTCCGGGCCGGTCCGCATCGTTGTGGGTTTTCCGCCCGGCGGCGGCACCGACGCGCTGGCGCGCGTGGTCGGGCAAAAGCTCTCCACCATGTGGAACATCTCGGTGGTGATTGAAAACAAGGGCGGTGCCGCCGGCGTAATCGCAGCCGACTACGTGGCCAAGCAGCCCGGCGACGGCAACACCCTGCTCATGGCCCACATCAACAGCCACGCGCTGGCGCCGGCGCTGGGCCTCAAGCTGGGCTACAACCCCGAGCGCGACTACGTGCCCATCAGCATGGTCGGTGTTACGCCCAACATGCTGATCTGCAACGCCGACCAGCCCGCCAAGACCGTCAAGGACCTGGTCGCGCTGTGCAAGGCCAAGCCCGGCCAGATCAGCTTCGCCTCGGCCGGCGGCGGCTCGGCCCAGCACTTCGCGCTGGAGATGTTCAAGCTGCAGGCGAAAATTTTCGCGCTGCACATTCCCTACCGCGGCTCCGGCCCGGCCCTGGTCGACCTGATCGGCGGGCAGGTCAACTATTGCTTTGAAACCATGACCTCGGCCACGCCCCACGTCAAGAGCGGCAAGGCCATCGCGCTGGCGCAGACGCGCCTGAAGCGCGCCAAGGGCCACCCCAATGTGCCCACGATGGCGGAATCGGGCTTTCCGGGCTTTGAGGCGACGGTGTGGTACGGCCTCATGGGCCCGTCCAAGATGCCGCCGGCCATGGTGCAGCGCATGAACGAGGACGTCAACAAGGTGCTGGCCATGCCCGACGTACAGGAAAAAATGGACCAGTACGGCGCCGAAGACGGCGGCGGCAGCACCGAAAAATTCGCGGCCTTCATCAAGATGGAGCAGAAAAAATGGGCGCAGGTGGCGGAGCAAGCCAAGGTCAAGATTGACGCCTGACATCGCGCCCAATGGGGTGGAACCGGCCTCGCGCCGGTTTTTTTATGGACAACAAGTTTTTCAACAACAAGGGTAGGGATCGTTTCATGACAGTTGTGAATTTTTCAAGGGCCGGCCGTCTGCTGGCCGTTTTTTTCCTGTGCGCCGCCAGCGTGGGCGCCTCGGCCGACATCATCCTGGGCCACTCGGGCGACCTCTCGGGCACCAGCGCCGCGCTCACCACCGACTACGTGCGCGGCATGAACGCCTACTTTGACGACGTCAACAAAAAGGGCGGCATACGCGGCGAGAAGATCAAGCTCGTCAGCCTGGACGACGGCTTTAACCCCGACAAGACCGCCGACAACACCAAGGCGCTGATCGAGCAGAACGCCGTGGCCCTGGTGGGTTTTCGCGGCACCGCCAACATGCTGAAAATCGTGCCCATCGTCCAGGGCGCCGGCATCGCCCAGATCGGCAACACCAGCGGCGCCAAGTCGCTGCGCGACCCTTTTGTGCCCAACCTGTTCCATGTGCGCGCCAGCACCACCGACGAGATCGAGGCCGCCGTCAACCACGCCTGGACCATAGGCATCAACAAGATCGCCGTCGCCTACCAGGACGACGCCTTCGGCAAGGAAGGCCTGGAGGCCCTCAATGCCGCCATGCAAAAGCGCAATGCCGCGCCCGTCGCCGTGGCACCCGTGCCGCGCGGCACGGTGGACGTGGCCAAGGCGGTGGACCTGATTGCCGCCGCCCAGCCTCAGGCCGTGATCCTTATCGCCCAGGCCAAACCGAATGCCGCTTTCATCAGGGCCTACAAGGCCAAGGGCGCGAGCGCGCAGTTCATGGTGCTCAGCGTGTCCTCCGGCCTGCATGCCGAACTCAAGGAGTCTGCCGCCGGCACCATCGCCTCCCAGGTCGTGCCTTACCCCTTCACAGAACTTGGCAACGCCGCCGTGAAGGAATACCAGACCGTGATCTCGGGAACTGCCGACAAGAAGTTCAGCTACAACAGCATGGAGGGTTTCCTCAATGCCAAGCTGGTGGTGCGCGCGCTGCAGAAGACGCCGGCACCCGTCACACGCGCCAAGCTCATCAGCACGCTGGAATCCTTCACCAACGAAGACCTGGGCGGCTTCGCGGTGACCTACAGCAAGCAGAGCAACCTGGGCTCACGCTTTGTCAATCTGACGATGATCCGAGCCGACGGCACCTTCGCACGTTAAGGCACAGCGGGCTCAAGCCGAAGGCGGCGGCGTCTTCGGTTCGTAATCGCACCAGGGCGCCACCGCGCATTGCCAGCACAGCGGCTTGCGCGCGATGCACACATAGCGCCCGTGCAGGATCAGCCAATGGTGCGCGTCGACCAGGTAGTCGGTGGGCACGCGCTTGAGCAGGTTCATCTCGACTTCGAGCGGGTTTTTGCCGGGCGCCAGGCCGGTGCGGTTGCTCACGCGGAAGATGTGCGTGTCCACCGCCATCACCGCCTCGCCGAAGGCCGAGTTCAGCACCACATTGGCCGTCTTGCGGCCCACGCCGGGCAGGGCCTCCAGCGCCTCGCGTGTGCGCGGCACCTGGCCGCCGTGCTGCTTCACCAATATCTCGCAGGTCGCCAGCAGGTTTTTGGCCTTGGTGCGGTACAGGCCGATGGTGCGGATGTAAGACTCCAGCCCCTCGAGTCCCAGGTCGAGGATGGCCTGCGGCGTATTCGCCACCGGGTAGAGCTTGCGCGTGGCCTTGTTCACGCCCACGTCGGTCGCCTGCGCGCTCAGCAGCACGGCGGCCAGTAGCTCGAACACGCTGGTGTATTCAAGCTCCGTCACCGGCATCGGGTTGGCGGCCTTGAGGGTGGCAAAGAACGGGGCGATGTCTTCTTTTTTCATGCACCGGAGTGTATCGGTGCAGGCCGGCAGGCGCCGTCGGGGCCGTTGGCAGCGGTCTCAGGCCGCCATGCGCGGCACGTCCCACATCGAGCTCGGCGGCTCGCCGGCGCGCTGGAGCTGCGCCTGCACCACCTGCCAGATGGCATTGCAGTCATCGGGCCTGGCGGTGCCCGCGGCCAGATAGGCCAGGTGCGCCGCCTGGGCCTCGGCCTGCATGCGCTCGTGGGTTTCAGCATTCGGGGCGATGCCCAGCAAGGCCGGCGTGGCCGGCAGGCCCTCGCAGGCCGCGGTCATGCGGCCCATCAGCGCGTCGTCGAATTTGGGGGCGCCGCTGAACAGCATCACAAAATGCGGCCAGTCCGGCAGGAAGGCGCGGCGCAGCCCGTGGGTCAGGCCGTTGCGCGCCACCGCGATCATGCGGCAGGGATGGCCGCTTTCCATGAATTCCACGTATTCGCTGCTGCCGTCCATGTCCTGTTCGCCCGCGAAGCGCCGCTTGGCCACGGTCCCGCCGGTGCGCTGCGCCAGCCAGCCGACCATGGCGAAGGCCTCGTTGCCGCCGGCCGCGCAAATGCCGACCCGGTGGAAAGCTTCGGGGTCGGCCAGGCCTTGCGCCTGCGGCAACTGCATGGGCGCCGACAGGCGCCGCAGCACGGAGGAGGGCCCGTACTGCACGCCTTTTTCGAACTGCTCGCGCAGCGCCACCACGCGGCGGCCGAACTGCACGGCCGACTCGGTGGCCTGCGACATCACCATGGACCAGGGCGTGGGCAGGATGCGCCGGCCTCGGCTCAGGTGCAGGGTATGCGGCGAGTGGTGGCGCGGGTCTTCGGCCATGCGCTGCAGCAGGGCGCGCAGCGCCGGCGACGGGCCTTCCGCCCAGTGGATGAACCAGCCGCTCTGGTATTGCAGGATCGCGTGGATGCCGTCCACCGCGTTGTGGCGCAGGGAGTGCGCGCGGATGTCCTCCATCTGCGCGTAGATGCCTTCCTTCATGTGGCAGATGCTGGCTGTCACCACACGCTCGACTTCCGCTTGTCCAGGACTCGCCGCATAGGGCGCGATGCTGTTCACCATGAGGCCATCCTGCCCCATAAGCAAAATCCGCGTCAATCCCCGCCCCTAAAGGGTGCAGGTGAATAGTGGCAAAAATGCCGCGCTAACAGGGCTGCAACATTTTCTTGCAACTCGGCGGCGGCCATGCGTGCATGATGCGGCGCCGCTGGGAGACACACCCATGGATGCGACCGGCGCGGGTCATTACGGGGGTAGGCCCGGCCTGAACTGCTTTAGCATCGCAGCCATGAAAGCTCACACTCTTTTACGCCTGCTGGCCGCCTCGCTGGCCGCCACATTGCTTGTCAGCTGCGCCGCCGCACCCGGCAACGCGCCGCGCCCCAAACTGGTGGTGTTCCTGGTCGTCGACGGCCTGCCGCAGCGCCAGGTGCTGGACTACCGGGACCAGCTCGCGCCCGACGGCTTCGCGCGCTTCCTGGACCGCGGCGCCTGGTTCGCCAACGCGCACTACGGCCATGCATTCACTGTCACCGCGGCCGGCCACGCCACCATGCTGACCGGCGCCTACCCGCAGCGCACCGGCATCATCGGCAACGACTGGCGCGACCCGCTCACGGCCGAACCGGTGTACTGCACCGGCGACACCTCTGCCACCTACATAGGCCACAAGACCAACGCGCTCGACGGCACCAGCCCGAAAAACCTCAAGGCCGAAACCGTCGGTGACGTGCTGCGCCGTGTCGACAGCCGCTCCAAGGTCATCGGCATCTCCGGCAAGGACCGCGGCGCCATCCTGCCGGCCGGCAAGACCGGCATCGCCTATATGTATATGGGCGCGACAGGGCAGTTCGCCTCCAGCACCCACTACATGGCCGCGCACCCGGCCTGGGTCGACAGCTACAACGCCGCCAAGCCGGCCGACCGCTATTTCAAGACTGAATGGAAAGCCTTGCTGCCCGAAGCCGCCTACGCGCGTTCGCTGCCTGACCAGCAGCCCTGGTACGGCCCCGCGGGCGGCGGCCTGCCGGCCATGTTCGGCGCGAAGGAAGACGCGGCGCCCGGCCCGCGCTTTTACAACTCGCTGCTGCGCGGCCCGTTTGTTGATGCCATGTCGCTGGACTTCGCGCGGGCCGCCATCGCCGGCGAGCAACTCGGCCAGGACGACATCCCCGACATCCTCTCGGTCAGCCTATCCGGCCACGACTACGTGAACCACGCCTTCAGCGCCGAGTCGCGCCTCTCGCACGACCATTTTCTGCAGCTGGACCGCCTGCTGCAGGCCTTCTTCCTGGACCTGGACGCGCGCATCGGCAAGGACAACTACATCGCCGTGCTCACCGCCGACCACGGCTTCATGCCCGCGCCCGAATACAACGCCAGCCAGGGCCGCGAGTCCGGCCGCATCAACGGCAGCCAGGTGCTGGGCCGCATCAACGCCGGGCTGGAAAAACGTTTCGGCGAAGGCACATGGGCCGCGGGCTTCTCGGGCTCCAGCGTGCTGCTCAACAAACAGCTCATCGCGCAAAAGCGGGCCGATGCCGACGCCGTGGCCGAGGAAACCCGCGCGCTGCTGCTGGCCGAGCCCGGCTTCGCCGCGGCCTATACCCGGCGCGAGCTGCTAAGCGGCAGCCGCGCCGGCGCGCCTTTCTTCGAGCAGATCCGCAAATCCTGGCACCCCGATGTCTCGGGCGAAGTGCAGTATTCGCCCAGGCCCGGCTGGATGTTCGGCAACACGGTTGCCACGCACGGCTCACCCCATCCCTATGACACCCAGGTGCCCATCCTGGTCTACGGCCCTGCCTGGGTCAAACCCGGCCGCATCGATGCGCGTGTGGAAGTGGTCGACATCGCGCCCACGCTGTCGCGCGTGCTGCGCATCGCGCCGCCCTCGTCGGCCGAAGGCAAGCTGCTGCCGCTGCCAGGTTTGTAAAAGCCGCTTTTAAAGGGCAGGGCGCTCAGCCGCTCTTTTTCGCGGCGCGTTTGCGCGCCGGCGCCATGCCGTCACCCGACTGGCGTATGGCGGCGATCAACTGCGTCGTGAAGTCCAGCACCAGCGGCGCCAGCGTCTGGCCGTGCAGCGACAGCACCTGCAGCACGCGCTGGCTCAGTTGCGGCTCGGCAAAGGGCACGGCGACCAGCTGGCCCTGGCGTATCAGGTGGGCGGCCGTCAGGTAGCCCGACAGCATGATGTCGCCGCTGCGCACGCTGGGCAGCAGGGCCGACGAAAAATTGCTGACCACCGAGGTTTGGTACTCCAGGCCCTGGATGCTGGCCACCATGTCGAAGAGCTGGCGGCCCGTCATGCCCTTGGCGCTGATGCCCAGCGGGTATTTCACGACATCCGCCGCCGTCACCACGCGGGCCCGCGCCAGCGGGTGCGTGGGCAGCATCAGGGCATAGATGGGCGCGGTGGCCGCATGCCGCACCGTCACGCCTTTTTCCGGCGCCACGCTGTACTTGAGCGCCACGTCGGTCTCGCCCTGCAGCAGCAGTCGGCTCACCGCTTCGGGCGAGCCCACGCTCAGCTCGATCAGTGCTTCGGGGTGGCTGAGGCGAAAGCCGGTCATGACTTCCGGCATGAAACCCGTCGCGAAGCCCTCGGTGCAGGCCACGCGCAAGCGCCGCGCGCTGAAGCCCGCCAGGCCGCGCACCTGCTCCATCACGCGTTCGGCGTCGTCGCTGCCCGCACGCACATGGGCCATCAGGCGTTCGCCCGCGTCCGTGGGCACCATGCCGCGCGCCCTGCGCTCGAACAGCGCGCAGCCCAGCTGGTCTTCCAGCTTGCCGACCTGGCGGCTCACGGCCGAAGCCGCCACGTGCAGCTGCGCCGCGGCCTGGCTGACCGAACCGGTGCGGGCCACCTCGAGGAAGTAGCGGATCTGCGTGCTGAAAAAAGAGGTTTTCATGCGAAGGCGCCTGGCAGGTGAAAGCCATGGTTTGCCGAAAAGGCAATGGTTTGTTGCGATATCTCTCATTGTAGTAAGCCCTGATTCTTCCTACATTTGGTTTCATGCCGCGCTCCACGCCGCGCGGTTCCTATAAAAACGGTGAAACATGCTGAGATCAGATTGCCTTGATGCCGCCGCGGCCTGGTTTGACGACGGCCATTTTTTCGACGTCTTGCAAAGGCGCGTCGCGCTGCGCACCGAAAGCGACAGCGGCAAACCCAACCCCGCGCTGGCTGACTACCTGCGTGGCGAGATGACCGACTCGCTGCGCGCGCTCGGCTTTTCCTGCAGCGTCATGCCCAATCCGGTCGAGGGTGCCGGCCCTTTCCTGGTCGCGCGGCGCGTGGAAGATGCGGCGCTGCCCACCGTGCTGACTTACGGCCACGGCGACGTGGTCAGTGGCCAGGAAGGGCGCTGGCGCGAAGGGCTGCAGCCCTGGGAACTGGTTCGCGAGGGCGATCGCTGGTACGGCCGCGGCACCGCCGACAACAAGGGCCAGCACACCGTCAACCTCGGCGCGCTGGCCAGCGTGATCAAGGCGCGCGGCGGCCGCCTCGGCTACAACGCCACGCTGCTGCTCGAGATGGGCGAGGAGGCCGCCTCGCCCGGCCTGCACGCCTTTTGCGAAAGCCAGCGCGCGCAGCTCAAGGCCGACCTGCTGATCGCCTGCGACGGCCCGCGCGTGCATGCCGACAAACCCACGCTGTTCCTGGGTTCGCGCGGCGCGGTCAATTTCAGCTTGCGCCTGCGCGCGCGCGACAAGGCCTACCACTCGGGCAACTGGGGCGGCGCCTTGCTCAACCCGGCCAGCGTGCTGGCCGGCGCCGTGGCCTCGCTGGTCGATGCGCGCGGGCGCATCCAGGTGGCGGCCCTCAAGCCGCGCGTGCTGCCCCCGTCGGTGCGCCGCGCGCTGGCCGGTGTGGCCATAGGCGGCGGTGCGGACGACCCGCTGCCCGACGCCGGCTGGGGCGAGCCCGGCCTCAGCGCGGCCGAACGCCTGATGGGCTGGAACACGATCGAAGTGCTGGCGCTGGGCGCCGGCTCGCCGCAGCGCCCCGTCAACGCGATTCCCGCCGAGGCCGTCGCCCATTGCCAGCTGCGCTTTGTGGTCGGCACGCCCTACCAGGACCTCGCCGCCATCCTGCGCAAGCACCTGGACCGCTACGGCTTCAACCGCGTCGAGATCGAGATCACGCTCACCGGCGCGGCCACGCGCCTGGACCTGGACCACCCCTGGGTGGGCTGGGCGCAGCGCTCCATCGCGCAGAGCAGTGGCAAGCCGGTCGTCACGCTGCCCAACCTGGCCGGTTCCTTGCCCAACGACGTGTTCGCCGACCTGCTGGGCCTGCCCACGCTGTGGGTGCCGCACTCCTACCCGGCCTGCGCGCAGCACGCGCCCGACGAACACCTGCTGGCGCCGGTGGCCCGCGAAGGCCTGCGCATCATGGCCGGCCTCTACTGGGACCTGGGCGAGCCCGCCGGGCTGCCCTGGCATGCCGCGCCGGCCACTGCCTGAGTTTGTCTTGTGATTGCCACCCCACCGGAGATGCCCATGCCTTCCGATTCATGCCGCTCGCTGCTTCACGCGGTCTTGATAGCCGCCGCCTGCTTCACCTTCGTGCTTCCGGGCCTGGCGCAAGCGCAGGCCTGGCCTGCCAAACCGATACGAATGGTGGTTCCCTTTCCGCCCGGCGGCGGCACCGACGTCGCGGCCCGCATCATCGGCGAGCGGCTCAGCGCCCGCCTGGGCCAGCCCGTGGTCATCGACAACAAGCCCGGCGCCGCCACGGCCATTGGCGTGGGCATGGTGATCGCGGCCGAGCCCGACGGCTACACGCTGCTGTTCTCGGGCTCCACCAGCTACACCGTCAACCCCGCGGTGCGCAGCAAGCTGGGCTACGACCCCTTCAAGCAGCTCTCGCCCATCGCCATGGTCGCGCGCACGCCGCTGGTCCTGGTGACCTCGGCCACCGGGCCCTACAAAACCCTCAAGGACGTGCTGACCAAAGCCAAGGCCGAGCCGGGCGCCGTGACCTATGCCACCTTCGGCGCCGGCTCGGCGCCGCACCTGGCCGGCGAGATGCTGGCCAACGCCGCCGGCGTGAAGTTCTCCGCCATTCCCTATAAAGGCAGCGCCGAGGCCGACATCGGCGTGGTGCGCGCGGACGTCAGCATGGGCATAGACACCCTGGCGGCCGTGAATCCCCTGGTGCAGTCCGGCAAGTTGCGCGCCCTCGCGGTCATCAGCGAAAAGCGCTCCGCCCAGATTCCCGGCGTGCCCGCTTACGGCGAGCTGCAGCTATCGCCGGCGCTGCTGGACGGCTGGTATGCGGTCGCCGCGCCGGCTGGCATTTCACCTGCCGTGCGTGACCAGCTGCTGCAGGCGCTGACGGCCATCATCGCCGAGCCCGCGGTGGGAAAGAGGCTGCAGCAGCAGTCCCTGGAGCCGGCCTTCCTGGGGCCGCAGGCGCTGCGTGATGTGATGGATTCCGAGATCACGCGCTACCGCGCGACGGTGGCACGCTCCGGCATTCGCCTCGATTGAGGCCGGGCATGGTCGTCACCGTTATGTATGAGGTGATGGGTGCCGCGCACCGTGGCGCAGGCCCTATAGCACCTTGACCGGCACGCACAGCCAGCAGCTGAAGTTTCCTGTTTTCGGGTCCATCACAAAGTCTTCTTCATACAGCTCCAGCGCCGGTTTGTTGTCCGGCTGGTATCCGCTTTGCGGCAGCCACTCGGCGAACATGTGCGTCCAGGCTTCGTGCACCTCGTTGCCCGGCTTGCCGGTGAAGCGGCCGCAGGCATAGCGCCCGCCGCCAAAGTTTTGCACGCCTATCTCGCCTTGCGGCTTGAAGGCCTCATCCACCTCGATGCAGGCGTCGTAGCGGCACTTGTCGGCTGGCGTGATCTCGGGGTTGTCCTGGCTGATGCCGTACATCTTGGGGCGCGGGTTCATGTAGCCGTGCTGGCCGCACCAGGCGACAAAGCGCTGCCACAGCTGCGCCACCTGGTCGCCGTACGGCCCGGTGTTGCGCATATAAGCCAGGCGCATGGGGGGGAGGGTTTTGAGTTCAATATGCATGGCAAGGGTTCTTTCGGATGAAGGTACCGGCCCGGTGGGCCAGAGGGTTCTATCTTTAAACAACGCCATGATGGAGTCTTGATTCGGCTTGTGATTGCCTTGATGAATCTTGCTAAGTTCAATCTGCCGGCGCGTCGCCCACTCGCGCCAGCCCTCCCGTCGCCACGCTGTGGGTGTCATTCCGAAATGGCTGCGAAAGGCACGGCTGAAAACCTCGGCTGACGCAAAGCCGGTGTCGAGCGCGATTTGCAGCGCGGTCTGCGGCGTAAAAATCAGGCGCTGGGCCGCGGCCTCCAACCGCAGCCGGCGTACGCAGTCGGCCAGGGTTTCGCCCGTTACCGCCTGAAACACGCGGTGAAAGTGCCAGGGCGAGAAGTAAGCCACGTCAGCCAGGGCCTGCAAATCCAGCGTGCCGGCCAGGTTGGCACTGATGTGGTCCACCACGCGGTTGATGCGGGCAATGTAGGCCTGGCGCGCCGCCTGCAGGGGAGCGGTCTCCATCATGGCAGTTCGGCCACAAACTTTTCAGCCTGCGCCAGCATGCCGCGGCGTATGGCGGAAAACACCGGCTCGGGAAAGTCCGGCGGTAGCTGTTCGGCCGCACGTTCCAGCGCGTGCGGCACTTGCAGCACCAGCGCCACCATCTGGTCGAAGGCGCCGGGCACGCCGCTTTGCCGCGCCAGCGCCTCCCAGTGGCGGGTGCGGATTTCGTGCAGGTGGTAGTGCGTATTCTTGTTGCGCAAGGCCATGGCCAGTTTGGCGCGGCGCGGGCTCACCTGGTTGGGCCCGTTGCCGATGATGGGCCAGGCCGACAGCACGTCGTACAGCGGCGTCATGCGAAAGCTGCCGCCGCGCTCCAGGAAGATGGAGAAGTTTTTAGCATGGCCGTCGGTGGCCCCCATGATCCAGAAGGCCAGCTGGACCTGCGCGAAATGCAAAAGATCGGCATCGGCATTGCTGCCTCCCCGCAGCAGGTCCAGGCCCGCGCGTATGCCGGGGCCGCCGTCGCTTTCATACTTGAGGTCGCCGGGCGTCCCGGTGGCCTGGCAGAAATCCTCTTGTGGCAGTCGCGCGATCCATGCGCCACCGTCCATCCATCGCCTGTCGAAGCGCTCTACGATCAGCACTTTTCGGTTGCCGAAGCGGCCCATTTGTGTGGGCGCGACCTCAAACCCCAATTCGCCCAGCAGGGTGGCGCAGAGCCATTCGTTCTCCACGGAGTCCGTCATGTCGGCGCGCATATTGCCCACCAGGCCCAAGGGCAGCTTGAAGATGTGCGTGGTAGGCGTAGAGCCCGACGGCAGGTGCCAACGCTGGCCTATGCGCAGCAGTGCTGTTTTTTCCTGCTCACCGGCAATCGAGATCCGGAAGTCATCCGCCAGCGAGGCGCCTTCCGCGCCGTCCCCGGTTACCTCGCCCAGCAGCGTCTCCACCTGGTTGTCGCTCAGCGGCGTGCTGTCGATGCGATCGTGCGGCGGTGGCTGCAGGCCTTGCGGCATCAGCTGAAGCGCGCCCACGCAATCACGGCCCACGGCGGCCAGCAGGTCGGCCGCGCGAATGGAAGAGGTCCCGAAACGCCGCCGCAGCCGTTCACGGATGCGGCCGCTGTCGGGCAGCAGGTTGTCGAAGTAATGCTCGACCTTGGCGCCCATCACGTCGCCGCCGCCGGCCGGCACGGGGAGCGATACCGACAACGGACGCGCCTGGGGCGAGCGCAGCCAACTCTCATCGTAGCGAAAGCCCGGGGTGCCGGTGCGCGTCCAGAACCACAGGCCCACGTGCTGGCCGTTCATCCACACATCAAGATCAGCGAATGCCATGGGCCACCTTTTGAAACTGTCTCGTCATGATTTTGATCAAGCGCTTTCCCGGCTACCAATCGGCCGTGGGGCTGTTCGCGGTGGGGGCGGTTGGTGTGTCGGTCTCGGCATACCGTCGCAAGTCCGCCAGCAGCACTCGTGCATCCAGCGCATGCAACACCTGGAGCAGCTGGTCGAGACTCACCGCGCCGGGATTTTTTTCAATATCGGCCATGCGGACCTGCTTGACGCCTATGCGCTGACCCAGCGCGGTCTGCGTCAGCCCGCGTGCTTTTCGCAGCGATTTCAAATGCACTGACAGCTGTGCTGATGTCTGAACGGGAAAGGTTTGAAGCGTGTTCATTGATACCACCTTTGAGTGATATTTGCACAATATCGTTTTTATACAATATTGTCAATATATCGTTCAAGGGCGATCAGATGGCCCGACTTGTACTGCCCCGCCGGCACCGCGTTTTGCGAGGCCTGGCCTGTTAACAGTCCCTAGGCCGCTTTACGAATCGTGCCCTGCGCCGCGGCGCATAAGGTGCGCTCTTCCCCGCGCAGCACAAAGATGTCGCAGCGGCACACGGCCTGCGTCTTGCCGCTGCCCACCACCGTGGCCACGGCCAGCAGACGGTCGGCATCTTTGGCCGGCCGCAGGTAATTGATCTTGAACTCGGCCGTTACCGAATCGCCCAGCACCGATCCGCCCGCGAACGTCAGCGCGTTGTCCGCCAGGTAAGACAATACGCCGCCGTGCACAAAACCGTGCTGCTGCAGCAAGGCGGGCACCACAGGCACCGAGAGTTCCGCGCTGCCGGGGGCAAAGGCATCGAGCCGCGCCTCGAGCAGCGCGCTGAAGGGCTGCTTTGCCAGCACCTCGCGGCCGAAGGGCAACAGATCCATGGGCGAGTCAGCGGGCATGCTGCCCCCGCGCAAACGGCGGCGCCGGCCGCCTGCCGCCCGAAGCCAGCCGGCGCAGCAGGCGCACGCGCACCGTCCAGGGCACGGGCCGTGGCTCCAGGCCCAGCGAGAGCTGCGCCTGCGACAGCACGTCTTCCACGCAGACATCGTGCAGCGGCGCTATCACCAGCGGCCAGTAGAGCAGGGCGGGGCCGCGCGCCCGCATCTCGATGCGGTGCTCCAGCACGCAATGCGCGGGCGTGGCGTCCAGCACTTCAAAGCCGTGCCAGCCCTCAAATCCCGCGGGCGCCGTCAGGCGAAAGCGCACCGACTGGCCCGGCACATACGCCTCCACCGTATAACGAATCGGCCCATGGCCGCCGACCGCGCCCACGGCCAGCGGCCTGTCGAACTTCATGCGCGGCCAGGCCCGCCCCGGCCACAGCGCGTCGGCCGGCGAGCCCAGTGAATCAAGCAGTGCGCCCACCCGTTCCGGGCTCGCATGCAAAAGGCGTTGATGAACGTTGACAACTTTCATACAGGGACTCCTTGTTGAAGGTGAAGAGGATGAAGAAGATGAAGAAGATGAAGGCTTCAGGGCGCCACGGCCATCCAGGCCGCGTGTTCCAGCGCGGCCCGTACCTTGGGCGCGACCGCCGGCGCCGGCTGGCTGGCCCAGCGTTGCGTCAGCGACATCGCCGGCGAAAACACCAGCGCCATCCACAGGTGAAACGGTATGGCCCGCATCTCGCCGGCCTCCATGCGCTGCTCCATCCAGGCCTTCAGTGCGCCATAAGCGTGCTCATTGGCCGCATTGATCTCGGCGCCGTCCGTCACACCGCCGCCGCGCCGCAGCGCGTGCAGCAGCCGCGCCTGCTCCGGGTGTTGCAGCACCCACTGGATATAGGCGCGCAGCAGGCCCTTGACCCCGGCCTGCGCCGAGGCCTTGCCGGCAATCGGCGCCGCCAGCGCCGTATGGAAGTCGCGCAGCGTGTGCGCATACAGCGCGTCGGCCAGCAGCGCCTTGGTCGGGAAGTGGTGGTACAGGCTGCCGTTGCTCACGCCCGCCTCCTGGCGCACCATGTCCATCGAGGCGGCTGTGAAGCCCTGGGCCAGGAACACCTTGGTGGCAGCCTCAAGCAGTCGGTCACGGGTCGGGGCAGGCGTGGAAGGTGAGGAGGAGGGGATGTCGGCGTCGCTCATGACTGGAGTATTACTCTAGACCAATACTCTGTCAACCACCCCAAAAGACGTCCTCCAGGCGCCTCTAAACCGCCAGATAGCGCACAACCCCCGCCCAAATTGGCGACAATGCAGCCCAGAAAGCGAGAAACCGAACATGCCCCTGCACTTTGCCGACCGCCTCAACAACGTTGAAACCTCCGCCATCCGCGAATTGTTCAAACTGCTGGGCAAGCCCGGCATCGTCAGCTTTGCCGGCGGCTTCCCTGACCCCGCCATGTTCGACGTGGCCGGCATCCAGGAGGCCAGCAACAAGGCCCTCACTGAAGAACCCGGCGGCGCGCTGCAATACGGCGCCACCGAAGGCTACGGCCCGCTGCGCGAACAGCTCAGCGCCTTCATGGCCACCAAGGGCGCCAAAGACGTCGCCCCCGACAACCTCATCGTCACCACCGGCAGCCAGCAGGCGCTCGACCTGCTCGGCAAGACCATGATCTCCCCCGGCGACAAGGTCATCGTCGAAGGCCCCACCTTCCTCGCCACCATCCAGTGCTTCCGCCTCTACGGCGCAGAACTCATCAGCGCGCCTATCGACGCCCACGGCGTCAAGACCGACGAGCTTGAGCAACTGATCGCCCAGCACAAACCCAAGTTCGTCTACCTGATCCCCACCTTCGGCAACCCCAGCGGCGCGCTGCTGAGCCTGGAGCGCCGCAAGAAGGTGCTCGAGATGGCCGTCAAGCACCAGACCCTCATCGTCGAGGACGATCCCTACGGTGACCTGTTTTTCGGCGAAGCGCCGCCGCCCTCGCTACTGGGCCTCAGCGCCAGCGTGCCTGGCAGCCGCGAACTGCTTGCCCACTGCGGCTCCCTCAGCAAGGTGCTGAGCCCCGGCCTGCGCGTGGGCTGGATGGTCGCCCCCGCCGAACTGCTGGCCAAGGCCACCATGTGCAAGCAATTCAGCGACGCCCACACCAGCACCTTCGCCCAGGCCACCGCCGCCCAGTACCTCAAGGCCGGCCGCATGCCCGAGACCCTCAAGCGCGTGCGCAAGGTCTACGGCGAACGCGCCACCGCCATGGGCAATGCCCTCAAACGCGAACTCGGCGACGCGATTGAATTCACCCAGCCGCAAGGCGGCCTGTTCTTCTGGGCCCGCCTCACCGGCGCGAACGGCAAAAGCCAGGACGCCGGCGAGTTCGCGAAGAAGGCCATCGAACAGCTCGTGGCCTTTGTGCCCGGCGCGCCGTTCTACGCGGCCAACCCCGACCTTGCGACCTTGCGTCTGAGCTTCGCCACGGCCGATGTGGCGAAGATTGAAGAGGGTGTGGGACGGCTGGGCAAGGCCTTATAAAAAGACAGAGCGCTGCGTCTGCGCTATTCAACGGGGGAGAGCGATGTGCAAAATTTTCCTTGGCTTAGGCTTGGGTTTCCTGCACGCAATGGCAGCTGCCGAGCCGCAGTGCACCTTGCGGGTATTTCAGGACAACGTCGAAATCGTTTCGTCGAAGGAGGCTGTGCCGGTTTTTAAGCTGCTTCCCGCTCCCTTTCGGGTTGAGCTGACGCCCGCTGAATGCCGTCCGGGAATCAACCTGGCCTTGAAAACTCAAATCACCTACCTGACAAAAACATCAAAGGTATTTTCAGGTGCGGGCTACTACATGGCAGGCGCGCCAAGTGCCAGTCTTCTTGACCTGGGGGGAACGCGCAACCCGCGCTCCGACATCGATGAAGAAATAACGATGGGGACAGATGCAACCGTGTGGGCGCGAGCCGAGTACGACAAGGCCTGCCGGGATTTGAAGGGCTGCCCTACGGTGGCAAAACCGTATCAATCCGTCTGGCCCTTTGTAGACCCTGTCACCGGTGCGAATCGCAATTACGCGGAGTTCAATTACGCCCAAGGAAAGAATCCTCTGTCTACGATTGCCGGACGTAAGCTCTATGTTGTGGCCTATACCCCCTGGAAGACTTTCAAATCCGGTCCTGAAGAATGGCGCTCTCCCAGTTTCTATCTCTTCGATGTACACCCCTTCTCGCTGGAGTTTTCGCGCTGAGTAAGTTGATGAGGTGATGAGGCGGGGCGCGCAAACCAGGGACAAGATCCAGTCCCAGGTTGGTGCGCTTAAAAGTAACCGCCGTGCTTCATCGATTGGTCGTTTTTTTGTGCCCGTTAACCTGGATATCCACAATGCCCAAAACCCTCAAACAACAAACGGCCTGGCTGGCGGCAACGGCGCTGGCTTTCTCACTCTTTGCCGCTCCTCCCGCCTTCAGCCAGTCAGCAGCAGGCACGTCCCCGCAGGCCGCGGCCAGCCCTGAGGATGCCGCGCTGGAGCAGCAGTTGATGGCCGGCGCCCAATTGCTGCAGCTTCGCCAGCCCGATCGCGCGATTGCCGAGCACTTCGACAAAATCATCGCCGCCTATGAGCTGCGCTACAAGGACCAGAAAGCCAAGCCCTACACCGGCCGCTGGCAGGTGGAAAAGCTGATGTACATGCTGCAGGCGGCCAACGCCAAGGAAGAACCCAAGCAGGGTGCGATCATCGTGCCGCAGGTCTGGTCCGACGCCTGGTACCTCAAGGCCTATGCCTTGATTGAACTCAAACGCCCGGTTGAAGCACGCAGCGCGCTCGAGGCCGCCCTGGCCCTGGCGCCGCGGAACTCCCAGTACCTGGGCGAGCTCGGCACCGTCTACCTCGGCCAACGCAATTGGCCCCAGGCCCTGAAAATCTTTGAGCAGGCCGAAGCCGCCGCCAAAGAGTTTTCCCCGCCCGAGGTCAAGAACAAGGAACTGTCCCGCGCCTGGCGCGGCATCGCTTATGTCTATGTCGAGCAAGGCCGCTGGGACGATGCCGAAAAGGTCTACCTGCAGTGCCTGGAGCTCGACAAGAACGACAGGCGCGCGCAAAACGAACTGAACTACGTCCGCACCCAGCGCCCCACGCCGCAGCGCGCGCCCGCCGTCGCCACGCCCTGAAGAAGTTGTGCCGGCCGCCTACGGCCTTTCACACACCATCAACAACGCCGTCCCATCCGGCGTCAACACTTCACCCACCGCGCGAAACCCGGCTTTTTCATAACAGCGGATCGCGCGCGCATTGCGCGGGTCCGGGTCGGTCTGGATGCGGGTGACTTGCGGGTCGGCAAACAGCTTCGCCACCCAGGCCTTCACCATCGCCGTGCCCAGGCCCTTGCCCAGCAGCGCGGCGTCGGCGATCGACTGGTCTATGCCGCGCACGCCCGGGTCGGTTTCCGCTTCCCACCAGCCGCCGCCCGAACCCATGGCCACATAGGACTGGATGTAGCCCAAGGGCTCACCGTCCAGCAGCGCGATATGCGGCTGCACCTGGGCCGGGTCGCTGATCCAGGCGCCATAGTCGGCTTGTACCTCAGCGAGCGTAGGCGCCGGCCCCCACCACTCGATCCAGTGCGGGCGCGCCATCCAGCCGTGCAGCATGGGTAGGTCGGTAGTTTGCAAAGGCCGGAAGCTGAAGCGCCCAACCGTTACGGCCCCCGGTGCAGGTGTATCGCCCATGCTCATTCGTGCGACCAGACCGCCAACTCATAGCCGTCCACATCCTGGAAATGAAAACGCCGTCCGCCCGGAAACGCAAAAATCTCCCGCTTGATGCGCCCCCCGGCCGCCAGCACGCTGTCGCGCGCCGCTTCTAGCTTGTTTGCATGCAGCACTACCAGCGGGCCGCCGGCCGCCGAGGGCGCCGCCTGCGTCGTGAAGCCGCCCTTCATCGCGCCGTCAGAGAACTCGGTGTACTGCGGGCCGTAGTCGGTAAAGGTCCAGCCAAAGGCCTTGCCGTAAAAGGCCTTGGCTTTGGCGATGTCGCTAACGTTGAGCTCCAGGTAATTGATGCGGCAGTTCTCGGGCGTGGTCGACTTAGCGGGCGTGGCGGGCATGGTGTCTCCAGGGAATTTGGGCCAATCGCCATTTTGCACAGGCAGCAGGGGCACATACCCCTTGCCCGCACGCTTCGCAGGTGTTTGCCTACAATCAAACACAGCGTGGGTGTCTTGCCTGCGGCAACCAGATTCGGGCCCCTTCGCTTCATGACTTCAGCCGCTGCGCCTGGCGCCACCCGCTCCTCCACTTCATCTGGTTCGTCCCTCTCTCCCGCCACCCGCCGCTCCATCCTGCTGCTCTCGTGCGCCACCTTCTCCAGCATGGTGGCCCAGCGCATCTGCGACGCCATGCTGCCCGAGCTCTCGCGCGTCTTCGCCGTCAGCCTCGCGCAGGCCGCGCAAGTCGTCTCGGTGTTTGCCGTCACCTACGGCATCTCGCAATTGTTTTACGGGCCGCTGGGCGACAGGCTGGGCAAATTCCGTATCGTGACCTTTGCCGCGTTGGGCTGCAGCGTCGGCAGCCTGGTCGCCGTGTTCGCCACCAGCCTCGACGTGCTGCTGCTCGCCCGCATCATGATGGCCCTGGGCGCCGCCGCGCTGATCCCGCTCGCCATGGCCTGGGTCGGCGACGCCGTGCCGCCCCATGAGCTGCAGGAGATGCTCACACGCACGGGGCTGGGCAGCACCCTGGGCATTGTCTGCGGCCAGCTACTGGGCGGGCTGCTGACCGATGCGCTCGGCTGGCGCTGGGCTTTTGCCTTCCTGGTGCTGCTGTTTGGCACCGTGGGCTCGCTGCTGTGGGGCGATTTGCGCCGGCAGCAAAAAGCGCAGCCCGTTGTAGAGACCGCGCCAACACCGCAAGCCGCCATGGCACGCCCGCATTTCATCAAGCAGGCCTTGCTGATCGCCAGCCGCCCGTGGTCGCGCACCATCCTGCTGCTGGCCGTGATCGAAGGCGCCATGGGTTTTGGGGTGCTGGCCATGTGGGCTTCGCACCTGCACCATGCCTTGGGTTTGTCGCTCTCGGTTTCAGGTGCCATCGTCGCGCTCTTCGGCCTGGGCGGCGTCGGCTACATGGCCGCGGGCCGCGCGCTGATCCCCCGCCTGGGCCAGCACGGCCTGGTGTTATTGGGCGGTGCGCTGCTCGGCATCAGCGCGCTGGCGATTGCCTACATCCCGCACTGGGCCCCGCCATCCCCGCCAGCCTGGTCGGCGGTTTTGGTTTTTTTATGTTCCACAACGTCATGCAGGCCAACGCCACCCAGATGGCGCCCGAGGCGCGCGGCACGGCCGTTTCGCTGTTCGCGTCTTTCCTGTTCCTGGGCCAGTCTTTGGGCGTGGTGCTGGCCGCGGCCTTGATTGACCGTATAGGCACCAGCGACGTGGTGGCTCTGGGGGGTGGGGTGATGGCGGTGGAGGGGGCTTATTTTGCTTGGGCGTTGAGGCGGCGTTCGCCCAGCCCGCTCTAAAATGCCTGGGCCCTGCCACGAGGCAAGCCTTGCAGTAGTTCATTGCCTGCAAAACTTCAACCAGGAAAGCATCTTAGATGAGCGTACTCGGCAAACTCTTTGGCAAAAAGAAACTACCGCATTCATCGCCACAGGCGAGAAGCCCCAGGCGTATCAGCGGGCATCAAATCGTCTACGACGACAGCACGCGCGGGGAAAGGGATCCGGGATTTTCTCCGCTGGAGAACGCCAATAGCGAAGAGCCCGATTGGTATGAGTATTGGCCGATCCGTACTTACCTGCACAGCACGCCGCTGGATGAATCCACCTGGTACGGCTTTGTCTCGCCCCGCTTTTATGAAAAAACCGGGCTGTCGGCCGCCGAGGTCTACCGCTTTATCAATCAGTCGCCGGAAGATGCCGACGTGTATGCGTTTTCTCCCTTCCCTTGCCACGGCACTTCATTTTTGAATGTCTTCGAGCACATGGACTTTTTTTTCCAGGGTTTTGCGGAACATGCGGAAAACTTTTTCGCCCAATTTGATCCCGCCCTTGATACGCGCACATTGGTGAATCATTCGGACAGCGCCATCTTCAGCAATTTTTTCTTCGCCAAATCCAAATTCTGGAGCGAATGGCTGCGGATTTGCGATCAGCTTTATGAAGATACCCGGGACGGTCGGCATGTCCTGAATTCGAAGTGCAGCTATGCGAAAGCGGACGGCTCCCAAAAAATCCTTCCAGCCAAGGTCTTCGCCATGGAGTGTGTCGCCTCCTACCTGCTGGCGAGTTCGAGCCGGTTTTCCTGCATCAGTTATCCGCTGGGGCTTATGCCGCTGTCGCGTGCGCATGAAAACTTGCGATCTGAGGGCGTGCGATTGGATGAACTGAAACGCCAATGGCTTGCCACGGGACAGCCGAAATTCCTGGAGCAATACCGGATCGAACAAAAGCATGTCATCGCCGCAGCCTGGCCGGGCCAGGAATTGTTAAACCTCAGTCCGTCCTCGTAAGCGCGCGTGGCGCCGCGCCGACTGCGGGCTGAAGTTCACAGGGCGGATGATTGCCCGGCCAGTTTGGCGGGCAAGCTGTTTTGATTTTTATTTTCAGCAATGCCATGTAGGCCAACGCCACCCAGATAGCGCCCGAGGCGCGCGGCACCGCCGTCTCGTTGTTCGCGTCTTTCCTGTTCCTGGGCCAATCCCTGGGCGTGGTGCTGGCCGCGGCCTTGATTGACCGCATAGGGACCAGCGCCGCGGTGGCGCTGGGGGGCGGGGTGATGGCGGTGGAGGGGGCTTATTTTGCTTGGCTGTTGAGGCGGTGTTCGCGGGCCGCACCCTAAAATGCCTGAGACACTGGCCAAGGCCAATCCCAGCCGCGAAATTTCCACAAAAAGGGGTCCATGTGAGCGTACTAGGCAAACTCTTCAGCAAAAAGACAGCACTGGACCAGGCGCCGCCGGCGCAAAGCCTCCGGCGTATCAGCGCGCATCAAATCGTCTATGACGACGCCACACGCGCAAGCAGAGACCCAGGATTCGAACCACTGGAAAACGCCAACAGCAAACAGCCCGGCTGGTTTGAGTATTGGCCTATCCGCACGTACCTGCACACCACACCGCTGGATGAATCCACCCTGTACGGGTTTGTCTCGCCCGGATTCTTCGAGAAGACTAGGCTGTCGGCGGCCGAGGTGCATCGGTTCATCCGGTCATCCGAAGATGTCGACGTGTACTCGTTTTCTCCGTACCCCTGTAACCGCGCGACATTCCTGAATATCTTCGAGCACATGGAGTTCTATTTCGGTGGCATTCGGGGTCATGCGGCAGATTTTTTTGCCCAGTTCGACCCGCCCGTTGATTTGGTCCGGATGGTGAACCATTCGGGAAATCTCATCTTCTGTAACTACTTCTTCGCGAAGCCAAAATTCTGGCGCGAATGGCTTCGAATCTGCGACCAGCTTCATGAGGACACCAAGGATGGTCAGCATTACCTGAATTCGGAATGCACCTACGGCAGGGGGGACGGGCTTGTCAAAATTGTTGAGGCCAAAGTTTTTGTCATGGAGTGCGTCGCATCCTATTTGCTGGGAAGTTCAAGCCGGTTTTCCAGTACCAGTTATCCCCCCCGTCTCTTGCCGGTGGGGCGTGGATTCCCCCCGCTGCGCTTTGAAATTGGTTTGCTGGACGAGCTGAAATGCCAATACCTGCAAACCGGCGATCCGAAGTTTCTGGAGCAATACCGGCTTGAGCAGCGGCGTGTCATCGCCACGGTCTGGCCGGGCCATGAATTCTGAAATCTGCCGCCCCCCAGTTTCTCCTCTGCTTTCAAAACAAGCAGGGTCGCGATTGCGCTGGTCAGATTTGAAGGGAATGACTGCGGTAAGTGGGTTGGATTTCGACGGAACTCAACAACGAGTTGTCCTCGAATCTTCTCCCGTCGAAGCCTCAGCCCCTCACGCCGTCCGGATCACTGTCACAGACTCCGTCCCGCTCTCCGGCAACCAGACTTCCCCAGGCCGGCCCAGAATCTGCCGCACCGCGGCATTGGCGCGGGGCAGGGGGGTGGCTTCAAACTTCTCGCTGCCCGGGTCAAAGCGCAGCATCGCGTTGTTGCTCCACTCCGAAGCCCAGACCATGTCTTTGTGGTCAACGTAGACCGCGTACACATGCGGGTCGGCGCCTGGGGCTTTGTACGTCTTCCAGCTGTTGGCGCCTGTGCCGAGTGCCGGGTCGTGCATCGACAGGTTGCGGCTGCTCCATTCCGAGACCCAGATGCGGCCCTTGCTGTCTGACCAGACCCTGCGTGCGCCCTGGCGCGGTGTCGGTGGTTCGACGATGCGGGACTCGCCGGTCTTGTGGTCCAGGTGAGCGATGAAGGAGCCGGCCAATGAACACCACCAGATCTCGCCCTTGGGTGTGGCGCAGATGCCGTAGGGGCCGCGGCCGCGGGGGGAGTCTTTGACCGTCACGGTGCCGCTGCGCACATCGACCTTGCCGACGTAACCACTCTGGCCGGTGAACCATAAATTTCCGTCGCCGTCGAAGGCGCAGGTGTTGAGGTTTGCATAGGGCGTGCCGGCGGGCAGGGGGAAGACTTTCACCTGGCGTGAGGGCCAGGCCACGCGGGCAATCGCGTTTTGCCCGCCGTCGGTGAGCCAGGCCGCGCCGTCGGGGCCGGCGATCACGCCGTGAGGGGATGAGCCACCGCCCAAAGCAATGAGTTCAGTTTTGCCGCTGCGTGGGTCGAACCAGCCGAGGTGGCCGCTGCGCTGGGCGGAGAACCAGACGCCGCCGTCAGGTGCGGGTGCAATGTCATGGATGCCGGTGGCGGCGCGGGTGTTGAGCGGCCAGGATTGCAGGCGCGCTGCGGCAGCGGTGGATGTTGGTGTTTGTGCGCGCGCCAGGCCGGGAAGCAGCAGGGCGGCGGTGGCGGGCAGGGCCGCGAGGGCGGTGCGGCGGGTGGGGTGGTGGTCTTGCTGCACAAGCATGGGAATGCCTCCTGCGCATAGCTTTCTTGTGCATGCGCCGCACCCGGCGAGGGGTCACCGCCCAGGCATTGTGGCGTTTATGGCCAGTGCCATCAACGGGGCTTTTCCCCGTTCATCCCGCTCTCCCCGCCCACTTTCTTGACGCGGTCGGCGTTGGTGGTGCTGCGGCTGCCTTTGAGGTGCATCTCGACGTCGGCCGCCCTGTCGCCGACGGCTTCAATCGCTTCGCGCAACTGCTCGGGGCTGACGTTGAATTTTTTGGCCCAGACCTGGGCGGCGAAGGGGTCTTTGAGTTCGATGAGCTCGGGCTCTGTGCCGGGCATAGGGCGGGGTGCTGCAAAGCGGGGTGCCATGGCGCTCTCCTGGGCTGGGCTCAGCGAGGCCTGTCTGACGCCGTGCCCGATGCCGAGGGCCTTGCGCGGCCTGGCGCGCTGTCAGCGCGGCTGCTGCCCCTGAGGTAGCGTTCGACATTGCTGGCGGTGTCGCCGACGGCGGCGATGGCGCGGCGTAGCTGTTCGGGGCTGACGCCCAGGCGCTCGGTCCAGGTGCCGGTGTCGGAGCGGTCGTTGAGGTTGATGCGGTCCGGCTGGACATGGGGGTAATAGGGGATGAAGCTCATGCGGTCGTCTCCTGTCTTCTTTTATCAAATCCAGCTTAGGGCGGCGCCGGCGCGGCTGTTGTAGGCGTTTGCCGTGTTTTGGGATGGGCGGCGGCCTGGGCCGGGGCGGCGAATTTGGGCTTCCGGTGGGCGGTTTTGGCTGCGCCGCCGTCCTACAAAAGGGGTTTACAGCGCCGAATTAGACTTGCGGGTAATGAAGAACCCCTTCCAGACCCCATTCATGAGCTCTTTAGCCACCCGCTTCCGCGCATTCGCGGCCACCATTCCCGGCCGGCTGGCCGCCTTGCGCCACCCCACCTGGCGCGGTGTGGGCCTGGGGCTGGCGGCGATTCCGGTCACCTTGCTGCTGTACATCGTGATCCTGATCCCTTTCACGCCCAGCATCAGCGACCTGCTCAAGGCCAAGACGGCCAAGCCCTCGGTGCTGATGTCGGTGGACGGCAAGGAGCTGGCGAGCTTCCAGCGCGCCAACCGCGACTGGGTCAAGCTGGACGCGATTTCACCGAACGTGGTGGCGGCGCTGATCGCGACGGAGGACCACCGCTTTTACGACCACCACGGCATGGACTTCCGGCGCACGGTGTCTTCGGTGCTGCTGACGCTCACCGGCCGCAAGCAGGGCGGCTCGACGCTCACGCAGCAGCTGGCGCGCAATATGTACCCCGAAGAGATTGGCCGTTCGGCCACGCTGACGCGCAAGCTCAAGGAGGCGATCACGGCCTTCAAGATCGAGGCGGTCTACAGCAAGGACGAGATCCTCGAGAGCTACCTCAACACCGTGCCATTCCTGTACAACGCCTACGGCATCGAGATGGCGGCGCGCACCTATTTCGACAAGTCGGCGAGCGAGCTGGACGTGCTGCAAAGCGCCACGCTGGTGGGCATGCTCAAGGGCGCGAGTTATTACAACCCGGTATCCAGCCCGGAGCGCGCGCTGCAGCGCCGCAACACCGTGCTGATGCAGATGGTCAAGCACCACAAGCTGCCGGAGGACAAGGTCGCGGCGCTCAAGAAGAAGCCGCTGAAGATCGACTTCGAGCGGCTGGACCCGGAGTTCGGCGAGATGCCGCACCTGGCGCAGCAGCTGCGGCGCTGGCTGATCGAGTGGGCGGATCGTAACGACTACAACATCTATGCCGACGGCCTGGTGGTGCACACCACCATCGACTCTCGCCTGCAGGCCATGGCCAACAAGGCGCTGGTGGCACAGGGCGACCGGCTGCAGAAAATCGTCGCGGGCGACTGGCGCTTCAATTCAGGCTGGAAGGCCAAAAGCGGCGCGCAGCGCGAGCTGGCCCTGGCCTTTGTGCGTGACACGCAAGAGTACAAGGCCGCGCGCGCGGCGGGGCAGACGGACGAACTGGCGATCAAGGTTTTGCTGGCGAATGCCGACTTCATGCAGGCGCTGAAGGACGACAAGACGCGGCTGCAGGCCGGCTTCATGGCGATGGACCCGAGCAACGGCCAGGTGCGGGCCTGGGTCGGGAGCCGGGATTTTGCGGACGACCAGTTCGACCACGTGCAGCAGGCGCGCCGCCAGCCGGGCTCGACCTTCAAGCCCTTTGTGTACGGCGCGGCCTTTGAGGACGGCGCCCGGCAGACCGACGGGTTTATCGACGGCGTGGTGGAAATCCCGCTGGGCAACGGCGCCTTCTGGCGGCCCACCGACGGCGGCGGGCCCAGCGGCGAGTTCATGAGCCTGCGCCAGGGTTTGATGTTCTCCAAGAACACCATCACCGCGCAGGTGATGCAGGTGGTGGGCCCGGCCCACGTGGCCAAGCTGGCGAAGGCCATGGGCGTGCGGCAAAGCAAGCTCGAAGAAGTGCCGTCGCTGGCGCTGGGCACCAGCCCGGTGACGCTGAAGGAAATGGTCTCGGCCTACGGCACGCTGGCCAATGACGGCCGCTACATCGAGCCCATCATCGTCATGCGCGTGGAAGACCGCAACGGCAAGGTGCTGGAAGAGTTCCAGCCCAAGCTGCCGGAGACGGTGATGGCGGCCACGGTGGCGCAGACGCTGCTGGACGTGATGCGCGGCGTGATCGACCAGGGCACGGGCGCGGCGATACGCAGCCGCTACGGCCTGCGCGCCGATTTCGCCGGCAAGACCGGCACGACGCAGGGCAACACCGACGGCTGGTTCGTGATGATGCACCCGCAGCTGGTGGCCGGCGCCTGGGTGGGCTTTAACGACAACCGCGTGACCATGGGCGACAGCTGGGGGCAGGGGGCGCGCAGCGCGCTGCCCATCGTGGGCGAGTTTTTCCAGCAGGCGATCAAGGCCAAGGTGGTGGATGCGGAGATGCGCTTTCCCGCACCGCAGGGCGGCGGCGTGACGGACGTGGAGCAGCAGCGCATCGAAGCCCTGCTCAACGGCGCCGAGCCGCCGCAGGAAGGCCAGCCGGGCGTACTGCCGGCGGGTGTGGGCATGGCGGGTGCGGCCCCAACCGCGGAAGGCGGTGCGCCGCGCTGGCAGCCGGCGCCGGTGATCAAGTACGTGACGATTCAGGTGCCGGCTGAAAGCACGCCGCCGGCCGTGCAGGGAGGGGATTCGGGTGGCACGCCGGGTGTGGTGCTGCAGCCGCCTACGCCTGTGCCTGTGGAGAAGCTGCAGGTGTTTCCGGGTGTGGTGGTGGGCGCGCCCATCGCGCCACGTTAAGCCATTCTTTTCCCCACTCCCAGACTCTGCGGCTGCTTCTTGCGCCCTCTCCCCCTGGGAGAGGGCGGGGGTGAGGGCCAGGGGCCTAAGCATGAAGCGGGGGCTATTGATCCGCCGCCGGCCCTCACCCCAACCCWCTCCCAGGGGGAGAGGGGGTAATACCGGCCTCGGGCTCCTTCTTTCTCCCTCTCCCTCTGGGAGAGGGCAGGGGTGAGGGCTCGCGGCCTGTGCATAAAGCCGTAGGCTATTGATCCGCCGCTGGCCCTCACCCCAACCCTCTCCCAGGGGGAAAGGGGGTAATACCGACCGCGGCCTATGCACACAGCGGCAGACTGTTTAGCCAGCCTCAGCGCTTTCTGGTTACGCGCCGCTTCCCACTCACAGCCGGTGCTCCCACATTCACAAAACTCGCATTCCCCAGCCCCGTGCCCACGGTCAGCACGGCCCAGCGTTTGACGCCCTGCATAAACGGCAGCTCCGACAAACCCTGCACCACCGCGTCGTTGTGCAGCCGCACCTGCATGTCGTGGCCGCCGAGTTTCGGCAGGCTTTCGCAGAGGTGCTGCGCGAGGTTGAAGCGTGGGCTTTCCCAGTTGCCGGGGAGGTTTTGCGCGCCGGAGGAGATGGAGCCGTCTTCGGCGATCATGCCGGGGCAGGCCACGCCGACAAAGGGCGCGAGCTTCAGGCCCTTGCTCTCGGCCTGCTTGATGAGTTTTTTGAGCATGGCGGCGATGCCCTGCACCAGGTCCTCGCGGCGGGTCGCGTCGGCATCGCCGGCGTGGCCCCATTTGCGCAGGCCGCTGACCCTGACGTCGGTGAGGTCGGGCGTCTTGTTTGCGCGGGGCCGCACGATGCCGCAACGCACGTTGGTGCCGCCGATGTCGACAGCCAGGAAGCCGTCGTAACCTGACAGCACCTCGGGCGGCGCCAGGTGGACCCAGCCCATGAGGCCGCCCTCGTCGGGGTGGTGGCGCAAGGTCATCAGGTGCACACGGCTGCCGCGCTGGTAGAGCAGCTCGGCCGTGCGGTCTATGGCGAGCTCGCCGACCAGGCTTTGCCGGAAACCGCCGCCGACCACGATGCGCCGCACGCCCTGCCATGAAGCATGGGTGAGGAAGCGCCGCACCACGCGGGCCAGTTGCCAGGCGTAGTCTTCCGAGGCGGCGGAGATGATGGCCGCGGCCTTGCCGTTGCGCCTGAGCAGCTCGTCGAGCCGTTTCTTGCCGATCCCCGCCGTGGGTTTGCGGCCCAGCGGGTCCAGCCCGCTGATGCGGCGGTAAAGCTTGCGCCAGGCGTCAAGCATCTCGCTATAGGCGGTGCGGCTGACGCTGTCGCCAAGAAAGCCTTCGCCGTCGTGCAACTGCAGGCTGTAGCCCTGGATGGTGACGGCGGGCCGGCGCAGGCCGCCATGCGTGAGTTCGTCGGGCAGGGATGCCGTGGACCTTGCGGTTTTGCGGATGGGTTTGCGGGCCATGGCTTCATGATGGGCGCCGGCCTGAAGGCGTGCCAGCGGCGAAGGCGCTACGGCCCCGTCAGCCAACGCCTTGCGGCGCGCACGGCAAATCGGCCGGTGGAAACCGGCCGATCTGGGATTGCGCGAAGGCGCGTAAGTCGCGAAAGTTGAAGGTCCCTGGAGGACCTGTCTTCATCAAGGCTTCAGAGGATCGCGCTCCAGGTCTTTTTTCACTTCCTTGTTCAGGTCCTTGATGTTTTCCTTCACGTCGCCAGCGGCTTTCTGGGCCTTGCCTTCGAATTCACGGGCATGGCCCTTGGCCTGCTGCTCGGTGCTGCCGACCATCTTGCCGGTGTGCTCCTGCACTTCACCGGCGACTTCCTTGATCTTGCCTTTGACCTGGTCCTTGTTCATGGGAATACCTTTCAGGGGTTGGAGGGATATGGACTTTCCATGGGACTTTCCATGCCTTCACTGGTGATGAAAGGGTCATGAAAAATTCCATGGCTTCACCTTAGGCCCCACCCAAATCGGTGYGCGCAGGGAGGGGGCGCGCATGGATGTGGGTTGCCGCCTACAACTTGCCGCCGCAGCTTCAATTTGGTGTGTAGGAAGATGTCTTTTGATGTGACAAGCCGTGCCGCCGAGGGGTAGACTGGTCTGAATGCGACATTGTGCAAGTGCTGCAAGCGGCGGAAACAACCGTGCGCTGTTCATCGCTATTGCGCTCGGAGTGAACAACATCGAAGACTTGTCATCATGAAACAGAACCTTTTTTTCTGGGGCTTGCTGGGAGGCGCCTCCCTGCTGCACGCGCAGTCCGCGTGGTTTACGGTGCTGGGCGACCCGCAGGACCCCCTGGTCAACACCATCGAGGTGGATCCCATCCCGGTGTCGGTGCAGGGCGAGGTGCGCACGATGAAGATACGCGTGAGCCGCTCCAAGCCGCGCACCAGCTGGGACGGCGTGCCCTACCGCTCCTACACCTCGACCGTGCAGTTCGACTGCGCGCAAAAAAACGCGCGCTACCTCTCGCTGGATTTTTACCAGCAGCCGCTGTGGCAGGGCGAGTCGCACAAGACCTCGACCTATCCAGAGGGCGTGGTCAGGTACATGGCGTTTCGCGACGTGACACCCAACCCGACGCAGCGGCTGGTCCGTGCAGCCTGCCGGAACACGGATACACCCAAGGCGGATACGCCCAGGACATAGCGGCCCTTGTGCCTTCGCGGGGGCGGCGCTACGATGAAGAGACCCGCCGCGTTGGGAGTGGCGGCAACCCTCAAGAAGAAAGGCTTCTCCTCATGCCGCAACTCATCGCATCGGTCGAAGGCGTCGAAATCAAGCATGTCTACCTGAAGAGCGACCGCACGACGCTGGGCCGCAGGCCGTACAACGACATCGTGTTCGACAACCTGGTGGTCAGCGGCGAGCACTGCGTGTTTGAGCTCAAGGGCATCGCCGACGTCTACCTGCGCGACCTGGGCAGCACCAACGGCACCTACCTGAACGGGCATATGGTCAAGGCGCGCGAGCTGCTGCACGACAACGACATCATCAACATCGGCAACTTCAGGATCCAGTACCTGGCGACCTCCGAGCATGAGGCGCAGGCCGAAAGCCAGGAAACCACCGCGATGTCGCTCGATGCGATAGGGCTGCCGGGCACCACAGGCGCGCTGCAGGCCAGCCTCAAGGTGCTGTCGGGCTCATCGGCGGGCCTGGAAATGGCGGTGGTCAAGGCGGTCACCACCTTCGGCCAGCCGGGCGTGGCGGTGGTGTCGATCTCGCACCGGCGCGACGGCTACTACGTGGCCCACATGGACGGCGAGACGCCGTCGACGCTCAATGGCAAGCCTATAAGTGCCAAGGCGACGCCGCTGGCGCACAACGACGTGCTGAACCTGGCGGGGACCGAGATGGAGTTCCTGCTTAAAGGGGCTTAGCCGAAGCCCTAAACAATCGAACTGCTGGGATTGGTGCTCGAGTAGCGGATGCGGTCGCGCCGCGGCTCTTCACCGGCCAGGCGCAGGGCGAAGGCGCGGGCCAGTGACTGCAGCTTGAGGGTGGACTTCAGGTGCAGCGGCGTCATGCCGGTTTTGGTGAGGTCCGAGGCATTGCTGGACACGCGCGAGAGCTGGGGCTGCTCGAGCCTGGCGGGGGCGGCGCGGCGGGCGCGTTCGGCGGTCGCCAGCTTGCCGGCTTCACTGATGGCGGCGCCCAGGAATTTCTCGCGCAGCAGCGCGGCGCTGGGCCGGCGCTGGCTTTCGATGATCCAGTAGGGGATGCCGGCGCGGGCCAGCAACTCGCGCTTGAAGGAATGGTTGCGGCCGGTCACCTCGCCGCGGCCCAGCACGTCGATGCAGCCCAGCACCGTGCCTTTCTGGTCGGCCAGCGCGCAGGAAAAATTCACGGTGCCCAGCAGCGCCTGCCAGTGGGCGTCGCCGCCGCGCTGGTTGGGTTCGATAAAACCGGTGAAGGGGATTTTGGGCAGGATGCGGTGCTCGGGAAAGACTTCTTCGAGCCAGCGCCAGACCTGGAGTTCGTCGCGGCTGGTCAGGGGTTTGGCGCGCAGGGCATGGTTGCGCGCGACCTTTTTGCGGTTGGCCACCACATGGGACAGCCAGCGTTCATAACCGAGGGCGCCTAGGGCCACACTGCCGACAAAGATGAAAAATCCGATCAGAAAACTGCTGCCTGTCATTGTTCGCGTCCCGAGTCGCCCGAAGTTGTTATCGTCCTGAGAGGGGGCGTAGCTGCTGATCCCTGCCCGTGTTTATAAGGTACATTCTGCGGTTTTCGTGAACTAGTTCACAAATTTTTGCGAACGGTCGTTCTAAAACTACAGCGATGCCGGCCGGCCGGATACGTCCTTGGTTCTCATTTCCTGGTTCTCCCTTCCCAATGAAACAAACTCCCACAGGCGGCCTGGTCTATTCCACCGAGGCCGGAAGAATGTGCCCCGGCTGCCGCCGGCCGTTGGCGGCCTGCGCCTGCAAGCAGGCGGTGGCCGCGGCGGGCGGCCCGGTGCGCGTAAGCCGCGAAAGCAAGGGCCGGGGCGGCAAGACCGTGACGGTGGTCAAGGGCCTGCCGCTGGACGCCATGGCGCTGGCGCTGTTGGGCAAGCAGCTGCGCGCCGCCTGCGGCTCGGGCGGCACGGCCAAGGACGGCGTGATCGAAGTGCAAGGCGACCATTGCGAGCGCGTGATGGCGGAACTGCAGAAACAGGGCTACGCGCCCAAACGGGCCGGCGGCTAGGCTCCATATATATGAACCCCGACGACCTGCTCCTGCTGGTGACCCGCGAAATGCCTTTCGGCAAACACAAGGGCACGCTGATCGCCGACCTGCCGGGCAATTACCTGAACTGGTTTGCCCGCGAGGGTTTCCCCAAAGGTGAAATCGGCCGCCTGCTGGCGCTGATGCAGGAAATCGACCACAACGGGCTCAAGCCCTTGCTGGACCCGCTGCGCCGTAAATAAAACCACCGTTCTCCTGCATTTGCAGTATTGCCGCGGCGGGTGTTCCTGCGCAGAATCCTTGCACCCGCGTTGGCCGGCATAGGGCTGCACACCGGGCGTACTGTTCGCACGAGGTGATCCGCATGGCTTACGAACTGCCCCTGGAGACCAGGGCCAGGAAAATGATGGCGAAGTTCCGCACCCAGGAATGGCTGGGCTTCGCCGCGGGTTTCCTGATTTTTGCCGCCGCCGACCTGCTGCGCGCCTGGCTGGCGCCGCAGCTTCCGGCATGGATGGTGCGCGGCTGGTTTTTCCCCATCATCGCGCTGGCCTCGGTGGCCGCGATCTATCTGTCGGTGTCCATGCACAAGGCGCTCAAGAAGCACAGCGCGGTCGACCCGCAGCGGCGCCGCGAGATGTGCCTGCTGTTCCTGCTGGGCTCGCAGGACCAGCAGGGCCTGAGGCTCATGAATCGCTTTGCCATGGCGGCGAATATGCATGCGCTGAGTTTTGGGATGGCGCTGGGGTTACTGCTGTTTAGCCTCGCGCGCGTCTAGAGCCACTCAAAAACCCTCCTGGCGTTGTTGCGCCGCCTTGCCGTACTGGTGTACTGTCTGCGGCGACGCGCCTAGCCAGGACCGCTTCGCTGGGTTTTGTGAGCAGCTCTCTTACTTCCTCCCTTAAAGGGTCGCAGCCAGACGCGTCCCCTGATCGATCGCCCGCTTGGCGTCAAGTTCACCCGCCTCGTGCGCGCCACCTATCAAATGCGTCTTCACGCCGGCCGCGCGCAGCGGCTCCAACAGTTCGCGCAGCGGCTCCTGGCCGGCGCACAGCACGATGTTGTCGACGGCGAGCACGGTGCCGTCCAGGCGCTTTTCGCCGAAGGTGATGAACAGGCCCAGGTCCGGGCCCTGCTCGCCTATACGCTCGTAGTTGACGCCCGAGAGCATCTCGACGTTCTTCATTTTCAGCGCGGTGCGGTGTATCCAGCCGGTGGTCTTGCCCAGGCCGGCGCCCAGCTTCCCGGGCTTGCGCTGCAGCAGCGTGACCTGGCGCGCGGGCGGTGTGGCCTGCGGGCGCACCACGCCGCCGCGCACCTCGCCCGGGTCGGCCACGCCCCATTCGGCCAGCCAGGCGGGGAGGTCGAGCGCGGTGGAATGGCCGGTGGGCGTGACCAGGAATTCGGCGACGTCAAAGCCTATGCCGCCCGCACCTATGAGGGCCACGCGCTCGCCCACGGGCTGGCGGCCCAGCAGCACGTCGATGTAGCTGAGCACCTTGGGATGGTCCTGTCCGGGAATGCGAGGGTTGCGCGGCGTGACGCCGGTGGCGAGTATGACCTCGTCGAACTTGCCCGCGATGAGGTCTTGCGCGCTGACGCGGGTGTTCAGGTGCAGGCGCACGCCGGTGCCGCTGATGCGCTGGCCGAAGTAGCGCAGGGTTTCCTCAAACTCTTCCTTGCCGGGCACGCGCTTGGCCAGGTTGAACTGGCCGCCTATCTTGTCAGCCGCATCGTAAAGGTCGACGCTGTGGCCGCGCAGTGCCAGCGTGGTGGCGGCGGCCAGGCCGGCGGGGCCGGCGCCTATGACGGCGACGCGTTTTTTGGCGCGGGCGATGTTGATGACGAGTTCGGTCTCATGCACGGCGCGGGGGTTGACGAGGCAGCTGGCCAGCTTGGCCTGGAAGGCGTGGTCCAGACAGGCCTGGTTGCAGGCGATGCAGGTGTTGATCTCATCGCGCCGGCCCTGGGCCGCCTTGTTGACGAAGTCCGGGTCGGCCAGGAAGGGGCGGGCCATGCTGACCATGTCGGCGCAGCCGTCGGCCAGCACCTGCTCGGCGACTTCGGGCATGTTCAGGCGGTTGCTGGTGACGACGGGAATCGTGAGGCCGGCGGCGCGCAGATCGGCGCGCAGCTTTTTGGTGACCCAGGTGAAGGCGCCGCGCGGCACCGAGGTGGCAATCGTCGGCACGCGGGCCTCGTGCCAGCCTATGCCGCTGTTGATCAGGGTGGCGCCGGCGGCCTCGACGGCCTTGGCCAGCAGCACGACTTCCTCCCAGCTGCTGCCGCCGGGGATCAGGTCGATCATCGAGAGGCGGTAGATGATGATGAAGTCGGGGCCCACGGCCTCGCGCGTGCGGCGCACGATCTCGACGGCCAGGCGCATGCGGTTGGCGTAGCTGCCGCCCCAGTCGTCGCTGCGCTGGTTGGTGTGGGTGACCAGGAACTGGTTGATGAAATAGCCTTCGCTGCCCATGATCTCGACGCCGTCGTAGCCGGCGTCGCGCGCCAGCATGGCGCAGCGTATGAAGGCGCGGATCTGCCGCTCTATGCCGCCCACGCTGAGTTCGCGCGGCGTGAAGGGCGAGATCGGGCTCTGGATGCGCGAGGGCGCGACGCACAGCGGGTGGTAGCCGTAGCGGCCGGTGTGCAGGATCTGCAGCGCGATCTTGCCGCCTTCGGCATGCACGGCATCCGTGACCTGCTTGTGGCGGCGGGCGGCACCGGAGCTGGCCAGCATGCCGGCAAAGGGTTTGGTCCAGCCCGCGATGTTGGGCGCGAAACCGCCGGTGACCATCAGGCCGACGCCGCCGCGCGCGCGTTCGGCGAAGTAGGCGGCCATGGCGGGAAAGTGCTTGCGCCCGTCTTCCAGGCCGGTGTGCATGCTGCCCATGAGCACGCGGTTCTTGAGGGTGGTGAAGCCCAGGTCCAGCGGGGCCAGCAGGTGGGGATAGGGGGAAGGACCGGAGGGGCCCGACGCAGGGTTGGAAGATGGGGTCGCGGCCAAAAGCGGGTCTCCTGTCAAAACTGCCTGCATGGTAGTCGCAACAGGGGGCCGTAAAAAGCCCGGCCGGTGCTCTAGGGGACAGTCTCTATAGAGCGCGCCCCCACGGTCGCTCACTTCGTGTAGCTCCCTGCCCCCCGAGGGGGCCGCCCGCCTGTGGCCCGGCAAAGCCGGTTCCACGGCTCATGCTGGGTTGAAGAGTGCCAGCGGGCAGCCGCGGGACTGGCTTTGCCAGACCGCAGGCGCCGCCCCCTTGAGGGGGGAACGAGCTACACGCAGTGAGCTTGGACGGGGGTGGGTTTAAAGGGGTGTTGTCCGACACGCGTGGCCAGGCGGGGCTGCTACCTTGGAAACATGGTCAAAAACACCACCAGCCTCACACGCGCCAAAACCGGCGAAGGCGCGCCCGTGCCGCATCCGCGCCACAGCGAACCCGACGATGCCGCCGACGGCAACGACGCCAGCACCCTGATCGAAAAACCGATGAAGCCCGCGGACCCCGGCGTGGCCGGCAAGCTTAGGCAGCACAGCTTTCCCGACGGCGGCGGCAGCGGCGGCGCAGAGGCCTTCCGGCGCACGCCGGGCCGGGGAAAACCTTCACCTGGGGTTTGACCAGCGTTTGACCGGCGCCTGATGAAGATCGCGACCTTCAACGTCAACGGCATCAAGACGCGGCTGCCGCAATTGCTCGCATGGCTGGAGAAGGACGCGCCCGACGTGGCCTGCCTGCAGGAACTCAAGGCGCTGGACGGCGTGTTTCCGCAGCAGGCCTTGCGCGAGTTGGGTTATGAAGCCTTGTGGAAAGGCCAGCGATCCTGGAACGGCGTGGCGATTCTGGCCAAAGGCCAGGCGCCGCTGGAGATACGCCGCGAGCTGCCCGGCGACCCGGCCGACGACCAGAGCCGCTACTTGGAAGCGGCGGTGGACGGCATTGTGGTGGCCTGTCTCTACCTGCCCAACGGCAACCCGCAGCCCGGCCCGAAGTTTGATTACAAGCTGGCCTGGTTCAGCCGCCTGCAGGCGCACGCCAAGGCGCTGTATGCCTCGGAGCATCCGGTGGTGCTGGCCGGCGACTTCAATGTGGTGCCGACCGACTTCGACATCTACAACCCCAAGTCATGGCGCAAGGATGCGCTGCTGCAGCCCGAAAGCCGCGCGGCCTATGAAAAGCTGCTGGCCCAAGGCTGGGTGGACAGCCTGCGCGCGCTGCACCCGGACGAGCGCATCTACACCTTCTGGGATTACTTCCGCCAGCACTGGCAGCGCGATGCGGGCCTGCGCATAGACCACGTCCTGCTGAACGCCGCGCTCGCGCCGCGCCTGAAAGCCGCGGGCGTGGACCGCTGGGTGCGCGGGCAGGAGCACGCTAGCGACCATGCGCCGGTGTGGGTAGAGCTGGGGGCCAAGGCGCGAGTGCCGCGCAAGGCCGTCGCCAAAAAAGCCGCGCCGAAAAAGCGCGCGGCGGCCAAGGCTTAACGGCTCTTTTTGATGGCCTGCGCGGCCTGCGTGACCAGGTCCGGGCCTTTGTAGATCAGCCCGGTGTAGATCTGCACCACGTCGGCGCCGGCTTTGATCTTGGAAACGGCGTCGGCGCCGCTCAAAATGCCGCCCACGCCGATGATGGGGAAGCCCTTGCCGAGCGCCGCGCGCAGCTGGGTGATGACGCGGTTGCTGGCTTCGAGCACGGGCGCGCCGCTCAGGCCGCCGGCTTCTTCGGCATGGCGCATGCCTTTGACGGCCTCGCGGCTGAGCGTGGTGTTGGTGGCGACCACGCCGTCCATGGCGTGGCGCTGCAGCGTGGCGGCGATGACGGCCACCTGGGCTTCGTCGAGGTCGGGCGCGATCTTCACGAAGATGGGCACGCGCTTGCCATGCTGCGCGGCCAGGGCTTCGCGGCGCTCGGCGATGCGGCCCAGCAGGGCGTCGAGCGCCTCGTCGCTTTGCAGCGCGCGCAGGTTTTTGGTGTTGGGGCTGGAGATGTTGACGGTCACGTAGTCGGCATGCGGGTAGACGCCGTCCAGGCAGATCAGGTAGTCGTCGACCGCGTTTTCAATCGGGGTGGCGGCGTTCTTGCCGATGTTCAGGCCCAGCAGCAGGCCGCCCTGCGCGCCGGGCTTGCGCACGCTGGAGCGCCGCACATTGGCCAGGAAGGCGTCCAGGCCTTCGTTGTTGAAGCCCAGGCGGTTGATCAGCGCGTTGGCCTCGGGCAGGCGGAACATGCGCGGCTTGGGATTGCCGGGCTGGCCCTTGGGGGTGACGGTGCCGACCTCGACAAAGCCGAAACCCATGGCGGCCAGGCCGTCGATGCAGCGCGCGTTTTTGTCCAGCCCGGCGGCCAGGCCGACGCGGTTCGGGAACTTGAGGCCGGCCAGCTCTATCGGGTCGCTGACGCGGCTGGACAGGTAGGCCAGGGCCAGCGGCGTGCCCTGGGTGCGCGCCAGCGAGGCCATGGTCAGCTCGTGGGCAGTTTCGGCGTCCAGGCCAAATAAAAAGGGACGGGCCAGGGCGTAGGGGAGCAGGGACATTGGATAATTCGGTGGAGGTGGCTTGTACTGGCCCCGATTGTCGCAAAACCCATTTCACCTTCCGATTTCACCCCCTCCCACACTCCCATGACCCAAGACGAACTCAAAACCCTGGTCGGCCAGGCGGCCCTGCACTACGTCGAAGAAGGCAGCATTGTCGGCGTCGGCACCGGCTCCACCGTCAACAAATTCATAGACGCGCTGGCCACCATGAAGGACCGCATCAAGGGCGCGGTGTCCAGCTCGGTGGCTTCCACCGAACGCCTGCAGGCGCTGGGCATCAAGGTCTTCGACGCGACGGAGGTCGACGAACTGGGCGTCTACATCGACGGGGCCGACGAAATCGACAACGCGGGCCATATGGTCAAGGGCGGCGGCGCGGCGCTCACGCGCGAAAAAATCGTGGCCGCGCAGTCCCGCAAGTTCGTCTGCATTGCCGACGAATCCAAGCTGGTGCCGGTGCTGGGCAACTTCCCGCTGCCGGTGGAAGTGATCCCGATGGCCACCCAGCGCATCGCGCGCCAGTTTGCGGCGCTGGGCGGCACGGCCGTGCTGCGCCTGAAGGACGGCAAGCCGCTGGTGACCGACAACGGCCAGCACATCCTGGACGTGACCGGCCTGAAGATCACCGACCCGCTGGCCTTTGAGACCCAGGTCAGCCAATGGCCGGGCGTGGTGACGGTGGGGGTGTTTGCCTTCCAGAAAGCCCACGTGTGCCTGCTGGGCGCACCGGGCGGCGTCAAGACGCTGGTGTTCTAAGTTAGGGCTCTGTTCAGAAAGCAAAACGCCGGGTGGGAACCCGGCGTTTGCATTTGAGCGTTTAAAACAGCTTGCTTAGAACTTGATGCCGGCGGGGTTGCTGGCCTCGGGCGGTGGCGGAGCTAACGGTGCGGGCGCCGCGGCGGCGCGGGCTGGGCCGTTGCCCGTGGCCGATGGCGCGGTGACGGCCACCAGGGGCGTGGCAGCCGGTGGGCGGTAACTGGACGGCAGCACCGAGGCGGCGGGGTAGCCGGCGGCGTTCAGGAACTGGGTCCATTCGACGTCGGAAAAGCCCTTGAGCTGCTGGCTGCCGATGGTGGCGAAGGGCAGGGAGGTGTCGCCGCTGAGCCGCTGCAAGGCCTTGAAGTCCTCGTTGGTGATGACGGTGCGCTCGGAAAACGGGATGCCGCGATTGGTCAGCATGGACTTGGCGGTGCCGCAGGGGCCGCAGTCGTTGCCGGAATACAGGGTGACCGGGTATTTGTTGGCGATTTGCCGCAATTCGAAAGGCAGGCCGGTGGGCGCCGCGCCGCCGGGGCCGCCGGTATTGGCAGCGCTGACCTTGGCATTGGTGGCCGCGGGCGGCGGCTGGTCGGAGAAGGTCACCTTGCCGTCGGCCCCGACGATGCGGTAGACCGGCTGGGCTTGGGCCAGGGGTGAAAAAAGACCGCCCGCGAGCACTGCCAGGGCCAGCAGGGCATGGGGCGCGAGGGATTTCACGGCATTTGTCTTCATGGTGTTCCAGTCGGTCTCAGGTACGGGGTGGGGGAAACAGGGATAGGACAAGCTTAACGCAGGCCCTGCAAGTCTCACAACGTTTTAGGCGTTTCGAGGGTGTCAGGCCATACCCTGATGACGCAGCAAAGCATCAATCGAGGGTTCGCGGCCGCGGAAAGCCTTGAAAGACTCCATGGCGGGGCGGCTTCCGCCGGCTTCCAGGATGGCTTTGCGGTATTTCCGGCCGGTTTCCACCGTGACTGTGGTCTTGCCGCCATCGTCGCCGGCCGGCGAGGGTGCGGCTGTAGCCGTTTCCTCGAAGGCGGCGTAGGCGTCGGCCGACAGCACCTCGGCCCATTTGTAGCTGTAGTAGCCGGCGGCGTAGCCACCCGAGAAAATATGGCTGAAGGTGTGCGCGGTGCGGCTGTAGGGCGGCGAGGGGATCACGGCGACTTCGCGGCGCACCTCGTTCAAGAGGCCCATCAGGTCGTCGGCCGGCTTGTGCGAGGTGTGCAGCAGCATGTCGAACAGCGAGAACTCCACCTGGCGCAGTGTCTGCATGCCGCTCTGGAAGTTCTTGGCGGCCAGCATCTTGTCGAACAGCGCGCGCGGCAGCGGCGCGCCGGTGTCGACGTGGGCCGTCATGTGCTTGAGCACGTCCCATTCCCAACAGAAGTTCTCCATGAACTGGCTGGGCAGCTCGACCGCGTCCCACTCGACGCCGCTGATGCCGGAGACGTCGCGCTCGTTGACCTGCGTGAGCATGTGGTGCAGGCCGTGGCCGAATTCGTGGAACAGCGTGGTCACGTCGTCGTGCGTGAGCAGCGCCGGCTTGCCGCCGACGCCGTCGGCGAAGTTGCAGACCAGGTGGGCCACCGGGGTTTGCAGCTTGCCGGTGTCGGGGCGCAACCAGCGGGCGCGCACGTCGTCCATCCAGGCGCCGCCGCGCTTGCCGGTGCGGGCCGGCTGGTCGAGGTAGAACTGGCCGACGAGTTCGCCGCCGCGTTCAATGCGGTAGAACTCCACGCCGGGCTTCCACACCGGGGCCGAATCCTTGCGGATGGCGACTTCAAACAGGGTTTCGACGATCTTGAAAAGGCCGGCCAGCACCTTGGGCGCGGTGAAGTACTGTTTGACTTCCTGCTCGCTGAAGGCGTAGCGCGCTTCCTTGAGCTTTTCGCCGACGTAGGCGTAGTCCCAGGGCTGGAGTTCGGCCAGGTTCAGCTGGCTGGCGGCGAAGGCGCGAAGGTCGGCGACGTCTTTTTCGGCATAGGGGCGGGCGCGGCGGGCGAGATCGCGCAAAAAGGTGATGACTTCGTCGGGCGACTGGGCCATCTTGGCCACCACCGACACCTCGCCGAAATTGCGGTAGCCCAGCAGCTGCGCTTCCTCGAGGCGCAGCGCGAGGATCTCCTGCATGATCGCGCCGTTGTCGAATTTGCTGAACTCGGGCGCGGCCTGGTCGCTGGCGCGGGTGGTGTAAGCCTTGTACAGGGTTTCGCGCAGCTTGCCGCTGACGGCGAACTGCATGACGGGCAGGTAGCTGGGCATCTTGAGGCTCAGGCGGTAGCCGGCCTTGCCTTCGGCCTCGGCCTGGGCGCGCGCGGTCTGCAGCACGTCGGCCGGGATGCCGGCGATTTCAGCCTCGGTCGCGTAATAAGCGAAGGCGTCGGTCGCGTCCAGCGCGTTCTCGCTGAATTTCTGGCTCAGCTCGGCCTGGCGTTCCTGGATTTTCGCGAAGCGCTCGCGGTCGGCACCTTTCAGCTCGGCGCCGGAGAGCACAAAGTTGCGGATGGCGTTTTTGTGGGCCTGGCGCTGCTCGGTGTTCAGGGTGGCCACATCGATGGCTTTGTATTTGGCGTACAGGCGCTCGTCGGCGCCCAGGCGGGTCCAGAACTCGGTCACGCGCGGCAGGGCGGCGTTGTAGGCGGCACGCAGCTCGGGCGTGTCGGCCACGCTGTTGAGGTGGCTCACGGCGCCCCAGGCGCGGCCCAGGTTCTCGGTGGCGACGTCCAGCACGCGGGCGATGCCGGCCCAGGTGGCCGGGAAGTCCGCGGCGGTGACGGTTTCGAGCGCCGCGTCGGCCTTGGCCATGAGCTCGTCGACGGCGGGGCCCACATGTTCGGGCTGGATACGGTCGAACAGCGGGAGGTCGGAGAAATCGAGGAGGGGATTGGTCATGGCGGATAGCTGTGGGCGGAAGTCTCGAATCTAAAGGCTTGAGGCCGCGCGGTGAAGAAGAATGCGCCTATCGGGGCGATTGCCCCGGGGCGGGAAAGCGGCTCAGCCCTGGGCGCTTTTCTTGGCGCTTTTGAGCTGGGGCTTCTTGGCGCGCTTGACGGTGCCGCCCGGCGTGAGGCGCTGGTTGCCCAGCACGCGCAGGGTTTTGACCTCGGGCCGCTGGCCGTGGCGCGAGCTGTTCTTGAGCACCTTGACGTCGCGCGGGCCGGGCATGCGGTCTTCATTGACCTTTTTTTCCTTGGGCGGCATCGGCCGCCACAGCACCAGCAGCTTGCCGATGTGCTGGATGGGCGCGGCGTTGAGCTGGTCGGCCAGGGTCTGGAAGATCTCCTCGCGGCCGGCGCGGTCGTCCGACAGCACCCGCACCTTGATGAGCCCGTGGGCGTTGAGCGCGGCGTCGGTTTCCTTCTTGACGGCGGGGGTCAGGCCGTCGGAGCCGATCATCACGACCGCGTTCAGGTGGTGGGCATCGGCGCGGTGGTCCTTGCGCTGGGCGGGGGTAAGTTGTATTTGAGCCATGGCCCAATTATCGGGCGAGTCGGGGAGAGGACAATAGGCCCCATGAAAGTAAATGCCAAGACCGGTTTCAAACCCGGCGTCCAGACCGACTCGAAGGCCGCCGCCAAGGCGGCCGGTAAAACCGCCGTAAAGGCCGGCGGCAAGGGAAAGGTCAACAAAGCGTGGCTGCACGACCACATCAACGACCCCTACGTGAAGCTCGCCCAGAAAGAGGGCTACCGGGCCCGCGCCGCTTACAAATTGAAGGAAATCGATGAAACCTTCGGCCTGGTGAAGCCGGGCGACTGCGTGGTCGACCTGGGCAGTACGCCGGGCGCCTGGAGCCAGTACGTGCGGCGCCGGCTCTCACCCACCGGCGCGGCGGCGGGCACGCTCAACGGCCGCATCATCGGCCTCGATTTGCTGCCCATGGAGCCCATCGAAGGCGTGACCTTTATCCAGGGCGATTTCCGCGAAGCCGAAGTGCTGCAAAAGCTCGAGGACGCCCTGGCCACCCCCGAGGGCCAGGTCCGGGTGGACCTGGTGGTCTCCGACATGGCGCCCAACCTCTCGGGCATAGAGTCGGCCGACGCGGCCCGCATCGCCCACCTGATCGAGCTGGCCGTCGAATTCGCCCAGAACCGCATGAAACCCGAGGGCACGCTGGTGGTCAAGCTGTTCCACGGCAGTGGCTACGACCAACTGGTCAAGCTGTTCCGGGACACCTTCAAGCTCGTCAAGCCGCTCAAGCCCAAGGCTTCGCGCCCGGGCTCATCGGAAACCTTTCTGATTGGCCGGGGGCTGAAAAAGCCCTGAACCTGCTCACGGCCTAAACGGGGCCGCGTTGGGGTGCAATCGGGATGAGTGGGTCGACCGGGCACGCCGCATGGGCTAATGCCCATGCAAGGGCCTGGGTGGCTCAATCGCCCGATTTCACCCCAACCCGGAGGGCAAGTACCTTTTCGGGCGGTCTGCGGCGTTGCGGCGCTAGCCCATAGAGGTACTATGGGCGTCACACCGCGCCTTGCATCCCATCCCGAGAAGGTGCTTGCGCGGCCCCGTCTAGGCCGTGAGCAGGTTCTTGGCGTCACAATAAGTGCATCCTGAGCACATCGCGGTGGCAAATGACACAGTGCCGGTGCCCCTAAACCCGCTTTAAACCAAGGGCCGGGACCGGAATACGCGGTTTTTGCCCTTGAAACGCCTAAAATCAGGCGCATGTGACTTTTGTTCTTACACCGGAGTAGTCCTTGAACAATCAGTGGTTTTCCAAAATTGCAATCTGGCTGGTGATCGCCATGGTGCTGTTCACCGTATTCAAGCAATTTGATACACGCGGCGGCGCCGGTTCCAACTACCTGGGTTACTCCGAGTTCCTGGAAGAGGTGCGCGGCAAGCGCATCAAGACGGCGACCATCGCCGAAGGCCAGGGCGGCACCGAAATCTCGGCCACCACCGTGGACGACCGCAAGGTCCGCACCACCGCCACCTACCTGGACCGCGGCCTGGTCGGCGACCTGATCGCCAACGACGTCAAGTTCGACGTCAAGCCCCGCGAAGAAACTTCCTTGCTCACCTCGCTGCTGATCAGCTGGGGCCCCATGCTGCTGCTGATAGGCGTGTGGATCTACTTCATGCGGCAAATGCAGGGCGGCGGCAAAGGCGGCGCCTTCAGCTTCGGCAAGTCCAAGGCGCGCATGCTGGACGAGTCCACCAATCCCGTCACCTTCGCCGACGTCGCGGGCTGCGACGAGGCCAAGGAAGAAGTCAAGGAAGTCGTCGACTTCCTCAAGGACCCGCAGAAATTCCAGAAACTCGGCGGCCGCATCCCGCGCGGCCTGTTGCTGGTCGGCCCCCCGGGCACCGGCAAGACCCTGCTCGCCAAAGGCATCGCCGGCGAGGCCAAAGTGCCTTTCTTCTCGATTTCCGGCTCCGATTTCGTCGAAATGTTCGTCGGCGTGGGCGCTGCCCGCGTGCGCGACATGTTCGAGAATGCCAAGAAAAACGCCCCCTGCATCATCTTCATCGATGAAATCGACGCGGTCGGCCGCCAGCGCGGCGCCGGCCTGGGCGGCGGCAACGACGAACGCGAGCAGACCCTGAACCAGATGCTGGTCGAGATGGACGGTTTTGAAACCAACGTCGGCGTGATCGTGGTGGCCGCCACCAACCGCCCCGACATCCTGGACGCCGCCTTGCTGCGCCCCGGCCGCTTCGACCGCCAAGTCTACGTCACGCTGCCCGACATCCGCGGCCGCGAGCAGATCCTCAACGTGCACATGCGCAAGGTGCCGCTGGGCCAGGACGTGAACCCGAGCGTGATCGCCCGCGGCACGCCCGGCATGTCCGGCGCCGACCTGGCCAACCTCTGCAACGAAGCCGCCCTGATGGCCGCGCGCCGCAACGCCCGCACCGTCGAGATGCAGGACTTCGAAAAAGCCAAGGACAAGATCCTCATGGGCCCCGAGCGCAAGAGCATGGTCATGCCCGAGGAAGAGCGCCGCAACACGGCCTACCACGAGTCCGGCCACGCGCTGATCGGCAAGCTGCTGCCAAAGTGCGACCCGGTCCACAAGGTCACCATCATCCCGCGCGGCCGCGCGCTGGGCGTGACCATGAGCCTGCCGGCGCAGGATCGCTACAGCTATGACCGTGAATTCATGCTGAGCCAGATCAGCATGCTGTTCGGCGGCCGCATCGCCGAGGAAGTCTTCATGAACCAGATGACGACCGGCGCCAGCAACGACTTTGAGCGCGCCACCGCCCTGGCCCGCGACATGGTCACGCGCTACGGCATGACCGAAGCCCTGGGCCCCATGGTCTACGCTGAAAACGAAGGCGAAGTCTTCCTGGGCCGCTCGGTCACCAAGACCAACAACATGAGCGAGTCGACCCTGCAAAAGGTCGACGGCGAGGTGCGCCGCATCATCGACCAGCAATACGCCCTGGCGCGCAAGCTGATCGAAGAGAACCAGGACAAGATGCACGCCATGGCCAAGGCCCTGCTCGAATGGGAAACCATCGACATGGACCAGCTCGACGACATCATGGCCGGCAAGGAGCCGCGCCCGCCCAAGGACTGGACGCCGCGCAACTCCTCCGTCGGCGGCGGTGGCGGCCCCACGGGCGGCACGCCGGCCGTCAGCACAGACCCGGCGCCTACGGTGGCATGAGGCCGGTGACGAACAAAACGTGACTGCCAGTCAGTCGCCATAACCGGGGCCAGTCCCCGGTTTTTTATTTCCGAGGACAAACCATGATCTGGCAAACCTCCCGCTTTCAGATTGACCTGTCGAAGCCCCGCGTCATGGGCATCGTCAACGTCACGCCCGACTCCTTCTCGGACGGCGGCAAATACTTCAGCGAGGGCGGCGGCTTTGCCGGCGTCTTCGCCCACTGCGACAAGCTGCTCAAGGACGGCGCCGACCTGCTGGACATAGGCGGTGAGTCCACCCGCCCCGGCGCGCCGCCTGTGCCGCTGGAAGAAGAACTCGCGCGCGTGCTGCCCGTGGTGCGCCATGCGGCCAGGCTGGGCGTGCCGCTATCGATAGACACCTACAAACCCGAGGTCATGCAGGCCGTGCTGGACCTGGGCGCCGACGTCATCAACGACATCTGGGCCCTGCGCAAGCCCGGTGCGGCCGAGGTTGTGGCCGGGCACCCGAGCTGCGGTGTCTGCCTCATGCACATGCACCGCGAGCCGCAAACCATGCAGGTCGCGCCCATGGAGGGCGACGTGGTGCCGCAGGTGCGCGACTTCCTGGAAGCCGCCGCGGCCGGCCTGCGGGCCGCCGGCGTCGACAAGTCCCGCATCGTGCTCGACGTGGGTATAGGCTTCGGCAAAACCGTCGCGCAAAACTTCGCCTTGCTGGCGCGCCAGCAGGAGTTCCTCACGGCCGGCTACCCATTGCTGGCCGCCTGGTCGCGCAAGTCCTCGCTCGCCGCCGTCACCAGCACCTCGCTGGCGGCAGTGGCCCAGCTCAACGTGGCCGACCGCATGGTGCCCAGCGTCGCGGCGGCCCTGCTGGCCGTGGACCGTGGCGCGCGCATCGTGCGCGTGCATGATGTCCGCGAGACAGTCCAGGCCCTGAAGGTATGGGCCGCAGCGCGTTGAGGCTTTTGCTGACAGGCGGGCAGGGCGGGGCACCCTAAAATAGCCCCACATTTTTCAGAACAACATCCAGAACAACAAGCTCCACAGGGACAAAACCAATGACCAGAAAATACTTCGGCACCGACGGCATACGCGGCACGGTGGGCCAGCCGCCCATCACACCCGACTTCGTGCTGCGCCTGGCGCACGCCGTGGGCCGCGTGCTGCGCCGCACCGAGACCCGCCCCACGGTGCTGATCGGCAAGGACACCCGCATCTCCGGCTACATGCTGGAAAGCGCGCTCGAGTCGGGCTTCAACTCCGCCGGCGTCGACGTCGTGCTGCTGGGGCCGCTGCCCACACCCGGCGTGGCCTACCTCACGCGCGCCCAGCGTGCCAGCCTGGGCGTGGTCATCAGCGCCAGCCACAACGCCTACCCCGACAACGGCATCAAGTTCTTCAGCGCCCAGGGCACCAAGCTCGACGACGCCTGGGAGCTCGCCGTCGAAGCCGCCCTCGATGAGGACCCCGTCTGGGCCGACTCGGCCACCCTGGGCAAGGCGCGCCGCCTCGACGACGCGGCCGGCCGCTACATCGAATTCTGCAAAAGCACCTTCGCCAACGACCTCACGCTCAAGGGCCTGAAGATCGTGGTCGACGGCGCGCACGGCGCGGCGTACCAGATCGCGCCCATGGTCTTCCATGAACTGGGCGCCGAGGTCATCGCCATCGGCTGCGCGCCCGACGGCCTCAACATCAACCACGAAGTCGGCGCCACGCATCCCGATGCGCTGATCAAGGCCGTCAAGGCCAACAAGGCCCACTACGGCATCGCGCTCGACGGCGACGCCGACCGCCTGCAGATGGTGGACGCCGACGGCCGCCTCTTCAACGGCGACGAAGTGCTCTTCCTCATGGTCAACGAGCGCCTGGCGCGCGGCGAAAAAGTCCCCGGCACCGTCGGCACCTTGATGACCAATATGGCCGTGGAAGTCGCGCTCAAAAAGAAGGGCGTCGAGTTCGTGCGCGCCAAGGTCGGCGACCGTTATGTGCTCGAAGAGCTCGACAAGCGCGGCTGGCTGCTGGGCGGTGAGGGCTCCGGCCACCTGCTGGCGCTCGACAAGCACACGACCGGCGACGGCCTCATCAGCGCCCTGCAGGTGCTGCAGGCCTGCGTGCGCAGCGGCAAGACCATTGCCCAGCTGCTTGGCGAGGTCGTGCTGTTCCCGCAGACTTTGATCAACGTGCGCCTCAAACCCGGCCAGGACTGGCAAAGCAGCAAGCGCCTTGCCGACATGAGCAAAACCGTGGAAGCCGAGCTCGGCGACACCGGCCGCTTGCTGATACGCGCCAGCGGCACCGAGCCGCTGCTGCGCGTGATGGTCGAGGCACGCGACGCGGCCCAGGCGAAAAGCTGCGCCGAGCGGGTGGCGGATACGGTGCGCAGCTAAGGCCCGTACCTGGCCCGGCGCCAAGCCGACTGGCCAGAGGCGTTGCCGTTAACACCTCTTCGCGCGGCATTCAGTCATCGCGGAGGTGTTTTCCTTTTTACCTCCATCACATCTGCCGATTGACAGGGCATGCTTTTTCGACGGCTGGCCCCGGATGATGTATCCGCAAAAATCCTGCAAAGATTGTCTACGGCAAGACAGTTTGCGGACGGCTTCCCGGGTGGCGCTGATAGCCTGATTTCTCGCCGCCCGCCGTACGTTCGCATCCGCCACATCGAAGGCCGGGCCCGTTGAAAGCCGTTCAGCGCCATTCACGCCATGAAGCCCAGGGTTCCCGCTCTTCTTGATGCCGGCCAAAGGCCGTCCGAACCATCTGGGCCGCCGCGGCGGCGTTACCTGTTTATCCACCAGAACTTTCCCGGGCAGTTCGTCCACCTGGCCAGGGCCCTGGCGGCGCAGGGGCACCATGTCCTTGCCCTCGGGATCACTCCCCGGCCGGTTGACGGCGTCGAAGTCGTGCGCTACCAGCCTGAAAGCCTGAAGGCCGCCAGCCAGGTGGCCATAGGCCGTGATTTCGAGCGCAAGCTTTCGCGCGGTGCGGCGTGTGCGCAAGCCATGCAGCAACTGGCCGGCGAAGGGTTCAGTCCCCAACTCATCATCGCGCACCCCGGCTGGGGCGAAGCCCTTTTCTGCAAGGACGTCTGGCCGGATGCCAGGCTCATGATTTTTTCCGAGTTCTACTACTCCCCCAAGGGGGCCGACTATGGTTTTGACCCGGAGTTCCATAGTGAAAGCATGGCCGGACGGTCCGCTTTGCGCCTGAAAAACACCGCCCTGATGCATGCGCTAGTCGCCGCGGATTCTGCCTATGCGCCCACCGAGTGGCAGCGCCGCCAGGTGCCTGAAGAATACCGCGGCAAAGTGCGGGTGGTCCACGACGGCATTGCCACAGACCTGGCCAGGCCTGATGCCCAGGCCCGGTTTTCGCTGGTGGATAAAGGCCTGCAATTCAAGCCCGGCGATGAGGTCCTGACCTTCATCAACCGCAACCTGGAGCCTTACCGGGGGTTTCATATTTTCATGCGGGCTCTGCCGGCCATCCTGAAAGCCCGGCCCGACGCGCATTGCGTGCTGGTCGGAGGGGACGACGTGAGCTACGGCAGCAAACCAGCGGGCGGCGGCACCTGGCGCGAGGCACTGCTCAAGGAAGTCGGCGACCAGCTGCCGGCGGACCGCGTTCATTTTGTCGGGACACTGCCTTATGCCCGCTATCTCGAGCTGCTGCAGGTGTCACGCTGCCATGTGTACCTGACCTATCCCTTTGTCCTCTCATGGAGCTGTCTGGAGGCCATGAGCACGGGCTGCGTGGTGGTCGCCAGCCGCACCGCGCCCGTCGAGGAAGTCGTAACGCACGGCGTCAACGGCCTGTTGTTCGATTTTTTTGACGCGCGGGCGCTGGCAGACACCGTCGTCGGCGTCCTTGCCGACCCGGCCGCCCATGCGCACTTGGGACTTGCGGCGCGCCAGGCCATGCTGGATCGATTTGACCTCGCCACACGCTGCCTGCCTGAGCTGCTGGCGCTGGTAGAGCAGGCCGTGGGCCCAAGGACAGAGGCCTAAACGGCTTCCATCAAACGGGCCCGCTCATCCGGCGTAAGCACCTTGGGCGAGGCATGCGGCGTTCCCGTCTCCGGATCAAAGAAGGCCGTCTTCCTGTAGCTGCCATCCAGCCTTGCGCGTATCAGCCTGGCCATGAACCGGAGGATGGATACGGTGGTGCTGGCCGCCATGGCCTTGGGGCTGCCTTTGGCGCTCTTCATGCCAACCCGCATGCGCACCGGACCGAAGGCGCTGTCCAGGCTGGTCGATGAATCTTGCAGGCAGTTGTGCAGCAGGCCGACATGCGAGACCTTGAAGTCGCGCCCGGTATTGCCAATCGGCGTGTTGCAGCAACTCGCATACCAGCGCAGCATGCCTCTGTCGCTGAGGGACATGCAGGTGAGTTTTTCCAGGCCCTGCGTGAAAGTGACATGCTGCGGAAGCGTGGCGACAACGTCCGACCCGCCCATCTCGTCGAGGATCTCACCGGCCTTGCCCAGGAAGTGCGCATAGGCCTGGCAGTCCTTGCAGTAGCAGACGCCGCGGCATACGGATTCGGTGTGGCTGACGTGGCCTCGTAGAGTGCCGCATTGGCAGCGCAATGGGTGATTCATGCGCGGAGCTTACCGCACGCCGTATGGTTTTGTTATACCTGTACATTCAGACAATGTGATCGCGTCATCCAGGGCCGATCACATCGCCGCTGGTCGATCACCTCAAACCTTCAATCTATGTATACAAGTTTTTTTGGCTGGCTTGCATTTGCTGCGTTTATTGCGCTTCTCTGCACTCACCCGATTCGAGGCAAGCCATTTGGCCCCAGATTGATTGCATTTTTTGCGTTTTTGATAGCCACCAGCATTGGCTTTTGTTTCGTTTTTTATACCTATGACCTCTATTCCATAGGCCAAGTACCCCGTTTGAGCCGTAGCGGAGGCAGCATACCCATTGCAGGACATGGAACGTATGCCTTCTTCGCAATATCCATGTGTATTTAGTTCGGCCTGACCAGTTTTTGCTCAGGCATCTACATGCTCACGATCGCATGTATGCGGAAAAAAGATGCACCAACCCGTCGCCCAACGCCGACACGCCGGCGAGTCGGTTAGCCCGGCGTCAGGTGGTTCGATACCGGGGATTTCCAGCTTCTCGTTCTTGCACGGCTAACGAGGGTTAGCGATCGACGGGCGCAACTTCTTCCGTCTTGAAATCGCCCGGAAGCACGATCTCCAGCATTGCAATGTCCGCTGTGGCCCACTTCGCGGTGGCGGATCGCTTTGTCAGGATTAACTCACCTCAGTGAAGTCGCCGCGCCAGCCTCCTTCGCGCTTTCGACGGTAGCGTTCAACAAGCTCACAGATTTTCTTTCCCTCTTCATCTTTGCGATCATGTGCGCGCATGGTTGCGGTCAGGCCCATCCATCCGCTGATGTCCGGATTGGCGCCATGCTGAAGCAGCAGTTCCACGATTTCAGGGTAGTTGCCTCTTACGCCGACACAAAGCGCTGTTTCGCCAATGCGATCCTCTTCATGCACATTGACTTCAGCGCCATGTTTGAGAAGCCAGAGAGCCGCTTTGTATTGCTCCTTCTCGATGGCATAGTGCAAAGGGGTGTAGCTGAGGTCATCAAATCTGCCGATCCCGTATTCGGCTTCGATCAGTCGTTCCATCTCGGCAATGTCACCGTCCGCCGCTGCTCGATGCAAGCGCTCTGCCTCGAACCAATCGTCGCCATGGTCCATAAACGTCATTCTGGACTTGTGTTGGTGGGCCGAGACATACCCGTCACTGATATTCGCATTCCGGCGGCTGCGGAGCCCCGAGGCCATATTTGGCGACTGCATCTTGCAGTGCGCGTGTGCAGCCTGGCGCCAGCGATTCGAGCAAAATGAATCTGGATGCCGGGCATGTGTCGGAACGCCCCTGAACCAGCTTGCCTTGCTTGAAGCGGCAAGCCGAGACCTCAGCATCTGTTTCATAGTCGGACCAAACCCGAACCGGATCACCGGCTATCACTTCGGTCAACGAAAGCACGATCCATTTTTCGCCCTCCGGCGCGAACAGCACCTGGCATCCGCTATAGCGTGTGTCGATGTTCCTGTTGCGAGGGTAGACGCGCAGGATGATGCCATGATTTACCGTTTCACCTGCGGTGGCTGGCGGCGATGTCAGATCGCAATTTTTACCTATCGGTTTATCCGCGCCCGCCGCGTGTACAAATAAGGCGAAAAACAGCAAGCACATCAGCAAAGAGATGACGCGCACCGCAGGCATGGAGCGCGCGGCTAGTTCGTAGCGTCCCTTAAGCATCCTCAGCCTGCGACGGATAAAGGTGTTTGCAAAACCGCCACTCCTGCATGGGCTGGTCGTCAATATAGGCCGTGGGCTTGGGCAGATAGCCCTCAAAGCACTCGCTGATCCCGAGTTCCAGCGCCGTGGCCCTGCAGTACTCGGCGCCTCCGGAACTCCAGAGAAACAAGGTCGCGCCTTCGGATTTGAGCCGCTTGACCTGGGCAATCACGGCGGGCATGGGGATACATTTGGCGCCTACGGACCTGACCATGGTGTCATCGACATCTACAAAAATAATCTGGGGTGTCATGGCTGTTGGATCTGCGCCTTGCTGCGGAGCACATGCAAGGTTAGTAGCCACAGCGCCACCGGCAGCAACAACGCGGCAGCCGCCACTTCCGAAAGAATCGTGACATTGGCCATCAAGGGATGCAGTTCCAAAGGTGCCACTGCATAGTGGCCCAGGCCGTCAAAACCCAGCGCCGCGTACACGGTCACCAGCAGTAGGCCCGTGGCCATGTATTTTTTGCGCATGAGCAGCAAACCCATAGCCCCCACCGAGGTGATGGCGGCCCACACGGCATAGACCTGCGCGCGTGTCAACCAAGCGGGCAGGTTGGGGTATTCGCAAATGAACTCGGCGTTGTGGCTGAAGTGGCCGAGACTGGTGAGGAAGTAGGCCGCCGTCAGGGCGAGGAGAACTTTAAGGGAACTGACGCGGTGATGCATGAGGTTCATTTTTTACTCTCGCCACTGAAACGGCAAGTCCTTGACCGAGCCGCTTTTCCAGGCCGTTACGACACCCGAAACGGACTCTCCTTTGCTGGAAGAGCTGTAGCTCAGAGAGGAAACGTGGTAGCGGTAGCCATCTCCGAGTTTCTCGCGCGCTTCCCGGACCGCACGGATCCCGGATTCTGAATGCTGCACCAGGGTACCGCCAGTCGCGAGGACGGCGGCCAGCCCAATGCCCAGTGCCAGGGGGATGCCTGAGCTTCGAGCGGGGAGACCGGCTTTCTTCTGGGCGAGCCGTACGGGCGCCGATCCTAATTCGCGGATCAGCCACGAAAAAAGTATCAAAGCAAGAACAAAGAATACAAGGATGCCCAGAAATGCCATCGGGTTGAGTTGAACTCGCGTAACGATGAGGTCGATCGGTTGCAGCAATGGAAGAACAAGACTCACCGAGATGCTGGCGGCGAGCAGGAACAAGGCGAACCGGCGCACGAGCGAGGCTGCACGCAGGCTGCCGCGCAGCAGAAAAATTCCTGCAATGACGGCGAAGATATTGAGGCTGGATGCGTAGGCGATCTGATTGAAGATGGCGTACGCCATCAGTCCGATATCCAGGACTCCCACGACCAGAAGAACCAGCCCTGTTCGCTTGAGGACCGGGTAGTGGTCAGCGGCGTTCATTGAAATCGCCTGAAGTTACCCGGTAGGGCCCCTGACCCTGGTCCTTATTGCGCCGAGTCATGGAATATTTTTGAACGAGTCAGCGTTTCCCCGCACTGCGGGCAAAACTTTGCCGCCGAAACCAGGTTGCCCGGCTGCGCTACATGCCCGCAAGACTTGCAAACACGGACCACGGCAACGGTGACGTAGGCAATGAACGCCAGGGCCAGAAGTACGAGCAAGACATACTCGAATTGGCCGGAAACCCCTGGAGAAAGGACAAAAAACGGGCCGAGTATTCCGATACTGACAAGGCTCACCCTGGCGTACCAGTGATGCTTTCGCTCGGGGCTGAGGCCGCGCATAAACAGCCAGTTGCCCAGGACCAACAGCCCAAAGACAACAAAATAAACGATGCCGAATTCATCTTCAAACTTCATAAGGCCTGATGTGTGAGTTGCGCGACCAGATCGCGTCTATCCCCGCACTATAGCCTCGGCATTGAATACGCCAGCCTGTCCTGGTTCGTAATTTCCTGATTACTGGGCGAAACCCCGGCTATGAGACCGCCAGGGCTTCTTGCCCAGTTTCACCATCGCATGAGGTTCAAGCCAGCGTATACGCCGTCTTCACCGTCGTGAAAAACTCCTGTGCGTACTTGCCCTGCTCGCGCGGGCCGTAGCTTGATCCCTTGCGGCCGCCGAAGGGGACGTGGTAATCCACGCCTGCCGTGGGCAGGTTGACCATGACCATGCCGGCCTGGCTGTGGCGCTTGAAGTGGGTGGCGTACTTGAGGCTGGTGGTGGCGATGCCGGCTGACAGGCCGAAAGGCGTGTCGTTGGCGGTGGCGAGAGCCGCTTCGTAGTCCTTGACGCGGATGATGCTGGCGACCGGGCCGAAGATTTCTTCGCGGTTGATGCGCATGCCGGCCGTGCTTTCGCTGAAGAGGGCCGGCTGCATGTAATAACCTTCAGCGCCGCTGCCGGTGTGGCAGGGGATGCGCGCGCCGCCGAAGGCCAGGGTTGCGCCTTCGGCCTTGCCGATTTCGATGTAGCTCAAGTCCTGCTCGAGCTGCGCCTGCGAGGACACCGGGCCCACGTCGGTGCCGGCCGTGAGGGCGTCGCCGACCTTGATGCGTGCCATGCGCTCCTGCAGGGCTTTGACAAAAGCCGGGTAGATGCCGTCGGTCACGATCAGGCGGCTCGACGCCGTGCAGCGCTGGCCGGTGGAGTAGAAGGCGCTTTGCGCGCTGAGCTCAACGGCTTGCGTGAGGTCGGCGTCGTCGAGGATGACTTGTGGGTTCTTGCCGCCCATTTCGAGCTGCACCTTCTTGAGGTTCTTGGCGCAGGCTTCGGCGATGCGGCTGCCCACACCGACCGAACCGGTGAAGCTGATGGCGTTGACGCCGGGGTGGTTGACCAGTGCATCGCCGATCACGCGGCCCGGGCCCATGACCAGGTTGAAGACGCCGGCCGGGATGCCGGAGCGCGAGATGATTTCGGCCAGCGCCCAGGCGCTGCCGGGCACCAGGTCGGCGGGTTTCAGGACCACGCAGTTGCCGAAGGCCAGCGCGGGCGCCACCTTCCAGGCCGGGATCGCGATCGGGAAGTTCCAGGGGGTGATCAGGCCGACCACGCCGACGGGCTCACGTGTGATCTCCACGCCTATGCCGGGACGCACCGAGGGAATCGTTTCGCCCGACAGGCGCAGGCATTCACCCGCGAAGAACTTGAAGATGTGGCCGGCGCGGGTGGCTTCGCCTATGCCTTCGGGTTTGGTCTTGCCTTCTTCGCGCGAGAGCAGGATGCCCAGCTCTTCGCGGCGTGCGAGGATTTCGGTGCCGATTTTGTCCAGCGCATCCGAGCGCGCCTGGATACCCGAGGTCGACCAGGCGGGGAAGGCCGCCTGCGCGGCCTGCACGGCGGCGTCCAGGCCGGCCGCATCGGCCTGCGTGTACTCGCCGATCACGTCGCTCAGGTTGCTGGGGTTCAGGTTGGGGCTGTAGCTGTTACCGGCCAGCCATTGGCCGGCGATGAGGTTGTCGTGTTTTGTGGTCATGGGTGTGCTTCCAGGGGTTGAGCTTGATTCACAGGGAGGGCACGCGGGTGTGCGGGCCGGGGGTGTTCTACAGAGGCGGTGTCACGTCAATTTTATAAAAATGCAGGGCGTTGGCGCACATCATCGCATGTTGCTGGTGGGGCGGCAGATGGGCCAGCATGCCGGCCACATTGCCCACCAGGTCCGGGTAGCTGATACGCAGGCCTGCCACCGGAAAGTTGCTGGCAAACATGCAGCGCTGCCATCCAAAAATTGCAATCGTTTCATACACAATTCGCGTGTTCTCCTGGAGGTCCCAGGGCCGGTCGCGCAGGCCGAATTCGGAAAGCTTGACGTGCACATTCTCCTGCCGGGCCAGCGTTTCCATCCAGCCGCGCCAGCGTTGCAGGCCTTCTTCGCTGCGGTCCCAGGCGAAGCCGTGGTGGTTGAGGACCATGGGCACCTTGGGAAACAGGGCCGCCACCTCGGCCGCTTCGGGCAGGTGCCAGGTCGGCACGCGCAGGTCCCAGCGCAAGCCGTATTTTTCCAATAGCGAGAAGCCGCGCAGCCAGGCCTCGTCCTGCATGGTGCCGGCTTGCCCCTTCACGCTATGCGCCGGCGAGGCGGAGGTCACTGGCTTGCTGCGTATGCCGCGCACCATCGGGAAGCGCGACTGCGCGAGCAGGGTTTCCTCGCTGTCCGGCTGGTCAAACCAGGCATGGGCGACCACGGCATTCGGGAAGCCGTGCGCGGCATGCACCTCATGCAGCCAGGCGGTTTCGGCCAGCTGTTCATCGCGGCTGCGCTCCGCCTCCACGTGCACTGTCGCGATAACTTCGCAGGGCCCCGAGGCGGCGCGGTAGTCGGCCGCCAGGAAGTCGCGGCAGAGAGCACGGTAGTCGCCCAGGAAAAAAGCCTCGGGGTCATAGGCTTCCTGCAGCCAGGGATAGCGGCCGCGTGACAGGTCCCACAGGTGGTGGTGGGCATCGACGATGGGCATCGCCGGCATCATGGCCTCAATGCCGCCAGACGTAAGACGAATCGGGTTCGCGCAGGGTTTTGATCTGCTGCCCGAATTCAAAGCTGTCGAGGTCCAGGCGGCGCACCGTGTCGTCCTGGAAGGAGATGTAGACCGCGCGGTCCACCGGGTGGAAGGACAGGGCCAGCGGGTTGCTGGGCAGGACGAAGCAGCGCTGCTCCTGCAGGTCGGTGCCGAAGACCGAGAGCGAATGCTCGCCCGAGTTGGTGGTGAGCAGCAGGTCCTGGCCCTGCGCGCCCCGGAAGCGGTAGACGCGGTTGGGGTCGCGCCGCGTCTTGCCGGTGGCGACGATTTTCATGGTGGCTGTGTCGACGGCCACGATGCTGTCGTCGCCGCGGTTGGCCACGTAGAGCAGCGACTCGTCGGCCGACAGCACATTGCCCTCGGGCACGGGGCCGGGCACCATGGCCACGGGCGCGAAGGTCGGGTCATTGGGCTTGATCTTGGTCACGGTGTTGGACAGCAGGTTCAGCGCGTAGGCCGTCTGCGCGTCTTTCGTCAACGCGAACAAATGCGTCTTGTAGCCGCCCGAGGGCACGGCGAGATCCGGCACGTGCACCCTGGCCGGGTCTGAAAACCGCAGCAGCACGTTGTGCGCCTCCGACATCACGAACAGCCGGCCTTGTGCGTCCACCGTCAGGCCATGCGGCCGGTAATAGGGCCAGAGGTTTAGCGTGGCCACATGTTTTTGCTGCGCGAGGTCAATGACAAACACCGAATGCCCGCCCATGTCGCCCAGGTGGCTGGCGGTCTCTATGCCGTAGTGGCCGACATAGGCCAGGCCGCGCGCCGCATCCACCGTGAATTCATGCGGGAAATTCGGCAGCACGATGTGTTTTTCCGCGAGGCCGGTGGCGAGGTCGTAAAAGCTGAAGGTGTGGGCGCATTTCTGCACCAGCAAGAGTGTTTCCCGGAGGGGCATGGAAATCCTGAAGAGAGGGGGAGCCTGGAAGGAAACAGGGGTAAGCGATCAAGATGGCTGGATGGCCGAAGCGCCTATTTGCCCCAGCGTAACACCAGCGGGTCCAGCCGGCGCGCGGTGGCGAGCAGGCCTTTGCGCACCTCGGGGTGCATGGCGGGGAAGGGGTGGCGCGGCGCCTCGCAGGCGATCACGCCGCCTTCCTTCATGAGCGCCTTGGCTGTGAGGATGCCGCCCTGGCGGTTCTCGTAGTTGATCAGCGGCAGCCAGCGCGCGTATTCGGCGGCGGCCTCTTCACGCTTGCCGGCCGCCCAGGCGTCCATGATGCGGCGTATGCCGTCAGGGTAACCGCCGCCCGTCATCGCGCCGGTCGCGCCGGCTTCCAGGTCGGGCAGCAGGGTGATGGCTTCCTCGCCGTCCCAGGGGCCTTCGATCGCGTCGCCACCCAGGCGTATCAGCTCGCGCAGCTTGGAGGCAGCGCCCGGCGTCTCGATCTTGAAGTAGGCGACGTTGCGTATCTCCTTGGCCATGCGTGCCAGGAAAGTGGCAGACAGCGGCGTGCCGCTGACGGGCGCGTCCTGGATCATGATGGGGATGTCGATGGCGTCCGACAGCGTGGCGAAGAATTCGTAAATCTTTTCTTCCGTCACGCGTATCGTCGCGCCGTGGTAGGGCGGCATCACCATGACCATGGCCGCGCCCAGGTCCTGCGCGCGGCGGCTGCGCTCGGCGCAGATGCGGGTACCGAAGTGGGTGGTCGTCACGATCACCGGCACGCGGCCCGCCACGTGTTTCAGGATGGCCGCGGTCAGGACTTCGCGCTCCTCGTCCGACAGCACAAACTGCTCGGAGAAGTTCGCGAGTATGCACAGGCCGGTTGAGCCGGCGGCTATCATGAAATCGACGCAGCGCTTCTGGCTCTCGAGGTCCAGCTCGCCCGCGTCGGTGAAGGTGGTCGGGACGACGGGAAATACGCCGGTATACCTTGCTTGCATGCTGCTCATTCGACGATGTTGAAATCTTTGAGGAACTCGGTCTTCAGGGTCAGGCCCAGGCCGGGCTTGTTGTCGTCGAGCTGCAGGAAGCCGTTCTCGGCCACGGGCTCGCCGTCGAAGATGTAATAGAACAGCTCGTTGCCGACTTCGACGTCGAACATCGGGAAGTATTCGCTCATGGGCGAGGCCAGGGTGCTCATGGTCAGGTGGTAGTTGTGCATCTGTCCGGCGTGCGGCACCACCGGCACGCTGTAGGCCTCGCACAGCGCGTTGATCTTGTGCGCGGCCGTGATGCCGCCGACGCGGTTGGTGTCGTACTGCACGACGGACACGGCTTTTTTGTCGAGCAGCTGCTTGAAGCCGTAAAGGCTGAACTCGTGCTCGCCGCCCGAGATCGGGATGCTGGTGAGCTGGTTCAGCTCGGCATAGCCGTCGATGTCGTCGGCGATCACCGGTTCCTCGACCCAGCGCGGCTGGAATTTCTCGAGCTTGGGCAGCATGCGTTTGGCGTATTCGAGGTTCCAGCCCATGTAGCACTCGAGCATCAAGTCGTTGTCGTAGCCGATCACTTCACGCAGTGCTTCGACGGCCTTGAGGTTTTCCGCCACGCCCTTGGTGCCGTGCGCCGGGCCGTAGCCGAAGCGCGACTTGAACATGGTGAAGCCCTGGTCCAGGTAGGTCTGCGCCTCGTCCTGCATGGCCTTGATGTCGGTGCGGTAGAGCTTGGAGTAGTAGCAGGGGATTTTTTCCTTGGTGCGGCCGCCCAGCAGCTTGAACACCGGCTTGTTGACCGACTTGCCCAGGATGTCCCAGATGGCGATGTCCACCGCCGAGATCGCTGCCATGGCCACGCCCTTGCGGCCCCAGGCGTGGGTGCCGCGGTACATGCGCTGCCACAGGTATTCATAGTCCCACGGGTCCTGGCCCAGCACCAGCGGCGTCAGGTACTGGTCGATGATGGCTTTGGCGATGTGCGGCGCCAGCGCCACGTTGCCCAGGCCGACGATGCCGTCGTCGGTCTCGATCTCGACCACCGTCCACGAGTGGAAACGGAAGGTACTCATGGATTCGGTGTTGGAGTAGACCAGGTCCATGGCGTTGGAGCAGAAATTGCCCTGGGGTGGAACGGTCTTGCCCTTCCATTCGAACACGCGTGCGCGCACTGATTTGATTTTCATGGTGGTTCCCTGTCGATGAAGAAAAAGAAGGAGGAAAAAGAAGAAGGAAAAAGAAAAGAAGAAAGAAGAGCTTCAGGCGGCCGGCTTCAGCCGCGCCGCACCCATGCGCTGGGCAATTTTGAAAGCGTTAAGCGTGGCGTTGACGTCGGCCACACCTTTGCCGGCAATGTCATAGGCCGTGCCGTGCGCCGGCGTGGTGATGGGCACCGGCAGGCCGCCCTGCACCGTCACGCCCTTGCTGAAGCCCATGAGCTTGATCGCGATCTGGCCCTGGTCGTGGTACATGGTGACGATGGCCTGATAGAGGCCGTCGCGCGCCTTCAAGAAGATGGTGTCGGCGGGGAAGGGGCCGTCCACCGGCACGCCGCTGGCGCGCAGTTCGGCCACGGCCGGTTCGATGATGTCGATCTCCTCGCGTCCGCAGACGCCGCCGTCGCCGCCGTGCGGGTTGAAGGCTGCCACAGCGACTTTCGGTTGTGCCGTGCCGCTGGCCTGCAGCGAGGCATAAATCAGCCGCGCGGCATCGACGATGCGTTGCTTGCTCAGCATGGCCGCCGCGTCTTTCAGCGGAATATGCGACGACACGCGCGAGGTCCACAAGTCGCCCAGGGTGTTGAACTCACAGAAGTAGCCCGTCACGCCCAGGTATTCGGCGAAGTGGTGCAGCTCGTCTTCATGCTTGAGGCCACCCAGCTTCATGGCCTGCTTGTTGAGCGGGGCGAAACAGATCGCGTCGACCTCGCCGCGTTTGGCACCGTCCATGCAGAGGTTGAGCACCTGCAGCACGGCCGCGCCGCAAGCGGCCTGCGCCTGGCCGCGTTGCACCTGAACAGATTGAATCGTGTGGGTCGCCAGGAAGGCCGGCAGGCGGGTGTCGGCGCGGCCGCGTACCTGGTCCAGGCTGGTGACACCTTGTGTCGCCACGGTCTGCCCGGCCGTGAGCTGGCCCTGCTGCCAGAGCCAGGCGTCACCCACCAGCACGATGTTGACGCCGTCCGTGATGCCGGGCTGGGCCAGCAGCCTGGCGACCAGCTCCGGGCCTATGCCGGCCGCGTCGCCCAGCGTGAGGGCGACCACGGGCAGGGAGGCGGGCGGATTCTGTGTGTTGCGCATGGCGTTGTCCAATCCGGGATTCCTGGTTCAGTCGAGTTTGATGTTTTTCTTGGCGATCAGGTCACCATAGCGCTTGTTCTCATCGGCGTGGAACTGCGCGAACTGGGCCTGCGTCATCGGCGTCAGGTCCGCGCCTATGGCGCTCAGCCGGGTCTGCGTTTCGGGCATGGCCAGCACCTTGGTCACTTCGGTGTAAACGCGCTCCTGCACCGCCTTGGGCGTGGACGCCGGCATGTAGATGCCGTACCAGGCGCTCATCTCCACGCCCTTGAGGCCGGCTTCGGCCATGGTCGGCACATTGGGCAGCTGCGGGTTGCGCTTGGCGCTGGCCACGGCCAGGGGCTTGATGCGGCCGTTCTTGATCTGGCCGATGACGGAGGGCATGGTGTCAAAGCTCAGCTGCACCTGGCCGCCGACCAGGTCTATCAGCGCCGGGCCGCTGCCGCGGTAAGGGATGTGGGTGATGAAGACGCCGGCCTGGTCCTTGAACAGCTCGGCCGCGATGTGCTGGGTGCTGCCCGAGCCGCTGGTCGCGTAATTGAGCTGGCCGGGCTTGCTTTTGGCCAGCTTGATCAGCGACTGGACCGAGTCGACCGGCAGCGCGTTGTTGACCACCAGCACATTGGGCACCGCGCCCACAAAGACCACCGGTACCAGGTCCTTGTTGTTGTCATAGCCCAGCTTGAGCAGGTGCGGCGCGATGGCGTGCGCGGTCGAGACGCCCATCAGCAGGGTGTGGCCGTCGGTGGTCTTGGCCGTCAGGTCGGCGGCCAGGGTGTTGGAAGCGCCGGGGCGGTTTTCAACCACCACGGGTTGCTTGAGCAGCGGGCCGAGCCGATCGGCCACGGCGCGCGCCATGGCATCGGTGCCGCCGCCGGGGGCCGAGCCGACGAGGATGCGCACCGGTTTGCTCGGCCAGTCTTGCGCCAGGGCGGACGGGACGGCACTGAAGGCGCAGGCGGCAGCCAGCAGGGCGGGGAGGATCTTGAGGGATTTCAGCGAGGGCATTGTCTTTGTCTCCGGGTCATTGTTATGGGGGAAAGGCGCTGAAAACAGCGCGGAAAAGCTTGAACCAATGCCCAGATGGTAGGGACGGAAATACTTAACGTAAATTGAAAATCCCTGATTATTTGATAACCTGGGGTGATCAATTGAATTCAGCGCCTGAAAGGCAGCCATGGCCACCCCATCCCGGACCTCCAGCATTCCCCAACTGCTCAACCGCCTGCGCATGCGCCAGGTCGCGCTCATCCTGGCTGTCGGTGAGCACGGCACCTTGCGCAAGGCTTCCGCCGAACTCGGCATGACGCAGCCGGCCGCCACCAAGATGATCCAGGAGCTTGAATCCGCGCTGGGCCAGCGCCTGTTCGAGCGCGTGGGCCGCGGGCAGCAGCTCACGCCGGCCGGCGCCAGCGTGCTGCGCTATTTCCGCGGCATGCGCGGCTCGGTCGAATCGATGACACGCGAGCTGGCCGAACTGGAGCTGGGCGGCTCGGGCCGCGTGTCTGTCGGCAGCATCATGGCGCCGTCGCCCAATCTGCTCACGCAGGCCATCATCGCGCTCAAGAAGGCCTACCCGCTGCTCTCGGTCGACGTCACCATGGACACCAGCGACCGGCTGTTCGAACTGCTGCGCGAAGGCGTGCTCGACGTCGCCATAGGCCGCATACGCGACGAGCACCGCGCCGACTACACCTTCACCCCGCTGGAGAACGAGGCCCTGGCCCTGGTCGTGGGCGTGCGCCATCCGCTGGCGCAAAAGAAAACCGTCAAGTTCGCCAGCCTGCTGGACTACCCGTGGATACTGCAGCCCACCGGCAGCCCCATGCGCGAGGTGCTGGAGCAGGAGTTCCGCATGCTGCAGGCGCCTTCACCCAAGGGCCTGATAGAAACCGCCTCCATCCTCACCACCACCAACCTGATCGCCGAGACCGAGATGGTCGGCGTCATGCCGCAGTCGATTGCGGACACCTATGCGCGGCACGGCCTGCTGGCCGTACTGCCGTGTTTCATCCGCCACAAGATGGAAGCTTTCGGCAGCATCACACGCAAGGACAGGCCGCTGAGCGAAGCGGCGCGGTTTTTTCTGGCGGCGCTGCATGGGCGCGGGCTTTCGGGCGAGGCTTGAACGGCGCGTCGGCTGCTGCCGATGGTTTTTTTTGACGGGGAATGCCGCCAGGGTTTGATTTGCCGGCTATTGCACAAGGGCGGCGTGAATGCCATGGCGGTGGCGCTGGCCTGGCGATGAGCCCGCAAGCATTAAGTATTCATTCTTCCAAGCGCTTCCGGGGAGGGCAAGGCTTGCATCCTTCGCCTGTCAGCAGCTCTCGCCCCTTGCATGGCGCTTATCGGCTTATGCAAACACCGCATACCAAAGACGTATAGACATTGTCCGCTTGCGGGCAATGCTGCGGTTTTTTGAGGCATGGGCTGTTTAGGCTCTGCACACGGTCTTTTTAGAGAGGCCGTTTTGCCTTTTCCCTTTTTCTTTTCACACGTATCAAGGCCGGGCGTCAGTTCTGGCATTGGTGTCAATCCAATTTAGGAGAATCCATGATTTACGGTACCAGGGATGCTGACAACCTCGTAGGCGATGCCGGAGACAATGAGTTCCAATGGAGCAAGGGTTACGATACCCTGGATGGCGGAGGAGGCAGCGACACTGTTAACTACCACCACGACTTTAACTACGGTGACCTGCTTGATTACTGGCGGCCTGGCTTTCTTGATGTCAATTTGGCCACTGGTTGGTTGCACACGCAATTTATCAGTAGCACCAATCATGTCAGTGGGGAAAACTACTTCGTCAGGTTGATAAGTATCGAGAACGCGGTGGGCTCCGACGATAGTGATAGTTTTACGGGCAATGGCGCAGACAACCGTCTATACGGTATGGGGCGCGACGACACGTTTTACGGCTCAGCCGGCAACGACCTGCTGGATGGAGGCGATGGCAACGACACCGCCGACTACAGCACCAGCGGCATGGCCGGGGGCATCATCGCCAATCTGTCCACCGGCTATGTGTACAAATTTCCTGTGGCTGGCGGCCCTTACAGCTCCATCGACACGCTGGTGAGCATTGAAAACGTGGTGGGCACGGATGGGCTTGATTCCTTGCGGGGCAACGGCGCTAACAACGGCCTGTATGGGCGCGCGGGTTGGGACTTCCTGCTGGGGGACGCAGGAGACGATTTTCTGGATGGCGGGGACGGCGATGATGTTCTGTACGGCCAGGCGGACAATGACACACTGATGGGCCAAGCCGGCAAGGACTTTCTGGACGGAGGCACGGGCAATGATCGCCTGTGGGGCGGCACGGACGACGACACGCTCATGGGTGGTGACGGCGGCAACGACGAGCTGTATGGTGAAGCCGGCAACGACCTGCTGTATGGGGGCACCGGCAAGGACACGCTGGACGGCGGAGCCGGCATCGACACGGTGAACTACACTTTCATCCCCACCATTACCGGCGGCGTCACCGCCGACCTGGGCCGCGGGACGGCCCGGAAGATGCAGACCGGCACCAGCATCATTGCGACAGGCACGACCGGGCGCTACATCCGCATCTACCACAACGACAGCTATGTTGAGGGGCCACAAGGCCATGAATTGGGGCTGACCGGGATCAAGGTGTACGACGCCTCGGGCCGTGAACTGGCCTTTGGATTACGCAGTTCGATAGGCGCCGACGGCAATGCCAACGGCGCAGCCAACCCGAACAACAGCAACACGGCCCTGACCGATGCCATCGTGGGCGGCGGATGGAACGGCCAGGCGGGAGACGCAGGCACGGTGGCCTATGCCAACACGGGCTTCGGGGGCGCAAAGGCCTACATCCAGCTGGACCTGGTCAGCGCGCAGGCGATTGACTCGATCAGCCTGTGGGGCGACGCGGGTTATGCCATCGACAGCAGAAACTTGCGGGTCTATGTATCGAACACCCCGTTCAACGCCTCCACGACTTATGCCAGCCTCGCGGCCACCCAGAACGTGGTGCGCTTTGATCTGGCGGGGGCCGAGATCAGCGCCGCGATGTCCTACATCGACCCAAACGCCGGTATCAGTACAGGCGCCGGCGTCGATACATTGGTTGGCATCGAGAACCTGACAGGCACGGCGACGAACGACAGACTCAGGGGCGATGCGAATGCCAACGTGTTGTCGGGCGACGCTGGCAACGACACCCTGGTGGGCAGCAGGGGGAACGACCGTCTGGATGGCGGAGCCGGCATCGACACGGCGAGCTACGACGATGACCCCATGGCCAGCAGCGTCATCGCCAATCTGGGCAAGGGAATAGCCTACAAGATCTTCGCCGGCACCAATGTCAGCATGGCCATGACGGGAAAGACCGGGCGCTATATCCGCATCTACCACAACGATAACTATGTTGAAGGGACACAGGGCCATGAACTGGGGCTGACCGGGATGAAGGTGTATGACACCTTGGGCCGAGACGTGGCCTTCGGGCTGCTCAGTTCGATAGGCGCCGACGGCAACGCCAACGGCGCAGCCAACCCGAACAACAGCACCGTGGCCCTGACCGATGCCATCGTGGGAGGCGGATGGAACGGCCTGGCGGGCGACGCAGGCACGGTGGCCTACGCGAACACGGGCGTCAACGGCGCCAAGGCCTACATCCAGCTGGACCTGGGCAGCGCGCAGGCGATTGACACGATCAGCCTGTGGGGCGATGCAGGCTGGTCCATCGACAGCAAAAACCTGCGGGTCTATGTGTCGAACACCACGTTTTACGGCTCCACGACTTACGCCAGCCTGGCGGCCGACCAGAACGTGGCTCGCGTTGACCTGGCGAGTGTCGAGACCAGCGCCTCGACGGCCTGCCCCGACACGCTGCTTGGCATCGAGAACCTGACAGGCACGGCGATGAACGACACGCTCACAGGCGATGCCAATGCCAACGTCCTGTCGGGCGGCGCGGGCAACGACGTGCTATGGGGCGGAGCCGGCAACGACACGCTGGACGGCGGAGCCGGCATTGATACCTATAGCGTCGGTTTTATGGCCGACAGCGTCAATACCGACCTGAGCCAAGGGATTGCCACCAAGGTGCTTGCCGGTAGCAACGTCAGCATACCGGCAACAACCGGGCGCTACATCCGCATCTACCATAACGACAGCTATGTTGAGGGGCCGCAGGGCCACGAACTGGGGCTGACGGGGATGAAGGTGTACGACGCGGGGGGCAATGATCTGGCCTTCGGCCTGCGCAGCTCGATCGGCACCGACGGCAACGCCAGCCAACTGCTCACAGTGAACAACAGCAACACGGCCCTGACCGATGCCACTGTGGGAGGATATTGGAACGGCCAGACGGGAGACGCAGGCACTGTGGCCTATGCAAACACCGGCGTCGGGGGCGCAAAGGCCTACATCCAGCTGGACCTGGGCTACGCGCAGGCGATTGATTCGATCAGCCTGTGGGGGGATGCAGGCTGGTCCATGGACAGCAAAAACCTGCGGGTCTATGTGTGGAACGTCGCGTTCAACACCTCCACGACATATGCCAGCCTGGCGGTCGACCCGCACGTGGCGCACTTTGACCTGGCGGGGGTGCAGACCAGCGCCACGACGTCCTATACCGACACGCTGGTCAACATCGAGAACGTGACAGGCACGGCGATGAACGACACGCTCATGGGCGATGCCAATGCCAACGTGCTTTCGGGCGGCGCGGGCAACGACACGCCGGTGGGCGCAGACGGCAACGATACGCTGAACGGCGGAACCGGCAACGACCTGCTACTCGGTGGCGTAGGCTCGGACACCTACACCTTCCAGCGCGGCGGCGGGGTGGACGCCATCCACGAAAACGACAGCACGGCGGGCAATACCGATTTGCTGCAGTTCCAGGGCGATATCGCTTCCAGTCAGCTGTGGTTCCGCCAGGCCGGCAATGGCCTGGAGATCAGCGTTATCGGTACGGCCGATATGACCGTGGTGCAGAACTGGTATTCGGGAATTGAGGCTCACGTCGAGCAGATCAAATCCGGCGACGGCAAGCTGCTGCTGGACACGCAGGTGCAGAACCTGGTGCAGGCCATGGCGGGTTTCGCGCCGCCGGCCATGGGGCAGACGACGTTGACGAGCCAGCAGCAAACGGCGCTGGCGCCTGTGCTGGCCGCGAACTGGCATTAAACCGGGTTTAACTGCTTCAAGACCGCCCGCCGCGCTTGATTGCACGGCGGGCTTTTTTCTTTCTTCTCTTTATTTCGCCGCCTGCCAGCCGCCGCCCAGCGACTGGATCGGCGCCAGGGTGGTGGCCTGGCGATCGGCCGGCAAAGCATTCAGTATTCAGCTGTCCAAGCGTTTCCGGGGCGGGTGGCTGGGGACTGCATCTTTCGCCTGCAAGCAGGCCTCGTCCCCTTCCGTGGCGCTTATCTGCTCATGCAAATACCGCATACCAAGACGTGCAGACATTGTCCGCCTGCAGGCAATGCTGTCGTTTTTTGAGGGATGGCCTGCGTAGGCTTCGTGCACGGTTTTTTTAAGAGAAGCCGTTGGCGGTTTTTTCCCTTTTCTTCCCACACATCAAGTCCGGGCATCGCCATTGCATTGACTTGATGTCGATTTCAACCCACTTCAGGAGACTCCATGAGCACCACGATTTACGGCACCCCATACGACGACTACCTCACGGGCGACGCCGGCGACAACTGGTTCATGGGCAGCCGCGGTAACGACACGCTGGATGGCGGAGCGGGCAACGACACGGTTGACTTCACCAACATATCCGGGAGCTACCTGGGCGCCGGGTATGACTCCATGTGGCCGAGCTACATCCATGTCAACCTGACCACGGGCCGGCTGGACACGTTCTTTACTTTCACCAGTGGCGGCATCTTGCCCCTTTACTGCACCACTGAACTGAGAAGTATCGAGAACGTGGTGGGTACCCTGTTTGATGACGTTTTTACGGGCAACGCCCAAGACAACCATTTGTACGGCGGGTCGGGTAACGACAGGTTTTACAGTTCGGGTGGCAACGATCTGCTGGACGGGGGCAGCGGCATGGATATTGCGGACTACAGCGCCCTTGGCACAGGCTTCGGGATATTCGCCAATCTGCAAGCAGGCAGGATAAGCAAGTCTTACTTCCTGGCGCAGTTCGTCGACACGGTGGTGAACATCGAAAACGTGGTGGGTACTGGCGAAAATGATATGTTCTTCGGCAATGGTGCAGACAATTGCCTGTATGGCGGGTTGGGCAATGACGGGTTTTACGGTTCGGGTGGCAACGATCTGCTGGATGGGGGCGCTGGCACGGACGCCGCGGACTACAGCGACGGCGGCTTGGCCGGCGGCATCATCGCCGACCTTTCCACGGGCTATGTGGACAAGTTCCTTGTGGCTGGCGGCCCTTCCAGTTCTCGCGACACGCTGGTGGGCATCGAGGACGTAGCGGGCACGGCGGCGGCCGACTTCTTCTTCGGCAGTACCGGCAACAACAACCTGTCCGGCAGCGGGGGCAACGACAGGCTGTATGGCAGCGGGGGCAACGACCGTCTGGCCGGCGGAGCCGGTATCGATACGGCGGACTACAGGTTCATCCCCATTGGCGGCAGCGTCAACGCCGACCTGGCCCGGGGGACGGCCATCAAGGTGTTCGCCGGTACCAATGTCAGCATGGCGGGAACGGCCGGGCGCTACATCCGCATCTACCACAACGACAGTTATGCCGAAGGGTCGCAGGGCCACGAACTGGGGCTGACAGGGATGAAGGTGTACGACGCGTGGGGCCAGGATGTGGCCCGCGGATTGCGCAGTTCCATCGGCGCCGACGGCTACGCCAACGGTTTGTCCAACACGAATAACAGCGCCGTGGCCCTGACCGATGCCATCGTGGGCGGAGGATGGAACGGCCAGGCAGGCGACGCAGGCACGGTGGCCTACGCGAACACGGGCGCCGGTGGCGCCAAGGCCTATATCCAGCTGGACCTGGGAAGCGCGCAGGCGATCGACTCGATCAGCCTGTGGGGGGACGCGGGCTGGACCATCGACAGCAAAAACCTGCGGATGTATGTATCGAACACCCCGTTCAGCACCTCCACGAATTACACCGGCCTGGCCGCCGACCAGAACGTGAAGCACTTCGACCTGGAGGGGGTGGAGACCAGTGCCACGACGACCTGCATCGACACGCTGGCCGGCATCGAAAACTTGGCAGGCTCGGCCATGAACGACACGCTCACGGGCGATGCCAATGCCAACGTGCTGTATGGCAGCGGGGGCAACGATCGCCTGGACGGCGGAGCCGGTATCGACACGGCAAGCTATATCTCCACCCCCATGGCCGGTGGCGTCGATGCCGACCTGGGCCGGGGGACGGCCATCAAGGGGCCCGCCGGTACCCATGTCAGTGTGGCAAGGACCGGGCGCTACATCCGCATTTATCACAACGACAGCTATGTTGAAGGGCCGCAGGGCCACGAGCTGGGACTGACCGGGATGAAGGTGTACGGCGCCTTGGGCCAGGATGTGGCTTTCGGGCTGAGCAGCTCGATAGGCGCCGACGGCGGCCTCGCTGCCGGCACTGCCGGTTTCAACAGCAACGCGGCCCTGACCGATGCCACTGTGGGAGGCGGGTGGAACCAGCAACTGGGCGAAGCAGGCAATGTGGCTTACGTGAGGGGCGTCAAGGCTTACATCGAACTGGACCTGGGCAGCGTGCAGTCCATTGGCGCGATCCGCCTGTGGGGGGACGCCAACTGGGCCATTGACAGCAAAAACCTGCGGATATATGTGTCGAACACCGCGTTCAGCATCTCCACGAATTACACCAACCTGGCCGCCGACCAGAACGTCGCGCGCTTCGACCTTGCGGGGGTTGAGATCCCCGCCATGACGTCCAGCACCGACACGCTGCTTGGCATCGAGAACCTGATCGGCACGGCGATGAACGACGTGCTCACGGGCGATGCCAACGACAACGTGCTCTCGGGCGGCGCGGGCCATGATGTATTGGACGGCAGGGCCGGCATCGACACGGCGGACTATAGCGCCAGCACCATGAACGGCGGCATCAATGCCAACCTGGCGACGGGCAGGGTCGACGAGCGGATGGCGGGCACGTTTGTGGGCATGGCTTCGACCGGGCGCTATATCCGCATTTACCACACCGATGTCCATTACGGAAGCGACCTGGGGTTGACCGGGATGAAGGTGCACGCTGGAGGACGGGACGTGGCTGCCGGGCTGCGCAGCTCGGTTGGTGCCGACGGCTTTGTCAATGGAGGGGGCAACCCATACAACAGCAGCGTGGCCCTGACCGATGCCGCCGTGGGAGGAGGGTGGAACCAGCAGATGGGCGAAGCCGGCAATGTGGCCTACGTCAACGCGGCGGGCTGGGGGCGCGAAAAGGGCTACATCGAACTCGCGCTTGACAGCGCGCAGGCCATTGAATCGATCAGCCTGTGGGGAGATGCGAACTGCGCCAGTGACAGCCGGGACCTGCGGGTCTATGTGTCGAACACCGCGTTTAACGCCTCCACGACCTACGCCAGCCTGGCGGCCGACGAGGGCGTGGCGCGCTTTGACCTGGCGGAGTTAGAAACCAGCGCCAACGCCACCACGACGGTCTGGACCGACACACTGCTTGGCATCGAGAACCTGACTGGCACGGCGATGAACGACACGCTCACGGGCGACGTCAATGCCAACGTGCTGACTGGCGGCGCGGGCAACGACTTGCTGGCCGGTGGCGCAGGCTCGGACACCTACAAATTCCAGCGCGGCGATGGTGTGGACACCATCGTGGACATGGACTATATGGCCGGCTACAGCCCCGACCTGCTGCAGTTCCAGGGCGATATCAGTTCCGGCCAGCTGTGGTTCCGGCAGGCCGGCTACGACCTGGAAGTCAGCGTCATCGGCACGGCCGACAAGACCGTGGTGCAGGACTGGTACACGGGCACTGCGTCTCACGTCGAGCAGATCAAGGCCGGCGACGGCAAGCTGCTGCTGGACGCGCAGGTGCACAACCTGGTGCAGGCCATGGCCGGTTTCGCGCCGCCGGCCATGGGGCAGACGACTTTGACGGCCGCGCAGCAAACGGCGCTGGCGCCTGTGCTGGCCGCGAACTGGCACTAAGCCGGGTTTAGCTGCTTCAAGACCGCCCGCCGCGCTTGATTGCACGGCGGGCTTTTTTCTTTCTTCTCTTTATTTAGCCACCTGCCAGCCGCCGCCAAGCGACTGGATCAGCGCCACGGCGGTGGTCTGGCGGTCGGCCATGGCCTGCACCAGGGCGCGGCGCGCGCTCAGGGCGGTGGCCTGGGCGGTGATGACTTCGGTGTAGCCGACCTGGCCGCTGCGGTAGCGGTTCAGGACCTGCTGCTCGACCTGGTCCGCCGCTGCCGAGGCCTGGCGGCGAAGCTCCTGCTGGGTTTGCAGCACGCGGGTGGCGGCGAGCTGGTCTTCCACGTCCTGGAAGGCGACCAGCACGGTCTGCCGGTAGCGCGCCACGGCCTGCTCGTGCGCGGCGCGTGCGCCGTCCACACGGGCGCCGGTGGCGCCGGCATCAAAAATCAGCTGCGCGGCGGAGAGGCCCAGCGACCAGACGCTGCTCGAGGCCTTGAACAAATCGGCCACGCGGCTGGCGCCGGTGCCGGCCGAGGCGTTGAGCGACAGGCTGGGGTAATAGGCGCTTTTGGCGATGCCGATCTGTTCATTCGCGGAGGCCACGCGGCGTTCAGCCGCGGCGATGTCGGGCCGGCGCTGCAGCAGGGCGGATGGCACACCAACCGGCACTTCGGGCACCAGCGGGTTCCAGGTCGCGGGCGGTAATGTGAAATTGCCGGGCGCCTCGCCGACCAGCACGGCGATCGCGTGTTCAAGCTGGGCGCGCTGGCGCTGCAGGCCAGCGTTGTCGGCCTGGGCATTGGCGAGCTGGGTCTGCGCCTGCAGCACGTCGGTTTTGGCGGCGATGCCGGCGGTGTAGCGGTTCTGCGTGATTTCGAGCGCGCGTTGGTAGCCGGTGAGCGTGCTTTCGAGCAGCGCCTTTTGCGCATCGGTCTGGCGCAGCGAAAAGTAATTGGCGGCGAGCTCGCCCTGCGCCGACAGCTTGGCCGAGGCCAGGTCGGCGGCGCTGGCCTGTTCGCCGGCGGTGGCGCTGTCGACCGCGCGGCCCAGCCGGCCCCAGACGTCGGGCTCCCAGCTGCCGCCTATGCTGAGCTGGTAGTTGTTGCCGACGCGACCTGTGGTGCCGGTGCTCACGTTGCCGCTGGAACGCGAACGCGTGGCGCCGCCGTCCAGCGAGACTGAGGGAAACAGCGAGGCGCGCTGCTCGCGCACCAGCGCGCGCGCCTGCGCATAGGCGGCCACGGCCAGCGCGACGTTCTGGTTGGAGACGTCGACGCGGGCCTGGAGCTGGTCCAGCACCGGATCGTTGAAGAGGCGCCACCAGGGTCCGCGCTCCAGCGCATCGGCCGGCGCGGCGGGCACCCAGCCTTCGGCTTCCTTGAAGTTGCTGACTTCTGCGGTGGTGGGGAGCTTGTAGTCGGGGCCGACGGCGCAGCCTGTGGCGAGCAGTGTGAGCACGGCCGCGGCGATGTAGCGATTGGATTTCAATGTGTGGTTCATAACTTTTCGACCTTCTCAGTCATCATTCTTGCTCCTTCCCCCGCTGGGGGAAGGTTGGATGGGGGCTCGCAGCGCTTGATGGAACGGCCGGGTTTGAATTGCGGACCGGGTGGCCCCCATCCCCGCCTTCCCCCAGAGGGGGAAGGAGTAAGAGGCGACGTAGCGGGGGCGCGGCTTGTTCGTCATGGCTGTTCCTGCTCCTTCCTCCTCTGGGGGAAGGTTGGGATGGGGGCCCGCAGCGCTTGATGGAACGGCCGGGTTTGAATTGCGGACCGGGCGGCCCCCATCCCTGCCTTCCCCCAGAGGGGGAAGGAGTAAGAGGCGGCGTAGCGGGGGCGCGGCTTGTTCGTCATGGCTGTTCCTGCTCCTTCCCCCGTTGGGGGAAGGTTGGGATGGGGGCCGCTGCGGCCAGCTCAGTCACACAGTTGTATATCGCCTGCACCATCGATGGCAAATCGGCAAACGGCAAGTTGGCAGGAAAGCGCAGCACCTCAAATCCGCGTGACCTGAAATAAGCATCGCGCTTCGCGTCGTAGGCCTGCTGGCCGGCATGCTGCGAGCCATCCACTTCCACAATCAGTTGGGGATCCAGGCAAGCAAAGTCAGCTACATACGATCCCACCGGATGCTGCCGCCTGAACTTGACGTCCAGTTGCTCTCCACGCAAGCGCTGCCATAGCAGGCGCTCGCCGTCGGTCATTTCCCGGCGAAGGGATTTGGCGAAGGTCCTGGCTTTAGAGGTGGCTTGGTCTTGCATGTCGGGGCGAGGGATTCACTCCTTCCCCTTTTGGGGGAAGGTTGGGATGGGGGCCTGCGGCGCTTGATGGTTCAGCCGGGGTTGGATTGTGGGCCGGGCGGCCCCCATCCCTGCCTTCCCCCAGAGGGGGAAGGAGAAAGAGTAAGAGCGAGGGCGGAGCTTGTCCATCATTGCGCTTGCGGCACCGCATCAGCCTCGCCGGGATGGCGGCTGAGCTGGCGCTCAAGAGGGCTGCGGCGGCGCAGCTTGTCCATCAGCACGTAGACCACGGGTGTGGTCAGCAGCGTGAGCAGCTGGCTGGCGATCAGCCCGCCGATGATGGCGATGCCCAGCGGCCGGCGCAACTCTGCCCCTTCACCGAAGCCTATCGCCAGTGGCAGCGCGCCCAGGATAGCGGCCAGCGTGGTCATGAGGATGGGACGGAAGCGCAGCAGGCAGGCTTCACGCACGGCCTCGATGGCCGAGATGCCGCGCGCGCGCTCAGCCTCGAGCGCGAAGTCGATGATCAGGATGGCGTTTTTCTTGACGATGCCTATCAGCAGGAAAACGCCGATCAGCGCGATGATGGAAAAATCGAGCTTGAACATCAGCAGCGCCAGCACGGCGCCCACACCGGCCGAGGGCAGGGTGGAGAGCACGGTGATCGGGTGGATCAGGCTTTCATACAGGATGCCCAGCACGATGTAGATCACCACCAGCGCCGCCAGAATCAGCAGCGGCTGCTGGCCCTGCGATTCCTGGGCGCTGCGCGCCGTGCCGGAAAAACTGCCGCGCACATTGGTGGGCATGCGGATGTCGGCCTCGGACTGGCGCACGGCCGCTTCGCCGTCGCTCAGGGTGGAGCCGTCGGCCAGGTTGTAAGAGATGGTGGTCGAGAGCTCGCCGTCGTCATGGCTGATGGAGGCGGCCGTCGGGTTCTCGCTGAAACGCGCGATTGCCGACAGCGGCACCATGGTGGTGGGTGCGGTGCTCAGCACATTGCCGCTTGAGGAATCGCGCAGGCCGGGGTTGGCGCTGATGGTGGGGGTGCTGCTGCCCGTGGTTCCGGTGCTGGTCGTTGCCGATGTGCTTGATGTGCTTGTGGCGCCGGTGGCCGAAGAGGATGTGGTGGAGGTTGTCGTGGTGGTCGTGGTGCTGGTAGTACTGGTGCTGCCGCCGCCGGCATTCTTGGCCGGCACATAGATGTCCTTGAGCGATTCGGGGCTGCGCGTGTAGCGCGGCGCGACCTCCATGATCACGTGGTACTGGTTGAGCTCGGCGTAAATCGTGGCGACCTGGCGCTGGCCGAAGCCGTTGTAGAGCGCGTTGTCCACGTCGCGCGAGCTGATACCCAGGCGCGCGGCGCTTTCCTTGTCGACGGTGACCATGGTCTCCACGCCGTTTTCCTGCTGGTCGGTGTCCACGTCGGTCAGCGCCTCCTGGCGTTTCATCTGCTCGGCCAGTCGCGTGGCCCAGCGGCTCAGGTCGGCCGCGTTGTCGCTCTTGAGCGTGTACTGGTAGGTCGAGTTGGTCTGGCGCCCGCCGCCGCGCAGGTCCTGCACGGTGTTGAGGAAGAGGCTCACGCCCGTGACCTGCGCGAGCTGCGGCCGCAGGCGCGCGATCACGGCCTGGCCACCGTCCTTGCGCTGGCCCACGGGCTTGAGGTTGATGAACATGAAGCCGCCGCCGGCGCGCGAGCCGCCGGTAAAGCCGACCACGGTGTCCACCGCCGGGTCGGCGCGGATGATGTCGACCAGCTGCTTGAGCTTGGCCTGCAGCGCCTGGAAGGAAATGCTGCGGTCGGCGCGCAGGCCGCCGTTGATCTGGCCGGTGTCCTGCTGCGGGAAAAAGCCTTTCGGCGCTTTCACATAGAGGTAGACATTCAGGCCCACCACGGCCGCCAGGATCAGCATGACCAGCAGCTTGCTGTGCAGCGCCCAGTCCAGGCTGGTTTCATAGCTCCGATGCACGCGCTGGAAGGCCGCGTCAAACCAGCGCGCGATGCGGCCTGGCGGCTTGCTGTGCGCATCGGGCTTGAGCAGCCAGGCGCACATCATGGGCGTGGTGGTCAGCGAGATCAGCAAGGAAATCAACACCGCCGCCGAGAGCGTGACGGCGAATTCGCGGAACAGCCGGCCGACCTGCCCGCCCATGAAGAGCAGCGGGATGAACACCGCCACCAGCGACAGGCTGATGGACAGCACGGTAAAACCAACTTCGCGTGCGCCCAGCAGCGCGGCCTTGAAGCGGTCCATGCCGGCCTCGATGTGGCGGCTGGTGTTCTCCAGCACCACGATGGCGTCGTCGACGACAAAGCCGGTGGCCACCGTGAGCGCCATCAGGCTCAGGTTGTTGAGCGAAAAGCCCAGCAGGTACATCACGCCAAAGGTGCCCAGCAGCGACACCACCGTGGCCACCGCCGGGATGATGGTGGCGCGCGCGCTGCGCAAAAAGGCGCTGACGACCAGCACCACCAGCACGATGGAGATGACCAGCGTGATCTCGATCTCATGCAGCGAAGAGCGTATCGAGTTGGTGCTATCGGAGGCGACCTGCAGGCGCACGTCCTGCGGCAGCTGGGCCTGCAGCTCGGGCAGCAGGTCGCGCACGCCGTCCACGGTTTCGATCACGTTGGCGGCCGGCTGGCGCGTGACCAGCACGATCACCGCCGGCTCGCCGTTGAACAAGCCCAGGGTGTTGATGTTCTCCACGCCGTCCTGCACGTCGGCCACGTCGCGCAGGCGGATCGACGCGTTGTTGCGCCAGGCCACGATCAGGTCCTGGTAGTCGGCGGCGCGGCGCCCGCCGCTGGCGGTGCTGGCGCCGGTGTAGATCTGGAAGCGCTGGCCGTTGCCTTCGATGGCGCCGCGCGGCCGGTTGGCGTTGGAGGCCTGCAAGGCGGCGCGCACGTCTTCCGAACTCACGCCGTAGCGGTTCAGCGAGAAGGGATTGAGCTCCACCCGCACCGCGGGCAGCGAGCCGCCGCCCAGCTCGACGTCGCCCACGCCCGGCACCTGGGCGATTTTCTGCTGCACGAGGTTGGAGACCTCGTCGTAAATCTGGCCCGGCGAACGTGTCTTGGACGTGAGCGCCAGGATGATGACCGGCGCCGAGGCCGGGTTGGCCTTGCGGTAGGTCGGGTTGCTGCGCAGGGTGGCCGGCAGGTCGGCCCGCGAGGCGTTGATGGCGGCCTGCACCTCGCGTGCGGCCGAGTCGATCTTGCGGTTGAGGTCGAACTGCAGGCTGATGCGCGTGGAGCCGCTGCCGCTGTTGGACGTCATCTCATTGACACCCGCGATCACCCCGAGACGCCGTTCCAGCGGCGTGGCCACGCTGCTGGCCATGGTCGAAGGGCTGGCGCCCGGCAGCGAGGCGCTGACCGAGATCACCGGGAAGTCGACTTGTGGAAGTGGCGACACCGGTAGGACGAAGAAGGCGCCTATGCCGGCGAGGGCCAGGCCTATGGTTAACAGGACGGTGGCTACCGGGCGGCGGACGAAGGGCTCGGATAGGTTCATGGGGTGGTTCCTCCCCCGCCCGTGCCGAACCTGCTTTCTATGGCCGTTCTTGTTTCGGCTGGCGCTCTCTCTGCTGAGTTCTGCTGGCCGGGGGTTGCCCGGCGGCAAGTAACTTTCTTTTGCTTCGCCAAAAGAAAGTCACCAAAGAAAAGGCGACCCGCAGTCTGGGTCCCTACGCTTCGCTTCGGGCAACCTGCGGTGCTCGAGCCAAGCGGGGTCCGGCTAAACTCGCTTCGCTCAGACAACGCCGGCCCTGATCCGCTTGTCTCTGCGCTCCTCGGCCCAGCCAGGACGGGGCAATCGGGAGCGGGGAAAAAGACAAACAAGGACACGCCTTGGCGTGTCCTTGTGGTTTTATGTATTCGGAGTCTTATCTTCGGCTGTTGGGATTTCGGCTGCTTGGTATTCCTGTCTCCACCCCTTGTGGATGCGCCGAGG